>NZ_CAJJZH010000007.1:0-339824 GCF_905197545.1 Faecalicatena orotica
AAACCCCGCCCCCACCCAATACTACTAAAAAAAAAAAAAAAAATTAATTACCCGGGTGGCGGGGGGGCCCCCCCCGGTTTTCTGGGGGGCCCCACCCCCTTGCTCCCGAAAGTCTGAATATTCAGAAATTTAGGAGGATGAAAGAAATGCAGCAGAAACAGTACAAATTTTGGTTTTGCACAGGATCACAGGATTTATATGGGGATGAGTGTCTTGCACATGTTGCGGAACATTCTAAACAGATTGTGGAATCGCTGAATGATTCCGGGATGCTTCCGTATGAGGTAGTATGGAGACCGACTCTCATTACGAATGAGCTGATTAGGAAGACATTCAACGAGGCGAATACAGATGAAAGCTGTGCGGGTGTGATTACATGGATGCACACGTTCTCGCCTGCGAAGTCATGGATTCTCGGACTTCAGGAGTACAGGAAACCTCTGCTCCATCTGCATACGCAGTTCAATCAGGAAATCCCGTATGATACGATTGATATGGATTTTATGAATGAAAACCAGTCAGCACATGGTGACAGGGAGTATGGCCATATCTTCAGCCGACTCCAAATGGAGAGAAAAGTGATCGTAGGCTTCTGGGGTGACAAGGCAGTGCAGGCAGAGATCGGTTCATGGATGCGTACTGCGGTTGGTGTGATCGAGAGCAGCCATATCCGCGTGATGCGTATTGCGGATAACATGAGAAATGTTGCTGTTACAGAAGGTGACAAAGTGGAGGCCCAGATTAAGTTCGGCTGGGAAGTCGATGCATACCCGGTTAATGAGATTGCCGAAGCTGTGGCGCAGGTATCTCAGGCAGACATTAATGCACTTGTAGAAGAGTACTATGATAAATACGAAATTCTTCTGGAAGGAAGAGATGAAAAGGAATTCAGAGAGCATGTAGCCGTACAGGCAGGTATTGAAATCGGATTCGAAAGGTTCCTGACGGAGAAAAACTATCAGGCAATCGTTACACATTTTGGTGACCTTGGAAGCCTGAAACAGCTTCCGGGACTTGCAATCCAGCGGCTGATGGAAAAAGGCTACGGCTTCGGAGGAGAAGGTGACTGGAAGACAGCTGCTATGGTACGTGTCATGAAGATCATGACAGAGGGAATGAAGGACGCAAAGGGTACCTCCTTTATGGAAGACTATACATATAATCTGGTACCGGGCAAGGAAGGAATCCTCCAGGCACACATGCTGGAAGTGTGCCCGACGATCGCAGACGGCCCTGTCAGCATCAAGGCACAGCCTCTTAGCATGGGTGACAGAGAAGATCCTGCCCGCCTTGTGTTTACTGCAAAAGAAGGACCTGCGATTGCAACTTCACTGATCGATCTTGGGGACAGATTCCGTCTCATCATTAACGACGTAGACTGTAAAAAGACAGAGAAACCAATGCCGAAATTACCGGTAGCGACAGCGTTCTGGACGCCGCAGCCGAATCTGAAGACAGGTGCACAGGCATGGATACTGGCAGGCGGGGCACACCATACGGCATTCTCCTATGACCTGACAGCAGAACAGATGGGAGACTGGGCGGCAGCAATGGGTATCGAGGCTGTTTATATTGATAAAGACACAACCATCCGTCAGTTTAAGAATGAATTGTTCTGGAATGCAGCAGCATTCAGAAGATAAGGCTATATAGCAGCCGGGATCCCGGCAGAAAGCAGGCAGGAGTAAAACCCTGTCTGTTTTTTACTGCAAAGGCCCACCTTTCATTGCAGGGGCGGCCGTGTTATACTATAGAAACAGTTGATTATCAGGAGAGTGATATAATATGAAAACAACAATCTTTGACGCAGTAACATTAACACAGCAGCTGATTCGCATAGAAAGCACCAATCCGGGGACCTATGAGAGGGAGATAGGCACCTTCATATCTGATTATCTGAAGGGAGCAGGCGTTGAACCAGAGCGTTCTGAAGGAGAAGACGGCCGCTTTAATATCAGGGCGGTAATAAAAGGGCGTAAGAAAACACCGGCGCTTGTTTTTATCTGTCATATGGATACAGTAGTCACAGGAGATGGGTGGAAAAAAAATCCATTTTCCGGGGAGATTCAGGACGGCAGGATTTATGGAAGAGGTGCATGCGACATGAAATCTGGTCTGGCGTGTGCGCTCACGGTTTTTGCGGAAATGGCGCAGGCAGTAAAAGAGGGCGCTGTCGTGCCTGAATACCCGCTCATGTTTATCGGAACATCCGATGAGGAAGGGGACATGACGGGGGTGGAAAGAGTGGTTGCTGAACAGTGGGTGACAAAGAATGACTGGATCGTGGATATGGAGCCCACTGACGGGAACATCCAGATGTCCCACAAGGGTCGGACATGGTTTGAAGTGGAAGTAAAGGGCGTGACCGCACATGCAAGTATGCCGGAAAAGGGGGCGGACGCCATTGCGGGAATGGCAGCTGTACTTACTTATATAAGAAGTAAAATAAAAAAATGCCCTGTACACGAAGAACTCGGGCCTTCTACCGTCACCTTCGGGCAGATTGGCGGCGGGTACAGCCCCTACGTTGTTCCAGACAGCTGCAGGGCAACGATTGATATGCGGCTGGCCCCGCCGATGAACACGGAAAAAGCGGCAGACCTGGTACAGTCGGCCATACGCTACGGAGAAGAACAGGTGCCCGGTGTACATGGAAGCTATAGAATCACTGGTGACAGGCCGAGCGTAGAGACACATGAAGATTCAGTCCTCTTGAAAGAGCTGGAAAAGGCAGTGGAGGAAACGACGAAAACGCCCCCCGGGATCACTGTATTTCCTGGTTATACGGACACGGCGGTTATTGCCGGAAAGCTTGGAAACAGGAACTGTATGTCCTACGGGCCGGGCAGTTTACAGCAGGCCCATAAGCCGGATGAGTTCGTTAATACCACAGAAATCGACAGATGTCAAGAGGTTTTTCGGAAATTAGTAAGAAATATGTTGACAGCAGGAAGAGCTTTGTGATATAGTAAAAAATGCACTATTGTGGAAAGGTATGCCATTATAGTGACGATTTACTGTCACAGGGCTCTTTCCCGATATTACTGGAATTAACGAAGGGCGACTCGTAGCCCGCCAAAAAATATATGAGGAGTGAAACGTCAATGGAGAAAAACAGAATTCGTCCCATCACAAACGGAAAAAGTTCACGCATGAGCTATTCCAGACAAAAAGAAGTATTAGAGATGCCGAATCTAATCGAAGTCCAGAAAGACTCTTACCAGTGGTTTCTGGATGACGGACTGAAAGAGGTATTTGATGATATTTCCCCGATCACTGACTTCAGTGGACACTTAAGTCTGGAATTTGTCGATTTTACACTTTGCGAAGACGACGTAAAGTACACAATCGAAGAGTGTAAAGAGCGTGATGCAACATACGCTGCGCCTTTGAAAGTAAGGGTCAGACTTTACAACAAAGACAACGATGAGATTAACGAACATGAAATATTTATGGGAGACCTGCCGCTTATGACGAAGACAGGTACCTTTGTAATCAACGGTGCTGAGCGTGTCATCGTAAGCCAGTTGGTTCGTTCCCCTGGTATCTACTATGGGATAGCCCATGATAAGTTAGGTAAAGAACTTTACTCAGCAACAGTCATCCCAAACCGTGGTGCATGGCTGGAATATGAAACAGACTCCAATGACGTTTTTTATGTACGTGTAGATAGAACGAGAAAAGTGCCGATTACAGTATTGATCCGTGCACTTGGTATCGGAACGAATGCAGAAATCATCGACCTCTTTGGTGAGGAGCCAAAAATCCTTGCAAGTTTCGGCAAAGATACAGCCGAGAATTATCAGGAAGGTCTGCTTGAATTATATAAGAAGATACGGCCGGGCGAACCGCTTGCGGTAGACAGCGCAGAGAGCCTGATTACGAGTATGTTCTTCGATCCGAGGCGCTATGACCTGGCGAAAGTCGGACGATATAAGTTCAACAAAAAGCTGGCTTTAAAGAACCGCGTAACAGGACAGAGACTGGCAGAGGACGTTGCAAGCCCGCTGACAGGAGAGATTCTGGCGGAAAAAGGAACCGTGATTTCAAGAACACTTGCAGATGAGATTCAGAACGCAGCAGTGCCTTACCTGTGGGTAGAGGGAGAGGATGAATCACGCAATATTAAGATTCTTTCCAACATGATGGTTGACCTGCAGGCAGTTGTAGATATCGACCCGAAGGAAGTGGGAGTGACAGAACAGGTATATTATCCGGTACTGGCAGGACTTCTGGAAGAATCAGCAGGGGATATCGACGAACTGAAATCCATGATCCGCAGGGATATTCACGATCTGATTCCGAAGCATATTACAAAGGAAGATATTTTAGCTTCCATTAACTATAACATCCATCTGGAATACAGAATGGGTAATGACGACGATATCGACCATCTGGGCAACAGACGTATCCGTGCTGTCGGAGAACTTCTCCAGAACCAGTACAGAATTGGTCTGTCCAGACTGGAAAGAGTTGTCCGTGAAAGAATGACAACACAGGACCAGGAAGGCATTTCCCCGCAGTCACTGATCAACATCAAGCCGGTAACAGCGGCAGTTAAGGAGTTCTTTGGTTCTTCCCAGCTGTCACAGTTCATGGACCAGAACAACCCGCTTGGTGAGCTGACCCACAAGAGACGTCTCTCAGCACTGGGACCAGGAGGTCTGTCAAGAGACCGTGCCGGATTCGAGGTTCGTGACGTTCATTATTCCCATTATGGAAGAATGTGCCCGATCGAGACTCCTGAAGGTCCTAACATCGGTCTGATTAACTCACTTGCTACCTATGCAAGAATCAACCAGTACGGTTTTGTGGAAGCCCCATACCGTAAGATTGACAAAACAGATCCGGAGAACCCGATTGTTACAGAAGAAGTTGTCTACATGACAGCTGATGAAGAAGATAATTATCACGTGGCACAGGCGAATGAGCCGCTGGATGCGGAAGGACATTTCATTCATAAGAATGTATCCGGCCGTTACCGTGAAGAGACACAGGAATATGAGAGAAGCAAGTTCGACTACATGGACGTTTCGCCTAAGATGGTATTCTCTGTGGCTACAGCCCTGATTCCTTTCCTGGAGAACGATGATGCCAACCGTGCGCTGATGGGATCCAACATGCAGCGTCAGGCGGTTCCGCTTCTTACAACAGAAGCCCCGGTTGTCGGAACAGGTATGGAAGTGAAGTCTGCAGTTGACTCTGGTGTCTGCATCGTTGCAGAGAGAGCCGGTGTGATTGAGCGCTCCACATCAACAGATATCACAATCAGACATGATGACGGAACGAAGAAGACTTACAAACTGACGAAGTTCTTAAGAAGTAACCAGAGCAACTGTTACAACCAGAGACCAATCGTCGATAAAGGCGAAAGGGTAGAGGAAGGACAAGTAATTGCTGACGGTCCGTCCACGTCCAATGGGGAGATGGCGCTCGGAAAGAACCCTCTGATCGGTTTCATGACATGGGAAGGTTACAACTACGAGGATGCCGTTCTGCTGAGCGAAAGAATGGTTCAGGATGATGTATACACATCTGTGCATATTGAGGAATATGAGGCAGAGGCACGTGATACAAAGCTCGGGCCTGAAGAGATCACAAGAGATATACCGGGTGTCGGCGATGACGCGCTGAAAGACCTGGATGAAAGAGGTATCATCCGCATCGGGGCCGAGGTCCGCGCAGGAGATATCCTGGTCGGTAAAGTAACTCCGAAGGGAGAGACAGAACTGACAGCCGAAGAGAGACTGCTTCGTGCAATCTTTGGTGAAAAGGCGCGTGAAGTAAGAGATACTTCCCTGAAAGTGCCTCATGGTGAATACGGTATTGTCGTAGACGCCAAAGTATTTACAAGAGAGAACGGCGACGAGCTGTCTCCGGGAGTGAATCAGGCAGTCCGCATCTATATTGCGCAGAAGAGAAAGATTTCTGTAGGTGACAAGATGGCCGGCCGTCATGGTAACAAGGGTGTTGTTTCCCGTGTACTTCCGGTAGAAGATATGCCGTATCTTCCGAACGGGCGTCCTCTGGACATCGTTCTGAACCCGCTGGGTGTGCCTTCCCGTATGAATATCGGACAGGTACTTGAGATTCACTTAAGCCTCGCGGCAAGAGCATTAGGATTTAATATCTCTACGCCAGTCTTCGACGGTGCGAACGAGATTGATATTATGGATACCCTGGATCTGGCAAACGATTACGTGAATCTGGAATGGGAAGAATTCGTGGAGAAACACGGCGAAGAGCTCCTTCCGGAAGTTCTGGAATATTTGTCTGACAACAGAGAACACAGAAAACTGTGGAAGGGAGTCCCACTGTCACGCGACGGAAAGGTCCGCTTAAGGGACGGCCGTACCGGAGAGTATTTCGACAGCCCGGTTACAATCGGACACATGCACTACCTGAAGCTTCATCATCTGGTAGATGATAAGATCCACGCCCGTTCTACAGGTCCTTACTCACTGGTTACACAGCAGCCATTGGGCGGTAAGGCACAGTTCGGCGGACAGCGTTTCGGAGAGATGGAGGTTTGGGCACTGGAAGCATATGGTGCATCCTATACTCTGCAGGAAATCCTGACTGTGAAGTCAGATGACGTTGTCGGACGTGTGAAGACCTATGAAGCAATCATTAAAGGCGAGAACATCCCTGAACCGGGAATTCCGGAGTCCTTCAAGGTACTTTTAAAAGAGCTTCAGTCACTGGCACTGGATGTACGAGTGCTGCGTGATGACAATACAGAAGTAGAGATTATGGAAACTGTAGATTTCGGCGAGACCGATCTGCACTCTATTATCGAAGGTGACAGAAGATACCGTGATGAAGATGAACCTCTCGGGGAACATGGATTCACAGAACAGGAATTTGTTGGGGAAGAACTTGAGGATGTGGAACCTGAGGACGATGAATTCGAAGACGATGCAGAGCTCGACTTTGATGAATTTATAGATGACGAAGAATAGGAGGAGCCATTTATATGCCAACAAGTAACAATGAACAACAATACCAACCATTGACTTTTGATGCAATCAAAATCGGGCTGGCTTCACCGGAAAAAATTATGGACTGGTCAAGAGGTGAGGTAACCAAGCCGGAGACCATTAACTATAGAACACTGAAACCTGAGAAAGACGGACTTTTCTGTGAGCGTATTTTCGGACCAAGCAAGGACTGGGAGTGCCACTGCGGTAAGTACAAGAAGATTCGTTACAAAGGTGTTGTCTGCGACAGATGTGGTGTTGAAGTAACAAAAGCCTCCGTACGCCGTGAGCGTATGGGGCACATCGCACTGGCAGCGCCGGTTTCCCATATCTGGTACTTTAAAGGAATCCCGAGCCGTATGGGACTGATTCTGGATATTTCTCCGAGAACACTGGAGAGAGTGCTGTATTTTGCTTCTTATATCGTACTCGATAAAGGAGAAACTGACTTACAGTACAAACAGATCTTATCCGAGGCAGAGTATCAGGAAGCAAAAGAAAAATGGGGCTATGGCTCATTCCGTGTCGGAATGGGGGCTGAGTCCATTCAGGAACTGCTCCAGTCTATTGATCTGGAAAAGGAATATGCAGAACTGCAGGCTGGCCTGACCAACGCAACAGGACAGAAGCGTGCAAGAATCGTAAAACGTCTGGAAGTAGTAGAAGCATTCCGTGAATCCGGCAACAAACCGGAGTGGATGATTCTGACAGCTATTCCGGTTATCCCGCCGGATTTACGTCCGATGGTACAGCTGGATGGCGGACGTTTCGCAACATCTGACTTAAATGATTTATACAGAAGAATTATCAATAGAAATAACCGCCTTAAGAGACTCCTTGAACTGGGAGCCCCGGACATTATCGTGCGTAACGAGAAACGTATGCTACAGGAAGCTGTTGATGCGCTCATTGACAACGGCCGCCGCGGCCGCCCGGTTACAGGCCCCGGAAACAGGGCGCTGAAATCCTTATCTGACATGCTGAAAGGTAAATCCGGACGTTTCCGCCAGAACCTGCTCGGAAAACGTGTTGACTATTCAGGACGTTCCGTTATCGTCGTAGGGCCGGAACTGAAGATCTACCAGTGCGGTCTGCCGAAAGAGATGGCAATCGAGCTGTTCAAGCCTTTTGTTATGAAAGAGCTGGTTGCAAACGGAACCGCGCATAACATCAAAAATGCAAAGAAGATGGTGGAAAGACTTCAGACGGAAGTATGGGATGTACTCGAGGAAGTTATCAAAGAGCATCCGGTTATGCTGAACCGTGCCCCCACACTTCACAGACTTGGTATTCAGGCATTTGAGCCTATCCTTGTAGAAGGTAAAGCGATCAAGCTGCACCCGCTCGTATGTGCTGCCTACAATGCCGATTTCGATGGGGACCAGATGGCCGTCCATGTACCGCTGTCTGTAGAAGCACAGGCTGAGTGCCGTTTCTTACTGCTCTCACCGAACAACCTGCTGAAACCATCCGATGGTGGTCCGGTTGCCGTTCCTTCACAGGATATGGTACTTGGTATCTACTACCTGACACAGGAAAGACCTGGTGCCAAAGGTGAAGGCATGTTCTTCAAGAGTACGAATGAAGCGATACTGGCATACGAAAATGGTTATGTAACACTGCATTCCAGAATCAAAGTCCGTGTGTCAAAGATGATGCCTGACGGAACCGAGAAGACGGGTGTGATAGAGGCAACAGTAGGAAGGCTCCTGTTCAATGAAATCATTCCTCAGGACCTCGGATTCGTGGATCGTGAAGTAGAGGGCAATGACCTGATACTTGAGGTTGATTTCCATGTAGGTAAGAAACAGCTCAAACAGATCCTTGAGAAGGTTATTAATACACATGGTTCTACACAGACAGCAGAAGTGCTTGATAACGTAAAAGCGATCGGCTACAAGTTCTCTACAAGAGCGGCTATGACCGTATCTATTTCCGATATGACTGTGCCGCCGGAGAAGCCTCAGATGATCGAGGAAGCACAGAATACCGTTGACAGGATCACAAAGAACTACAAGCGTGGTCTGATCACCGAGGAAGAGCGTTACAAAGAAGTCGTTGAGACATGGAAGGCAACCGATGATAAGCTGACAGAGGCGCTGCTGTCCGGTCTTGATAAATATAACAACATCTTCATGATGGCTGACTCCGGAGCCCGTGGTTCCGATAAACAGATCAAGCAGCTGGCAGGTATGCGCGGACTTATGGCCGATACAACGGGCCGTACAATCGAGCTGCCTATCAAGTCGAACTTCCGTGAAGGTCTGGACGTATTGGAGTACTTCATGTCTGCGCATGGTGCCCGTAAAGGTCTGTCTGATACAGCCCTGCGTACAGCCGATTCAGGATACCTGACAAGACGTCTTGTCGACGTTTCCCAGGAACTGATCATTCATGACAGCGACTGTGTGGAAGAAGGAAAAGAAATTCCGGGAATGTATGTCAAAGCATTCATGGATGGTAATGAAGAGATTGAGAGCCTTCAGGAGCGTATTACAGGACGTTTCTCCTGTGAGGATATTAAAGATAAAGATGGAAATGTCCTTGTAAAAGCAAACCACATGATTACTCCGAGACGTGCGGAGAAAGTCATGAAAAAGGGTGTGGATGCAAAGGGCAACCACTTAGAAAGCGTTAAGATCCGTACCATGCTTACATGTAAGTGCAAGAATGGTGTATGCTCCAAGTGTTACGGAGCGAACATGGCAACGGGAGAAGCAGTACAGGTCGGCGAAGCTGTCGGCATTATTGCCGCACAGTCCATCGGTGAGCCGGGTACACAGCTGACCATGCGTACATTCCATACGGGTGGTGTTGCCGGTGATGATATCACACAGGGTCTTCCTCGTGTCGAGGAGCTTTTTGAGGCAAGAAAGCCGAAAGGTCTTGCCATTATCACAGAGTTTGCAGGTACTGCAGTGATCAGCGATACAAAGAAGAAGCGTGAGATCATCGTAACAAATAGTGAGACAGGAGAGTCCAAGGCATACCTGATCCCGTATGGTTCCCGTATCAAGATACAGGACGGCGCGGTATTAGAGGCCGGAGACGAACTGACAGAAGGTAGCGTGAATCCTCATGATATCCTGAAGATCAAAGGCTTACGTGCCGTTCAGGATTATATGATTCAGGAAGTACAGCGTGTGTACCGCCTGCAGGGTGTTGAGATCAACGATAAGCATATCGAGGTTATTGTGCGCCAGATGCTGAAGAAGATTCGTATCGAGGAGCGCGGTGATTCCGAATTCCTGCCGGGTACAATGGCAGATGTGCTGGAATTCAATGAAGTGAATGAACAGCTTGAAGCAGAAGGCAAAGAGCCGGCAACGGGCGAGCAGATTATGCTTGGTATCACAAAAGCATCCCTTGCAACAGATTCCTTCCTGTCGGCAGCATCCTTCCAGGAGACAACAAAGGTTCTGACGGAAGCTGCAATCAAGGGTAAAGTTGACCATCTGGTCGGACTGAAAGAAAATGTAATCATCGGTAAGCATATTCCGGCTGGTACAGGTATGAGAAAGTACCGTGATGTTAAACTGAGCACGGAATTTGAAATGGATGACGAGATAGACTTTGACGAAGAACTAGATATTGAGGAAGAACTGGTACTTGCAGAAGAAGAATAGAAAAAGGAGCTGACGGCTATTTAGCCGCCGGCTCTTTTTTTACCTGCAGAGGTGAACAAAACAGACGGAAAATCACAGGGGAAACACTTGTAATATAAAAATATTTAACAAAAACTAACGGTTATCTTGTGTTTACGTCAGGAATAAAGTATGATTAAACTAGCTTGAATTTGAGGGGGCGGTTATGGATGGAAAAGATGGACAGTTCTTATCTGGTGTTTGAGGTGGATGCGGTTTTTTATCTGCTTACTCTTTCCTGTGTAGAAAGAATCATGGATGCAGACCAGGTGACAGAGCTGTCTTTTGTTGATTTTTTGCATACCGCAGGAGGTCATACGGACAGCGGAAATACTGTACACAGGTATTGTATACTACTGAAGGCAGACGATATACAAAGTACCTGCCCGGATGATTTTTGTATTGACCGGGAGGCGGCAGGAATCTTAGCCAGCAGAATAGACGGGATTGTAGAAAGCAGCTATCTGAGAGAGTTCCCGCTGACGGAGCCGGTTATCAACAGTCAGAACCATTTTCTGAAATCGGTGGCGAAAATACAGCTGGCTGACGGCGAACGCTGGGGATATATGCTGGACGCAAAGCTGCTGAAAAAGGCAGCAGAGATGGACACGCCCATACAGGCGGCAGAGGAACAAGGGACAGAAGTATGGAAAACGCCGGCAGAAGAGGCGGCACAGTACCTTATACTGGAGCGGGAAGGGCAGACCGTATATATAGACAGGGATAAGATAGTGGCTGTAGTGATGCGGCCCCAAATTTTGAGAGTGCCGCTGGCCTCTGACCGGGTAATGGGGATTTCTTTTTATGAAGAGGAGCTGGTAGTGTATTATGGCCAGTCTGTGGAAAGCGATAAAGAGTGTTTACCGGAAGGCGCGAGAGGTTTTGCCTGTGGTATCATATTCAGGACAGAACAAGGACATCTTGCAGGTATGGCAGGTGATTCTACAGGAGAAGCAAGTGCCGGGACTGGATTAACTGATTCAATACTGCCGTTGGGGGACGGCGTGTGGGGGAAAAGAAGTGATTAGGCTTACAGATCAGGAGTTTTTGGATATTGTGGAATATTTCCGTACACAATACGGAATTAATCTTAAAAATAAAAAGATATTAATCGAATGCAGAATGGTAAAAGAGCTTGAACGGTGCGGTGCAGAAACGTTTGCGGAGTATCTGAAAATGCTTCAGAAGGACCGGACCGGTGAGATTGCAGGCGGAATGGTAAACCGGCTGACGACAAACTTTACGTATTTCCTTCGGGAACCGGAACATTTTACTATACTCAAAGAGAGGGTCCTGCCGGAGCTAGCTCTAAAGAAAAGGTATGGATCCTGCCAAATATGGTGCGCCGGCTGTGCCACAGGTGAGGAATGCTATACACTTAAGATGTGTCTTCAGGAATATCAGGACCAGGGAGGACAACTGCCGAATGTGAGAATCCTTGCCACGGATATTTCGGAGGAAGTACTTAAGAAGGCAGAACAGGGCATCTATCCGGAACGGGAACGTGAAAATATCCCGTTGTCCTGGCGGGAGAAGTATTGTCAGGATATCGATAAAAATAATTTCCGGGTAAATGAAAACCTCAGGTATAACATAAGGTTTCAGAAGCATAATCTGATGGAGCCGATGAGACAGAATGGAAAGTTTGACGTTATATTCTGCCGGAATGTCATGATTTATTTTGACAAGGTGTCAAGAAAGCAGCTTGTTTCACGGCTTGAGGAAAACCTGAATCCCGGAGGGTATCTGTTCATAGGTCACGCGGAACTGCTCTCCAGGGAAGAGACAAGTCTGGAGCAGGTGTATCCGGCAGTATACAGAAAGTCAGAGAATGCATAAGAGATCAGGGGCTTTAAAAAAGATGGAGGAAAAGATATGGAAAATAAAATAATGATAGTAGATGATGCTGTGTTTATGAGGACGACCATACGAAAAACACTGGAAAAGGCAGGATATAATAATATTCTGGAGGCGGCTGACGGGGATGAGGCGGTTGCCATCTACCGCAGGGAAAGCCCGGACCTTGTTCTGCTCGATATTACTATGCCCGGAAAGTCAGGGATCGAAGTACTGGGTGAGATTATTGAATATGACCCGAAGGCTAAAGTCGTTATGTGTTCTGCAATCGGACAGGAGATGATGATCCAGAAGGCGATTGGCTGCGGTGCTCTGGAATTTATAGTGAAACCATTTAAAAAAGAAGAACTACAAAAGGTAGTTGCATATATTCTGGAAAGCTAATACATAGGAGAGGAAAAAGCTATGAAGGGACTTTTTAAGAATCTGAGAGTGGGGCGAAAGCTGATGGCAGCATTTGCCACGGTCATAGCACTGTATATCCTGACGGTTATATTATCGGTTCTGAGTATTCGTGATCTTGGACAAAGAATGGAGGCGCTGTACAGCGGCCCGTTTGCAAATGTTGAGACTTCACATGAAGTGAGCACGAATATTTTACAGATTGTAAAAAATCTTGCGATCATATCTACAACAGATAATGTGGTTGATGAAGAAGAGTGCATGCAGATTATTCAGGAAACAGCGAAAAATGTTGATGCAGGGATAACAGAGCTTAATTCGGGATATATCAGCGGCGGAGAAAAAGTAGACCAGCTTTCTGATGAATATGGAAAATTAAAAGAGGCCCGACAGCGCGTTTATACATATCTTGAGCAGAATAATGACCAGGCGGCATTTGATGTCTATTTTAAGGAATACGAGCCACAGGCGGAAACTGTAATCAGTGTTGTAGATGAGGTCGAGGAAGCCTCCAAAGCAGATGCAGAAGCCAGTCTGGAAACCGTTAAAAAACAGAATGTCAGTGTCATTACATTCTTGAGTATGCTTGCGGCCTTTTGTGTCCTGATTACCATCTTTTTATGGATTGCGATTACCAGAAGCACAGTGCAGCCTATTATAGCAGTGAAGGGGGCAGCCAGCCAGATTGCAAATGGCCAGCTGGATGTGAAACTGGATTACGAATCCGCCAATGAATTTGGTGAACTGGCTGATGATATCCGTTCCACAGCACGGTCCTTAAGCCTCTATGTTTCGGAACTGAGAAAAGGCCTGCTCGCTCTGGGGGCCGGACGGCTGAACTATACATGTGATATAAAGTTCAAGGGGGATTTTATCGCTCTCGGTGAATCGATGGAAGAGATTGGGAAGATGCTCAGAAATTCCATGAGGCAGATCAGCAGCAGTTCGGAGCTGGTGTCAGGAGGGGCAGAGCAGGTATCTGACGGGGCCCAGGTGCTGGCACAGGGGGCGTCTGAACAGGCGAGCTCGATCGAAGAGCTTGCCGTAAGCATCAATGAAATTGCTGAAAGCGTAGGCGTCAACGCAGAGAAAGCTGTGAAGTCCAGAGACTATGCGTCTGAAGTAAGAGACCGCATTCTGGAGAACAACCAGCAGATGGAGAAGCTGCAGGGCAGCATAAAAGAGATTCAGGAAAACTCGAAAGAAATTACAGGCATTGTCAAGGAGATAGAAGACATCGCATTTCAGACGAATATACTGGCCCTGAATGCGTCTGTAGAGGCAGCAAGGGCAGGTGATGCTGGCAAAGGCTTTGCAGTTGTGGCAGGAGAGGTGCGCCGGCTTGCGGCCAAGACCGCAAGTGCGTCCAAGCTGACTGCAGACCTTGCGGAGAAGAACTCAGAGGCTGTCAGAGAAGGCTATGAGGCTGCCAGTATGACAGCCCGTACATTAAAGACATCTGTAGAAGGTGCCGAGACCGTTAACGAGATGGTCGGGGACATATCCAGGCTCTCCGAACAGCAGGCAGATGCAATCGCCCAGATCAGAAAGAGTGTTGAGCTGATCTCCGATATTGTGCAGGGTAACTCTGCCACATCGGAAGAGAGTGCAGCAGCAAGCGAGGAGTTGTCAGCCCAGGCCCAGATGCTGAGAGAACTGGTAGAACAGTTTGAACTTTAATACAGCACCGGGCAAAGTATTTAGGATACGCGGTACCGGGACAGGAAAGAAGGATACAGATGGAAAATTATTTAGCTTTGGATGATATAGCAAAGGATATATTAAAGGAACTGGGAAACATCGGGACGGGAAATGCGGTCGCATCTCTTTCAATGATGATGGAGCATCCGCTTGAAGTAGGGGTGCCGACTCTCAGATTCGTGAAATACCAAGACATTTTTGATGAGCTTGACATACAGGAAGAACTGCAGGCGGGCATTCTGATTCAAGTATTTGGTGAACTCAAGGGGATGTTCCTCTTCCTGATGGATGAAGCGTTTACGCGTGCAGTTATGGATGCGATGCTGGAAGAGAAAGAGAGGGACCTGACGGCTTTGGATGAAATGGAGCTGTCTGTGTTAAGTGAGCTTGGAAACATTATGTGCGGTTCCTATATACGCGCCTTGTCACAGGTTACCGGGATGGAGACAGATGTGTCTGTACCCGATATGTGCATTGATATGGGAGGTGCGATCCTGGGTGTTCCGCTTGCAAGACATCTGCAGGTCAGTGATGACGTGCTGTTGATCGAGAATGTATTCCGTATGGGAGGCCATGCTTATGTCGGACGGATACTGTTCTGGCCGGAGATGACAGCAATGACTGCCATACTGGATAAGCTCAGGGAGTAATACTATGGAAAAAATCGTGGTGGGAATTGCTGAAGGAAAAACGGCCAGAAACGGCCAGGCATTGGTTTCTTACGCACTGGGATCGTGCGTAGGAGTATGTCTATATGACACGAAGACGAAGGTAGCTGCAATGGCCCATGTGATTTTACCGGACAAGAGCCGCGCGGTAAATCAGGAGAATGTATATAAGTTTGCAGTGGAAGGGACTCGTGAGCTGATCAGTGAGATTTGCAGGCAGGGAGCCAGCAGGAGAACTCTGACAGCGAAGATTGCAGGCGGTGCCAGGATGTTCCGCGGCGTAGAAAAGGGCTGGGATATCGGGTACTGGAATATACAGAGTGTGAAGAAAACACTGCAGGAAGAGGGCGTCCGGATTGCCGGGGAAGATACCGGGGGAAGCTATGGAAGGACGATTACTTTCCGGTCAGAAGACGGTGTGTTGGAAATAAGTACAGTCAGACATGAAATGATATATTTATGAGATATAGTATGCAGATACAATAGATGGAGGGACTATGATGGAAACGGAAAGGAAACAAATTGTAATGGTGGTGGACGACAGTCTTATGATCTGCCAGCAGATTAAAGCAGCGCTTCGGGATACAGATATATTTCTCTGTGAGGCACATACCGGGGCAGAGGCGCTGGATATGATAGAACAGTACCAGCCGGATCTGATTCTTTTGGACGTCGTATTGCCGGATACGGATGGATATCAGCTCTTTGACAAGCTGAAAATGAGGGATCAGAATAACGCTTCCATTGTCTATCTGACATCGAAAGATAAAGATGATGATGTAGTGAAGGGATTTACGCTGGGGGCATGTGATTACATTAAAAAACCTTTTGTCAAAGGTGAGCTTCAGTCACGCGTAGTAGCGCATTTGAAAATGAAGTGCCAGAAAGACGATTTGAACAGGATGAACACAGAACTGAAGACGACCATGAGCAAGCTGAATGAGCTTGCATTCAAGGATGGTCTGACGGGACTCTACAACAGGAGATATGTTGTGGGGGATCTGTTAGATGATATCAAAGGCAGCAGGGTAGAGGAAAAGAAAAATGTTGTGATTCTGTGCGATATCGACGATTTTAAAAAAGTGAATGATACATATGGACATGATGCCGGAGATGCGGCTCTCGTTTGTATTGCTAATATAATGGAGGCGCACTGCCGCCAGCATAAAGTTGTGAGATGGGGCGGGGAAGAATTCCTGATTGTGCTTTTCAATGTGACGGAGCAGGAAGCATTTGAGATTAGTGAAACGATCCGTAAAGACATAGAACAATTTGGAATCTGGAACAAGGAAGATAAATTTTTCTGTACGATTACATTGGGGCTCCATGTTTACGGACAACAGGAAGGAATCGAGGAATGTATCGCGTGTGCGGACAAGGCACTGTATTATGGCAAGAGAAACGGGAAAAACCGCAGCGTATGGTATGAAAGCATAGAACAGGCGGAGTGAGAATATGGGATACTTTGATGAAGATGCACAGGAGATGCTGGAAGTATATCTGATGGAGGCAAAACAGCTGACGGAACAGCTCGGTGCGGTTCTTCTGGAGACTGAAAAGAAGAATGCTTTCACAGGGGAAGATATTCATAATATATTTCGGATCATGCATACACTAAAGAGTTCTTCTGCAATGATGGGGCTGAAAGGATTATCTTCGCTGGCACATACGATGGAGGATTTATTTTCCTGGTTCAGAGAACAGCAGGAAGGAATCGAACAGGCGGAAACGGAGTTGTTTGATTTGCTGTATGCATTTTCAGATTATATTGAAGATGAAATGAAGTGCATGGTGCTGGCTGGTTACGAACCGGGAGATACGTCCGTACTGGAAGCAGGGGCAAAAGACTACCTGAAGAAAATCAGCAGTGAGCAGGTGTGCGGGGAAATAAAAGAACAGAAATCTGCCGGGGAGGAGGATGACAGACCCCGGGAGATGTTGGAGAAGCCCGGGGTTATCGTAAGGATCAGGCTGGAGGAAGGATGCCGGATGGAAAATATCCGCGCATTTATGGTTGTGCGCCAGATTACAGGTCTGTGCACGGAGTTGGAGACCCTCCCTGCGAATCTGGAAAGTGCACAGAGTGAAGCGGAGCAAATTGCTGAACACGGAGTCTTTATCCGTTTCCAGAGCGAACACAAAGAACAGGTTATGGATATATTAAGGGGAGGCCTGTTTGTTGCCCAGTGTGAGATACTGAAGGAAAACACGGCGGCTGGGAAGAAGGAACCGGAGCCTGCCGCGCCTGCAGCAGCATCAAATCCCGAGAATGACTTTTTGAACGTACGCAGCGACAGGCTTGACCGTCTGCAGAACCTTGCCCGTGAGATGATCATACAGATGATGTCCCTGGAGGCCCAGCTTGAGGAGAACGGGATGAGTGACCTGAAAGAAGGCACCGCCCACCAGATCAACCGGCTCATCAGTGAAGTTGAACGTACAGTCATGGAGATGCGCATGGTACCGGTTGAACGGATCGTCCCAAAGGTTCGCAGGATTCTTAGAGATATCTGCCGGGATGAAAAGAAAGAGGTCGATTTTAAGGCTAGCTGTGGAGATATAGAAGCGGATAAAAGTGTTGTTGAATATATTTCAGAGGCTCTTCTGCATCTGATAAGAAATGCGGTCGACCACGGGATAGAACCTCCTGAAGAGCGGATCGCAGCGGGAAAAGACCCGAAAGGGAAGATAGAGTTTAATGTGGAAAGCACAGTAGGAGAGGTGCTGATTACGATTTCAGATGACGGAAGAGGAATAAGCCAGGACAAGATTCTGGAAAAGTCAAGAAGTATGGGTATCCTCTCCAAACCAGAAGAAGAGTACAGCAGACAGGAAATTATGGACCTGCTCCTCCACCCGGGATTTACGACGAAGGATGTAGTGACGGAATATTCCGGCAGGGGTGTGGGTCTGGATGTTGTAAAGAATGTTTTGGAAAATGCCGGAGGAAACCTGTATATTGAGAGCGAGACAGGAAAAGGCAGTACCTTTACGCTGGTCGTTCCGCTTACACTGGCAACGATGGAGTGTATCCGCTTCAGAGTTGGAGAGTACCGGTTTTCTATTCCTGCACGTTATGTGTTCCGGTTTTTGGAATATGGTAAGAACAGGCAGAATATACAAGAAATCAATGGGCGTAATTATATTTTGTTCGAAGAACGTATGGTGCCGCTCGTTGACCTGAGAAAATTCTATAGTCTGGGAGGGGAGACACCGGATACAGCTGCCATCGTATATGCGAAGGGAACAGAAAAGGAAGGGTGTCTGCTTGTGGACAGCATGTATGAACAGAAGCGCATTGTTATAAAACAGCTCCCGGCCCTGTTTGGAGTCGACTTCCGGCGTAAAACAGGGGCAAGCGGAATGAGCATTATGGGAAGCGGGAAGATCTGTACGGCACTTGACCTGGAAATACTGTTTGATTTATATGAAAGAGGGAACATATGGAGATAGAGAATGACCGCGAACTGCTATGCATACGCGGGAAGAAGAAAAATTATGCGTTTGAGTTCAGGGACATCAGGGAAATATGCCGTGAGCTGAAGATATCCAGAATGCCCTGCCTCCCCGAACATTTTACCGGGGTCTGTAATTATAAAGGCGGGATTGTGCCGGTTTTGTGTATAGAAGAGACAGAGCCGGAGGAGGAGAGGACGCTTGTTTTTATCTTTGAGTACCAGAATTACCAGCTGGGAATCTTATATTCGGGAGAGCCATATATACTTGACCCGGGAAAGTATACTGAGATTCAGAGACCGGAAAGTGAGAGTGCCTGCAATGAGATCTGGATAGAGAAGAAGATGATTCTGGCGGATGAAGAGATATATACTGTTCTTGATATGGAGAAGATTATATGGAATCTGGCTAAATTTTTTCAGGGGGAATATATGAAGTATTAAGTGATCCCAATGAAAGCCCCTTTTAAAGCCCGGGAAGATTTGCTATAATCTATATAAAGAACTGTCTGCACAAAAGCGAAGTATTGCCGGTTGAATTTATCAGCAGCAGTCAAGGAACAGGAAGGTATGTTATGAACGAGGAACGTGTGCCAAAATATTATCAGTTAAAGAAGGAGATTATCCGCAAGATCGAGATGGAGGAATATACTCCGGACGGGCCGATACCAAGTGAGCGTGAACTGATGGAGCAGCATCAGGTCAGCAGGATTACCGTACGCAAGGCGATTGATGAGCTGGTTGTCGAGGGATACCTGTATAAAGTACAGGGGAAAGGGACTTATGTAAAGACTGATGAGAAGAGCAATGATCTGTTCTCTTTAGTCAGTTGTACCCAGGCTGTACGCAATATGGGGATGACACCGACCAAGCAGGTGATTGTATCGCAGGTTCTTACGACAGATAAAAAGAGGGCAAAGGCACTGAATCTGACAGCTGCGGATCAGGTTTTCCAGCTGGGGAGGGTCTTATATGCCAATGAAGAGCCGTTGAACTATACGCTTACATATCTGCCGATGAAGCTGTTTCCGGGGCTTGAAAAGCATGATTTTGGGAAAGAGTCTCTGTATCAGGTGCTCGGGGAAGAGTACCATGTCAATATTACAAAGGCACGCAGAACGGTTGAGGCTGTGCTCGTGAAAGACGAGATTGCCGAGTATCTGGATATTGAACCGGGGATGCCGGTCATACTGTTCGGATGCACCACTTACGGGGAGGTCAACGGACAGGAACAGCCGGTTGAGAATTTCAAGTGCTATTACCGGACGGATAAATATAAGTTTTATATAGACCAGGTGGCCCTGTAGGCAGGAAATGATAATTTTCCTCAGAAACATCCCGACTGGTTATGAAAAAGGACAGCATTTTTATTCAGCTTTTATAAAGCGGATAAAGAAGGCTGTCTTTTTTTACTTTTTTGCTGAGCACTTTTCACAAAATAAACACTTAAAATATGTGAAAATAAACAAAAATGAATCGGCAGTAAATAAAAAAATGGTTAAAGTGTTGACTTTTTTGAAAATAGGATTATTATATAATTACAACTGGTTATGACGACATAACGACATGATGACATAACGTCAGCAAGGGAGGAAGTGAATGGAAGAGGAACGCGTACCAAAGTATTTTGTCCTAAAAAAGGAACTGATCCAGAAGATCGAGGAAGAGGAATTTGAACCAGAATGCCCCATTCCAAGTGAAAGAGAGCTGATGGAGCAGTACCAGGTCAGCCGCATCACAGTCAGGAGGGCTATTGACGAACTGGTGACAAGTGGCTATCTTTACAAAGTGCAGGGGAAAGGAACATATGTAAAAAGCGATGATTACAGCCAGAACCTGTTCGCGATCACCAGCTGTACGGATGATGTGATCAGACTGGGAAGGAATCCTTCCAAGAAGGTGACAGTCAGTGAAATTGTTCCGGCAGATGCCAAGCGGGCAAGGCTGCTGAACACAGCGGTAGGAGATGAGCTGTTCCGCCTAGAGAGAATCACGATGGCAGACGGGGAGCCTTTGAATTATACGATCACCTATCTCCCGCGCAAGTTATTTCCGGGGATTGAGAAGTATGATTTCAGCACCCAGTCATTATATGATCTTCTCAGAGAGCAGTACGGAGTCAGATTTGCGAAGTCAAGAAGGACGATTGAGGCGGTCCTGACGGAAGAAGAAATTGCAGAATATCTGGATATTGATGAACAGATGCCCGTCATATTATTCGGAAGCACGACATACGGAGTCGTCCAGGGCAAGGAGCTGCCGATTGAAAGCTTCAAATGTTACTATCGGACAGATCAATATAAGTTTTATATTGAGCAGGTCAAATAAATTCAAGATGTGAAAGAAAAAGGAGGAACATTATGAAAAAAAGCAGAAAAGTGTTGAGTGTGTTATTAGCAGCGGCTATGACAGTAGGCTGTCTGACAGCCTGCGGCGGGGGAAGCAAGGACGAAAAGAGCGCGGACTCCGGCAAGAAAAGTGATGTGAAGATTGCAATCGTCTGTGATTCCGCAGGACAGAATGACAACGGTTACAATCAGACTGCAGTAGAAGGCGCTAAGAAAGCGGCTGATGAACTGGGAGTAGAGTACAAGGTAGTTGAGCCTACGAACGGAATCCCGGCTGCACTTGAGACACTGGCGGAAGATGGATACAATGTTATCTTTAACCTGGAATACGATTTCGATGCTTTGATTAAAGGAGTCGGCGGTTCAGAACCAATTGCAGAGATGTACCCGGATACAACATTTGTCTGTGTCAATGACAACCCGAACGTAGATGAGAGCGGCAATGTAATCCATGATAATGTCATTTGTGCACTGTTTGATGTGCATGAGGCTTCTTACATAGCAGGGGCACTCGGCGTACAGGTGCTTGAGAACAAAGATGTACTGTTCCCGGCTGAAAATTATAAGTTCACGGACCTTGACAAAGGCGGACGTGCAATCGGATTCGTAGGCGGAACCAATTCAAACGGTATCACAGTATTTTCTTACGGATTTGTTGAAGGAATCAACAAGGCAGCTGAAGACCTCGGAGTAAATTATGACTACTATGCAAAATATGATGCAGGATTCGCTGATCCGGCAACAGGAAGCACAGTGGCAGGAACTTATTATAACCAGGGGGCAAACCTCGTATACGCAGTAGCAGGAAGCGTTGGAGACGGTGTTGCATCTAAGGCAAAAGAAGACGGCAAGCTGGCAATCCACGTAGATGCAGACAAAGACGATATGCAGCCGGGATATATCCTGACAAGTGTTATTAAGAATACATCTGTTCCGGTATTTGATATCACAAAGGCATATGTGGACGGAAAAATCAATGACATTGACAGACTTCAGACATTCTCACTTGCATCAGGCGCAACAGATATCACAGACCTGACCCAGATCAAAAATGCTCTGGCTGATACAGATGAGGCACAGGCAAAATGGGATGAGATCATGACATACATTGATGACCTGAAGGCACAGATTGCTGATGGGACAATCAAGGTAACAAATGCACAGGTTGGCGAAGAATTCGACCCGGGCACATGCAAGAATGTAACAATTAAGTAAATAAGAAATGAGGGTACATAAATGAGCATGATAGAAGTGGTTGATCTGACAAAAAAGTTCGGCGATTTCACGGCTAATGATAAGATAAGCCTGAGTGTGGAAGAACAGGAAATCAAATGTATCGTCGGTGAGAACGGCGCCGGAAAGTCGACACTTATGAATATGCTCTACGGCTTATTGCAGCCAACCAGTGGGAAAATCCTGATCCGCGGCAAAGAGGTTCAGATGAACAGCCCCATTGATGCAATAGCAAATGGGATCGGTATGGTGCATCAGCATTTTAAGCTGGTGCCCAGCCTCACCGTGTATGAGAATATTTTGCTTGGTGTTGAGATAAAGAAGGGAAAATCCCCTTTTGTAGATTCAAAGACAGAGATTGAAAAGGTACAGAAGTTAATAGACGAATATCATTTTGAGTTAAATCCCCTCGATAAGATCGAGGATATCTCAGTAGGCGGAAGACAGAGGGTAGAGATTCTGAAGATGCTTTACCGTAATGTCGACATCCTGATACTGGATGAGCCTACGGCAGTGCTGACACCGCAGGAAGTAGATGACCTCATGGTCAGCCTGAAGAACATGAAGAACATGAAGAAACAGGGAAAGACGATTATTGTAATCACACATAAGCTGCGCGAGGTCATGGAATTAAGCGACAGCATTACCGTCATCAAGCAGGGGAAGGTCATCGGACATGTGAAGACGAAAGATACCAACGAGGCGGAGCTTGCACAGATGATGGTCGGAAGAAATGTTGTACTGACCGTAAATAATGAGAGAAAAGAACCAATAGCGGATGAAGTCATATATGAAGTGAAGGACCTGTCTACGATCAATGACTACGGAAAAGAAGTCGTATCTGAGATTTCCTTCAAAGTCCATAAAGGAGAAATACTGGGAGTAGCCGGTGTGGAAGGAAACGGACAGTCGGAGCTTGTAAAGCTGATGACCGGACTGATGGAGTCCACAAAGGGAACGGTAACATTTCTTGGAAAAGATGTGACCAATGACTGGCCGGCACAGCTCCGGAAATCCGGGGTTGGCATCATTCCGGAGGACCGTTATGCGCAGGGACTCTGCGGGGATATGAATATATCGGAGAACTGTATTGCAGGATACCACGGGAGTCCGGATGTCTGCAAAAGGGGGATCTTTGACCAGAAGGCCATCCGGGCAAAGAGGGACAAATACATCGAGGAATTTGATATCCGTATCGGCGACCTGAACGGGAATGTATCCAGCCTGTCAGGGGGAAATGCGCAGAAGATCATTGTTGCCAGAGAACTGTCTGCGGGCCCGAAGCTTCTGATTGCCTGTCAGCCTACCCGAGGTGTAGATATCGGTTCTATCGAATTTATCCACAAACAGATTTTAAAGTTCAGGGATGAGGGAAACGCTGTAATTCTGGTATCCAGTGAACTTTCAGAAATCTTAAGCCTTTCAGATAACATGATCGTTATGTATAAAGGGAAAATCTCCGGACGTGTTTGTCAGGATGAAGTGACGACGGCAAGTATCGGACTTCTGATGGCAGGTATCCAGCCGGGGGAAAAGGGGGCAGCTCATGAATAAAAAAGGAAATATTTTAAGGAATATAATCAATTCAGTCCTGCCGATTCTGCTGGCCTTTATTATCGGAGGAATTGTCATTGCATGCATCGGGGAGAATCCGCTGGAAACTTACTGGATACTTCTGAAAAAGTCATTTTTATCTTCCACGGGATTTATGAATACGCTCCACTATGCATCACCGCTGATCCTTACAGGTCTGGCAATCGCAGTGACGTTCAAAGCAAATCTCTATAACATGGGTGTGGAAGGCCAGATGCTGCTGGGTGGTTTCTTTGCAGGAATCGCGGGTGCGTATATTACCGGAATGAATCCGCTGGTACATAAAGTCATCTGTTTCGCAGTCGGTATCCTCTGCGGTATGGCGTTTGCCCTGATCCCGGCGCTTTTGAAGGCGAAGTGCAAGGTAAATGAGATGGTAGTAACGCTGATGCTGAACTACGCAATGGCAAAAGCACTGGAATACCTTTCCACAGGCGTTTTCCGTGACTTGAGCTCCGGTTATGTTGCGACACCGACCATTCAGGAGAGCGCGATGTTTTCCAGATTCGGGCGCTCCCGTCTGACAATGTTTTTTGTGATAGCGATTATTGTATTAATTATTATGTATATTGTGATGAAGAAATCAAAGCTTGGGTATGAGCTGACAGCAATCGGAAAGAATCCTGAATTTGCTGAGGCGGCCGGCATGAATGTGGCTAAGAAGACGATTATTCTGATGCTGATCAGCGGGGCTTTGGCAGGACTTGCCGGATCAGGCTATATGATGAGTGAACAGTTCAAGTATACATTAAGTTTTTCCGGAACACCGGGACTTGGCTGGGATGGTATGCTGATTGCACTTCTGGGCGGACATTCCCCGGGGGGAATCCTGATTGCGGCCATCTTCTATGCAGCATTAAAGACAGGAAGCGATAATATCAACATGTACACGAGTGTTCCGAAAGAAATTGTGGCACTGATCCAGGGACTGATCATCCTCTTCCTGGCGGTGAAATTCATCTCCGAGCGGACGAATTTTTCTTTCCGTAAGAAGAGTGCAAAGAAAAGGGAGGAGGCTGCATAATGGAACTGATTAACAACATTTTGTATGATACTGTGTATCACAGTACGCCGATTATCCTCTGCGTAATAGGTGGTATGTTCGCATATAAGGCGAACGTGCTGAATATCGCACTGGAAGGTATGATGCTAAACGGTGCATTCATTTCCACACTGGTAATGTTCTTTACCGGGAATCTGGCCCTGGCAGTTATTCTGGCGATTTTAAGTACACTGGTTTACGGACTGGTATTCTCTGTTATGGGCATTACTTATAAAGGAAATGTCATCGTCGTAGGTCTTGCCATCAACCTGATTGCCCCTGCGATTGCAGGTTTTGTCATGAAGATGATGGAGACGGCGAACATCAACCTGACGAATGTGAATATTGCGAAGTTTAAGATTAATATTCCGTTGATTAAAGATATCCCAATCATTGGGGCAATCTTAAGCGGCCATCCGCCGATCACGTATCTGGCATTTATCGGAATAGCCACGTTTGCAGTTCTGATGTATAAGACGAAGTTTGGAATCTATGTACGGGTTGTCGGTGAGAATGAAGATTCTGCGAAGAGCCTTGGTATCAAAACAAACTTTTATAAATATGCAGCAGTCCTGATCGGTGCCTTCTGCTGTGCTCTGGCAGGTGTGAACCTCTCGGTAGAGCGCCTCGGCCTTTATACCAATGATATGACGGCGGGCCGTGGTTTTATCGCAATCGCGGCAATCTACTGCGGACAGGGGAAACCGGTATTATCGTCACTCTATGCGATTTTGTTTGGTGTTGCGAGGTCACTGGCCGTAAACTTAAGTATCTATGCAGGACCGGCAGCAGGACTGTTCGATATCATTCCATATATCATCATGGTAACAGTGCTTGCGGTAGTTTCAATCGTGAAATACAAAAATGTCAAGGTGCGCGGATTTAAGAATGAACTTTAAATGTAAAAAGAATGGAGGGGCATGTATGGGAAAGACAGCACTGCTGATCGTGGATATGGTAAAGGATTTTACGGACCCGGACGGACTTGTATTTTACCCGCAGAACCGGGAAATCCTGCCGAAGATCAAACGGGTTTTAGATAAGTGCAGAGAAAAGGATGTACTTGTTGTATATCTCCAGCACTGCAACCGGAAGGGGAAATTCGACAGAAAAGCGGCAGCCATGCGTCCGAACTGCATCGAAGGCAGCGGCGGGGAGGAGATCGACCCGATGCTTCCTGTAGAGGAGTCTGACTATGTGATTAAAAAAAGGCGGTACAGCGGATTTTTTGCAACAGACCTTGACCTTGTCCTCAGAGAAAATGATGTGAAAAATGTGATTATTGTGGGCACGAAAACGAACTGCTGCATCAGGGCTACCGTTACGGATGCATTTTATCTCGATTATGAGGGATACGTAATCAGTGACTGTGTGGCAACGAATTCGGAGACTGTCAATCGTGTACATCTGGAGGATATTGATAAATATCTGGGTCATGTGATTGACAGTGAGACATTATTTAAAATGCTGGATGAGGGCACCTTATAATGCCTGCAGGAAAGGAATAACAAGTATGAAAGAGTATGACGTGATAACCAGTGGATATGTCAGCATGGACCATATCATTAAAATAGCCTCGCCTGCGAAGATCGGCTTTACTTCTCTGGTTACAAATAAAAACAACAGCCAGATCCAGTACGGCGGCTGTTCCGTCAATATCGCCTATGCGCTGTGCAGGCTGGGGAAGAAGTCCCTTCCGGTCCTGCGGGTGGGCGGCGACTATGAAAGCAATGGTTTTAAAAAGTTTCTGGAAGACGGCGGCGTGCCTCTGGATGGGATTTCTGTTTTAGAGGATGAGATTACTTCCATATGCTATCTTCTGCAGGATAACAATAACGACCATATCACGATTTTCTATCCGGGGTCAATGGATGGGAAGTTTGCGGGGGAGATGGATGATGCCCTGTTTGAGAATGCGAAGCTCGGGGTTATCACGGTCGCTTCCAGACAGGATAACGAAGTGTTTTTCAGGAAATGCAGGGAGTACAATGTGCCGGTGGTATTCGGGATGAAAGACGATTTTGATGCATTTCCGGAGGAATTCTTAAAGGAACTGCTCACGGGCAGCAGGATCATTTTTACAAACGAAGTAGAGCGCGGCATTATTGAGGAACTGTATGGATTTAAAGATATTACAGAGCTCTTTGAGATCGGTGAGGTGGACATCATCGTAACGACGATGGGCAAGGACGGCAGCATCTGCTATGAGAGGACGAAAGACGGAGTAAAGATTGAACAGATCGGAATCTGCCCGGTAGAGCATGTGGTAGACGCGACAGGGTCCGGCGACTCCTATATGGCGGGATTCCTCTATGGGTACCTGAACGGTGAGACACCGAAGGAATGCTGTGTTATGGGAAGCGTGCTGTCCTGGTTTGTTCTGCAGAAAGAAGGCTGCTGTACAAACCTGCCGGCGGAAGACTCATTTTTAGAGAAATACAGACAGGTGAAAAAGGGAGGACAGTCATGAGTACATTATATTTAGGGGCTGATAAGTCCAATATATCAAAATATGTATTATTTTCCGGGGACCCCTGGAGAGTAGAAGTACTGAAGCAATATCTGGATGATCCGCAGAAGGTGGCATTCAAGAGAGAATTCAACACCTACACCGGAACATACAAAGGTGTGCAGATCACAGTAACCAGTACTGGGATAGGAGCCCCGTCCGCAGCAATCGCGATGGAGGAAATGTACGAATCCGGTATGGAAGTGGCAGTGCGCATGGGAACCGTCATGGCGCTTCAGGATGACATGCTCGGGAAATTCGTTATCCCGATTGCCGCAATGAGAAGAGAAGGAACCAGTTCATCCTACGTGGACATGACATATCCGGCCGTTGCAGATATCGATCTGGTAAACTGCATGAACCAGACCGTAACCGACATGGGGGCCGAATACCGAAACGGCCTGAACTGCACAATGGACGGATTCTACAGTAAGATGCATGATTCCCGGTTCTCACTCGAGTGGGGACGCGACATGACAGAGACATTCGAAGAACTGAAGAAGCTGAAAGTAACAGGGATTGACATGGAATCCTCCTGTATGCTCACAGTCGGAAGGCTCATGGGAGTCAGGACATGCGTCGTAACAATGACAACCGTACTGGAGAACCTGAAAGAAACACTTCAGGGGCAGGCACGGACAGATGCAGAAGACCTGCTCTGTCGCGTAGCATTAGAGGGGATTTATAGGTTCAGTTGTTCATAGGGGTCAGACCCCTTTGCGGACCGTATACCGGCAATTCTGACAATTCGGGTGAAAAACGTACTTTCTCGTGGGACTGAGGCCGAATTGTTTAAATTACATATTCAATAATTTGATTAAAAAGAAGTTTAAAAGAAAGGTTAAAGGAAGGAAAGGTGACAGACGATGAGTAGTCAGGAAATTTTAAGGGTTGGGGACACGACAGTGATTGGTATGGTACATTGCCTTCCGTTGCCCGGAACTGCAGGATTTGACGGGGACTTTGATAAGATTATAGATCATGCGGTCAGGGATGCCATTACATTGGAGAAAGCGGGAGTTGATGCGCTGATTGTGGAAAATATGGGGGATACTCCGTTTACTGCGCTGTTGTCAACTGCTCAGGTTGCGGCCCTGTCGGCTGCGGCATATGCAGTAAGGCAGAGTGTGAAGATTCCGATTGGGATTGATGCGGCGTTCAATGACTGCAAGGCATCGCTTTCGATCGCGGGTATGGCAGGAGCTGATTTTGTCAGGATTCCGGTATTTGTCGATACGGTTGTGTTTACGGACGGAATTATCAATCCGGTTGCGAAAGAATGTATTGACTTTAGAAAACAGCTCGGTCTGGAGCACGTTAAGATTCTGGCCGATGTTCAGGTGAAGCATGCACATATGCTGCTTCCGTACATCACAATCGAACAGTCCGCAAAAGAAGCGGCTGACAACGGGGCAGACGGAATTATCGTAACGGGAAGTGTAATCGGTGAGGAAACACCTCTCGATATGATTGCTCGTGTAAAAAAGGTTGTGAAGGTTCCGGTACTTGCAGGAAGCGGCGTCAAGGCTTCCAATATTAAGGCACAGATGGAGACGGCAGACGGCGCAATCATTGGTTCCAGCCTGAAAGAGGGCGGGATCCTGACGAACCCGATTTCCTACGATCTGGTCAAGGAAGTTATGGACGGACTGAAATAAAAAGAAAAGAGGATGATTTATTATGATGAGACCAATGAAATTAGCAGGAAGCCAGCTTATGTTCGGTGAAGGCTGCCTGGAACATATAAAAGCTTTAAACACAAAGAAAACTTCTATTGTAATCGGCGGAAGCAGTATGGTAAAAAGCGGAATTCTTGACAAAGTAAAAGGATACCTCTCAGAAATCAATGCCGAATCACAGGTGATCGAAGGGGTAGAACCGGACCCGTCTTTCGCGACTGTTATGCGCGGTGCAAAAGAAATGCTTACATTTGGGCCGGACCTGATTATCGCACTGGGCGGCGGCTCTGTCATGGACGCGGCCAAGACGATGTGGGTATATTACGAGCATCCCGAGCTGGATTCTCTGGAAGCAATCCTTCCTCCGAATGAATTCCCGAAACTGAGGGAAAAAGCCCTTTTCTGCTGTATCCCGTCCACGGCCGGGACTGCAAGCGAAGTATCCCGTTCTGTTGTAATTTCCGATACAGAAACCGGAATCAAGCATGGTGTCGGAAACATGGAAATGATGCCGGACATCGCAATCTGCGATCCTGAGGTGACTCGTTCCATGCCGCCAAGAATCACGGCAGAGACAGGAATGGATGCATTGACACATGCCCTGGAAGCACTTGCGTCAACTCGTGCAAACTATCTGGGCAACATTTTGGCAACGCAGGCGGCTCTCGATATTATGGAGAACCTTCCGAAGGCATTCAAAGACGGCAATGACATGGTGGCAAGGGAAATTATGCTGAACGCATCCATGACAGCAGGAATCGCATTTACAAATGTATCCCTCGGAATCGTACATTCAATGGCACATACACTGGGTAGTTATTTCCATACCGCCCACGGTCTGGGAGATGCGATGCTGCTTCCATACATCATCCGCTATAATACAGGCGATGAGAGGGCTGCGGGCATTTATAAGGAATTCGCCGCAAAAGCAGGCGGGGAAGATCTGGCAGTCATGGTAGAAGAACTGAACAAAGAATTAAACATCCCGTCTTCATTCAAAGAAATTATACCGGACGAGGATAAATACATGTCCATTCTGGAAGAAATGGCAGAGATGGCAAAGGCTGACGGCTGCACCAAAACAAACCCGATCATCCCGACCATTGAAGAATTCAAAGAATTATTTATTAAGGCATATAAAGGAGAATAAATATGGAGATTATATTATACTTATCCAACGGCTATCCGACACTGGAAAGCAGCTTTTCAACAGCAATCGAATATGCAGACGCAGGGTGCCGCATGATGGAGATCGACTTTCCGTCCAGGGACCCATATCTGGAAGGCGATTATATAGCAGACAGAATGGCAAAAGCGCTGGAAGTCTGTGATGACTATGAAAAATATATGGAAAGCATGGTTCGCCTCAAGGAACGGCTTCCGGAAGTACACTTCCTCGTTCTTGCGTATGAGAACACTGTGGAGGAAATTGGAGCAGACCGCTTTATACAGTTCTGCCGGGAAAATGATTTCGAGGATGTTCTCCTTGTCGGCCTGAAAGATGAGAAAATCAAAAACCAGATTATGGAGGGCGGACTGAAAGTTTCCTGTTATGTACAGTTCCATATGCTCCCCGAAGAAATTGAGTCTGCAAAAGCATCGAACGGATTCGTATATATGCAGGCAAAACCAAACGGAAATATCAACCCGGACTACCCGACACTGGAATCATGTATAAAGCATTTAAGAGACTGCGGAATCGAGCGCCCGATCTACTGCGGCGTTGGTGTGCATGCTCCGGAGGATGTAAAAATGGTAAAAGACGCGGGCGGCGATGCTGCTTTTGTAGGCAGTACAATTTTAAAGCTGCATGAAGACGTACCGGCTATGAAAGATATGATCCGCAGATATAAGGCTCAATGCTAAAAATACGGGGCATCGTGATTCGAGAGAATCGCGGTGTCCCGTATAAATTTAAGGTGTTATGATTTTCTGTGCTTCCGAAAGTCCGCACTTTACCATATAATCACGTACATAGGTCAAAATATGGCAATAGCATTGTGACAGGTTAGAAGAAAATTCATGCACGTTCCCATCACAGAGACTCCTAAACGCGGCTTTGGCTGTCAGGGTAAAGGCTTCATCGCTTGAAGGTCCGTCATAAAACATGGAGTAATAATATCCTCCGATAATCAGCTCACCGATACTTTCCAATATAATTTTTAACGGCGGCAGTGTCTGGTTGTCAATAATGCATTGAATCATCCCTTCAAAAAGGATAAAATCCGGGTGATCCATCCGGCAAAGCAGATTGTCTGTATCGGCTTTCGTAATATGTGGAAATGCCAGAGCCGAAGCGGGTTTGATAAGAATTGCCATAAGCTGTAAACCACTCAGATACAGCATGGTTTCCAACTTTAAAGTCTTGTTTTTCATACACTGTATAATTGATTCATCTTCCTGCCAGACAATCATGGTGCCTTTAGCGTTAAATGTTTTGGCAAAACCGATCTCGTTTAACATAGCCAGTGCCCTGCGTACTGTGGAAACACAGACTTGGTAATTCTTAGCCAGCACTGCTTCAGGTGGCAGATAAGATCCTGCGGGGTACATGCCGGCACCGATTTTATCAATCAGGTCACGCACAATCTGGATATAGAAAGCATTTCTTTCATACCACACGTCAAAAGTAAAATCAGTGGAATCCCTTTCCGTGATATCGGGGAACTCCCGGGACAGGCGTCCGAGCTGATGCCGGATTCCATGCCTGACAGCTTCATACATTACTTCAAGACGTTTCTCAATTTCTGGGACATCCCGGTTAAGAAGCGCTTCCATAGGCCGTTTCACGCCGTCAAATTCGGGATGGGACATCGAGAGGTCTTTTAATTCATTAAAATTTTGTAAGAGCGGTATTTTCGCATATAGCTCAAGACTCGTATATAAATCTCCCAGTAAAAGATTGTTTGAACACTTTAGCAGATCGTACAAAAATGATAAAAAGGTTTTTGTTTTGGCAGCAGGCCTTTTCCTGTCCAGATTTTTATATATGGTCTTCCATTTTCCCAGATCATAATCGCTGCATGCACGGGCTGAGAACGAAAGTAGGGAAGGCATGATCAGGAACATGGTGTCGGCGACATCTAATATACATGTTTTATATTCCAATATGGACTGGACGGCCGCATTTTTATTTGTATTTAATTCGTTATAAATGACGACAGCGGGTTTCCGTTCTTCTGTACGGATATATCCCTCCATTTTCAGACGGGCCATCACATCTTTGACCGTGCGGATTCCGACATGGTAAGAGTCACACAGAATCCTCATAGAGGGGAGGTGGGTTCCGTAAGGCAGACGCTGCGTTACGATTTGCTCATGAAGGTCGTTGTAGACGCGCTCGAATAAAGTTTGTTTCATTTTCATGCTAAAGTACTCCCTGTTACGGTATATTTTTATTATTGTAAAATATAAACAGGGAAAAATCAATGGTAGTCAGCTATATGTATACGTGCACAGATTTTGTGTTGGATTTTATAATCTGCCGTGATAAAATAAAATCACAATTTAGGCAGGGTGGATCAAAATGGGACTAAATAATCTATATCTTTTAAATACTGTCATTGCCGGAATCGGCATCGCATTTCTTCTCATACTGGGCTGCATCGTTTATATCAGCAGGAAAAACCGGAAGGCATTGTTAAAGATGGCCTTTACAGATCCCTTAACAGAGGGAAATAATATCAATGCCTTCCAATTAAAATGCAGGCAGCTATTGAAACACAGTGCTCCTTGCACTTATTCTATTGTGTTTATTAATATCCGGGGCTTTAAGCACATTAACGAGAATTTTGGGACGGAAGCGGGGAATGAAACGCTCAAATATATTTATACTGTGATTGAACGTCATCTGCAGGAAGATGAAATTGTGGCCAGAGGTGAAACAGATCATTTTTTCCTGTGCCTGCATGAGAATAGGAAGGGACAGGTGCATTCAAGGCTGGAGGAAATCGTCAATGATATTGCTTCTTTTAACGGGAGGGAAAATGTTCATTATATAATCAATCTGGCACAGGGGGTATACATTGTTGAGGAGCCGGAACTGGATATCAAAATTATAGTCGGAAGGGCAATTGCAGCCTGTGAACACCAGACAGGGGAGGAAATCTGCGCCTTTTTCAATAATCAATTAGTCATCAAAATGAACCGGGAGGCTGAATTAAACGGGTTATTCGAGGAATCGATCCAAAACCATGATTTCCAGATTTACCTTCAGCCCAAGATCCGTCTGGAGAATCAGATGCTGGGCGGGGCAGAGGCACTGGTCAGGTGGATTCATCCGGAACGTGGTATGATTTATCCTTCAGATTTTATTCCCCTGTTTGAGTCAAATGGTAAAATATGTACATTAGATATTTATATGTTTGAGGAGGTATGTAAGTTAGTACAACGGTGGTTCAAAGAGAAGAAAACGGTCATTCCTATCTCTGTAAATCTGTCAAGACTCCACATGAAGAATCCTGATTTTCTGAAAGAATTTGTGGCAATAAAGGAAAAATACCAGATTCCAGATGGAATCATTGAATTTGAGATGCTCGAATCGGTGTTTTTTGATACACAGCAGATTATTCTGGTAAAGAAAGTAATACAGGACATGCATAAACATGGTTTTCTATGTTCTTTGGATGATTTTGGTTTTGGATACTCCTCCCTTGCACTACTAAACGAGTTTGATGTAGATACAATTAAGTTGGACAGACAGTTTTTTGCCGATACAATGAATGAGAAATCATGGAAAATTATATCCAGTCTTGTCAGGCTTGCCGATTCATTAAATATTTCTGTTGTAGCAGAAGGGATTGAGACAAAGGAACAACTCACCTGTCTGCGAGAGATAAAATGCGGTATGGTTCAGGGGTATATCTATTCAAAACCACTTTCTATCGATGTTTTTGAAAACTGGTCTGTTAATTTTGGGAAAACCTCTATATAATGGTTTTATGAGGAGGAATTGCAGATTGAAAAAAAGTATAACAAAAGCATTGATTATCGTTATTTCTATCGTTATGCTGTTTACTTTGCTTATAAATTATGTGCTTCGGATCCAGCTTATCCACAGCAATGTAGAAGAGAAATCTGCAGATTTATTCTGGCAGATTGAGAATATGATAAAGAAGAATGAGCAGGATCTGGCACAGATCAAATCTGATTTCGCGGATGACTGTCTGATACGGGCGCGGATGGCTGCTTATGTGGCGCAGCATTATCCCGAAGTGATTAACAGCCGGGAGGAAGCGATAGGGGTAGCAGAATTATTACAGGTTGATGAGATCCATTTTTTTAATACAGAAGGTGAAATATATGCCGGCACACATCCGGAATATTACCATTACAACTTTAACTCAGGAGAGCAGATGAAGTTTTTTCTCCCGATGCTGGAAGACCACTCACTTGAATTGTGTCAGGATATAACCCCGAACACGGCAGAACAAAAGCTGATGCAGTATGCGGCGGTGTGGATGGAGGATGGCAGCGGAATCGTACAGATTGGGCTGGAGCCACAAAGAGTTTTGAAGGCAATGGAGGGCAGAACCTTTTCATCGGTCTTTTCCCTGATTCCGACCGACAGCGCAACGGTATTGTATGCAATTGATCCTGACAGTTATGAAATTGTCAGCTGTACTGCCCCCGAATACATAGGAAAGAATGCGGAAGAACTGGGGCTGGAGCTGGATGGCCATTCAGGTAAATTAACCGTTGCCCACCCGACCATTGATGGCAGGAAAAATTACTGCGCCATCAAGGATTCGGATTCCCTGATTCTGGCAAGAACCTATCTGGAATCGTCACTGTATAAGCAGGTGCTGACAGACACATGGCTCTTAGCTACTGATATTGTATTCTTGTCTGTACTTGCAATCATTTTTATTTATATTTATTTAGACCGGAAAATTGTAAAAGGGATCATCGCTATTAATAAAAAATTATATGAAATCGAACAGGGCGGTACCGATATCCTGTTCAGTGAAGATGCGGTTCCTGAGCTGGCCGAACTCAGTACCCATATTAATGCAATGTTAAAGAGTGTATTGAGTTCCACTAAAAAGATGTCTATCGCGTTAGAACTGTCAAGGATTCCGATTGGTCTCTATGAATATACTCCGGGTTCTAAACGTGTTGTGGCAACCAGCCGGGTCAGGGATATACTGATGCTGACAGATGAAGAGTATAACTATATATTGGGGCACCCGGAACTGATTCCCCAAAAAGAACAACAGCTTAAGAAAAATGCATTACACCAGTCAGATAATATCTATAGACTGCCGGGAACTGTAGAACGGTATGTCAGGTTTGAGGAGTTTACATACGAAGAAAGTAATCTGGCTATTTTGATTGATGTAACACAGGAAGTACGGGAAAAGCGGCATATCGAGCAGGAACGGGATATCGAGTCGCTGACCGGATTGTTTAACAGGCGGGCATTCTATGCAAAAATGGATGAAATTTTCATGAATGGAAAGCCGCTGAATTATAGTGCATTGATCATGATAGATGCTGACAAGCTGAAAGAAACAAATGATCTTTACGGGCACAGAGGCGGTGACCTGTACCTGAAAAAAATAGCCGGGGTGATTGAAACATATCATCACGGCAATGCGGTTGCTGCTCGTCTGGGAGGAGATGAATTCGTATTGTGCATATATGACTGTCCTGACAAAGGCGAGATTGACAGTATTATTAAAGATATAACTGCCGACCAGGACGGGTATACCGTAGCATTGGATGATCATGTAGAGATTACCGTCCATTTTTCTATGGGGTACGCTTTATATCCGGAAGAGGGGGATAATTACCACTCTTTGCTGGAGCTTGCCGATGAGAGAATGTATCAGAATAAAAAGACGCGGAACGGGCCGTTGGTCCGTTAGAAGTTATATATGGACAGGATGGTAAATATATTCCCGCCGGAAATTCCATTGTCGTTGAGGCATGGATACCGGCGGGGATTTTTCTTTATAGAAATAATAGTGAAAAAAAGTTACAGAAATATCAAGTGTATTGGAAAACATAAATCAAGAAAATCAAAATATATTTTCAAAAACAAAAATTGATAATTGTTATAACTGCTTAATGCTCGGCGATATTCACAAAAAGAAAGTCTTATATTTGAAAATTATTTACAAAAATAAAAATAAGTATTGAAAATATTTTTCAGAAGTGATATGATTCAATCAACCTAAGAAAAAGGAGTGAATAACCATGAGAGCAGTTGTACTAAATGGACCAAACGACTTTGCACCCACAGATCTGCCAAAGCCGGCCATCGGTGAAAATGAGATGCTTATGGAGATGAAGAAAGCGGCTGTCTGCGGAACTGATATGAGAATTCTGACAGGAGCGAAGACGAAAGGTGTCCGCTATCCATCCGTAATCGGACATGAGATGTGCGGAGTGATTTCAGAAGTAGGTAAGAATGTTGCCGGATTCCAGGCTGGTGATAAAGTTTCGATCGCAAATGTAATACCGTGTGGATCCTGCCCGGCCTGTCTGGAAGGCAGAGAGAACGCCTGTATGAACCGAAAGGCCATCGGATACGAATTCAATGGTGGATTTGAGGAATATGTACTAATACCGGAGATTGCAATTAAAAGCGGCAATGTCATCAAGCTTCCTGAACATGTATCGTTCACGGCCGGGGCATTAATCGAACCGCTGGCATGCTGCATCAGGGGATTGAAAAATGCAGGAACAGGATTCAATGATACAGTTCTTATCGTCGGAGCGGGACCGATCGGGCTGATGCATATGCAGCTGTCGAGGATCGCAGGAGCTAAACAGGTAATCGTTAGTGAGCCAAATGGAATGAGAAGACAGGCTGCGGTAGAACTGGGAGCGGACAAGGTGGTCGACCCGGTATCAGAGGATCTGGAACAGATCGTAAAAGATGCCACGAACGACATGGGAGCGGATGTCATTGTCATGGCAATCGGTGTGCCGTCACTTGTGAACTCCACATTGAAGCTTTGTAAAAAAGGCGGGACAGTCAATCTGTTTGCGGGATTTGCCGGGACAGGGGAATGCAGCATAGAAGTGAATACGATCCACTATAATGAAATCAATGTAAACGGAAGTACTGCATATAAGAGGGCGGACTATCTGGAAGCTGCGGATATGGTAATTGGAGGAAAGATTAATCTCGATAAAATTGCGACACATACCTTCAAAATAGACGAGTTCCAGGAAGCATACGAATTATGCAGGAGCGGCAAAGGGCTCAAGGTTATGATCGAACCATAAGTGGAAATATTATTATTTTCCACTTGAAACGAAATAAAACATAAACTAATATCAATTAAAGGAGATTAAAATTATGGCAATGTTAGGAAAAGAAGTAAGAATGAGCAGACTGGTTAATCCAAAGAGTAAGAAAATGATGGCAATCACAGTTGACCATGCTATTTCAAGGGGGATTGCCCCGATGACGGGGCTTCATCAGATTCAGGATACGATCGATAAGATCATTGTTGGAAAACCGGATGCCATGACAATGACAAAGGGCATCGCAGAGCACTGTATGTGGAACCATGCCGGAGATGTTGCAATGCTGATGAAAATTTCAAACTATTCACCGGTAGCGCCTACGATGGATACCATTTTTGGAACAGTTGATGAAGCAATCCGCATGGGGGCCGACGCAGTCTCAATGGGAGCTATGACATTAGGAGATTTTCAGGGTGAACAGTTTGAAGCGATCGGACAGTTTTCAGAAGAATGCATGAGAAAAGGCATGCCGCTGATAGGCCATGTGTATCCAAAGGGAGAGAGTGTTCCGGTTGATCAGAGGGCGTCATGGGAAAATATTGCGTACTGTGTAAGAAGTGCTTGTGAACTTGGGATGGATATCGTTAAGACTACATATACGGGAGACCCGGACAGCATGGCGAAAGTAGTGGCCTGCGTACCGTCTACATTCCGAATCGTCATTCAGGGCGGTGATGCATGCAAGACACTGGATGATTATCTGCACATGACAAGAGAAGCAATGGACTGCGGAGTCGGCGGTGTCACAATGGGAAGATTTGTATGGGATTATAAGGACGTAACAGCACTTGTTATTGCACTCCGCTACATCATCCACGAGGGATACAGTGTGAAAGAGGCAAAAGAATTGCTTGCCCAGCTGGAGAATGACAAGAACTACGATGAATTTTAGTAAAGGTGTCTGACATGGGGAACAAATATTTATTAGGTGTTGATGTGGGTACGACCAGCATCAAGGTTGCAGTGATAGACGAGGATGCGCAGGTGCTTGGAATGAGCAGCAGTTCATACCGGTTAATAACTCCGAATCAGGATTATGCCCAGATTGATACGGAAGATATGTGGAGGGCGTTTCTGAAATGTGTGCGTCTGCTTCAGGACGGAAAAAGGATTGTGTTATCAAATGTGGCCGGTATCAGCATTTCCAGTCTTTGCCCGGGGCTTGCAGCACTGGGGGAAAAGGGGGAGGTTCTGGTAGACCCGATTATCTATTCTGACAGGCGCAGCACAAAAGAAGCTGAAATCATCAAAGAGGCGGCAGGAGAAGCCAGGTTGTTTGAGATTACGGCCAACACGGCGATGGCAGGGGCAATGTCGGGCACATCCATGCTCTGGATCAAAAGAAATCTGCCCGAAATCTATAAAAAGACAAAATACTTCGGTCATGTCAACACACTGATGGCACAGCGGATGTCAGGGGAGTTTGCAATTGATTACTCCAATGCATCCTATACCAATCTGTTTGAAACAACCGGTGGCTACAGGTGGTCTAAGTACCTGTGCCAGAAGGCCGGGATCGATATTGAAAAACTGCCCCCTCTGCATGCATCCACAGATGTTGTAGGGGGACTGGTCAATCAGGACTTAATAAATTTAGGAATCCCAGCACAGACACCGGTAATTATCGGTGGAGGCGATACCGCCTGTGCAACTCTGGCGGCCGGAGTTACCGGAGCCGGTGATGTTTGTGAATCTGTTGGGACTACGAATGTACTCACGATCTGCGTAGACCAGCCGAAGTTCGACAGGGGATTCATTAACCGCTGCCATGTAGTGGAAGGAAAATGGATTTATCAGGGTGCTTTATCCCATACGGGTTCGTCCTATCAGTGGTTCAGGGACAATTTCTGCCAGGACCTGGTGAATGAAGCAGACGGCAATACGAAAAATGCCTTCGAACTAATGAATGAAGAGGCAGAACTGGCTAACCCGGGCTGCGACGGCCTTGTATTCCTCCCCTATATGCTGGGGGAGAGAAGCCCGATATGGGACCCCTATGCCCGGGGTGTATTTTTCGGACTCAGTCTTAAGACAACACGCAGGGAAATGAACCGTGCGATTATGGAAGGGTGCGGCTACGGGCTTCGCCAGCTTTCAGAAATCGCGGAGCGCGTGACCGGACAAAAGATCAGGGAATTCACCTCGATCGGCGGCGGGGCAAAGAGTGAGACATGGGCCAGGATCAAAGCCGATATTACAGGAAAAGATATTAAGATTCTGGATATGAATGATATGGCTCCGGTTGGAGCTGCACTGCTTGCCGGTGTGGGCGCGGGAATATTTACGGATGTGTACGAGGCGGCAGGCAAGGTAGAGAAGAAAGTATATAAAGTCATTAAGAGCAGCAACGCTCATGAGGATGTCTACAATAAAAGATATAAAGTGTATACGGAATTATACCCGCAGATTAAAGAACTGTATAAAGTGGGAAGCAATTTACAATAATTCAGTGCTGCAGAGGAGGAAATTACATTGAAAATCGTTATTTTAGATGGATATACAGAAAATCCCGGTGACCTGAGCTGGGAAGGCTTTGAAAAATTAGGTGAGCTGGCCGTGTATGACAGAACATCCCTGACAGACATCGGGGAAGCGGTCGACAGGATTGGCGATGCGGATGCGGTACTGACGAATAAAACGCCGCTGCCAAAAAGCGTGATTGACAGATGTACGAACCTGAAATATATTGGTGTGCTTGCGACCGGATACAATGTAGTAGACATTCAGGCTGCAAAAGAAAAAGGGATTATTGTAAGTAATATCCCGACCTATGGTACGGCGGCGGTGGGCCAGTTTGCGATTGCACTGCTTCTGGAAATATGCCACCATATCGGGCATCATGACCAGGCGGTAAAAGAGGGGCGCTGGGAGAACAACCCGGACTGGTGTTTCTGGGACTATCCGCTGATTGAGCTTGCAGGAAAAACAATGGGTGTGATCGGGTTCGGCAGAATTGGACAAGAAACCGGAAAAATAGCAAAAGCGCTGGGGATGCAAGTGGTTGCGAATGATGAATACCCGAACGACACCGGACGTGAAATTGCAGAGTATGTTTCCCGGGATGAACTGTTTGAACGGGCGGACGTTATTGCGCTGCACTGTCCGTTATTCCCGTCTACGGAAGGTCTGGTGAATAAAGAGAGCATCGCCAGGATGAAGGACGGCGTGATCATTCTGAACAATTCCAGGGGTCCGCTGATCGTGGAACAGGATCTCGCAGATGCCTTGAACAGTGGAAAGGTATATGCCGCCGGTCTGGATGTTGTTTCCACGGAACCGGTGAAAGGGGACAATCCCCTGCTTACGGCCAAAAACTGTATCATTACCCCGCATATATCATGGGCGCCTAAGGAAAGCCGCCAGAGACTGATGGACATCGCGGTGGAGAACCTGAATATGTTTCTTAAAGGGGAACCTGTAAATGTGGTAAATAAATAGTCTTAGGACGGAAAGACTTGTTTTGATCGCTGTCCCCGACATTGTAAAGTGGTAATTCCTATGTTATGATAAAAAATAATAGTACATTTTAAATTGATTGTACAAAAGAAGGATTCTGTGCAAGTTCAGAAAACGGAGGGATTGCTTTGGAAGGTATCAGCTGCAAACAAAAAATCAGGGGGAAGATGAATCATCTTACCAATACAGAAACAAAGATTGGGAAATATGTGTTAGATAACTATGATTCTGTGCTTACCAGTAATATAACAGAACTGGCGGAGAAAGCAGGGGTCAGTGATGCATCTGTAGTGCGTTTCTGTAAAAGTCTCGGGTATAAGGGGTATCAGGATTTTAAGATCAATGCCGCCAGAGACATTCTTCCTAAGGAAAAGCATCTGAATCCGAGTCTGGAGCCTTCCGACGATATGGGAACCATCTGTAAAAAGATTTTCAGTACCGAGGTGGCGGTTCTGGACCGGACTCTGGCAGGGCTTGATCTGGATGCTGTGGAACGGGCGGCGCACATGATCCGGAATGCGGAGAAGATTGTTGTCTTCGGAAGCGGCGGGAGTCTTCTGGTAGGGAAGGATGCCCAGCATAAGTTTTTGAAAATCGGGATACAGGTGTATGTCTATGAGGATGTGGATATGCAGCTGATGGCCTCCTCACTTATGAAAGAGGGGGAAGTTGCCCTGTGTATTTCCCACTCAGGGTGTAATTCGAATGTCGTAAATTGCATGAAGAATGCGGCCGAGAACGGTGCGGGCAGGATTGCGCTCGTGAGCCAGGGGAAAACCCCGGTATCCAAGAATGCGGATGTCGTACTCTATACAGCGTCAGAAGAAACAATTTTTAAGTCAGAGTCAGTCAGCACGAGGATTGCACAGTTGGCGATTATGGACAGTCTGGTGGCTATCGCTGCGTTTCAGGATTATGAAGATTCCTATCAGGCAATTCAGCAGACTCGCAAGGCTACCTCCCAGAATAAATATTAGGATATAAAGTATATAGATATGTCTGGAATGCAGAAATATGAACAGGCTTCTCTCAGAAGGGAGTTTTAGAGAGGAAATAACTTTCCCTCCAAAGCTTCCTTTTTTCTTTCAAATTCATAAAAGAAATTTCATCTTACTACCAATTTTGAAAAATCAAAACATATATTCATGAAAAAAATATACAGAAAAATCAAATGATTTTGTAATATATTTTCCGAAAAACCAAAAAATACCAATAAAAAAGTGCATTTTCGTTGTCAATATGCACAAAAAATAAAAATTAATTTGAAAATTATTTACAAAAATAATTAAACTGGTTGAAAAATATTTTCAAACGTGCTATAGTCTTTGTAAACGAAAAACAAAGAAAAAGTAAGGAAAAAGAAAGGATATGGAATGCAGGGAGTTGGATGCAGGGAAAATATAACGACAAAATTAAAATTTTTAACTGCGACGGAGAAAAAGGCGGCAGACTACATACTTACCAATTATCAGAAGATTTTGAACTGTAACATCAGTGAGCTTGCGGAATGTGCCAATGTAAGTGATGCGACGATTGTACGTTTCTGCAAGAAGATGGGGTACAGAGGGTATCAGGATTTTAAGATTAATGCAGCGAAAGATATGCTCTCCAAGATACAACACCTGAACCCGCAGCTTTCAGAAGGGGATAATACAGAAACGATTTGTCAAAAGATTTTTCATTCCGAAATTAATGTTCTCAACAGGACGCAGGTTATGCTGGATATAGGTGATCTGGAGTTGGCAGCAGATAAAATCCTGAAGGCCGGGAAAGTGGTTTTTATGGGAACTGGGGGAAGTCTTCTGGTCGGGCGTGATATACAGCATAAGTTCCTGAAGGTGGGAGTCCAGATATACGTGTATGAAGACATTGATATGCAGCTCATGTCAGCATCATTGCTCAAGGAAAGCGATGTGGCATTTTTCATTTCACACTCAGGAACGAATAAAAACGTAGTGGACTGTATGAAAACCGCGAAGAGGAGCGGGGCATTTATTATTTCACTCGTCACAAAAGGAAAAACACCGGTTTCCAAGATGGCTGACGTGACTTTATATACAGACTCGGAGGAAAACATATTTAAATCCGAATCCATAAGCGCCCGTATTGCCCAGCTGTCAGTACTGGATGTCATCGTGTCGATGATCGCCCTTAAAAAATATGAGGACTCCTATCAGGCAATCCAGAAAACAAGAAAAGCAACATCTAACAACAAGTATTAACATTTTCAGTAACTGTTTACAGGCCTGCCTGCAAACGGCAGCTATTTAGGAGAGATGACTATGAAAGTAATAGAAACTGTGACCGGACAGGTAGACGAAAGACACATAGGACACTGCCAGCCGCATGAACACGTATATATCACACAGACGCCGGCGCTGCTTACGAACCCTGAACTGCGGCTGAATAATCTGGCAGCATCGATTGAGGAACTAAAGCTTTATAAGAAGGCAGGAGGGGACACTCTGGCAGACGCAAACCCGCTGGCCACGGGGAGGGATGCCCTTGCTTTGAAAACAGCCTCGGAAGTTTCAGGCGTACAGATCATCGCGTGTACAGGCTTTCATATTCCTGTTTTTTATACAAAAGACCACTGGATATGGAATACGCCGGGTGATGCGCTGGAAGAACTTTTTGTAAGGGAACTGACAGAAGGGATGTTTCTGGGAGGGTGTTATGGATGGCCACATTATCAGACGGACATCAAGGCTGGGTTTGTAAAGGCAATGCTCACAGAGGAAGGTGTAGGTGCAAGGACAGAAATCCTCCTGAGAGCGGCAGGCCGTGCGGCGGCAAGAACAGGGAGCCCGCTTATGCTTCACACGGAATATGGAAAAGGCGCAGTAGATGCGGTCCGGCTGCTGGGTGAGCAGGGGCTCGCACCGGAGAAGATTCTTATATGCCATGTGGACAGGCAGACAGAAGATTTAACGATACATGAGCAAATAGCACAGACCGGGGTGTTTATGGAATACGATACAATTACACTATTTGAATATCATGATAACGAATCGGAAATCAAAATGCTCCGGCACATGATTGACAGAGGGTTTCTGGACCAGATATTGATTTCAACGGATCCCACTGCCGACAGGCTGAAGGCCTACGGGGGAAAGGTCGGAATGGATTATATTCCGGGCACATTTATCCCCGTACTCAGAAAGAATAATTTTACAGAAAAAGAGATCCACCGGATCACAAGAGAGAATCCGGTCAGGGCCCTTGGAAGATAAATTGTGGTGTGGCAGGAGATACATAAATCAGAAGGCGCAGCAGATTTGCTTTGGTGTATTCCTGCAGTAAGGTATGGGTTAACTTAGTTTAACTAAATTTAAAATATACGGAGGAAGAGCTATGAAGAGAAAGGTTGCATTGTTATTATGTCTGGCACTGACAGGGACGTTTGTTTTTGCAGGATGCGGGAGCTCAAAAGGGGATTCGGACGGGGACGGGAGCGGCCCGGCCAAAGAATCAGAAGGAACGAAGTGGGCATCAACGGATGAGACGTTTAATCCGCTGGAAGAAGAGGATGCCATTACGTTTGAAGAACTGAGGGAAAAAGCAGGAGATATTGCAGCATCGGACAAAGAATTCAGTTTTGCAGGAAACGTAAAAGCTTTTGAGAACGTAGTGTGGCAGGAGATTGCCAACGGATATGAGGGATTTGCAAAAGATGCAGAGACCGCGGGAAGGAAACTTACTGTCGATACAACTTCTCCGATGGGAGAAAGCGATGAGGAAGGCCAGCTTTCCATCCTGAAGGACCAGGTAAGACAGGGTGTGAATGCGGTTCTTCTGTCACCTATTTCAGATGCGAACTGTCTGCCCGGTATCGAAGCTGCACATGATGCGGATATCCCGGTGTTTGCAGTAAATAATGAATTCAATGGCGCGGACATGTTTGTGGGGCCGAACTCTCTGGAACAGGGACAGATTGCAGCAGAGTGGGTGAACGAGAAGATAGGAAAAAAAGGAGAGGTTGCAATCGTTATGGGCATGGCGAAAACCGGCGTGACGAGAAACAGGACGGAAGGATTTGAGGGCTGGTTCAAGGAGAACAACTCTGATGTAGAAGTGGTTGCAAAACAGAATGCCGACTGGGACCGCTCCAAAGCCAAAGATGTTGCGGCTACATTTCTTAAGACTTATCCAGACTTAAAAGCCATTTTCTGTAACAATGATGTTATGGCACTGGGTGTTGTTGAAGCGGTAAAGGAAGCAAATCTGGAACTGAACAAAGATATCTATGTGATAGGCTGCGATGGACAGTCAGAGGCATATGATTCCATACGGGCCGGAGAAATGGCGGCGACAATCGACTCCTTCCCCTATTATGAAGGATATATGGCCGCTGAGGTATGTTACCGCTGGATGATCGGACAGGATGTGCCGCGTGTTGTATTTACTCCGAGTAAGATGCTGGATTCTGAGAATGTAGACAATACGGCCGAGGAGAATCTGGGATGGGAAAATCCGGTATTTGAATAAAGAAGGATGACCGCCTGCCGGTGCTGCCATGCCGGCAGGGTCACCTTTAGGCTGTACAGTTACTTTTATGGCAGCCGATAAGAAAGGGGCAGTGTTTTGTGAGTGAGACGATGATTCGTTTTGATAAGATACAGAAAAAGTTTCCCGGTGTATATGCTTTGAAAGGGGTGTCATTCCAGATAGAAAAAGGAGAGGTACATGCACTTCTCGGGGAAAACGGGGCAGGAAAATCCACACTGCTGAATATCCTCCACGGTGTCTTTACTGCTACAGACGGGGATGTTTATATAGAGGAAGAAAAAGTGAATTTTGAGAGTCCGGTAGAAGCACTAAAGTTCGGGATTGCAAAGGTGCATCAGGAGATACATATGGTAGAATGCCTGACCGTGGGACAGAATATTGCACTCGGTTTTGAAATCCAGAAGCATGGGATGCTGGACTATCAGGATATTTATAAGAGGACAGATGAGATACTTGAACAGCTTGGATGCAGGTTTAAAAGCAGGGACAGCATCAGCGGGCTGAGTGTCGGGGAACTGCAGATGATAGCGATCGCGAAGTCGCTGTATCACAATGCAAAGATTATATCATTTGATGAGCCGACAGCATCTCTTTCGAATGCAGAAACAGAAAAGTTATTTACAATTATAGAGGATTTAAAGAAAAAAGGGATTACGATCCTGTATATCAGCCATAAGCTGGATGAAATATTCCGTATAGCCGACCGGGCAACGATTCTGAGAGACGGGACTTACATAATGACGGCAAATGTCGCGGACATCACAAAAGAAGAACTGATAAAAAACATGGTCGGTCGTGATGTATCCAGCTATGCAGTGCGGCTGAAGCCGTCCTGTGTACAGGGAGAAGTAGTGCTGGATGTACGCAGACTCTGCGGAAACGGGTTCAGAGACATCAGCTTTGTGCTCCATAAAGGAGAAATACTGGGGGTTTCTGGTCTGGTAGGGGCAAAACGAACGGAAGTGATGAGGGCGATATTCGGAATCGATAAAAAACAGAGCGGTGAGGTTTGGGTACATGGCAAAGCCGTGGAAATAAAAACCCCGCAGGATGCACTTAAAAATGGAATTGGTCTGATATCAGAAAATAGAAAGAGTGAAGGTTTTGTGCCGGTTATGAGTAATGCTATGAATATGGGGCTGGCGGCGCTTCCCTCTTTTTATAAAGGAATCGGTTTAGATAAACAGTTGATTAATAAGAGCTTTGAAACCTATGGGAATAAGGTACAGCTAAATATTATGGACCCGGAGCATCTGACACAGAACCTGTCGGGTGGAAACCAGCAGAAAGTGATTTTGGCAAAATGGCTGGCAACCAGTGTAGATATCCTTATTTTCGACGAACCAACAAAAGGTGTGGACGTCGGTGCAAAGGCTGAGATATATGCTCTGATGGAGGAATTCGTGGCAGAAGGAAAATCAATTATTATGATTTCCTCGGAGCTTCCGGAGGTTATCGGGATGAGTGACAGAATTATTGTATTAAAGGAAGGACGCATGTCGGCCCTGATAAACAGGGAAGAGTTCAGTGAGACTGTATTGCTTGGACATGCGATAGGTGAGTAGAGATATGGAGAAGTTGAGAAAAGTCATAAAATCATACACGCGGGAATTATCGACTCTGCTGGCACTGCTGTTCATCATCGTGATATTTTCCGCGATAGCCCCAAGATATCTTGAGATCAGCAATCTGATGGATATTGTGGAACAGGGAACTGTAAATGGATTTCTTGCAATCGGCGTCACATGCGCCATTATCACCGGCGGCATTGACCTTTCGGTAGGCTCCGCTATGGCGGTGAGTATTGTGACATGCGGAAGGCTTGCGGTGGCAGGGGTATCACCTGTTATCGTTGTTGTGATCGGACTGGGGCTCGGTGCATTTATTGGAATGATCAACGGGCTGCTTGTCACAAAAATGAAGCTGCAGCCATTCATTGCCACGATGGGAACAAACAGTGTACTCAGAGGAATTGCCTACCTGATTACGGGAGGGTGGCCAGTTCTGAATATTCCGAAAGAATACCGTGAGATCTTCCAGTATTCTGTAGTGCCGAACCTGAGGATGTCTATGATCGTGCTGGTGATGATGGCGGTTGTATATTCCTTTGTCCTGAAGAAAAGAAAGACAGGCGTGTACATATATGCAATAGGATCTAATGAAGAGGCAACGAAGCTTTCGGGTGTAAATACGGACAAGTTTAAAATCATGGCATACATGCTCTGCAGTATGGGCGCGGCAATGGCTGGTATGGTGACACTCGCCCGTCTGGGAACCGGCGAACCGACAGGGGGCGAAGGATATGAACTGAATGCCATTGCGGCAGCTGCAATCGGCGGAGCCAGCCTGGCGGGCGGCAAGGGAAGTATCCTGGGAACTGTTTTGGGGGCAATGATTCTGTCCGCACTAAAAATCGGGCTGGTCGTAGTCGGCATGGATACATTCTATCAGTACATTGCAACAGGACTGATTATCATTGTTGCCGTATATCTCGAAGTTGTACAGCAGAAGGTCTCCGGGATCTTTACAAAGAAAAAGAGAACAGCATAACCGGGATGTGGCCAAAAAGAAAGTGTTTTCCTGTAAACATGACGCATAAAGAGAGCCGGGATCAATTGCGTTTCCGGCTCTCTTCGGGAATATGAGAAATAGTGAGGCAGTTTTAGTCAGTTAAGGCATAACCATAACGGATTTTACGGTATATCTTCCAGAGGATGACGGCCGGAAAACTAACGGCCAGATATAAGGTAGAAAGTATACCGGCTGAACCGCCGATAACCATGAGTAAAATCATTACAATATTTCCTGTGTCCATGTGTGTACGCTCCTTTATTGGTTCCCTTAATTGCTATGAACTCATTTTAGAACATAAACATCAGACAGGAAAGGTTTTTGCAGGAACCTTAGCGCCTTCTTAACATCAGTCTTGTGCAGGATCGGCTGTATCAAATTCATCTTCCTTCATGCGATAACCGACTCCGACCTCTGTGAAAATATACTGGGGCTGTGCGGGATCGGATTCCAGTTTTCTGCGTATATTAGCCATATTCACCCTCAGGATTTTGTTGTCATCATCAGCATAAGGACCCCAGACATTTGAAAGAATGGAGGCATAAGTCATGACCTTTCCCGAATTCTGGGCGAGAAATGCGACAATCTTGTATTCAATCGGTGTGAGGTGAATCTCTCTGCCGTCTATTGTCAGAAGCCGTTTGGAAAAGTCCAGACACAATCCCCCGCTCTGGTAGGGGCGTATATAAAGCGTACTGTCTGTGATCAGGCGGTTGCTGTGGCGCAGCGAGGCACGGATTCTGGCGAGCAGTTCTGATGTGCCGAATGGTTTGGTAATATAATCATCAGCGCCCAGGTCAAGTGCAGAGACCTTCTCCTTTTCTGCGGAGCGTGCGGATATAACAATGATAGGGGTACTTGTCCATGTACGTACTTCGCGGATGATCGAAATGCCGTCCATATCCGGGAGCCCGAGATCAAGCAGAATGACATCCGGGCATTGGGAATGGATCAGGTTCAGGCCTTCCGAGCCGTTGTCAGCACAGAGAACTCTGTATTCATGCTTCTTCAAAACTTTGCCAACGAAAGCCAGAATATTTTTTTCATCTTCTATTATCAACACGGTAAATTTATGCGTCATCTTCTGTCTCCTTTTCCTTTGGTAAAATAAATGTAAATTCGGCCCCTTTTTCATGATTGGAGGCGCAGATGGTGCCGTCATGCGCGGTTATAATCGTTTTGCAGATAGAAAGGCCTATCCCGATTCCCCGGTAGCTGTCTGTGTTATCGCTATGGTATTTCCCTTCAAAAATATAAGGAATCTGGGCTTCATCCAGCCCGATCCCGTAATCCCGTATATGGAAAGCAACCTGGTCCTCCTGATTCTCAATAACCAGATTAACAGGGGCATTGCTCCCCGAATGAAGAAAAGCATTCTCAAGCAGATTGATCATGACCTGTTCGATCAAAGTGGCATCCATTGGTATCATTAAAAAGTCTTCCGGCATGTCGACGTTAACCACCAGATCCGGATGGCGCTTCCTGACACGGTTGATAGCCTCCCCGACTACTTCTTCAACGACTTCCAGCGACTTCCTGACCTTGCCGGAATCATTCTGTATCCTCGTGACAGTCAGCAGGTTCTCAACCATATTCAAAAGCCAGTGCGCATCCTCGTTAATATTGGACACCAGCTCGAGCCGGTCTTCCTCTGTCAGCTCTTCATAATCCTCCATAAAAGATGCAGATGATCCAATGATACTTGTAAGGGGCGTGCGCAGATCATGGGAAATAGCTCTGAGCAGATTCGCCCGGATCCGTTCCTTATCCGCCTCCGCCAGCTTCTTATCCCGTTCTTCCAGAATCGCCTTCTGCTTCTTCATGCGTGTCGTAGTAGTACTCGTAATCAGGCTGATTGCAAGCATACCCACAAAAGTAACCGGATATCCGTCCAGCGAAAAATCCATTTTAAAAAACGGATAAGTAAAAAACACATTAACCGCCGCAACACAGAACAGCGATGCAAAAATACCGAAGAGATACCCCTGCGTATTCAAGGCAGTAAGAATCAGGGCGAGTATGTAGATCAGGGCAATATTAGCAGAGTTCCCGCGCCCGAAATGGAAAAATAAAAAAGAAAGAGCGGTAGCTATAATCAGGCACAGCAGAGTGACTCCCAGATTTCTAAAAAATAATTTCTTCAATAGTATTCACCTCAAACTTAATACAATAAGCATAACACAAAAAAAGAAAAAATCCACTGAAAAAGAAAGGGGGGGGACGCTAATGCGAAGGGGAGTCCGGCGGCCTGCGGGGCAGGGGGGCTGGTTCAAGTCCGGGCGTTTCGCTTAGAAGCTGTAGGAGAAAACGGAAGAGGAAGGGAGGGACATGCCGCATTCGGCCCAAAAACTGATGTTTTTGCACCTCAGGCGGCAACAGAATTTGTTTCGGAAACAAATTCTGCCCTCCCTTCCTCTTCCGTTTTCTCCAACATCTTCTACAGCTTACTTAACGGACTTGAACCAGCTCCCCTGCCCCGCAGGCCGCCGGACTCCCCTTCACATTAGCTGGTTCATCAGGACGGCAGGAAAGATCCCCGCCCAAAGCAAGCGTCCCCATTCGTTTCCGAGGCTAAAGCTCGTCCACTACTATTTCTACTTGTAATAAATGGGCTATGTTTTTGTAAAAAGTGTAATCTGAGGGTGCCCTGCTTGTATGGTATAATCAAAATATAACATTTATTTGTCAGGGATGGGGGATGGACATGTATCGTATAGCTGTATGCGATGATGAAGTGATTACATGTGAAGAGATTGAAACGTATCTGGTGCGGTTCGGGGAATCGGCGGATGTGGACATAGCTGTGGAGCGCTTTTATCTGGGGATGGATTTTGTGGGCAGGCTGGGGGAGGTAATGTTTGACATGATATTTCTGGATATAGAGCTGCCTGACCTGAATGGGGTTGAGATTGGCCGGCATATCAGGAGTGTTTGTCAGGACCAGAAGACGCAGATTGTGTATATTTCTTCTAAGACATACTATGCCCTTGAACTTTTTCAGATGCGTCCGCTGGACTTTCTGGTGAAGCCGGCCGGATATGAGAGTGTAGAAAAGGTGATGAAGGTTTTTCTTGAACTCTCAAGTATCGGGCGTGAGGTTTTTGAATACCAGTCAGGACAGAATTTTTACCGGGTTCCTTATGAGGAGATTTTGTATTTTTCCAGTGAGGGGCGTCAGGTGAAGCTGCAGTCAGTGGGGGAGGAGAAGTATCCGATGTTTTATGGGAAGCTGGACCAGGTTTTGAAGCAGTTAAGCAGAGGGTTTTTAATGATACACAAATCCTTCGTGGTAAATATAAGGTATATCAGGCAGTATAACTATGAATCTATTGTTATGACCAATGGAGATGAACTGAGCATCAGCCGGCCTCACAGGAAAGAGGTGCGGGACCGGATGATGCAGTTATGGAGGAAGCTGTAGCAGATGAGCGGCAGATTTGTAATCATTTTGGCAGTGTTTCTGGTGTTTTTTCTAATTTCTTGTTCGGCAGTACTGGTTATATACATACGATGGAGCAGAAAAAGCCGCAGGGAGAAGAGTCTGGAAAAACAGATAGAGGCATATGATAACCAGCTTCAGATTATGGCGGATGCACAGAGCCAGATGAGGGTGTTCCGGCATGATATCCGCCATCACCTGATTGTGCTGGGAGGTCTTGCAAGAGACAGTCAGGATATGCCTGTACTCCGCTATATTGAGGAGATTGAAGGATATCTGGAGCAGACGAAGGAGTATGTTTTCACTGGAAAAAAAGAAATAGACAGTATTCTGAATTACGTGATTAAGCAGGCAAAGGAAAACGGAATTGAGATTATATGGAAAGTAGAAGTGCCCAGGGAGATTTCGGTAAAAGCCTTTGACCTCACTGCAATTCTTGGGAATCTTCTGGAGAATGCAGTTCAGGGGGCGGTGAAAACTCAGGAAAAATGGATGAATATTTTTCTGCGGGCGGATGAAAGCATTCTGTATATCAGGATTGAGAACAGCTGCAAGGAACCGGTTGTAAAGAAGAATGGAAGATTTTTAAGCACCAAGAAGGACAGGGAGAAGCACGGCATTGGCCTGTACAGTGTACAGAGGATGGTGGATAAAAATAACGGTACATTAAAACTGGACAGCGGAAGAGGGCGGTTTGCCGCGGAAGTGCTTTTGTATTTATAGGCAGAATGTTTTTGGGTGTTGTTTCTGAACGGGGAGGAGAGAAATGCTTTTTAAAATTATTATCAAGAATTTTAAGTACAATTTGAAAAACTACGTGCTGTTTTTCGCCGGTGAGCTGATGGCAATTGCCATGCTTTTTACATTCCTGTCTTTGAAGGATTCGCTTTCCAGAGGGATTTTCGACAGCGTAATCCGGTATGTCGTGGACAGTGAATTTAAAATTGCGGCGGCCATCATCATTGTAATTAGTATTTTTATCATGGTTTTTTCCATGAAATATTATATGAAGGTGAGGGTGCGGGATTATGGGATGTTCCTGACTCTCGGAATGAAAAGAAAAATGGTTTTTCTGATGCTTCTGACGGAATCCGGGGCGGGGGTCTTTATGTCACTTGTAGTTGGGCTGGTTTTCGGGAACGGCCTTCTGTATGGATGCCAGAAGGTACTGGGGAAAATAGACAGTACCTACCATATACATATGAATGTACCATTTGCAATATATCGGAATACAGTGCTTTTAAGTCTTGTGATTATGGCGGCAGCACTTTTTTCTATTATGGTTATGATTGGGGAAAAAAATGTATCGGATCTTGCCGAGGATAAGCAGAAAGAGGAAATCCGCCCGAAAGGGAAATGGCTCATTCTTACAGCTGTCGGCATTATTCTTTGTATTGCAGGAATATATGTCTACAAGAAAGACAATGGTGTGGGGCCCTATCGTGCGATTATCATTTGGGCCATTTCAATCTTCTTCCTCTTGTATTTCGGGGTAGGACTGTTTCTGGAATTTCTGAAAAAGCGTCAGCGCTTTTATTTTCGGAATCTGCTGCATTTAAGCCAGCTGTACCACCAGTACAGCTCAAATTATCTGATCATGTATGGTCTAGCGCTCATTCATTTTATGGCGATCGGCTATCTCGCGGGGCAGATTGCTGAGTCTCTCCCGCTGACACCGGACGCACAGGGGTACCCATATGATGCCGTCTGGTGTGCGGCGGAAAAAGACGGGGGGTACATCAAAGATTTTGAAGAAAAATACAATGTCAAAGCCGAACAGTATCCGATGTTTATGGTTACTGGTAGAAATACGGTGCAGCAGATCGGAATCTCTGAGAGCACGTATGAAGCGATTACTGGCCATGAGATATCACTGAAAGGTGATGAGATCTTATATGCGGATCAATATATAAAATATCTGGACAGGGAATCAAAGAAAGGTATCCTTTCGATGACAGACATTATCCATATCGGAAGGTATCATGAAGAGTTCGGGACTTATGCCATGAGCGGGGACCAGTACAATAAAGAAGAGTATCGTAAGACGAATATAAAAGAACTGGTTGTGCAGCCGGCAGTTGGAAAATATAGTATGGATGGCTGGCATTCCAATGTACTTGTATTTTCGGATGATTATTTTGAAAAAGAGTGGAAACAGATAAGGCAGGCCAGGGATGAGCAGAACCTCCTTGTGCTGATGCATATTCCGGAAGCGGTGCGGGAAAGTGCAGCGGAAGACTTAATGGAATATGAAAATAGGGAAGGAATAAAGAATGATGTGTACACGATTGAGGTGGATAACCTGACGGTCACGGATCACTTTCTGGAAGGTCTGAAAATGCAGAATACTTTTAACTTTGCAAGCCGTATCATTATCATACTTGCCCTTATAATCAGCTGTCTGTTCCTGATTGGGCTGAAAGGATTTTCCACAATGGAATTCTACAGGCGGCAGGATGCGTTCTTCTATTGTATGGGGATGAAACGGGGACGCAGAAGGAAGACGGTAAAAAAGGAAATCTACAGCAGTATAAAGATACCTCTGCTTTTCGGCGGGGGGATGGGGCTTGTATACCTCGGATGCTACGGCTGGATCTTCGAACCCGCCAAATACGGCGACTATACATACTGGAAGACATGGGCATTTGTATTTGCCATATATATTATAGTTATCGTGACTGGCGCCTTACTGCTGTCGCATTATCTTGTAAGGAAAATGGAGGAGGAAACAAAGCATGAACGCTATTGAAGTAAAAGATCTGGTCCGCAACTATCGAAAGTCGATGCTGAAAAATTCAGACGAGGACGTAAAAGTATTGAAAAACCTAAATTTCGGGGTGGAGGAACACGACTTTGTCGGCATCATGGGAAAATCAGGCTGTGGAAAAACTACGCTGCTAAAGGTCCTTGGACTGATCGATAAGCCGACGTCTGGAAAAGTATACTTTAAAGGAAAAGATACAGAAGAACTCTTCGGGGATGAACTGGCAGAAATCAGACAAAAAGAACTCGGCTTCATTTTTCAGGATTTTTACCTGATGGACAGCCTGTCTGTAGAAGAAAACATCATGCTTCCCATGATACTCGGGAAAGAAAAGCCCGAAAAAATGAAAAAAGCGGCAAGGGCATACGCTGCAAAATTCGGAATAGAGCATCTTATGAAAAAGAACCCTTATGAACTGTCGGGCGGAGAAAAACAAAGAACCGCAATCTGCCGAGCCCTCGTAAATGACCCCGATCTCATCCTGGCCGACGAGCCCACAGGCAATCTGGATTCCAAATCCGGCAGCATAGTCATAAACGCTCTCGAAACAATCAACAGAGACTTCCAGAAAACAATCGTCATGGTAACCCACGACCCCCAGCTGGCAAGCCACTGCAAAAAAATCATCTTCCTAAAAGACGGAATCATACTGGATACCGTGTGCGCAGGAGAAAACAGAGAAAAATTCTACAAAGAAATAATTAACCGTATGGGGGAGCTTTAAGAATTTTTTGATATCGCGCAGAGAAGAAATGTTATTATTATTGGTAAGAATAGTTAGTTGCATAATTAATTATACCAAAAAAACGCTGAAGTCTTACGACCTCAGCGTTCTTTCTGTTTGGGGAGTTTTTTTACAGCTCCTTTTTTCTGTCTGGTCAAGCTAACCGGGCATTCCGAAAACTGCCGGATCGTCAATGACGTTTTCCACAGCGGTGCTTCCGGAAGACCAGCAGTACAGTGCAGCCTGCAAGGGCCGTAAACAGCAGCGCCAGCCAAACTGTTATGTTTGTATGATCTCCCGTCTGCGGTGTGGTGGAATTCCGGAACACCGCCCTGACCACTGCATCACTTTCACTCATGGTGAAGACTGTCTGTCTGCTGTCCGCCTTCTCCAGCGCGCCTGTTCCGGATTTGATCTCCCATCTCACAAATACCTTTCCCTTCGGCACGGTTGCCTGAATGGTTACCTTTCGGCCGGCCTCGTACCTGCCGCCGCCCGTTCCATTTTCTACAGTCAGTTTATAATCCGCCTTCGGGACATCAGCCATCTCCCATTTTGCTTTCAGCAGTACATTTTTTTCCGGCATCCGGAAGGCAGACAGATCCACCTTTTTATCCGCATCGTCATACCAGCCCAAGAAGGTATACCCATTTTTTACCGGGTCAGCCACTGCTGCGGGTGCCGCGCCGCTTTCCAGAGTCTGCACTGCGGGAACCGGACTGCCGCCGTCTGCATCGAAGCTTAGGCTATAGGTATCTGGAAGTACAGGAGCGCTGACCGTCAGTGTAAAGATATGGGACGCATCCGGTTCTACTCCGTTGCTTGCCACTAGAGTGACCGGATAGGTTCCTGCGTCCAGTCCGGCGGCTATATTCAGTTTTTTCGCCCCATCGTCCCAGGTGATGGAGTCACTGCCGGATGTCTTTTTGACCACAGGTGCCGGAGCTCCGGTGACAGTGAACTCTTCCGAGACTGAAGCCGCATAGCCATATTCCAGAGACATGGTATCCGGACCGGTAAGGGAAGGGGCTTCTTTCGCTTTCAGCACATAGCCCTCAACGTTCGGTACCACGACAAAGGCGCCGGACAGATAAGTGAAGTAAGCCGCCTCTGCTTCGGAGGCTGTACCGGCCTTGGTGGCGACAAAACTATTCTCAGCCGCGCCATCCATCTCCTCGATAAAGACCCAGCTGTCTCCCTTCAATCCATCCTGGCCTACCCGGAAAAGTCCGCCGTCAAGAAAGGCTCCCTTCTTACCGGCGCCGATCTGGACCTCCCCAGAGAGATTGATATCCGTATCCGCATAAACCTCAGTGCCCCTCTTAGCCGGGTCGCTGAGTGTATTGCCGGCGACAGTGCCGCCCTGCATATCAAATTCACCCGTGAAGTTTGTCGCTAAGGCAGTGACCGCCACCCCGCCTCCGCCAGCGCTGGATACGTTGCCGGTAATACTGCCGCCTTCCATAGTGAAGACAGCAGAATGGGTCACAAACACTCCGCCGCCCCAGCCGTCGGTGTTCGTCGCTTTGTTGTCCGTGATCATGCCTGCCACCATCGTAAAGCCGCTGTTGTTTACATACACCCCGCCGCCGCTGGTCTTGGAGGTGTTATTCGAGATCGTTCCTCCCGACATCGTAAACGAGCTCACGTTGCTTACAGCAACTCCGCCGCCGTAGCTCATCGAATTTCCGTTCATAGTATTCCTGGTAATGCTGCCGCCGTTCATCGTGAAGCGGCTTCCGGTGGTCACTGCCACCCCGCCGCTGCCGGCCAGAGAGGTGTTCCCGGTGACGCTGCTGCTGTCCTCCATCGTGATGGAGGCCCCATATACGTACACCCCGCCGCCGGCCGGGCTGGCATTGTTATTTTGCAGTACGGCTCCCGCCTTCAATGTCAGATTGGCTCCATTGTTCACCAGAACCAGCTGGCTGCATTCGCTTACCGTACCTCCATTGCCGTCCAACACGATATTGGATAACGACAGGTCAACCTTTGAGGTTTTAACCGCAAAGAAATTTCCTTTGAAGCCGTCACCGCGGGTGATGGTAAAAGGGCCTCCCTCTGAGCATATGGCTACTGTTCTTCCAACAGTGATTACACTATCAGCAGTGAGCTCGCTGTCCACACGTATTTCCGCTGCTCCGTCCACCTTTTCCACTTCACTTTTTAGTTCATCCCAGGTTCCGACTATCACCGAATTCCCTCCGCTGCCAAGCGGTGTTGTGTCCACCGTTTCCTCTGCAAATGCCGTGACCGTGAATGCACTGATCACCAGGCACAGAGTTAAGGGTAGAACCAGCCATCGGCTACGTTTTCTGTCTCTTATCATATTCATTCCTCCCGCTTTCACTATTCGAACCGCGCTCAGCGTCAATACGTATGCCGGATTTGCCGGCGGCGCATATTACGCAGTTTAATGGATCTAAGCGAATAATACTATATTTTCCTGACCGTTTCCATGATAAGTACAGAAGGTTACCAATTCGTTACCTATTGCAATTCCTATTCTCCCGCTCGAAGCAGTACCCTGTCCCCCGGCCCGATGAGATGGTATAGCCGCTCCCCGAGAGCTTCCTGCGCAGACGGGACACCGCAGTCTTCGCCGCATTCGTGTTTCCCAGCGCGGGCAGCTTCCAGACTGCCTCAAAAAGCTGCTCCGCGGGAACGCCTTCCCCCTCGTGCCGGATCAAATAGAGCAGCACCGCATACTCACGGGGTTGCAATAGAATATCCTCTCCATGGAGAAAAGCTCTTTGAGCCACCGTATCCAAGACCAGCGGGCCGCGGGTCAGCCGGATGTTTCCCTGTGCCGTCTCCCGCCTGTGCAGCAGAGCGACCATCCGCGCCAGCAATTCCTCAACGCGGTAGGGTTTGGTCATGTAATCATCCGCCCCTCCGGTCAGGCCCTGCACCATATCCCCATATCCCCGCCTGCTGGTCAGCATCAGCACCGGCGCAGCAGTGGACTTCTTCAATTCCGGGATAAAATCCAGCCCACTGCCGTCCGGCAGCAGAATATCCAGCACAACGATATCGATGACCGGATGCCCCGCCAATATCTGCCGCGCAGCGTCAAGACTTGGTGCTGTCAGCACCATACAGCCCTCCCGTTCCAACACCAGACGGTTGAGCTCCTGCACGTGCTCGTTGTCTTCCACCATCAGCACTACTTTCCCCTTCATTCTGCCACCTCTTCCTCCAGAGCCGGAATCGTAAAGCACACTTTGGTTCCTTCCCCAACCCTGCTTTCCACTAAGATTTTACCGCCATGGGCGCAGACGATCTGTCCGCAAATATAAAGCCCCAAACCGTTTCCGCCGGCCGCCCGGTTTCTCGGATACCGCTGAAACAGATTGGAAAGGAGCTCGGGCGCAATTCCTTCGCCGGTGTCCTGCACCGCCACTGCGATCCCGTCCTCCTCCGAACGTGCCGACAGAGTGACGATCCCGCTCACGGTGTGCTTCACAGAGTTGGAAACCAGGTTCAGCAGCACTTGCAGCAGCCGCTCCCGGTCACCATATATCGCGGGCAGAGCGGGAGGTGCGTCAATCGTTACCTGATTTCCATGATTGTCCATCAGCGGAAAATGAACGTGGGCCACGGTTTCCATCAGATCCACCAAATCCATCTCCCGCCGGTTCAGAATAAAGCTGCCGCTCTCGATGGCAGCGGCATCCAGCAGCTGCACCACCAGCCGCTCCATCCTCCCGGCTTCGCTGTCCACCCGTCGCATGTTGTCCCGTACCGCAGCGCGGTCGATCTCGGCATCGTCCATCATACGGCCGGTCAGCTGTGCAAAGCCCGACACCACCGTAATGGGCATCTGGAGCTCGTGGGAAAGGTTGTGAAGGAACTCCTCCTTCATGTCCGCCAGGCTCTGCACACGAATCAAGGCCTCCTCCCTGACCGCCTGCTCTCTGGCATGCCTCAGGCAGATCACCAGAATGACGCAGAATGCGGCGCAGCAGATCCCCAACAGCGTGCGTGTCAGCACATAGCTTACCTGCCGGGCATTCAGCATCCCCGGCGTGGCCACGGCAATCAACAGGTAGAACAGCAGCATCGGCACCCAGGCGATCTTCCAGACCTTCGTGTCGTCCACATCCATCACGGGCTCCAGCTCTTTGCGCAGAAAATGGAAGATCAGGGGGTAGGTTAAGGGATAAAAAAGCAGCGTGGCAAGATTTGCCGTCATCAATCCGCCTCCCAGCCGCTCCATCAGAAACTGGGAAATGCCAATGCTCACGGTCATCAGGTTGTAAGACATCAGGTACACAAAGAAATGCTTGACAAACCGGTCTTTGATGATTATGCAGGAAAGAGGAAAAAAAATCAGGATGGCAATGCTGCAATAGAGGTTCATAGAGTAGTCCGGCGAATAGCCGAATAAGACCAGACTCAGCGCAATTCCGCCCCAGACGGAGGCGACGATGGCCGCCAGCGCCCACAGGGGGATTCTCAGTTTTTTACGAAATGGATAGTAGCGCAGAAACATCGGGCCAACAAATTGCAGCACACACCAGAGCCATTCCTGCCACATTCCTACGCTTCCCTCACTCATACCGTCCCATCCCTCCATTGTGCATTTTCTTTTCCTTCATTATAGACTGCGAGCCGTTCAAAAACAACACACTTTTTTCTTTTCCTTTTATATGGACGCGGTATGACAGCTAAAGATATCATCCCGCTCTTTTGTAGCCCCGAGTTTTTCCAGATCGCGTTCCCATCCTCCCTTAAATTTCATAATATTCCCCCCGAAACCTCATTGACATACCGCACAATTAGCTATACAATTATAACGGTATGTTTATTAAAGTTGCATATAATATGCAAGTAAAAGGAGGAGTTTACAATGGACACAGGTAAGTTAAACAGAATACTGGACGCAATGAAGGAAAAGGATATGCCGCAGATGATTATTGCGGATCCGCTTACTATTTTCTGGCTGACAGGAAAGATGATTGTTCCGGGGGAAAGATTATTGGCACTGTACCTGAATGTGAACGGCAATCATAAGATGATGATCAACGAGCTGTTCCCACAGGAAAAAGATCTTGGGGTTGAGATTGTATGGTACAATGACGTGCAGGATGGTGTTGAGATTCTGTCACAGTTTGTAGAAAAAGATAAACCAATCGGAATCGATAAAATCTGGCCGGCAAGATTCCTGCTCAGATTACAGGAATTGGGAGCTGGAAGCAAGTTCATGAACGGTTCTATGATTGTTGACTACATTAGAATGATCAAGGACGAAAAAGAGCAGGAGTTAATGCGTGAGTCTTCAAGACTGAATGATATCGTAATGGACAAGCTGATTCCGTGGGTAGGAAAAGGATTGACAGAGAGACAGCTGAACGAAAAGGTTCGCGAGATCTACAAAGAAGTTGGATGCGAAGATGTTTCTTTCGACCCGATTACAGCTTATGCAAAGGGTGCAGCTGACCCTCACCATGTAACAGATGATTCAAAAGGAAAGCGCGGAGACTGTGTAATCCTTGATATCGGTGGATTTAAGAATGCATATGCATCAGATATGACAAGAACAGTATTCCTTGGCGAAGTATCTGACAGGGCAAAAGAGATCTACGATATCGTAGTAGAAGCTAACATGAGAGGTATCGCAGCTGCTAAACCTGGCAACAGAATGTGCGATGTTGATGCTGCATGCCGTGACTACATAACAGAAAAAGGTTTTGGACCTTACTTCACACACAGAACAGGACATTCAATCGGACTGGAAGACCATGAGTTCGGCGATGTTTCTTCTGTAAATGAAGACATCATCAAACCGGGACAGTGTTTCTCTGTAGAGCCGGGAATCTACCTTCCGGACGAAGGAATTGGTGTTCGTATTGAAGACCTTGTAATCATCACAGAAGATGGATGCGAGGTTCTGAATGATTATACAAAAGATCTGATCATCGTTCCTTTCGAGGACTAATCAGGGGAAATACTGACAGGTGCTTTTACGAGAACCTGAGGGTATCCTGAGAATCAGGAAATGACGTTTTGAACAGAAAATAATGCATTGCATGTATTTTTTGAAAAGACGAAAATTATTAAAAAATTGGTTAAAGTGCTACAAAAGTTAATAAAATGATATAGCGGTCAACTGTGAAAATTAGTAAGATTCATAATTTTTTGCAGGATTGGCCGCTTTTTCTTGCAAAAAATGAAATAAACCAGTATCATTAATATTAAGAGAAGGGCTTGGTCTGCAGACTAAGCTCTTTTACAGCGGCAGCCGGCAGGAAAGGGGGATTCAGTGTGAGGGAGGAACCGGGTGCCAATGGATAGGGATTATAGACTAGGAGGATTGAAATGGAAAAGTTAATGTATCTGGTTCCGGCGGTAGGAATCCTGACTCTTCTTTTTGCCGTTTATCTGGCTGTGAAGGTGGGAAGACAGGATGCCGGAAACGACAAAATGAAAGAGATCGCCGGTGCAATCAGCGAAGGCGCCCGCGCGTTCCTGACAGCGGAGTATAAGATTCTGGTTGTATTTGTAGCTGTCCTGTTTATACTGATTGGTGTCGGGATCGGAAGCTGGGTTACAGCAGTCTGCTTTGTTGCAGGGGCATTGTTCTCTACACTGGCAGGATATTTCGGAATGAATGTGGCGACAAAGGCTAATGTCAGGACCGCTAATGCGGCAAAAGAGAGTGGAATGAATAAAGCACTGTCTATTGCATTTTCCGGAGGCGCTGTTATGGGAATGTGTGTTGCAGGACTCGGTGCACTGGGAGTCAGCATGGTGTACATACTGACAGGCAATGTGGATATTTTATCCGGCTTCAGCCTTGGGGCGTCTTCTATAGCGTTGTTTGCCCGTGTGGGCGGGGGAATCTATACGAAGGCTGCCGATGTGGGAGCCGATCTGGTCGGTAAAGTAGAGGCCGGAATACCTGAGGATGACCCGCGTAACCCGGCGGTTATCGCAGATAATGTAGGGGACAATGTTGGCGATGTTGCAGGTATGGGGGCGGACCTTTTTGAGTCATATGTGGGTTCACTCGTATCAGCCCTGACTCTGGGCGTTGTGTACTATGAAGCTTCCGGAGCGCTCTTCCCGCTTGTGATTGCTGCATGTGGGCTTCTGGCATCCATCATTGCGACTTTCTTCGTCAGGGGAAATGAAAATTCCAGTCCGCACAAGGCGCTGAAGACAGGGAGTTATGTATCGGCTGCGCTTGTAGTGATAGCATCTCTCATATTCAGCAGACTTTTATTTGAAAGCTTCAGCGGGGCTGTTGCTGTAATTGCAGGCCTTGTTGTCGGTGTGTTAATCGGAGTTATTACAGAAGTTTATACTTCTGCAGATTATAAATTTGTAAAAAGAATCGGTGAACAGTCTGAGACCGGGGCGGCGACTACGATCATAAGTGGTATAGCAGTAGGTATGCAGTCCACAGCGGTTCCGCTGCTCCTGATCTGCGTTGGTATCTTTGTCGCTTATCAGGCATGCGGCCTGTATGGAATTGCTCTGGCGGCAGTCGGAATGCTTTCTACGACAGGGATTACGGTTGCGGTTGACGCATATGGCCCGATTGCGGACAATGCCGGAGGTATTGCGGAGATGTCAGGGCTGGATGAGTCTGTCCGTGAGATCACGGATAAACTTGATTCTGTTGGGAATACGACAGCAGCAATGGGAAAAGGATTTGCCATAGGTTCCGCGGCTCTGACTGCGCTTGCGCTGTTTGTGTCCTATGCAAATGCTGTAAAGCTGGATACGATTGATATTCTGGATTACCGTGTCATTATTGGAATGTTTATCGGGGGAATGCTGACATTTTTGTTCTCTGCGTTTACAATGGAATCTGTGTCCAAGGCGGCTTATAAGATGATAGAGGAAGTAAGACGTCAGTTCCGGGAAAAACCGGGCATTATGAAGGGGACGGAAAGGCCGGATTACACATCCTGTGTTGGTATCTCCACGACAGCAGCACTGCGGGAGATGCTTCTGCCGGGGGCGATGGCAGTAGCGGCGCCACTGGTTGTAGGGGTTGTCCTCGGACCACAGTCACTCGGCGGAATGCTGGCGGGTGCACTGGTAACGGGTGTCCTCATGGCGATTTTCATGTCCAATTCAGGTGGTGCATGGGATAACGCAAAGAAATACATCGAAGTCGGCCACCACGGCGGAAAAGGAAGCGAGGCCCATAAGGCGGCGGTTGTCGGCGATACAGTCGGAGATCCTTTCAAAGATACGTCAGGACCATCCATCAATATTCTGATCAAACTCATGACAATCGTGTCACTGGTGTTTGCACCGTTGTTCCTTTCTATAGGGGGCCTGCTCTAAAAAAGCATGCCAGCGGCAGTATTTTCTAAGATAAAAAATGAAAAGAGCGGCATCAGGCGAATATTTCATACCTGATGCCGCTCTTAGATTATGTCATGACAGTGCATTCCTGCAAAGATACTAAAGCAGGGTACATGGCACGGTCTGGACAGTAACGTTTATATTTCTTCCCCATTGTGATATTTCTTAAGCACATGCTGTATTCTTTCATTCGGGTTCAGCAAAGTACTGATCGAACCGTCATGGTTCAGTGTGTCAATAAGGAGCGCGATATACTTGCTCATATCGCAGTTGATATAATAAGGCTTGGACAACAATTCCGGTGTCTGGTAGATCAGGTTTGTTGTCAGGATTCCGGTCAGAAGCCCTTCTTCGTAAGCCCTGTCAAACTTCTCCATACCGTTCGTAAACAGACCAAACGTAGCGGCAGCAAAGATACGGTTTGCTTTTCTGCGTTTTAACTCGGTTGCAACCTCGATGATGCTGTCCCCGGAGGAAATCATATCATCGATAATGATGACGTCTTTTCCTTCGACAGAACTTCCGAGGAATTCATGTGCCACAATAGGATTGCGTCCGTTTACAATCCTTGTATAATCGCGGCGTTTGTAGAACATTCCCATGTCGAGGCCGAGCACGTTGGCGAGGTAAATGGCACGGTTTGTGCCGCCTTCGTCAGGGCTGATGATCATCATGTGTTCACTGTCAATCTGAAGATCCTTCTCTTTACGGAGCAGACCTTTGATGAACTGGTAAGAAGACGGGACAGTCTCGAATCCATTCAGAGGGATGGCGTTCTGGACTCTCGGGTCGTGCGCGTCAAATGTAAGGATATTGTCAACGCCCATGCGGACAAGTTCCTGAAGGGCCAGTGCACAGTCGAGGGACTCCCTGCCATTGCGCTTATGCTGGCGGCTTTCGTATAAGAACGGCATGATGACATTGATGCGGCGGCCCTTCCCACCGATTGCTGCGATGATACGCTTTAAGTTCTGGAAATGGTCATCCGGTGACATGTGATTAATATTGCCTGTCAGGGAATATGTGACACTGTAGTTGCAAACATCGACCATGAGATAGAGATCTTTTCCCCGCACTGATTCAGCGATAATACCTTTAGCTTCGCCCGAACCGAATCTCGGCACTTTCGTATCAATGATATAGGTGTCTTTTTCGTATCCGGAAAAGGCAACGTCGTCTTTATGCACAATAGCGCTTTCTTTTCTCCATTTTACAAGATAGTCGTTGACTTTATCGCCAAGCTCTTCGCATCCTGTAACTGGAATCAGGCCTAATGCGCCTACTGGAATATTCTCTAAATTTCTTTCTGTTCGGTGTAACATGAGTGGTCCTCCCTGATTTTTAATTTCTTTTTGATTCTGATATCATCACCAATCAGCTTGAGCATTGTGTAATTACTTGTAATCCTTGAGAAGGAACGCTCCGTATATAAATCGGCCAGCGTGTCTAATGACAGATTGGTTGATATGATAGTGGATTTGCGGCTTAAAAGCCGTTCATTAATACAGGTAAAAAACTGCGAAGCTACAAACGTATTCGTAAATTCTGTTCCGAGATCGTCTATAATCAGTAAATCACAGTCAAAGATGTATTCATACATATTTTGCGCATCAATATTGTTTTTGTCAAATGTATTTTTAGCTAAAATTGAAAAAAATTTCGATGCGGAGAAGTAGAGGACGGAAAATTCCCGGTCCATTAATTCCTTTGCAATGCAGTTGGAGAGGAATGTCTTGCCTACTCCTACGTCTCCATACAGGAACAGATTCGAGGTTCCCACCCCGAAATTATCTACGAAATCATGACACACTTTCAGGGCATCCTGCATAGTCTGTCTGGAAGAACGCCCTGTCTTTTTGTCTATATAATTATCAGAATAATAATCCAGTGAAAATGTATTGAAGTTTTCCTGCTCCAGTATCTGGTTCAGATTAGACTGTTCGTAGAGAATACCTATGACAGCCTTTTTAAAACAGTGACACTTTTTATTATCAATATATCCGGTATCTTTACAGTCTTTGCAGTCATAAACCGGATCCAGATAATCATCCGGAAATCCACCTGACCGGAGAAGCTCTTTCTTACTGCTCCTCAAGATGGCGAGTTCTTCCTTTAATGAGTCCACCGCCTTATCATCTCCGTTCAGCAGCTTGCGCCCGTATTGGACGGAAAGTATGGAGATGGAATCATCTAAAGATTTAAATTCCGGCAGCTGTTTATAGACTTCTTCATAATGTCTGGTCAGAATATCATGGTTCTTCAGCTGGCGCTGTTCATAATCACGCATGATAGCCTGGTATTGTGATGGTTTGAGTCCCACAATTATACTCCTTCTAATAGTAACTGCCCAGAATTGTGAACAGCTACTTTAATTACTGTTTAATAGTTGTTCCTCCAGAGAATCCATGTCATAGGAGCGTCTTTCGAAATTGTTCATGTTCTTTGAGACTGGCTTCTGCCTATTCTGGACAGTTGTTCTGGCGGCTTTTTCTTTCTGATAAGCGGCGTCTAAAACGGCAATATCTTTTAGATGGCGTATCTGGCTTTCGTACCATTTACAGAGGATGGTATCGGCATACTCAAAGCTGGGCTGGTGAGTAGCGGCGATTGTGCGGTTGCAGGCTTCCTGGATGATATCAAGGGAGAAACCGAGTTCTTCGGTCCACTTCCTGATAAAAGTAAGCTCTGCAGCAGCCGGCCCCCTGTTCTTGATTCCAAATGCATTCAGCACGGTATAGCTGCTTTTGCTGTAATTGGCAGACTGCCGGCGTGCCTGGTCTATCGTGGTAACACCGCTGTCAGACCAGGAAAGGGCTACCTTCTGAATGTAGTGGATACTTTTATGTCCGTTCTCGACACAGGATTCGATCAGGTATTCGATCAAATCAGCAGACATGCCGAGCGTCTCATAAAAATATGTAATGGCATCCACATCGGTCCGGGACAGTGTCTTGCCTAGATACTGTTCTGCGATAAAGAGCAGGGACTTCAGTTCCTTCTGGGCTTTAAATGAAGTCAGCGGAATCGCCTTTGACTTCTGGACTGCCTTAGGTGCGGAAACTGGTTCCGGCACGGCGACTGTCTCAAAAACAGGGACAGGATCAGATACGTCAGCCGGTTCAAAGGCCATAACTGGTTCCGGGACAGCTGCAAGAGCAGGTGCGGCGGAAGCCAGAGGCTTGACCTCTCTTAAGACAGGCTTCTCATTGACAGCCGGAACCTTTGGGGCAGTCACTTTCCTGGATGTAATGGAAGGCGTCTGCTCCAGTTCAAGCCCGGTAATTCTTCCTTCACCGTCTTTATCAACAGTTAAAAGTCCTTCAGATTCCCAGTATCTGAAAGCTCTTAATATATCGTTCTCCGTGTTGTTCAGGCAGTCGGCAATCATGGATATCGTGAGATTGGAACACGGATCATCCAGATGCCTCAGCAGAAATAAATATACTTTGACAAACTCACCGTTTGCGTTGATCATGTAATTGTCGATAAAATCGTTTGTAACTAAGGTTGCGTTTGTCTGAAATTTATTTTTCAAAGTCAATGTCTTCATCTTATTTCCCCTACCCTTTGGTTTTCGTACTTAACTCTCTCAATGCGTACAGGTATTATAGCACCTAATTGCGGCAGTAAAAAGCACTTTTTCGTGGGAAAAACAAGGTTTTTTGTAGATAACTATGTGGGGAAAGTGTGGATAAGTTCTATTTTAAAAGATCTTCCCCTATATTTACAACGTCTCCGGCTCCCATAGTTATCAACAAGTCACCTGAAACACAGTTCGCTTTTAGGAAGTTTTCAATCTCCCCGAAGCTTGGAAAGTAGTATGCATCTGTCCCGAGTGCCTTCAATTCTTCTGCCAGATGGCTGGAAGAGATGCCGAGCGTATCTGTTTCCCTTGCTGCATAAATATCCGCGAGGACGACATGGTCTGCATGGGAAAGCGCTTCGGCAAATTCATGAAAGAATGCTTTTGTCCTCGTGTAAGTGTGCGGTTGAAATACACACCAGAGCTTCTTGTGCGGATAGTGGTGCGCCGCCTTTAAGGTGGCGGTGATCTCTGTCGGGTGGTGCGCATAGTCATCCACGATTGTTACACCGTTTAAAGTGCCCTTATATTCAAAGCGGCGGTCCGTTCCTGAGAAGGAGAGCAGCCCCTTAAGAATCGTATCCATAGAAAGCCTGAGCAGTTCGGCAGCGGCGATGGAGGCCAGCGCATTGGAGACATTGTGGTCACCGGTGACGGAGAGGACGATGTGTTCGGACAGGACTCCTTTCCTTACAAGATCGAAGGATACCCTTCCTTTATCATCATAGCCGATATTGGCTGCGCTGTAGTCTGCATCCGGTGAACTTCCATAGGTGATGATATTACAGCCGAGCCCGTCGCAGATTTCCTGATAGTTCTGGATATCCGCGTTGATGATCAGGGTGCCGTCTTCAGGCAGCAGTGATGCAAACTGGTGGAAGGAATGGCGGATATCCTCAAGGTCCTTGAAGAAATCCAGATGGTCTTCCTCTATATTAAGAATGATACTGATTTTAGGGTAAAAATCCAGAAAACTGTTCGTATATTCACAGGCTTCTGTGATAAAAGTCTCGGAGCTGCCTACGCGGATGTTGCCGCCGATTGCCTGAAGGATTCCGCCGACGGAAATAGTCGGGTCCATATCCCCTTCAAGAAGAATATGAGAGATCATAGAAGTTGTTGTAGTCTTTCCGTGGGTGCCGGATACGGCGATGGCATTCTTATAATTCTTCATCAGCTGCCCTAAAAGTTCAGCACGGGTAAGCATCGGTATTTTCTTAGCAACAGCTTCTATCAGCTCGGCATTGTCGCGGTTAATAGCGGCGGTATATACAACGCAGTCGATACCTTCGATGATATTCTCTGCCTTCTGTCCGTAAAAAATCTGGGCGCCCTTCTTCTCAAGCTGCTCAGTTAGTGGTGACTTTCTGGAATCTGATCCAGATACTGTAAAATTCTCCTTCATGAGAATCTCTGCAAGACCACTCATACTGATGCCGCCAATCCCTATAAAATGGATATGAATCGGCTTATTGAAATCAATTTTATACATAAACGCATTCCTTCCTAAATAAAAATTCTATAAATTAGTCATAAACAATAACTACTTTTTATATTATACTATATATGGGGAAAATTTAAAGATGTTCTTTTTGTGCAGGATTAACAAAAAGGCATTGAGTTCCGCTAAAAAATTGTAAAAATTGTGCGCGGAAGAGAAAAGTGTGCTATAATGGGTACAACTAACTAGAAATGAGGTGACGACATGATTAAGAAGGAAATGATTGCTATGCTGCTGGCAGGTGGACAAGGCAGTCGACTGGGAGTTCTTACTGCAAAAGTGGCCAAGCCGGCCGTAGCATTTGGCGGTAAGTACCGTATTATTGATTTTCCATTGAGTAACTGTATTAATTCAGGCGTAGATACTGTAGGTGTATTGACACAGTACCAGCCTTTAAGGTTGAATACCCATATCGGAATTGGAATTCCGTGGGATCTGGACCGTAATGTCGGAGGGGTGACAATTCTTCCGCCTTACGAGAAGAGTACAAGCAGTGAGTGGTATACAGGTACTGCAAATGCGATTTATCAGAATCTGGATTACATGGAGACATACAATCCTGATTATGTCCTGATCCTTTCAGGGGACCACATTTACAAGATGGATTATGAGGTAATGCTTGATTTCCATAAAGCGAACAAGGCTGATGTTACAATTGCAGCAATGCCGGTTCCGATGGAAGAAGCAAGCCGTTTTGGTATTGTCGTTACAGATGAGGAGAGCCGCATCAGGGAGTTTGAGGAGAAGCCTGAGAAGCCGAGCAGCAATCTGGCGTCTATGGGAATCTACATATTCAGCTGGCCGGTTCTGAAAGATGCACTGATCAGGCTTTCAGAGCAACCGAACTGTGATTTTGGTAAGCACATCATCCCATACTGCCATGAGAATGACAAGAGGATGTTTGCTTACGAGTATAATGGCTACTGGAAGGATGTCGGAACTCTCAGCTCATATTGGGAAGCGAACATGGAACTGATTGATATTATTCCGGAATTTAATTTATATGAAGAGTTTTGGAAGATATATACCAACAGCGCCAATCTACCACCACAGTATATATCAGAACAGTCTGTAGTTGACAGGTGTATCATCAGCAACGGTTCGGAGATCTACGGAGAAGTTCATAATTCTGTGCTTGGAGGCGGTGTGACCGTTGGTAAGGGCAGTGTGATCAAAGATTCGATTCTCATGAGAGACGTAACAGTCGGTGACAATTGTGTGATTGAGAAAGCAATCATCGCTGAAGGAACCGTGATTGGAAATGATGTCGTGATCGGTATTGGAAGTGAAGTCCCGAATAAAGAGAAGCCGGGTGTTTACAGCGGCGGACTTGCGACCATTGGGGAGAATTCAAAAATACCTTCAGGAGTGCAGATTGGGAAGAATACCGCCATTAGTGGTGTTACATCCATAGAAGATTACAGCGATGGAGTGCTTGCAAGTGGTGAGACATTAATAAAGGCAGGTGATCGTATATGAGAGCAGTAGGTATTATCTTAGCAGGCGGAAATAACAGAAAGATGCAGGAACTGACTTCCAGACGCGCAGTGGCAGCGATGCCGGTGGCTGGAAGCTACAGGGCAATTGATTTTGCGCTGAGTAACATGGCAAATTCCCATATACAGAAAGTTGCCGTTCTCACACAGTACAATGCAAGATCTTTGAATGAACATCTGAACTCATCCAAGTGGTGGGATTTCGGAAGAAAACAGGGCGGATTATATGTATTCACTCCGACGATTACGGCGGAGAATGGATACTGGTACCGGGGAACTGCTGATGCAATCTATCAGAACCTGGATTTCCTCAAGAGATGCCACGAGCCATATGTCATCATTACATCGGGGGATGCAGTGTACAAGCTGGATTATAATAAGGTGCTTGAGTACCATATCGCCAAGAAGGCGGACATCACAGTTGTATGCAAGGAACTGGCTCCTGGTGAGGATGCCACTCGCTTTGGCACCGTCCGCATGAATGAATCCGCAAGAATTGAAGAGTTTGAAGAAAAGCCGATGGTGGCTCATTCACAGACGATTTCCACGGGTATTTATGTGATTAGAAGAAGACAGCTTATTGACCTCATCGAGCACTGTGCAGAAGAGGAAAGACATGATTTTGTAACCGATATTCTGATTCGCTATAAGAATCTGAAGAAAATATACGGTTATAAGATAAACAGCTACTGGAGTAACATCTCAACAGTGGACGCATATTACCAGACGAATATGGATTTCCTGAGACCTGAAGTTCGTAATTACTTCTTCAAAGAACTTCCGCCGGTCAACTCCAAGGTGAGTGACCTTCCGCCGGCGAAGTACAATCCGGGGGCGGTTGTTAAGAACAGCCTTGTTGGAAGTGGAAGTATTATTAATGGAACGGTTGAGAATTCCGTTATATTTAAAAAGGTATTTGTAGGTAATAACTGCGTAATCAAGAATTCCATTATCCTGAACGACGTATATCTTGGGGACAATACTTACATCGAGAATTGTGTTGTTGAGAGTCGGGATACGATAAGGGCAAACACGAGACATGTTGGTGAGAATGGTGTGAAAGTGGTAGTTGAGAAAAACGAGCGGTATGCATTATAAAGGTTATACTTATTGAGCCTGATGCTCGATAATGGACCGATGCAGGCGGAGAAAGGAGACTTGAACATTATGCAAATCACAGATGTGCGTGTGCGCAAAGTAGCAAAGGAAGGTAAGTTGAAAGCGGTTGTTTCGATTACGATTGATGATGAATTTGTAGTTCATGACATTAAGGTAATCGAGGGCGAGAAAGGACTGTTTATCGCAATGCCGAGCAAGAAAGCTCTTGACGGTGAATACCGTGACATCGCGCACCCGATCAACTCTGGCACAAGAGAGCGGATCCAGAAGATCATCTTAGAGAAGTATACTGAGGCGGTTGAAGAAGAACCTGAAGTAGTGCTTGGGGAAATGTAAGAAGAATGAATAAACAGGCTGCAGCGGCTCATAGAGTTTGCGGCGGCCTGTTTTTTTGCTTTATAGAAAGTGCACCCTGTGAAACTAGATTCATTCTATCTATAGGCGGCGAAGTTTGTCCAGCCTGAAATCCAGTTCTTTTCCGGTACGCGGATGACGGAATGTAAGACGGCAGGCATACAACTGGAGAGTATCATAACTCCGCGGACTGCCGTCTTCTCTGGGATCTTTCGCGGGAGTGACGCCATATTTCCGGTCACCGGCAATGGGGCAGCCAAGATGGGACATCTGCACCCGGATCTGGTGGTGGCGTCCTGTTTCCAGAGTGATTTCGGCCAGCGAGTACGGAGGTTTTGACTCCAGTATTTTGTAATGCAGCAATGCCTTTTTTGCACCAGGGGTGTCGGCTGTGCACACGCGGGAAGAATTCGTTCTGGCATCCTTAACAAGGTAATTAGTGAGATCACCTTCAAGGGATACGGGTGTTCCGGTAAGTATCGCCCGGTAATGCTTTCCGAAACCGGATTGTGTCAACTGCCGGCTGAGGTTTTTTGCGGCAGCGGGTGTCTTGGCAAATACAAGCAGCCCCTCTACCGGCTGGTCCAGCCGGTGTATGACCGCGAGATACGGCTGCTGCTTACCCGGGGAATTTTTATAAATATAGTTTTTTAATATACTTACCATATCAGGTGCCTGCATCATGCTGCTTTGGGTGGCAGTGCCGGCCGGCTTGATACAGACGATCAAATCCTGATCTTCAAATATAATCTCGGGTGTCATAAGTTCGCTCCTTTGGTTTGATATCCTTGACTTTTCTGAAAAATCTGACTACACTGATTATCGTATAAATAAAAAGCGAGGTCAAGTATGATAACATATTTATTATTGATTATAGGTTTTTTCCTGCTTATCAAAGGAGCAGATTTTTTTGTGGATGGAAGCTCCAGCGTGGCAAAACTTCTTAAGGTTCCTTCTATTGTAATCGGACTTACGGTGGTTGCCTTTGGGACAAGCATGCCGGAGGCATCTGTCAGCGTGACAGCCGCGCTGATGGGGAAGAATGAACTGGCAGTGAGCAACGTGATTGGCTCCAATATATTTAACCTTCTGGTAGTTCTCGGGGCGAGTGCACTTGTGCGGCCGATTCAGGTGAAGTGGTCTATCTTGAAGCGCGAGTTTCCATTTTCCATTGTGATAACGGCGATTCTTCTGCTGATGATGACAGGATTCGATTTTCAGGGCATTATGTCAGGCGGAGAGAATAAGGAATATATACTGTCAAGAATATCCGGGGTGATTCTGCTTGTTTTATTTGTCGGGTTTGTTATAGCAGCGGTGATTGATGCACTGCATTCACGCAGGAAGATTGCTGCCTCAGGGGAACCTGAGGAAGAGTATGAATCTCTGACACCGGTGCGTAGTGCGGTTTACATTGTGGTTGGAATTGCCGGAATCATTATCGGAGGAGATTTTGTGGTAGACAGTGCGTCAGAGATTGCAGCAAGTTTCGGTCTCAGCCAGACATTTATCGGCCTGTCTATTGTTGCATTAGGAACATCCCTTCCGGAGCTGGTAACCTCGATGGTAGCGGCGAAGAAGGGGGAAAATGATCTTGCACTCGGCAATGTTGTGGGATCAAATATATTTAATATACTCCTGATTCTGGGGATGTCGGCATCAATTACTCCAATTACGATCAATGCTCTCGCCGTGCAGGATACAATCATATTAATTGTGGCAAGCATCCTTGTTTATATATGTGCTGTGAGCAGAAAGGGACTCTCCAAACTGGAGGGCCTGATGTTCCTTCTGTTCTATGCAGGATTTTTCACATATATTCTGGTGAGGTGATTTGCTCAGGCGCATTGATTTTTCAGAGCAATTCTATTATACTTGAATAAGGTGGTGCCGGCAGCCGGCACTGGCGCCTATTAAGATGAAAGCGATATGGAATATATTTTACAGAAATCCTGTAAAGTGAGGCATAGGTGAAGATATGGCGAATCAAGATTGGGAGAAATTTGGTGAAGATATAAGCAGAACTGTGCAGGAGGCGATCGATGCACAGAATTTTGACCGTTTGAACCAGACGATTACGAATACGGTTAACAGCGCGATGAATAATCTGGGGAAAGGTTTGCATAATGTAGGGGATGCTGTGGATAAGACTGCCCAGAGTTTTCAGAAACAGTCCTATAGGAACAACAGACGTGTGAACAGGGATGCTTACCGGTATAACAGGCAGGCGGGACCGTCTCCGTTCGGGGGCAGCGGTGCGTTTCGGGGAGAAAATGTTTATAAGGAAGGCAATACAGGTCCGGGGCCGAATGCTGGTTTTAACGGATATGGTTATCAGGGACAGAGTTATCAGAACCAGCGGTACCAGCGTCAGGAAGTGCGGCAGAGCAGAAGGAACAGCGCCGAAGAGGGACTGGCTGCACTGCAGAAGCATCCGGGGCTCTTTGTGAAGACATCGGGGGCGAAGGCCGGCGGTATTGCGATGACGGTGACGGGATATACGCTGGGGGTTGCGATGTTTCTGATTCTGGCGTTTTTAATAATCGGCATAATTGTTACGACAGAGGTAGTGCCCACGGGAATTCTGGCATTTTCGGTCATTACCGGTATTATGATGTTTGGCGGAGGAATTCTGGCCGGAATCGGTACAGCCTTGTTAGGCAGAGTAAAGCGGTACAGGCTCTACTTAAGCACGCTTGGCGATAAAGAGTACTGTGAGATAAAGGAACTGGCCGGCCGTCTGAGGAAATCTAATAAATATGTTGTGAAAGATATACAGAAGATGATCCGTAAAGGCTGGTTCAGACAGGGGCATCTGGACAGCCAGAAGACATGCCTCATTGTGAGTAATGATGCATTTACACAGTATAATGAACTGATGCAGCGCATGGAAAAGCAGAAACTGGAAGAGAAGCTGAACAGAGAAAAGCAGGCTCAGGAACATAAGAATCTGGACCCGCAGGTGCAGGAGATTATCCGTACCGGTGATGAATATATTAAGAAGATTCATGAAAGTAATGATGCTATTCCGGGAGAAGAGATATCTGCTAAGATTTCACGCATGGAGGTGCTGGTAGACAGGATCTTTGACAGGGTTGAGCAGAACCCGGAGAACATAACGGATATCAGACGGCTTATGGAATATTATCTTCCAACGACTGTAAAACTTCTCGAAGCCTATGAAGAACTGGATGCAATGCCGGTACAGGGTGAGAATATCCTTTCATCCAAGAACGAAATAGAAAAGACACTGGATACATTAAATGTAGCTTTTGAAAAGCTGCTTGACAGCCTGTTTCAGGATACAGCCTGGGATGTGGCGGCCGATATTTCTGTGCTGAATACGATGCTTGCACAGGAAGGACTGACAAAAAATGATTTTTAAACAGCATACTTGCTCAACGGAGGAGAAAATATGAGTAATGAATTTGAAGGATTTGCGACAACCCCTACATTAACGCTGGAACCTTTTCAGGAGGAGAAACAGGCCCCGGCCCCGGTTCCTGAGAAGGAGGAGCCCGCACTTGATGACAGTCTCCTGTCAGAGGAGGAAAAGCGTGCTGTGGATGCTTTTGCCAGCCAGATCGATCTGACGAACTCGGCTGTGATTCTGCAGTACGGGGCAGGAACACAGAAAAAGATGGCTGATTTCTCGGAAAATGCCCTAGAAAATGTAAAGACGAAAGACTTAGGGGAGATCGGTGACCTGCTGTCCGGTGTGGTAAGGCAGCTGAAAGATTTCGATGAAGAAGAGGAGAAGGGATTCCTTGGTATCTTTAAGAAGCCGGCCAATAAGATTTCAGCGATGAAAGCGAAGTATGCCAAGGCAGAGGTCAACATCAACCAGATCTGCAAGGTTCTTGAAAACCATCAGGTACAGCTGATGAAGGACATCGCGATTCTGGATAAGATGTATGCGGTCAACCTGACATATTTCAAGGAACTTTCCATGTATGTGCTGGCTGGAAAGAAGAAACTGAATGAAATCCGTTCTACCACGCTTCCGGAACTGCTTAATAAGGCACAGTCTTCAGGGCTGCCGGAGGATGCACAGGCGGCAAAAGATCTGGATTCTATGTGCAACAGGTTTGAAAAGAAGATACACGATCTGGAACTGACACGCACGATTTCGATCCAGACGGCCCCACAGATCCGGCTTGTGCAGGGGAACGATACGCTGATGGTAGAGAAGATCCAGTCTACGATTGTGAATACCATCCCGCTCTGGAAGAGCCAGATGGTGCTTGCGCTTGGAGTTGAACATTCTGCACAGGCAGCGGCAGCGCAGCGTGAAGTGACCGACATGACTAATGAGCTGCTCAGAAAGAATGCAGAGAAACTGAAAATGGCCACAATTGAAACTGCGAAAGAGTCGGAGAGAGGCATCGTGGATATCGAGACACTGAAGATTACCAATGAGTCGCTGATTTCTACATTAGATGAAGTTATGCACATTCAGCAGGAAGGCCGCCAGAAGAGACAGGAAGCAGAAAGAGAAATGCAGCGTCTCGAGGGTGAACTGAAACAGAAGTTACTACAGGTACAGGGATAAATTAACCAGTCTTGACAATTTATTTTTTATCAAGTAAAATCACATGTATAATTAGCGATGAACGGGAAAAGTATATGCGCAGAAGTATAACAGAGAGGGAGTGTATGGTGGAATCTCCTGTATGGAACGCATAGAACCGGCCCGGGAGCTGCCGCGGGAAACTGCGGCGTAGAACCGGCGTTAACGGTATATGAGTGAGCTGCGTCAGGGGATGCAGTTAATTAGGGTGGTACCGCCGAGACTTTCGGTCCCTTTTTTGCAGGGAAGGAAGTTTCGGCGGTTTTTCGCTGTACATGGATTCTTCCCGCAGGCATAAAGTAACGGAGCAAGGGCTTCGGATCATGGAAAAGGAGACACATTATGGCAAAGGAAAAGAAATTAGTCGAATCAATCACATCGAGGGATGAAGATTTCGCACAGTGGTATACCGATGTGGTGCGTGAAGCAGAGCTGTGTGACTATTCAGGAGTAAAAGGATGCCTGAACTACCTGCCCAACGGATATGCAATCTGGGAAAATATTCAGGCAGATCTGGACAAACGTTTTAAAGATACCGGGGTAGAGAATGTATATCTGCCGGTCCTGATTCCTGAGAATCTTCTTCAGAAAGAAGCAGATCATATTGAAGGATTTGCACCGGAAGTAGCGTGGGTAACACATGGCGGGCTCGAGAGGCTTCAGGAGAGATTCTGTATCCGTCCTACCTCTGAGACATTATTCTGCGATCTGTGGAGCAAGACGGTACAGTCATACAGGGACCTGCCGAAGGTATGGAACCAGTGGTGTTCTGTGCTCCGCTGGGAGAAGACGACGAGACCTTTCCTGCGTTCCAGAGAGTTCTTATGGCAGGAAGGACATACAATCCATGCGACCTATGAAGAGGCAGAGCAGAGAACTCTGACCATGCGTGATGTATACAGAGACTTCATTCAGGATGATCTGGCGATTCCGCTTATCTGTGGACGCAAGACAGAGAGTGAGAAGTTCGCAGGTGCGCAGGATACCTATACAGTAGAAGCGCTGATGCATGACGGGAAAGCACTGCAGTCAGCAACCAGCCATTTCTTCGGTAATGCATTCCCGGATGCTTTTAATATTAAATATGCAGATAAGAACAATGAACTGCACAGTGTTTATGAGACTTCATGGGGGTTGTCGACAAGAATCATCGGGGCGATCATCATGGTACATGGTGATGACAGCGGCCTTGTACTTCCTCCGAGAATCGCACCGGTACAGACAAGGGTGATCCCGATTGCACAACACAAAGAGGGCGTGCTGGACAAAGCAAACGAACTGCTTCAAGCATTAAAGGCTGCCGGATACCGTGCAAAGATAGACGATTCCGAGAAGAGTCCGGGATGGAAGTTTAGTGAGCAGGAGATGCTCGGAATTCCAACCAGGATCGAGATCGGACCAAAAGATATTGAGAACAACCAGGTTGTAGTAGTACGCCGTGACACAAGAGAAAAGATTGTAGTGCCGATGGATGAAATCACAACAAAGCTTGCTGAAATTCTGGAGACAATCCAGAAAGACCTGTTTGAGAAGGCAAAAACTTTCCTTGATTCCCATATCGATTCTGCAGTGACAATGGACGAGATGGTAGAAAAGTTCCAGGATAACCGCGGATTTATCAAAGCGATGTGGTGCGGGGAGGAATCCTGCGAGGATGATATCAAAGCACTGACAGGCGGGGCATCCTCAAGATGTATCCCGGATGAGGAAGAACACCTGTCAGATGTGTGCATCTGCTGTGGGAAACCGGCTAAGCACATGGTATACTGGGGAAAATCATACTAAAAATATACGGGGTCAGGCACTTTTGCAAAGGGGTCTGACCCCTTTGAACAAAAAAAGAAACGATAAAGTTGACATGGAGGCGGCGATAATGGACAGAGAAGAAGCATATAAGATTCTTACGAAATATATGAAGGGTGAAAGATATCTTCAGCATTCTTATGCTGTGGAAGCAATTATGCGCGGGCTGGCAAAGAGACTTGCCCCTGAGCAGGAGGAGCGCTGGGGGATTGTCGGACTTCTGCATGATCTGGACGAGGAACAGTGTGAATGGCAGGAACATCCGGAGGTGCACGGACCGACGTCCGTAGAAATATTGAAAAAAGAAGGAATAAATGATCAGGAATTGTTCGATGCTATATGTGCTCACAATCCTGCCTCTGGCGTGAAAGCACATACAAATCTTCAGTATGCGGTGCTGGCTGCCGATCCTATGAGCGGCTTTTTGAAAGCGATTGCCCAGATCTATCCGGACAAGAAGATAACTAGTGTAAAGCACAAATCAGTAAACAAAAGATTCAATGAGCTCCGTTTTGCATCGGGGGCGAACAGGGATTATATGGAAGCAATTGAATTTACCGGGCTTTCTCTGGATGAATTTATCGATATTTCATTGGAAGAAATGTGCAGTATCGCGGATGTTTTAGGTCTTTAGGGGGCAATATAGGCAAAGTTTAAAAAACTTCACGAAAATCGGAGCAAAGCCCTTGACTTTCCTGAAAAAACGTAATAAACTAATTTAGCGTGCACAAAGGCGTATAGTTTTTTGTGTGCAAATCAAGATAATTACGATTATCTGCAACCCCTCACCGTATAAGCGGGAGGAAACGAAAGAATCATAGGAGGTGAAAAAGAATGCCAACATTTAACCAGTTAGTTAGAAAAGGACGTCAGACTTCTGAAAAGAAATCAACAGCACCGGCACTTCAGAAAGGATACAACTCTCTGCAGAAACGTGCTACGAATGTATCTGCACCACAGAAGAGAGGTGTATGTACAGCTGTTAAGACAGCTACACCTAAGAAGCCTAACTCAGCTCTGAGAAAGATCGCCAGAGTTCGTCTCTCTAACGGAATCGAAGTAACAAGCTATATCCCGGGAGAAGGACACAACCTTCAGGAGCATAGCGTTGTTCTGATCCGCGGAGGAAGAGTTAAGGACCTGCCAGGTACAAGATACCATATTGTCAGAGGTACACTTGATACAGCAGGTGTTGCTAAGAGAAGACAGGCTCGTTCTAAATACGGCGCTAAGAGACCTAAAGACGCTAAAAAATAGGACTTGAAAACTTAGCAATTTGTAACTAAACAGTTAAATATCGTATCACAAACAGAACTATGATTATCGTACCTTGTTGGATCTCCACGGTTCAATAAGTACAGGTTGCGGATTTAAGATATTAAAAGTCTCGCGGCCACGAGCACATGAAGCGCGATTTCCATAGAAAGACACATGTGAGTACCGATGAATTAATCCCGGAGAAGACCGGAAATAATGATTAAGGAGGGAAGGACCGTGCCACGTAAAGGACATACTCAAAAAAGAGATGTATTAGCGGATCCAATATACAACAATAAAGTTGTTACCAAACTTATCAATAACATCATGTTAGATGGTAAGAAAGGTGTAGCACAGAAGATTGTATACGGAGCATTCGAAAGAGTTGAAGCAAAGGCTGATAAGCCAGCTATCGAGGTATTTGAGGAATGCATGAACAACATCATGCCTGTACTCGAGGTTAAGGCAAGACGTATCGGTGGAGCAACTTATCAGGTACCTATCGAAGTAAGGGCAGACAGAAGACAGGCGCTTGCACTTCGCTGGCTGACAATGTATTCTCGTAAAAGAGGCGAGAAAACAATGGAAGAAAGACTTGCTAATGAAATCATGGATGCAGCTAATAACACTGGTGCATCAGTGAAGAAGAAAGAAGATATGCACAAGATGGCAGAAGCAAATAAAGCATTTGCTCACTACCGCTTTTAATTAGGAGGAAAAAATCTTGGCTGAAAGAGAATATCCATTAGAGAGAACCAGAAATATTGGTATTATGGCTCATATTGATGCTGGTAAGACAACATTGACAGAGCGTATCCTCTATTATACTGGTGTAAACTATAAGATTGGTGATACTCATGAAGGTACTGCTACGATGGACTGGATGGAGCAGGAACAGGAAAGAGGTATCACAATCACTTCAGCCGCTACAACATGTCACTGGACTTTGGAAGAGAAGACTCAGCCAAAGCCGGGTGCTCTGGAACATCGTATAAACATCATCGATACACCAGGACACGTTGACTTTACTGTAGAGGTTGAACGTTCACTTCGTGTACTGGATGGTGCTGTAGGTGTATTCTGTGCTAAAGGTGGAGTTGAGCCGCAGTCAGAAAACGTATGGCGTCAGGCAGACACATACAATGTACCAAGAATGGCGTTCATCAACAAGATGGACATCCTGGGTGCTGATTTCTACAATGCTGTAGAACAGATCAAGACAAGACTTGGTAAGAATGCAATTTGTCTTCAGCTGCCGATCGGTAAAGAAGATGAATTCAAAGGAATCATCGACCTGATGGAGATGCAGGCTTACATCTATAATGATGAAAAGGGCGAAGACATTTCTATTACAGATATTCCGGAAGAAATGAAAGACGATGCAGAGCTTTATCATACTGAATTAGTTGAAAAGATCTGTGAATTAGATGACGATCTGATGATGGAATACCTGGAAGGTGAAGAACCATCTGTAGAAGCACTCAAAGCTGCTTTGAGAAAAGGAACATGCGAGTGTACAGCTGTACCGGTATGCTGCGGTACTGCATACAGAAACAAAGGTGTTCAGAAATTATTGGATGCAGTTATCGAATATATGCCTGCTCCGACAGATATCCCTCCGATCGAAGGTGTGGATGATGAAGGAAACAATGTCGTAAGACATTCATCCGATGCAGAGCCATTTTCCGCTCTTGCATTTAAGATCATGACAGACCCGTTTGTAGGTAAGCTTGCTTACTTCAGAGTATATTCAGGTTCTATCAACTCAGGTTCTTACGTGCTGAATGCAACAAAAGGCAAAAAAGAACGTGTTGGACGTATCCTTCAGATGCATGCCAACAAGAGGGCAGAGCTGGATAAAGTATATGCCGGAGATATCGCGGCAGCAATCGGATTTAAGTTCACAACAACAGGTGATACAATCTGTGATGAACAGCATCCGGTTATTCTGGAGTCCATGGAATTCCCAGAGCCTGTTATTGAGCTCGCTATCGAGCCTAAGACTAAGGCTTCCCAGGGTAAATTAGGTGAGTCTCTTGCAAAACTTGCAGAAGAAGATCCTACGTTCCGTGCACACACAGATAAAGAAACAGGACAGACAATCATCGCAGGTATGGGTGAGCTCCATCTGGAAATCATCGTAGACAGACTTTTACGTGAATTCAAGGTAGAGGCTAATGTAGGTGCACCTCAGGTTGCTTACAAAGAGTCCTTCACAAAACCTGTTGATGTAGACAGCAAGTACGCTAAACAGTCCGGTGGACGTGGACAGTACGGACACTGTAAAGTTAAATTCGAACCAATGGATGTGAATGGTGAGGAAGTATACAAATTTGATACAGCTGTAGTCGGCGGTGCTATTCCGAAGGAATACATTCCGGCAGTAGGTGAAGGTATCGAAGAGGCAATGAAAGCCGGTGTTCTGGGTGGATTCCCGGTTGTTGGTGTTCATGCTACAGTATATGACGGATCATACCATGAAGTCGATTCCAGTGAAATGGCATTCCATATTGCAGGATCTCTGGCATTCAAGGACGCTATGAAGAAATCTTCACCAGTGCTTCTTGAACCTATTATGAAGGTTGAGGTAACAATGCCTGAAGAATATATGGGAGACGTTATTGGAGATATCAATTCACGCCGTGGACGTATCGAAGGTATGGATGACTTAGGCGGCGGTAAGATCGTACGTGCGTACGTTCCGTTGTCAGAGATGTTCGGTTATTCAACAGACTTACGTTCCAAGACACAGGGACGTGGTAACTACTCAATGTTCTTCGAGAGCTATGAGCCGGTACCGAAGTCTGTACAGGAAAAAGTATTGTCTAATAAAGAGGCATAAATAAAATGGTTAAATCTCATAAAAAGGCTTGAAAAAGCTGTGATTATGAAATATAATCAGAATTAGCCGAGTAAAAGCGTAAACCAATAAAATGCCTGTAATCAGGCTATATATTAAGGAGGATTATTCAAAATGGCAAAAGCTAAATTTGAAAGAAACAAACCACATGCTAATATTGGTACCATCGGACACGTTGACCATGGTAAAACAACATTAACAGCTGCTATCACAAAAACACTTTCTGAAAGAGTTGCCGGAAACGCAGCAGTAGATTTCGAAAACATTGATAAAGCTCCAGAAGAGAGAGAGCGTGGTATCACAATCTCTACAGCTCACGTTGAGTACGAGACAGAGAAACGTCATTATGCACACGTTGACTGCCCAGGACATGCTGACTATGTAAAGAACATGATCACAGGTGCTGCTCAGATGGACGGAGCTATCCTTGTTGTAGCTGCTACTGACGGAGTTATGGCTCAGACAAAAGAGCACATCCTTCTGTCACGTCAGGTTGGTGTACCTTACATCGTAGTATTCATGAACAAATGTGACATGGTAGACGATGAAGAGCTGCTTGAATTAGTAGAAATGGAAATTCGTGAACTCTTAAGCGAGTATGAATTCCCAGGAGATGATACTCCGGTTATCCAGGGATCAGCTCTGAAAGCTCTGGAAGATCCTTCATCAGAGTGGGGAGACAAGATCATGGAACTTATGGACGCTGTTGACAGCTGGATTCCAGACCCACAGCGTGATACAGATAAGCCATTCCTGATGCCTGTAGAGGACGTATTCTCTATCACAGGACGTGGTACAGTTGCTACAGGTAGAGTAGAGCGTGGAACACTTCACGTATCTGATGAAGTTGAAATCATTGGTATCCATGAAGACGTTAAGAAGACTGTTGTAACAGGAATCGAAATGTTCCGTAAACTGCTTGACGAAGCTCAGGCTGGTGACAACATCGGAGCTCTGCTTCGTGGTGTTCAGAGAACTGAAATCGAAAGAGGACAGGTTCTGATCAAACCAGGTACAGTTAAATGCCACAAGAAATTTACAGCTCAGGTATACGTTCTGACAAAAGATGAAGGTGGACGTCATACACCATTCTTCAACAACTACAGACCTCAGTTCTACTTCAGAACAACAGACGTAACAGGTGTTTGCGATCTGCCGGACGGAGTTGAAATGTGCATGCCTGGAGATAACGTAGAAATGACAATCGAACTGATTCACCCAGTAGCTATGGAAGAGGGTCTTGGATTCGCTATCCGTGAAGGTGGACGTACAGTTGGATCAGGAAAGGTTGCTAAGATCATCGAATAATCGTTGATTTACAATCAATCAGTATAATTAAAACCGCAATTCTTGAGTAATCAGGAATTGCGGTTTTTTAATGTACCAGTTAAATATATGCTCTTTACCAGAACGTGATTTTTATGTTATGCAAATAATTGCTTTAGAGCTACTTATAGTAGTATTTTCCTTTGAAACATGGTATACTATTTTCAGAAAATTATGTTCGGAATAAAGAAAGGAATGGTCTTTCAGACAATTGCTGAATGAATGTCAGAAAGCCATCGGGAAATCAATATGAAAAAGAAATGGCAGTATGCCCTCCTTGGTTTTTTCCTTGGAATGGCACTTTTAGTCTGCTCTGTTTTTCATTCTGTATACAGTACCCAGTCTTACGGGCGATTGATAAACTATGTTGGTATTGTACGGGGAGCAACACAGCGTCTGGTGAAGCTTGAACTGAACAATGAACCAAGTGACGAACTGATAACGTATCTGGATGATATTCAGGAGAATTTAAGGGATGGAGAGGGAAAGTATGATTTAATCCTTCCGGATGATGAAGAATATCAGGAATGTCTGGGTCAGTTGGAGGAACGTTGGGAAGAACTGAAAGAAGATATTTATACATATCGGGAAGATCATTCTGAAAAAGATGAACTGCTAAAGGATAGTGAATCGTATTTTGCATTGGCCAATGATACTGTATTTGCGGCAGAAGCATTTTCATCTGACCAAATCAGGAATCTGCTGGGAATGACGATTGTCCTTATTGCATGTATTATTGTGGTCTGGCTTTTCTTATTTTGGTCTAATATAAGAAAGATACTGAATCTTGAAAGTGCGAATAAAACATTGGAAGATAAGGCCGGAAGAGATATTCTGACAAATGCATATACTGTAGTGAAATTTAAAGAAGTTGCCCAAAAGCTGTTGGACAAAAACCACGATAAAAAATATGCGGTATTTTATGTTGACTTTGCAGATTTCAAGTATATTAATGATTTGTTTGGATATGCGTGGGGAGACCGGATACTGAAGGAGTACGCGAATATTATACAGAAAGATATGAGGAGTGATGAAGTTTTCTGCCGTGTTAATGCGGATAATTTTGTGATTCTGAGATACTATGACTCAAAGAAAGAATTACTGGAGAGACAAAAAGAAGTTGATACAAGGGTTACAGAGTATATGCGTCAATCAACCGAGAAACATGCACTCTCTGTGTGCTGCGGGTTATGCTGTGTCGAAGATGTTATAGAAGACCTGAAGATTGAAGGCCTCATGGACCGGGCCAACTTTGCACGGAAAACAGTAAAGACAGGGAAGTTTGACAAATACCGATTCTATAATGAGAGCATCCGGAGAAAGCTTTATCAGGAGAAATCCATTGAAAGCAGTATGGATACAGCACTTGAACAGAAAGAGTTCAAAGTATACTACCAGCCCAAGGTCAAGCTTTCATCCAACAGAGTAGTCTGCTCAGAAGCGCTTGTCCGCTGGCAGAAGCCAGATGGCACTATCATATCCCCTGCGGATTTTATTCCTGTTTTTGAAAAGAATTATACGATACCACTTCTGGACAGATATGTTTTCGAAGAAGTGTGCAGATGGCTCAGACATCTGCTGGATACGGGGAGAGAGGCACTGCCTGTGTCTGTAAATGTTTCCCGTCTTCAGTTTTATAACAGTGATTTTGTTAAGGCTTACGCAGAAATCCGTGACAAATACAGGATACCTGAAGGGCTGCTGGAAATTGAGTTCACAGAGACCATCCTGTTTGATAACTGGGACGTACTGAGCGGAATCGTCGAGGATCTGCACAAGGCAGGATTTTCCTGTTCTATAGATGATTTTGGAAAAGGATATTCTTCCCTCAGTACAATACAAAATCTGAATATAGATGTCCTGAAGATTGATGCCATGTTTTTCCCGAATATTACCACAAAAGAAAAGGACAGGCTGCTTGTCGAGGGAATCATAAAACTGGTCCGCCAGTTCGGTGTTGTGACTGTAGCAGAAGGCATTGAGACAATGGAGCAGGTAGAATTTTTAAGGAGCGTTAATTGTGACATGATTCAGGGATATGTGTTCTACAGGCCAATGCCTGAAGCGGAATACGAAGAGCTGCTATATACGCTGGAGAACCGGAAAGAGGATATTCCTGTGCAGGAAAGACTAGAGACATGCCTGTGTTGAAAGAATAGGTGTCAGATGAACTTAATATGAAGATAAGAATCCACCAGAGCTGTAAGATGGCATCTGGTGGATTTTTATTAGGGCGCTGTGTATTTTGGGGATCATAAAATATCCAACTTAATTCGAAAAATATCCCACCTTATCCAAAAATAATACAAATATATCGTAAGAAAACATACCATATGAAAGAAATATATGATTGTTGTCTTTTGGGAATAGCGGTAAAATATTGGTGACAGGAGGTCATAAGATGATAAAAGTATTTCTTGTAGAAGATGAGATTGTAATAAGAAACGGAATTAAAAACAGTATTGACTGGCATAGAGAAGGTTATGAATTTGCAGGAGAGGCGAGTGACGGAGAACTGGCTTACCCAATGATCCTGAAGGAAAAGCCGGACATACTGATCACAGATATCCGCATGCCCTTTATGGACGGCCTTGAGCTTAGTAAAATGGTCAGAGAGGCACTTCCAGATATTAAGATCCTGATCCTGAGCGGGTATAATGAATTCGACTATGCGAAGGAAGCGATTCACATAGGGGTTGCTGACTATCTTCTGAAGCCAATATCATCGGCAAAGCTTTTGGGGGCCCTCGGCCATATTGCGAGGCAGGTTGAGCAGGAGCGCGAAGAGCAGCAGATGAAAGAACAGTTCAATAAGGATAATCAGGAATTTATCGAGAATGAGAAAATGAGGCTGTTTGACGGATTGATTGCAGGGAACCTTTCTGTGAGCCAGGCGGTAAACGAGGCAAAGGCATTGGGAATGGACTTGAGTGCACAGGTGTATAATGTGTTATTGTTTAAAGTGTCTGTAAAAATCAATGATTATGATACACCCGAACAGGCAATGGAAGCTTTTCGTGACATTGAAAGTGCACCGGATACCGTGCCAGGGACTTTTTATTTCCGCAGGGGCGTGGAAGGCTGGGCATTTCTAGTAACGGCAGGGACGGTGGAAGAGGAGCAGGAGAAGATGAACCGCCTCAAAGGATATTTTTCGGAGGTCATGGAGAAGTATCCCGGCGTCGAATATTACGGGGGGATCGGACAGAGCGTTCAGCGGATCCGGGAGCTCGGAAACTCTTACGATCAGGCAGGGATTGTGTTTTCTACACGCTTTGTCAATGAGTCCCGGCAGATCCTGACTGCAAATGATATCAGGCTTATACATGAGAAGGGAACCATCAATGTACAGAGCCTTGACTTAATGGAGAGGAACAGGACACTAATGGAGAAGTTTCTCTCAAAAGGGACGGCAGAGGAGATTGAGAGTTTCCTTACAGCCTATTTTGACGAGATGCCGAAAGAAAATATGCAGTCATCCCTGATGCGCCAGTATATTACAATGGATATGTACATCGTAGCCAGTTCTTTCTGTGACAGGCTTGGAATCCCCAAGGAGGAGCGCGAAGAAGAGGCGAAAGAGCTGGAAACAGCCTTACAGACGATGACAGGAGAAGAAAGCGTGAACAAATATGTCAGACAGCTCCTGAAAAATACAATTGACAGAAGGGATACAGTGAGTGGGAGCCGTTATTCCGATGTGATAGAGAAGGCAAAGGAGTATATTGCCTCCAATTATATGTCTGAGGATGTATCCCTGAATACTGCGGCGGCTGCTGTAAATATGAGTCCAAGCTATTTCAGCTCGGTATTCGGGCGCGAAGCCGGCAGGACATTCGTGGAATACCTTACGATGGTGAGGATGGATAAGGCAAAAGAGCTGCTGATGTGCTCCCCGCTTAAGACTTCTGAGATCGGTTATGAGGTGGGGTATAAAGATCCCCACTATTTCAGCTACATATTTAAGAAGACGCAGAACTGTACTCCGAAGGACTACAGACAGCGGGGAAAGAAGGGCCAGGAATGAAAAAACACGGCAAATCATTAACGCTAAATAAGCGGATAGCCCTGATCCCATGTTCTGTATTCCTTCCAATGCTTCTGGTTGTGGTCTATCTGGCTGTAACATTAATCAGGTCTGCCGATGCTTACAGCGCGATCACGGAGAGCGTCATGTATGCCAACTTTTATTCGAAGGAATTCAAAGAACGCATGGATTACAGCATGTATCTGGCAGTGATCGGCAGTAAGACGACGGAGGAATTAGGGGATGGTAAGACGACGATCAACGGTGTTGTGACAGTAGACCCATATAAATATATAGAAGAATTATCGGATGTCTGTGATGAGCTGTCAGATATGGCAACCGCGTCTATTAACAGGAAGAAGATCATTCAAGTGAATAACAGCCTGAAATCTCTGAAAAAATGTGTGACAGAACTGGAGCGTATGATTACGGATAATGTCTCCTATGATGAAAAGATGGATTATCTGGATGAAAATATCCGCGGGAGAAGCGGTCTTACCACTGTGATACAGGGAGCTCTGCAGGAGTATGTATACAACGAAACGAAGAATTTTGACCAGGCGAAGGATGAACTTCGGTTAAAGACAAGAAATGCCGTTGAAATGACCATTATTGCCCTGTGCATCACCGCAGTGATTGCGATCGGTTTGTCCATACTGGCGGTCCGGAGTGTAACACGTCCGATTAAAAAACTGTGCTCGCAGACGAGGAAGGTTGCCAAAGGGGACTTTACTGCCAAAACAAAGATTGAAACGGTGGATGAGATTTCAGTTCTGACAGACAGTTTTAATGATATGACGGCAGAGATCGGCGTGTTGGTGGACAATATCAAGAAACAGGAAAAGAACCTGCGCATCACAGAGTCCCGCCTCATGCAGGCACAGATTAACCCGCATTTCCTCTATAATACGCTGGATGCGATCATATGGCTGGCAGAGGAAAGGAAAACAGACGATGTTGTTTCTATGGTGAACTCCCTGTCGGAATTTTTCCGCACAACGTTAAGCAAAGGGAAGGATTATATTACGGTAAAAGAAGAAAAATCCCATGTAGAGAGCTATCTGGAGATCCAGCAGTACAGATATCAGGATATCATGGATTATGAGATTGACATTGCAGAAGAAATATACCCTTACATGATACCAAAGCTGACCCTGCAGCCCCTTGTGGAGAATGCCCTTTACCACGGAATCAAGAATAAAAGGGGGAAGGGCACGATCAGGATCACCGGATGGAAAGAAGGGGAGAGGATTTACCTGAAGGTATCTGATAATGGAATCGGCATGAGTGAGCAGGCGCTTGATAAACTGCGCAGAAGCATGTATGGCATCAACGGTGAGGTGGATGAGAGTGGTTTTGGACTGGCGAACGTGAATCAGCGCCTGCAGTATTATTATGGTGAAGAATATGGGGTGTTTTTTGAGAGTGAGGAAAATGCCGGCACAGAGGCCACTGTAATTATCCGGGCAAAAAATATCGCCCCTTTATCGTAAATAATCCATACTTCTATAAAAATGGGATGAAGATATCTTAAAATATTATAAAAATGTAAAAGGATAGTCTGTTTCTTATTTCCGGAAAAATCTGTAAGATATAGCCAAGATGATTGATACAAAAGCAATCAGAAATTTAAGGAGGATTTGTAGAATGAAGAAAAAATTGTTATCAGCATTTATGTGTGTTGCGATGTCGGCGGCATTACTTGCAGGATGCGGCGGAAAAGACCAGAGCGCCGATGCAGGTACAGACAACGGGGGAAATGAGGGCGGCAGCGATGTAATCACGATTGGTTTCTCACAGGTTGGTGCGGAATCTGACTGGCGTACGGCAAACTCTGAATCTATGAAGAGTACATTCAGTAAGGATAACGGATATGACCTGATTTTTGATGATGCACAGCAGAAACAGGAGAATCAGATTACTGCAATCCGTAACTTTATCCAGCAGGAAGTTGACTACATTGTGCTGGCACCTGTTACAGAGACCGGATGGGATACCGTTTTACAGGAAGCAAAAGACGCAGATATACCGGTTATCATTGTTGACCGTATGGTAGACGTTTCAGATGATGACCTGTTTACCGCATGGGTCGGATCAGACTTCGAACTGGAAGGAAAGAAAGCATGTGCATGGCTGAATGCATACGCAGAAGCAAAAGGAATGAAGGAAGTTAATATCGTGGACATCCAGGGAACAATCGGTGCATCTGCCCAGATCGGCCGTACAAAAGGTCTGGAAGACGCGGCAAAGGAGTATGGATGGAACCTGCTTGCATCACAGTCAGGCGAATTCACACAGGCAAAAGGACAGGAAGTTATGGAGTCTATGTTAAAACAGTATGACAACATCAATGTAGTATACTGCGAGAACGACAACGAGGCATTCGGTGCAATCGATGCGATCGAAGCAGCAGGCAAGACAGTAGGTCCTGACGGGGATATCCTTGTAATGTCATTCGATTCAACAAATGCAGGACTGACAGATACATTAAGTGGAAAGATCATCCTTGACACAGAGTGTAACCCGCTCCACGGACCCCGCGTAGAAGAAATCATTAAGAAACTGGAAGCAGGGGAGACGCCTGATAAACTGGCCTATGTTGATGAAGAAATCTTTGCACACGGCGCTGATGTTGCATCTGTAACAGTTGACGGAAAAGACTATGCTGTAACAGAAGTAACGGAAGATGTTATCTCACAGCGTGCATACTAAGAAGAAAATAAAGACCAGACTGCCGGAAGCGGCAGATATTTAGAAGCAGGAATTGAACAGACAGGCGTGGCGGAAGACTTAAGGCATGTTACCTGATATGCTGCCACGCCCTTTTTATGCCCAAAATCGGCGAAGGAAAGCAGGTGAACCCCAAAATGGAAGATAATATTGTATTGACGATGAGAGATGTCTCAAAAACATTTCCGGGTGTGAAAGCATTACAGCATGTAGATTTCACACTGAGGAAGGGAGAAATCCATGCATTAATGGGAGAAAACGGGGCCGGGAAATCTACACTGATCAAGGTGCTGACCGGTGTGCATGAATTCGAATCCGGTGAAATCCGGTTAGAAGGAATCGACGGCGCAGTAATCAATCGTTCCCCCCAGGATGCCCAGGGCCGGGGGATTAGTACCGTTTATCAGGAAGTGAACCTCTGTCCGAACTTAAGTGTCGCAGAGAATCTGTTTATCGGCAGAGAACCGAAGAAAGCAGGTATGATAGACTGGAAGACAATGAATAAAAAATCCACACAGATATTAAAGGATTTGGATATAGAAGTATCAGCGGGACAGAATTTAGAGGAATGTTCCATTGCAAACCAGCAGATGATTGCGATAGCAAGAGCGGTTGATATGCAGTGTAAAGTGCTGATATTGGATGAACCGACATCATCACTGGATGATGATGAAGTAGAAAAGCTGTTTACCCTGATGAAGAAGCTTAAAGACGAAGGCGTCGGAATCATATTTGTTACTCATTTCCTGGAACAGGTTTACGCGGTATGTGACAGGATCACAGTACTGCGAAACGGGGAACTGGTCGGGGAATATGCAGTGAAAGACCTGCCGCGTGTGATGCTCGTGGCAAAGATGATGGGAAAAGATTTTGACGACCTTGCGGATATAAAGAGCCTGCATGGTGAAAAGGACTACAGCAGGGCGGACACGGTTATTCAGGCAAAAGGCATTGGGAAAAAGGGAACGATCCGGCCGTTTAACCTGACAATCCGTAAAGGGGAAGTGATTGGCCTCTCCGGCCTGCTTGGATCCGGACGTTCCGAGCTGGTCCGGGCGATATACGGAGCAGATAAGCCGGACAGCGGTGTTCTGGAAGTAGACGGGAAACCGGCAAAAATCAATGCCCCGATCGACGCAATGAAAAAGGGGATGGCTTATCTGCCTGAGGACAGGAAAAGGGACGGTATTCTGGCAGATTTGTCCGTGCGTGAAAACATCATTATAGCCCTGCAGGCGAAGAGGGGGATGTTCAGGCCTATGAGCCGGAAGGAAATGGAAGAAGCGGCAGACAAGTACATTGATATGCTGCAGATTAAGACAGCCAGCCGGGAGACACCGATCAAGAGCCTGTCAGGGGGGAACCAGCAGAAAGTGATCATTGGGAGATGGCTGCTGACGAATCCCGAATATCTGATTCTGGATGAACCGACGAGGGGAATCGACATCGGAACAAAGACGGAGATACAGAAACTGGTTCTGGACCTTGCCGACCAGGGAATGGCGGTGACCTTTATTTCTTCTGAAATAGAAGAAATGCTGCGTACCTGTTCCAGAATGGCAATCCTGCGCGACGGGAAAAAGGTAGGGGAGTTAGAAGGCAGTGAACTGTCCCAGGATGGCATTATGAAAGCGATTGCCGGAGGTGAAGAGTAAGATGAATAAGAATTTCAATCTAAAAAAATTAACAGGCATGCGTTTGTTTATGCCAATCGTTTGTCTGCTTGCGGTGCTGCTAATCAACGTCATTACGACGCCGGGATTTTTTAAGATATCGCTGAACAATGGTGTACTATATGGCTATATCATTGACGTGGTAAACCGTGCATCTGAGCTGGTTGTACTTGCAGTCGGAATGACCCTCGTAACGGCGGCATCCGGCGGGCAGGACATCAGTGTGGGAGCCGTGATGGCCGTGGCAGCGGCCATCTGCTGCCAGATACTGTCTGGCGGGGACGTTTCCACAAATGCATTCCAGAACCCCTTCATACTGGCGGTTATTGCGGCTCTGGCCGGTGCCGTTCTCTGCGGCGCGTTCAACGGTTTCCTTGTGGCAAAGCTGAACATCCAGCCAATGGTTGCCACCTTGATCTTATTTACGGCAGGGCGCGGAATCGCGCAGTTAATTACGAAAGGACAGATTACATATGTCCGTGTAGAGAGTTACAAGCTGTTGGGCGGCTACATCGGAAAGTGTCCGATCCCGACCCCGATATTTGCGGCAGTCATTGTTATTCTGATTGTACATTTTATCCTGAAAAAGACAGCGCTCGGCCTTTACATTGAAAGTGTCGGTATCAACGCGACCGCTTCCAGACTGGTAGGGCTTAATTCTACCATGATCAAGTTCCTGACATATGCCATTTGCGGCTTTCTGGCGGGTATTGCAGGCCTTGTGGCATCCAGCCGTATCTATTCAGCCGATGCGAATAATATCGGTCTGAATCTGGAAATGGACGCGATCCTTGCGGTCGCACTCGGCGGCAACGTACTCGGCGGAGGTAAATTCAGCCTAATGGGTTCTGTCATCGGTGCATACACCATTCAGGCGCTGACGACAACTTTATATGCCATGAATGTATCAGCTGACCAGCTTCCGGTATATAAGGCAATCGTTGTAGTCATTATCGTGACGCTGCAGAGCCCTGTATTTAAGAAGGCGGTAGCAGGAATGAAAGCGAAACGGAGTTTGAAAAGGCTGGTGGCGGAAGGAGGAAATCAGTAATGAATCGGTTTAAAAATAAGAAAAAATTAAACGGCAGCAGTTATCTGCTTATAATTACCATCCTTCTGTTCATCTTTATGTATGTGGCAGGCATGGCAGCCTTTAGCGACAAAGGATTTGCAAAACCCCAGATGTTCCTGAACCTGTTCATATCAAATGCGGGACTTCTTGTCATCGCTATGGGGCAGACGATCGTCATGATCACTGCAGGAATCGACATCTCGGTTGGTTCGGTGACAGCGCTCGTCTGCATGGTAATCGCAAACCAGATGGAGAACCACGGCGCCAATGCGTATGCCGCGGTAGCTATGGCGCTTGGAATTGGCCTCGCGTTTGGCCTTGTGCAGGGGTTCCTTGTAGCATATCTGGACATCCAGCCGTTTATCGTGACACTGGCCGGGATGTTCTTCGGAAGAGGAATGACATCCATGATCAGCACGGAAATGATATCTATTAAGAATGAAACATTTTTGAAATGGGCTAACTATAAGATTTACCTTCCAATCGGTTCCTATAGCAAGAGAGGAAATTTCCTCCCGGCCTATATATACCCGACGGTCGTGATTGCACTTGTTGTACTCGTTATTATCATCATCGTCATGAAGTATACGAAATTTGGGCGCTCGGTCTATGCAATCGGGGGAAATTCCCAGAGTGCTATGATGATGGGGCTGAATGTCAGGAAGACAAAGCTGAAAGCTTACCTTCTGGATGGGTTTCTGGCAGGACTTGGCGGGTTCCTCTTCTGCCTGAACAGCTGTTCCGGATTCGTAGAGCAGGCAAAAGGGCTGGAAATGGATGCGATTTCATCCGCGGTAATCGGTGGTACACTGCTGAGCGGCGGTGTGGGGGCGCCATTTGGAACATTGTTCGGAGTTCTGATCAAGGGAACCATCTCGAGTCTGATAACCACACAGGGGACGTTGTCCAGCTGGTGGGTAAGAATCACACTGTCCGCATTGCTGTGCTTCTTCATCGTGTTACAGTCCATTTTTGCGGGAATGAAGAAAAAGAAGTAGTGAAGCCGTTCCCCGGCAGTCTGATGATTTGGATGGCGGATTGCGTCGCAGATGCAGTACAGTGGGAAAAAGAGGCAGAAAATAAAAGACATCTCTTTTGTCTTTGTTTTCTGCCTCTTTTTCGTCTAAGTATTACTGAGAGTACTAAAAGGCGTGATTACAGTAACGCTGCAACTGGCGGTTGCGGGTGTGTAAATTAGAAATGGTGGTGGGATTCTCTGGCAGATGGTATAGTAAAGGCAGGATAAGGATAAATTTTGAGGGGCTGAAAAGATGCTGACATATTATGAAAACTTGAAATGGAGGAGCTTGATATGACGATTGGTGAGAAGATTCAGAGGTGCAGGAAGGAACAAAAGATGTCTCAGGAGGATCTGGCTTCAAGGCTTGGGGTCTCAAGGCAGGCTGTTTCTAAGTGGGAATTGAATGAATCTGTGCCGGATACAGAGAATGTAGTTGAGCTGGGACGGATTTTCCGGGTTTCGCTGGATTATCTTTTGAAGGCCGAAATTTCGGAACCGGAAGAAACTGCGTGTGTGGTGGATGATTCTTATCAGGAGGATGAAAAAAGAGGAGGGACGAAAAACGTGAAATGGTACAGGCGCCCGGCGGTTATTGTCTATTTCGTTGTCTGTATTTTAATTATCACAAGTTTATCTTTTTTGGATTCCCCGGGAGTGGGACTTCTGTATGTGCTCGATATTACCTTCCTTTGGGGGATCGGATATCTGTTATGGCTGTGTGTAAAGGCTTTGAAAAAGTATGTACGGAAATAGAACTTAGTGATTGTGGAAATCTTTGTGTAAATCCGTCTTTTGATTGTGGATATCTTTAATGTATGATAAAATTTATGTGGAAAAAAGCAGGATGTATCATGATAAGGAGAAAAGATTATGCAGGATTTTACTTTTTACAGTCCAACCTATTTTGTGTTCGGAAAAGGAAAAGAAAATGAGGCAGGACATTATGTGAAACGGTTTTGCGGAAGCAAGGTTTTGATCCACTACGGCGGCGGAAGTGTAAAGCGCTCCGGACTGCTTGACAGAGTGAAAGCTTCATTAGAACAGGAAGGAATCGAGTATGTGGAGCTCGGAGGTGTTAAGCCGAATCCCAGAAGCGGCCTTGTGTATGAGGGAATTGAACTTTGCCGGAATGAAGGCGTTGATTTTGTCCTGGCTGTCGGCGGCGGAAGTACGATTGATTCTTCCAAGGCGATTGCGGCAGGGGCTATTTACGACGGAGATTTCTGGGACTTTTATCAGGGGAAGGCGATAGAGCGTGCACTTCCGGTAGGGACAATCCTGACGATTGCGGCAGCAGGCAGCGAAGGGTCACCGGATTCTGTCATTACGAAAGAAGAAGGGATGTTTAAGAGAGGGGCATCAGGGGAAGGGATACGCCCGGCGTTCTCTATCCTGAATCCGGAGCTCACACAGACTCTTCCGGCTTATCAGACAGCCTGCGGGGCGACAGACATTATGGCCCATGTTTTTGAACGTTATTTTACAAATACTGCTGATGTAGAGATTACAGACAGATTCTGTGAAGCAGTACTGCTTACAATGGTAAAAGAAGTTCCAAGGGTTCTTGCAGATCCCAATAATTATGAGGCGCGTGCAAACATTATGTGGGCAGGAATGACAGCCCATAATAATATCTGCGGAGTAGGAAGAGAACAGGACTGGTCCAGCCATGATATAGAGCATGAATTAAGCGCAGTTTATGATTGTGCACATGGAGCGGGGCTTGCAGTGGTATTCCCGGCCTGGATGAAATATACGGTGGAGCACAATCCGATGAGGTTCGCCCAGATTGCTGTCCGTCTGTGGGGATGCCAGATGGATTTTGAAAATCCAGTCAATACGGCCCTTGCGGGAATAGATGCATTTAAATCATTCCTCAGCTCGATCGGGATGCCAGTATCCTTTGCAGAACTTGGAGCAAAGGAAGAAGATATCCCTGCGATGGCAGAAAAATGCTGTCATGGAGACAACAGGGGCGGGACGGTTGGAAATTTTGTGAAATTACATCAGGAAGATGTGGAAAACATTTACCGTCTGGCATTATAATGAATAAGCAGAACGATAACAACAAGATGGAGGAAAAAGGAAAATGAAAATAGGAATTGGAAACGATCATTCAGCACTGGAACTGAAAGCAGAGATCATAGAGTTTCTTGAGAATAAGGGGCACGAAGTGGTTGACTTTGGGACTAATTCAGCAGAGAGCTGTGATTATCCTGTATATGGCGAGAAAGTTGCACGTGCTGTTGTAAGCGGGGAAGTGGATCAGGGGATTCTGATCTGCGGAACAGGACTTGGCATTTCACTGGCCGCAAACAAGGTAAAGGGAATCCGTGCGGCAGTCTGCAGTGAACCTTTTACCGCGCGCATGGCAAGACAGCATAATAACTGCAATATTCTGGCTTTTGGTGCAAGGGTAGTCGGCGGGGAGCTTGCGAAGATGATCGTGGAGACATGGCTTGATACAGAGTTTGAAGGAGGCCGCCACCAGCGGAGAGTGGACATGATCAGTGCTATTGAAGAAAAGAACGAATAGGAAGCTTTTACATAAAAGAGGAATTGAATTATGAAGAAAACAATTCTTGATTGTGATACTGTTGCTCTGGATGAGGAAAACGGTGCCCTGGTGATTATCGACCAGACCCAGCTTCCGACGAGGATCGAGCTTAAGTTCCTTACAGATATAGAAGATATCTGGGAGGCAATCTATCTGCTCAAGGTCAGAGGGGCGCCGGCGATTGGTGTGGCAGCAGCAATCGGTGTGTATCTTGCGGTAAAAGACCTTCAGACTGACAGTATGGAGGTTTTTTCAAAGAAGTTTAAAAAGGCAAAGGATTATCTGGCATCGTCCAGACCGACTGCCGTGAACCTCTTCTGGGCCCTTGACCGGATGGAGGCGGTGGTTACCGGGCACATGCAGTGCGGCGTCGGGGAAGTGAAAGAACTCCTGCACCGGGAGGCGGTTAATATCCGCTCAGAAGATATTCAGGTCTGCCGCAGGATCGGCGAATATGCACTAGAACTCGTTAAGCCGGGAGCCGGCCTGCTTACACATTGTAACGCGGGACAGCTCGCTGCGGTAAAATACGGAACGGCCACAGCACCGATGTACCTCGGACAGGAGCGGGGGTATGGATTCCGCATCTATGTGGATGAGACGCGTCCACTGCTTCAGGGGGCAAGGCTGACCGCATTTGAACTGCAGGCCGCGGGTATGGATGTAACGCTGATCTGTGATAACATGTCCAGTGCGGTTATGAAAAAGGGGCTGGTGGATGCAGTCTTTGTGGGATGTGACAGGGTTGCGGCAAACGGAGATACAGCAAATAAAATCGGCACATCCGTAGTGGCGGCTGTGGCAAAGTATTATGGGATTCCTCTGTATGTCTGCGCGCCGACATCAACGATAGACATGTCCCTTCCGACAGGAGATAAAATACCGATAGAGGAACGTTCGGATGACGAAGTCACAGAAATGTGGTACGAAAAAAGGATGGCACCGGCAGGAGTCAAAGTTTACAACCCCTGTTTTGACGTAACGGATCACGGATTGATCTCAGGTATCATTACAGAATACGGCATGGCAAAGGCTCCTTACGAAGAGGCGTTTCGGGAGATATTCAGGGAAAAACTTAATAAGTAGAATGAAATACACAATCGGTGATATAAACTAGATTGTGTATTTTTTTGACAATATTAAAAATTTGGAAAAAATTGGAAAAATATGTATCTTGTAGGGGAGAAAGTGTGCTAAAATATGAACATAGGAATCATATATCATTCCTATAATTGTGGTGTTTGGTTCAGGAAGCTTTTCTGAAAATACACAGGGAGATCGGTATGGAGGAACGCAGAAGAAAAATCTTACAGGAACTTGAAGAAAAAGGAAAGGTCCGTGTAAATGAATTGAGTGCAGAGCTGGGGTGTTCTGAAGTGACAATCAGGAATGACATCAAATGTATGGAACGTGCAGGACTTCTGATTCGTACTCACGGAGGTGCACTAAAGATAGAAGAAACCCCGCAGAAAAAATATTCCGCAGAAAGCATCTACAGGAATACAGACAAGAAAAAAGCCATTGCTGCACGTGCGTACGAGTGTGTAGATGACCGGGACACAATTATTATTGATGATACGTCTACCGGTTTTTATCTGGCACTTCATATTAAGCAGCATGCTGAGAAAAGAATTGCAGTTGTGACAAATTCACTGCTTGTAGGCAATGAGCTTGCAGGATTGGATCATGTTGAACTTTACATGGTTGGCGGCCCGGTAGGGGGACACCTTGCGGCTACTATGGGGGACGAGGCAGTCGCAGATATTTCCAGATTCCATGTGGACAAGGCTTTTATTGGCGTGCATGGCATTAATTTTGATGTGGGGATTACATCAACAGCATCTCCACAGGTTCAGGTGAAGCAGGCGATTATGAAAGCTTCAGATAAGGTAATTGTGCTGGCAGACAGCAGTAAATTCGGCGGTGGATATCTGTCAGTTATCTGCCCGCTGAGAGATATTTACCAAATCATCACAGATGAAGAGGTAGATGAGGAATATTCTGAACGCGCTGAAAGAGAGCAGATACCGCTTATAATTGCATAATTGCCGGAAAATACAATGGCTCAGGGCTCCTGCTTCAATTTGATGCAGGAGCCAAAATCGTGGAAAATTTATCTTGTATAAAGCGTTATGCAGTGCTATACTAACTTCACATCAAAATCTCAGACCATTTTATTCATAATATTCTAAGGTCTGAATCTTATTTTCTGCATCTGGCAGAAGATAAATCTGATTTCCTTGGCGATTCAGCCGGAAATTACCAGTTTTGATGAACTAAAAACTAAATAAGGTGGATATGATCAGTGTCCAGGCAATGTACTCTGCTTTATGTTATCATATACAATTTCAGACTTTTTGTATGGTAATACTAGATTGAAACAACATGGGCCTGTGTATATAATAGAAGCTAGGAGAGTACATCTTACGTGACGTTTGGCATATCCCCGGAAAGAAGGAGGACATTTATGTCAGAAGAAAATCATGTTGCGTATCAGAACAAAGACATTGCGGCAAAGTATCTGGCTGAACATTTTTCAGACAAGTCATTTGCTGCCTATGGGGTGAAGGTGCCCCGGATTGTAAAAGTACTTCCTACAAACCTGCCTGTGATAGAGGCAAACGAACTGCGGCTGGACAACCTGTTTTTACTGGAGGATGGCTCACTCGCGCTGGTCGATTATGAGAGTTCATATGCAGATGCGGATAAGATAAAGTATCTCAACTACATTATCCGTACATTAAAAAGGAGTATGACAGAAGACAATATCATGCGCAAAATCCGGATGATCGTGATTTATACGGCGGATATAGCTCCGGCACAGACAAGGTCAAATCTGGATATTGGCTGTCTGCAGTTCCAGTTGGAGGAGGCATTTCTGACAGAACTGGATTCTGTGAAAATAGAAGACGGAATCAGACAAAAGCTTAACCACGGGGAGTCTTTAACAGCAGAGGAACAGATGCAGTTTATCATACTTCCATTGACGTACCGGGGGAGGGAAAAGAAAGAAGCGTGTATCCGGCGCTGTTTTGATATGGCGAAGCAGGTAGAGGACGCGCAGGAGCAGGTATTTATACTTTCTGGTATACTGGTATTTGCAGATAAGGTGATAGATAACGAAGATTCTAAGGAAATGAGGGAATGGATAATGATGACAAAAGTATCAAAGTTATTCGAAGAAGAAAAGATCGAGTATGGGAGAAAAGTGGCTGCAGAGGTTTCTGAGAAGGCGGCTAAAGCAACGAAAGAGGCAGTTGAAAAAGCAACGAGAGAAAATGAAATTGGGATTGTAAAAAGGATGCTGTCTAATGGTATTTCCTTGGAACAGGTTAAAGCAGTCGTGACTATTTTAACGGAAGAGGAAGTGAAAGACCTGCAGAAGGAAGTTAAACGGCAAAATAATAATGATTAAAAATTTCAATATTATTTGTAGTATTGAAATAAAGAGTCAATTGTACTAAAATTGATGTGTAACAATTGGAGAATATTTAACAATTTAGTATTATTCAAAAAAATGCAGAAAATTTGAACGCTGTATTATTTGTAAGAATGAGTTTTCTGGCAAAGGAGGAAAAGTAAAGTGGGGATTACGATAAAACAACTGTCAGAAATGAGCGGATATTCCTGTTCAACGATTTCCCGTGTGATTACGAATAAAGGAAATGTAAAGGCCGAGACAAGGGAAGCCGTTGAACGGCTTTTGATGGAGCAGAATTACCGTACGAATGTTATGGAATTGAGAATGGCCGGAATTAACCAACGGACGATCATGATTATAGTCGGAGACCTGGATAACTGGTTTTATATGGAGATGATACGTGGAATACAGAGGCGGGTGGCAGAGGAAGGCTACATTTCCGTAATCGGATACAGTGATAATGAAGAAAAGGCCGAAAATGAATATGTCCAGATGGCTTATCAGGAAAGCTATGCAGGGATCATGTTCATTAACGTGAAAGGTGACTCTATCCTGAAGCAGATGCTTATGCAGAATAAGTGTCCGGTCGTGTTCCTGAACAGGTCGGTGCGGTTTGTAGATCTGGATACGGTTTGCAGTGATAATTATCAGGGGGGATATATGGCAACAAACTACCTGATTGAGATGGGACATAGAAAGATAGCTCATCTGACCGGGAGTCTGTATTCATCTGTTACTTTTGAGAGGATGAGGGGCTATGAGGATGCCATGCGGGATGCCCATTGTGTCATATCTAAGCACAGCCTGTTTTATGGGGACCTTAAAAGGGAAAGTGGATATCAGTTTGGCAGACAGCTTGCCGAGAAAGGATGGGACTTTACGGCAGTATTCTGTGGGAATGACCTGATGGCCGTCGGACTTCTGGAGGCGCTGGAAGAGTATGGAATACAGGTCCCTGAGGAAGTCAGCATCGTATGTTATGATGACACACCGATAGCGGAAAAGGCAAAAATACATTTGACAACAGTGGGAGTAGAGGCAAGCCGTATGGGGAAAGTTGCGTCAGAAATGCTGCTCTCCAGAATAGCCGGAGAAAATATAGAGTCCAGAACAATATCCTTTAAACCCAAGATGACAATACGAGACAGTGTCAGGAAGATATAGGACAAGGCGATGGCGGCCCAGAGTATATAAGAAAAGGGAGCCGGATCAACTGAAAGAAATTTGATGAACCAAATCAAATTTCTTTCAGTTGATCCGGCTCCCTTTTCTTATATATACGTAGACAGAAAGAGTAATATTGATAAAAATTTAACAACGAAACGAATGAATAAAAATTTCATAAACGATATTCTGGTTATTGTTTTGTTACAAAAAAGAAATAGGAAGTTTAGGTAATTTACGAATTGCGAAAGTATTGGTAAGGGAATAAGCTTTAAGTAGGTACAGAGAGTTGATAAAGATCAAAGGAGGCACACATGAGACTGAAAGATAAAGTAATCATTGTTACGGGGGGAACAAAAGGAATCGGAAGAACGATTGCACTGGCAGCTGCGGCAGAAGGGGCAAAGGTTGTGATCGGAGGCCGGGATGCAGAAGGCGGCCGTACATTTGTTGAAGAAGTGAAGCAGAATACCCCGGGCGACGGTATGTTTGTGAAGGGGGATCTGACAAGTGTGGACTGTTGCAGGGAACTGGTCGAGGAGACGGTTAGAAAGTACGGGAAGCTGGATGGTCTGGTTAATTATGCAGGAACAGTATTATCAATGGCCCCGATCACAGAGACAACCGAGGAACAGTTTGATTCTATTATGTCTATCAATTTTAAGAGTGCGTTTTTTGTCACTAAATATGCGGTAAAGGTTATGCAGGAGAATGGGGGAGGTTCCATCATCAATATGGGATCCATGCACGCATATGGGGGAGAGATCGACAGAACGGCCTATGCCTGTTCCAAGGGGGCAATGTATACACTTTATAAACACATTGCAAAGAATTATGCAAAGGACCTTATCCGGTGCAACTGGATTACAATCGGCTGGGTTGCAACACCAGGGGAACTGGCCCTTAGAAAGGAACAGGGGGTCGGTGAGGACTGGCTGAATGAAGTGGGGAGTAATTACTTTCCAATGGGCCGGCTCCAGACCCCGGAGGATTATACAGATAGTGCGTTATTCCTGTTGGGAGACGGATCTTCACAGGTAACGGGAACGGAGATATTTGTAACAGGTGGGTTTATGTTTTAAATAATACCGGATGTGTTACTGTTCACACCCTACGAGCGTGCACAGTAACGGCATCTGCCCATTAAAAGTCGCCTGCGGCGAGGGGCAGATGCCCCGAAACCATCACTTTATCGGCCCCGATGCCGTGCAGCTAGGTGCACGGCACGGTGTGCACAGTAACCCGGATGTGCCTAGCGGGTACAGGATTGGAGGAGACAAGTGAAAGATATTGTAATTGTTTCAGGAGCAAGAACAGGAATCGGAAGTTTCGGGGGCTCACTGAAAAATATGAGTGCCAGTGACCTTGGCGGAATCGCCATAAAAAGTGCGGTTGAGAGGGCGGGTTTAAAACCGGAACAGATTGATGAAGTTGTGTACGGATCAGTGGGGCAGATTGCGGAAAATGCATTTATATCCAGAATCAGTGCAATTAAGGCAGGTATTCCGTATGAGGCTACGGCGTTAAGTGTGAACAGACTCTGCTCGTCAGGACTTCAGGCGATTCTGACTGCGGCACAGGAAATCGAAACAGGATTTTGTGAAATTGCAGCAGCCGGCGGAACGGAGAGTATGTCCACGCTTCCTTATTATGTAAGGAATGGACGGTTCGGATACCGGATGGGGCATGGGGAGCTGGAGGATGGCCTTATTACCATACTCTCAGACCCGCTTACAAGAGACCATATGGGGATCACTGCTGAGAATGTGGCCGAAAGGTATCAGATTTCGCGGGAAGATCAGGACACCTATGCATACAAAAGCCAGATGAGGGCGGCAGCGGCAAGAGACGCCGGAAAGTTTAAGGATGAGATCATACCGGTTACGGTAAAGGTTAGCAAAAAGGAAGAAAAGGTCTTTGAACAGGACGAATATATCAGAGATACGATTTCACTGGAAAGTCTTGCGAAGCTCCGCCCATGTTTTAAAAAGGATGGAACTGTCACTGCGGGAAATGCATCTGGCATCAATGACGCAGCGGCAGCAGTCGTTTTGATGGAAGAAAGAAAGGCGAAGGAGCTTGGATTAAAACCTCTTGTCAGAATCAAGGCAGCGGCATGTGCAGGAGTCGATCCCGCACTCATGGGAATCGGACCGGTTCCGGCAATGAAGAAATTATTTGCACAGACAGGCCTGACAAAAGAAGATATCGGCCTTATTGAATTAAATGAAGCCTTTGCTTCACAGTCTCTGGCCTGCATCAGGGAACTCGGACTGGATGAAGATAAGGTGAATGTAAACGGAAGCGGGATCTCAATGGGACACCCTATCGGAGCGACCGGATGTATCATTACTATTAAATTAATGAATGAAATGATCAGGAGACAGGTAAAGTACGGCATTGCTACACTGTGTATCGGGGGAGGCCAGGGGCTGGCAGTGTTATTTGAACTATGTGGCAACGATTAAGCACATCCGATTAAGAGGAGAAACAGATCGTGTGAACAGTAACGGAAAGGATATCTCCTATGGATTATACGGATCATATAAAACAATACCATAAACCTTTTTTAAACATATATGGGACATTAGTCGATTCTGCAGTCAGATATCCGGACAAAATTGCTATTGCAGATGATGAGAGATCGGTTACATACGCTCAGCTGCTTAAGGAAGCAGACAATTATGCGTCAAAAATAGCTGGATTGAAACTCAGCACCGGAGATCAGGTCGGATTTGTCATGGTAAACAGTATCCGTATGGTATCCTGCTTCTACGGGGCAGTAAAACTCGGATGTATCGTGGTCATGATTAATACAAAATTTAAGGCAGAAGAAATAGCAAAACTTCTTTCAGAGATGGATGTCAAAGCAGTGTTCTGTGATGAGAGATGGAAAGACAAGGTAACGGGGACTGCGGAGAAGCTGGGTATCTGCCATGTTATTACGGAAAATTATGACTGGGGTGAGATAGAAGAAAAAAAGACTTCCTGTGTGCAGAATCCGGACTACCCAGCTGTTATTATGCATACATCAGGGACGTCTGGTCCACCGAAAGGGGTCATGATTACCCACCGGAATATACTGGAGACTGCATATGGATATCAGGAAATTCAGGGGCTTGACAGCAGTGCGGTTACAGTATTGTCTGTTTCACTGTTCCATATTCTGGGACTGAGCTGTGTTACGACATACTTTATTTATCTGGGAGGCACTATTGTAATGTCCGCGTTCTATGATGTCAAGGATGTCTTGAAAAATATAGTGAAGTGGAAAGCAACACATTTTCATTCGGTTCCGACGGTATACCATCAGATTATTCTTGCCGGCAGCGGTAAAGTGAGTCTCTCATCTTTAAAAGTTACAGTATGCGGAGGCGCTCCGATCAAGGAAGAACGAGTCAGGGAATTTGTAAAACTGGCGCCTAATGCATCCTTCCGCCTTGCTTACGGAATGACGGAGACGGCCGGGTCAGGGGCATTATCACGCGGGCACCGGGAACCGTTAAAGGCAGTGAAGAATGTTTACATAGAAGTACAGGGGAAAAACGGGCGGTCTTTGAAACCATATGAGAAGGGGGAGATTGTGTTTTACGGACCTGTTGTGGCAAAGGGGAGATGGAATTGCGAATCTCTGAAAGAAGACAGGATGCCAAGCGGTGACATTGGTTATATGGACGAAGAAGGCAGGATATTTGTGCTGGACAGGATGAAGGACTTGATTAACCGGGGCGGGGAGAAGATATTTCCTTCGGAGATAGAAAGCACACTTCTGGAATATCCGGGAATCATGGCAGCTTCCGTGGTGGGAGTCAGGGATGAGGAGTATGGAGAACTTCCGGTAGCAGTCGTCGTGCCGGGCCGGGGAGAAAAGGTGGATAAAGAGGCATTGAAGTGCTGGATGAAGGAGAGGACAGCTACATTTAAAATGCCCTGTATGTTCGAAATATGGGACTGTCTGCCTGTAACACAGAATGGCAAAGTAAGGAAAACGGAAATTAGAAAAATGCTGGAAGAAATGAGGGATAAAGGATGAAAAAGCCCAAAGTGATTACGGCCGGCGAGGCTGTCGGATGGATCAGGAATGGTTCCACGCTGTGCACAATCGGGATGTCGCTGGTTTCATCGTGTGAAACAATATTGAAGGAAATAGAGAGACAATTCTTAGAGACCGGGGAGCCAAGAGAGCTTACCTATCTGCACAGCTGCGGACAGGCTGACCGGAGAGGCGGGTTTGTACATCTTGCACATGAAAATCTTCTGAAACGGGTGATCGGAGGACACTGGGGGCTCGGTCCACAGATGATGGACCTTATCGCCGGAAACAAGGTGGAAGCCTACTGCCTGCCGCAGGGACAGATGGCAAATATGTACCACAGCATGGCACTTAGGGAACCGGGCAAGATCAGCAAGATAGGTCTTGGAACATTTATTGATCCGCGAATTGAGGGCGGAAAGATGAATGAAAGAACAAAGCCTCTCGAAGATATTGTGGAAGTAATCGAAATAGACGGGGAAGAGTATCTGAGATATAAGGAAATACCAATTGATACCTTACTGATCCGCGGGACTTATGCGGATGAAAATGGAAATATTTCCACAGAAGAAGAGGCTATGGTACTGGAAGTATTGCCGGCTGTAATGGCCGCGAAGCGCTTCGGAGGTAAAGTGATCTGTCAGGTAAAGCGGATTCTGAAGGCGGGATCAATGGAACCCAAAAGGGTGGTTGTGCCCGGGGTATTTGTGGATGGGATCGTGGTATGTGACGATGTTTACGAAAACCACCGACAGACTTCATCCTGGTATTATGACCCTTCCTACAGCGGGCAGGCAAAAGTTTCAGAGTCTGCATCTGAGCCGCTACCCTTAAGTGTAAGGAAAATCATCGGTAGAAGGGCCGTTATGCTTCTTAGTAAAGACAGTATTATCAATGTAGGAACCGGGATACCGAACGACGTGATCGGTGGAATACTGGAAGAGGAAGATCTTCTGGATGATATTACGATCACAGTGGAGTCTGGAATCTATGGGGGCGTACCGGCGGGCGGTATTGATTTTGGTATTTCCAGAAATCCGCAGGCTTTGATCCCACATGACCGGCAGTTTGAATTCTACAACGGTGCGGGTATCGATTTTACTTTCATGGGAGCAGGGGAGATGGATCAGCACGGTAATGTAAATGCGACGAGAATGGGAAACAAGGCACCCGGAGCCGGTGGATTTATCGACATTACGACGCTGGCCAAAACGGTTGTGTTCTGTTCGACATTTACCGGAAAAGATTTGGATGTTGGCTATGATTCAGAGGGAATCAGAGTCAGAAAAGAGGGAAAAATCAAAAAACTGGTAAATAATGTTCAACAGATTTCTTACAATGGGAAGCTTGCAGCCAGGAATGGACAGAATATGTATTATGTGACAGAACGTGCCGTTTTCCGGCTGACCGAAGACGGTCCGATGTTAATCGAAATCGCAGAAGGAATAGACCTGCAGACAGATGTGCTTGACCAGATGGAATTCACTCCGCTGATCAGTACGAATCTGAAATTCACGGATAAGGCAGTTTATCAGGAAAAGCCGGTCGGGATCAAAGAAAGGATGGTGGGAGCTTGAAACCACTCAGACTGCACCATGTCGGGATTATTATGAATTCTAAGGAAAGGGCTGATTTGTTTCTGGAACAGTTTGGACTGGAGACAGATTATATGGAATACGTGGAAGAATACCATGCAGATTGTCTGTTTACGAAATACACGGAACAGGAAAGTCCTATAGAACTGATTATACCGACAGAAGGTGTTTTAAAGGAATATAACAGGGGAAAAGGCGGAATCCATCACATTGCCTTTGAGGTGGATGATGTGGAAGCGGCAAGGGAAGAATTCGAAGGAAAAGGAATGGAGATGCTGGAAAAAGTGCCTGTAAAGGGCGCCGGAGGGATTCTAGTTAATTTTTTAAGGCCAAGATATGGACTGGGTGTTTTGGTGGAGTTTGTCCAGAGAATATAAGAGTATGGTAATTGTTACGGACTATGACTAATTACAGAATATGAATGGAAAGGGGAAGAAGAATGGGTGTAAAAAAAGTAATGGTGGTTGGAGCAGGCATCATGGGCAGCGGCATAGCACAGGTCTGCATTGAACATGGTTTTGAGACGGTTCTGGCGGACATATCACCGGAGTATGCAAAAGCTGGGGCTGCTAAGATCGAACATTTTTTACAGCGTAAAATTGAAAAAGGACGCATGGAGGAAAGTGAGAAGGAGAAGGCACTGGCCCTGCTGAGGGCGGCTTCAATAGAAGAAGGCGCAGATGCCGATCTGGTGATCGAAGCGGTGACCGAGGATGTAGAGATTAAAAAAGAAATTTTCCGGAAACTTGACGTACTGTGCAGGCCGGAAACGATACTTGCCTCAAATACATCGACGATTTCTATTACACTGCTTGCCGGCGCTACGCAGAGACCCGAACAGGTAGTGGGCATGCACTTCTTTGTTCCGCCTCCGGTCATGAAACTGATTGAAGTGATACCGGGACTGTTGACAAGCGAAGAGACAGAGAAGACAGCGATGGAAACAGCAGAGGCTTTCGGGAAAACACCTGTGAAGGCGCCTGATTCCTCCGCATTTCTTGTGAACCGGCTTCTTGTCCCTATGTGGAACGAGGCGATGTTCCTCGTTATGGAAGGCAATGAACCAAAGGACATTGACACGGCTATGAAGTTAGGCGGAAATCTTCCGATGGGGCCGCTGGAACTGGCAGATTTTGCCGGACTGGATACTGTGCTGGCAGTAATGACCCAGATGTATACTGACCTGGGGGAACCGAAGTACCGTCCGTGTCCGCTGCTTAAGAAAATGGTGAACGCGGGGCTTCTGGGAAGAAAGAGCAAAACAGGATTTTATAACTATTAGAAACTCACAATTTCAGGTATATGCAGTTGCCTCGGTGCAGCCGATGCAGGAAAAACACTATGGTATTAAAACAATACAGGCCAGAAAATCTGGATGCAGGGATTTCAAGAAAGGGGAAAGAGATATGAAAAATAGTATGATGAAGAAGGTATTGCCATGTTTGCTGGCAGGAGCACTTGTATTATCTTTCACAGCATGTTCATCCGGTACGGAAGAAGATAAAGGAGAGACAAAAAAAGAGGAAACAAAGACAGAAGATACAAAGGAAGGCAATACGGATGATCTGACATTTGCACTTGCAGTGCCTACACTGGATAATCCATATTTCGTACAGGTTCAGCAGGGTTTTGAAGATAAGTGTAAAGAACTTGGGGTTAAGACAATTGTGAATGGATCTGATTATGATTCAGCCCAGCAGTTCTCACAATTTGAAAATTATGTTTCAGCAGGTGCACAGGCAATCCTTGTATGCCCGGTCGATGCGGTCAGCCTTGAAGATGCGGTGGATCAGGTGCATGAAGCCGGCGGTAAGGTAATGGGAATTGCACAAGGCGTTTCCAATGCAGACGCGAATAATATACTTGATGATTATGCTTACGGCGTTAACAACGGAGAGCAGGCAGCAAAATGGATCAATACTTATTTAAAGGATGAGGCAAAAGTGAAAGTCTGCCTGATCACACTGGATCATGTGGAACAGGTAAAACTCCGCGGTGACGGTATGGAAGATACAATCAAAGAAAAGTGTCCGAATGCCGAAATCGTTTACCGGCAGAAAGCAGAAACGATGGAAGAAGCAATGAATGTAGCTGAAACAGCACTTCAGGCCAATCCGGATATCAAAGTAATCGCATGTGTCAACGACCAGCATGCCCTCGGTGCATGGCAGGCAGTACAGAATCTGGGACTTAACACCGACGATTTCTATATTGGCGGAGGGGATTATACAGATGAAGCAATCGAAGCAATGAAAGACCCGAAATGTGCGATCCGCCAGACTACAGACATCCAGCCATACCAGTCTGCACAGGAATGTGCACAGAGAATGTATGACATGGTTGTGAATGGAGAGAAAGGGACGGAGACATTGCTGACACTTCAGCCACACTGGCAGGAAGCATATAAAGATTTGGAAAATGAATAAGAAAAGCAAAGTATAAATGGCTGAGGATGAGGCAGTAATTAAAAAGGTACGCATATACCAGGACAAAGTGTGAGTAATTCAGGAATAAAGCGGTGATGAGAGGCTTTCTGTTCGAATAAAAATTTGAAAAGATATTCGATAGAGCAGAAAGCCTTTTCAGCTTTTTTCAGACGGTCCCGGAAATCAGGAGGAACAGATATGGGCGAGACGATACTGAAGCTGAATAATATTGGAAAAAAGTTCCCGGGTGTGGTTGCTCTGGACCATGTGTCATTTGAGCTGAAAAAAGGTGAGGTCCATGCACTTTTAGGCGAAAATGGAGCTGGGAAATCGACATTGATCAAGATATTGACAGGGGCATATGAACCTACAGAAGGTACGATAGAATATAACGGAAAAACCTATGAAAAATTTGAGCCTAAGCAGGCAAAAGAACTGGGGATAACTGCGATTTATCAGGAATTTAATCTGGTACCATACATTTCTGCGGCACAGAACGTATTTTTAGGGCAGGAGTTGAAAAAGGGAATATTTCTGGATATGGCGGGGATGGAAAAGAAAACAACGGAACTTGCCAGAGAAATGGGGGTAGAAATCAACCCGAAAACAAAAGTAAAAGATCTGGGAGTTGCTTATATGCAGATTGTAGAGATCATAAAAGCAATATCTGAGGATACTAATATACTGATTATGGATGAACCCTCTGCTCCTCTGACAACCCGTGAAATAGACGCAATGTTTCAGATTGTCAAGCGGCTGAAGGAAAAAGGGATCACAATTATTTATATTTCTCACCGGCTGGAGGAACTGTTTGAAATCTGTGACCGTGTCACAATCATGAGGGATGGAAAATATATTTGTACAAAGGAAATCAGGGATGTCACAAGACATGAATTAATTGCAGACATGGTAGGACGGGAACTGAACGAAATGTATGCGGGGGGTGCCGGAGCTTCAGACGACATTATTATGGAAGCAAAAGATTTGTGTACGGATAAGATACACCATATATCGTTCAGCCTGAAAAAGGGGGAGATCCTTGGTTTTGGCGGTCTGGTTGGTGCAGGCCGGACAGAAACCGCACGGGCGTTATTCGGTGCGGATGAACTACTGTCAGGGACTATCATGAAAAATGGGGAAGTGGTAAAGATTCATTCCCCAAAGGATGCAATCAAAGCAGGAATTGGCCTGTTGCCAGAGGACAGAAAGGATCAGGGGCTTGTGCTCGGGATGAGTGTGAAGGATAATATCGTCTATTCCATCTTGAAACAGGAAACAAAAAGAATTTTTCTGGATAAGAAGGACATACATAAAAAATGTTCAGATCTGAAAGATGATCTGCGGATAAAAACACCCTCACTTGGCCAAATTAGCAAATTTCTGTCAGGAGGAAACCAACAGAAGGTAGTATTGGCAAAATGGATGGCAACGGATTGTGACGTCCTGATATTTGATGAGCCGACAAGAGGAATCGACGTCGGGGCAAAGCAGGAGATATACCATCTCATGAACCAGCTGACTGCACAGGGGAAAAGCATCATTATGATCTCGTCTGAAATGCCGGAACTGTTCGGAATGGCAGACCGGGTTATTGTCATGCATGAAGGCTGTATAAAAGGCGAATTGAGCAAAGAAGAGTTTGACCAGGAGAGAATGCTTGCAATCGCATCAGGGCTGTAGAGCTGAACGGGGAATAAAAACGGAGGTTAGAATATGCAGAAGAAAAAAGTAAATCTGGTAAGTTTTCTTGGAAAATATGGAATTGTCGTAGTCCTGATAGTCCTGATTGTGTTCTTTTCTGTGACGAGTAAGCAATTCCTTGCTGTAAGTAATATTATCAATATTTTAAGGCAGGTTGCAGTTGTCGGGATTATGTCGGTAGGCATGACGATGGTCCTGATTACGGGCGGCATCGATCTGTCGGTAGGATCCGTGGCGGGGGTAGCCTGTGTATCAACGGCACTTTTGATGAATAAAGGTCTTCCGTGGGCGGCAGCCGTACTGCTTGTATTGATTGTGAGCTGCGCATTGGGCGGAATCAATGGTTTCTGTATAAATGCATTGAGTATTCCTCCTCTAATCACCACGCTGGGGATGATGACTGCATTAAGGGGCACGGCCTACCTTCTGACAGGCGGCCTTCCGGTCTTTGGATTTCCTAAGGATATTCTCTTCCTTGGAAAAGGTTCTGTAGCAGGGATTCCGGTACCGGTTATCATTATGGCGGTAATTTTTGTGATTGGTATTTTGTTTATGGATAAGACGAGATATGGGGTATATATCTACGGTGTAGGAGGAAATGAGGAGGCTACGAGGCTCTCAGGAATCAATGTTAAGAAGATTAAATATCTGGTCTATATGGCGTCTGCCACACTGGCGGGACTGGCAGGCATCGTACTTCTGGCCAGAGTAAACAGTGGCCAGCCAAAGGCAGGGGACGGATATGAGATGGATGTTATTACGGCAGTCGTATTAGGTGGTGTCAGCATCTCAGGAGGAGAAGGAAGCATGCCGTTTGTTATTATCGGAGTCCTTTTCATGGGAGTGCTTTCCAATGGTATGGTCATGCTGAATATACAGGATTATACACAACAGGTAGTAAAAGGTATCGCACTTCTGCTGGCAGTGGCATTTGACCGTTATATGCAGAATAAGAAGGCGAAACAGGTAGAGTAACGAAGATGCCAAACGGGAGGAAACTATGCGGGAATCGGGAAATGCAAACATTCAAATAGAAAGTATGGGATCACGGGTTCAGTTTTATACTCTGAAAAACCAAACAGGAATTCAGGTTACTCTGACAAATTATGGGGCGGCTGTTTACCGGATACTTACACCAGATCGTGACGGCAGAGTCGATGACATTGCCTTGTCCAGTCCTTCCCCGGAAACATTCATGGACAACAAAGCATTTTTCGGGGCTACGGTAGGAAGAGTGGCAAATCGTATAAAACAGGGCAGAATTACGGTAGGCTGCAAGGAGTACCAGTTGTCACTGAATGAAGGAAAAAACCACGCTCATGGCGGATTTTCCGGGTTTGATAAGAAAATATGGAATGGAAAAATAAGGAATAATGCAGTAGAATTTACTTATACAAGTCCGGACAAAGAGGAAGGATACCCGGGCAGTGTAACGGTAATAGTGAGTTACCGGCTGGACGGGGAAGGGAGGCTGCATATCCGGCATCATGCAGAAAGTACGGAAGACACGATTATCAATCTTACAAACCATACGTACTTTAATCTGGGAGGACATGCTTCCGGTAAGATATATGACCAGAGACTTCAGATAAACGGAGGTTTTTATCTGGAAAGTGACGCGGAACTGATACCAACCGGACAGATATTGCGTGTGGGGGGAACGCCCTTTGATTTTACTCAGGAAAAAGAGCTTGGGCTGGATATTCATTCAGAGATACCAATGCTTACCAACAATGGAGGATATGATGTAACATTCCTAAAAGCGGAACGTGGATTTACCAGAGCCGCGGTTCTAAAAGACAAAAAGTCAGGGAGATGTCTGGAGGTCTTCACAGATTACCCTGCAATCCACCTATATACAGGCAATTTTCTGAAAGATGAACCGGGACTAGAGGACAGGGTATATAACCGGCACGAATCTGTATGTCTGGAAGCGCAGCGGCTTCCCTTCGCCAGCGGTTATGCACATTTTGGTGAAATCGGACTGAAAGCAGGAGAGCAGATGGAAAGAAATATTTGTTATCATTTTTCGGCAGAAAGGTAGAGAGGTGTCAGAATGAATGTAGAATTAGTACTAAATGCGAAATGTCTGATCGGAGAAGGCCCATGCTGGGATGAGCCTACAAAAACGATTTATTTTGTGGATTTGCTGGGAAACCGTATTTATTCATTTGATGGGAAAATCGAACATCACGTGAGCTTTGACCAGAATCTGGGGGCAGCAGTAGTAAGGGAGAAAGGCGGGCTTGCCGCAGCAATGCAGCATGGCTATTATTTCGTTGATTTTCCGGGAGGCGGATTGGAAAAGATTGCTGATCCTGAGGCGGAATATCCGGATCATCGGTTCAACGATGGTAAATGTGATGCAAAGGGGCGGTTTTGGGCAGGTACCATGAGTAAAAATCTGGATACCGGATATGGAGAGGCAATACCGGACTGTGGTCTGTATTGTCTGGATACGGATGGAAAGGCGGAACAAAAGCTGTCAGATGTAATACAGGGAAACGGGCTTGGCTGGACGAAGGACAGTAAGAAAATGTATTTTATTGATTCCCAGACTTATACGGTACAGGAATTTGATTTTGATCTTGAAAAGGGTAGTATTTCAAATGGCAGAATAGCAGTGGAGATACCAAAGGAGATGGGGCTGCCCGACGGCATGACTGTAGATGATGACGGCATGCTCTGGATCGCACTGTGGGGAGGCGGATGTGTAAGCAGGTGGAACCCAAAGACCGGCGAACTGCTGTGCAAGATAGAAGTTCCGGCGAAGAATGTGACAGCATGTACATTTGGAGGCCCCGATATGAATGAACTTTACATCACTACAGCAAAAATGGATACGGATGAGGAACAGTATCCTCATGCCGGCGGCCTGTTCAAAATCAAACTGGATATAACAGGAACACCATCGTATCGTTACCAGGGGTGACGGAAACATTACAGGTGGTACATTAAAATAAAAAGGTTAAAGGAACAAAGGGACCTGCCGGATAAATAACGGCAGGTCTTTTTGTCTTATTATTCGAATAGCTTTTTCAGATATGTCCGGATCTTCCCTTTCGGGAGCTGGGAAAGGAATGCATCATCCCAGTGCTTTCTTAAAAACATTTCTGTATCGGCATCAGCGGTATCATTCAGGATGTCATATTCAATCTGTTTACCGAGTTCTTTCAGCAGGTCAGAATGCCGGATTCCAAACGCAGCGCAGTAATTGTGAAGGCCAAGCTGCTGCAGGAGATATGTGATTCTTTCAAAGTCCCTCACTGTCATCTTCTCTTCATTCAGTATCAGTTTCGAATCGGATTCCGAGCATAAGGCCAAAAACAGTATCTTTTCTTTTTCTATTTGTAATTCTTTTATCTTTTGGAATTCTTCCGGGTCTGTGGTAAAATTATCATCATACATGGTGTCTCTCCTGATGAGTTGTTTTATATTTCGCAAATGCTGGAAATTAAGTTTCTTTACTCATTTTTCTCCTACCTGGTTAATATATTCCATATGTTGCAATATAACTAATAATACATGATACATTGCAAATTTGCAATATATTATTAGGGTCTGTTGCATAATATAATGTAGACAGTTACCAGACAGTTGGAGGTGGGTCTATGGAAGAGAAGAAGCAGCCGGTGAAGTTCAGAGTTGCGAGAAAACCGATATATAAAGAAGAAAAGACCGTGAACATGACGTTGCGAATAGATAAGGGGCTACAGCAAAAGTATGATTTATGGGCAGAGAAAACAAATCGTTCCAGAAATGAACTTATGTGTATGGCACTGGCTTATGCAATGGAGAATATTGAAATCATTGACGAGGAAGACAATTGACAGAAAAAGGTGTCAGAACACTGAAAAAAGAGGCTGGGCGCTAATGGATGATTCAACATTAGCGCCCGGCTTCTTTTGGGTTAATTGATTTCTCCAATCAGGTCTTCAAGTACGTCTTCCACAGAATCGGTGACATAAGTTGAGTAATAGGAGATGCCGGGTGCGGCATTGGACATGGCATAACTGGTTCCTACAAGCTGGAGCATCTCTACATCATTGTACTGGTCGCCGAAAGCCATACATTCCTCCGGGCTGATATGAAGCTGATCAAGTAGTGTCTGCAGTGCAGTCCCTTTATTAGCCCCGGGGGCAATAAAATCGATCCAGATGTTGCCGGATGTAACGACCTTGATTTCGCTGCCGAACATATCCTGCAGATGCTTCAGATATTTATCGATAATGTGGGGGCCGTCCTTCATATTACAGATTGCAATTTTTAAAATAGGTCCCTCTACTGCCGCAACATCATCTACAATCTGGGTCGTATTTTTCATAATATTAACAATGTGGTCTACAAAAGCCGGATCATTGTTTTCGATAAAGCAGGAGTCCTCTCTGGATACCACAATCTCAAAATGCTTCTCACGCTTGATCTCCTCGATGATTCTGGCACACAGGCCGTCATCAATCGTGGCACGGGCAATTACTTTGCCCTGATGAACACAGATGGAGCCGTTCTCGGCAATATAGGATATTTCGTCCTTAATCTGTTCGAACACCCTGCGCTGGTTGTCATATTGTCTTCCGCTGGCAGATACAAATCGTACGCCTGTTTCTATTAGCTGATGGATCAGTTCAATGGCACGTGGTGTAAGTTTCTGGGCTCCGCCCTGCAGAAGAGTGCCGTCGAGATCACTTGCTACTAATTTAATCATAAAGCCCTCCATAGCCTGTTATATATTAAGTGTAACTGTTCAGGACTGTGAACAGTTAGTTGCACTTCTTATATATTACCTTAAATCAGGCGGATTGTATAGCCTTGTTCTGTGAAAAAATGTGTGCTAGTATTGATATTGTAGGAATTGTGCGGAAATTGCGCAGGGGTCTGACCCCTTTGCAATTCTGTATTTGTAGGAAAGCCGAGGGATAAGATGAAACAGTATGATGTTATTATTATTGGTGCCGGCCCGTCTGGTATATTCTGCGCATATGAGTTGAAACGCCAGAAGCCGGATATGAAGATTTTAATGGTTGAGAAGGGACGCTGCATTGAAGACCGGCGGTGTCCGAAACGAAAGACAAAGGTATGTGTCGGCTGCCAGCCATGTTCGATTACAACAGGTTTCGCGGGTGCCGGGGCATTTTCAGACGGTAAGCTTTCACTGTCACCGGATGTCGGGGGAACGCTCCCTGAGATTCTAGGCTATGAAAAGGCGACAGAATTAATCAATGAGGCAGACAGCATCTATCTACAGTTTGGAGCCGATAAGAAAGTGTATGGTATTGAAGACCAGCAGGCGATCACTGACATACGATCCAAGGCAATCCGTGCTAATTTAAAGCTGATTGAATGTCCGATCCGGCATCTGGGAACAGAAGAAGGGTACAAGATTTATACCCGGCTTCAGCATCATCTGCTGGATGCGGGCGTGGAGATTCTGTTTAAGACAATGGTAGAAGATATTATTATAGAAGACGGAGCCGCAAAAGGAGTCACGACTGATAAAGGTGAGAGCTATTATGCACCGGAGATTGTCTCCGGGGTAGGCCGGGAGGGTTCGGAATGGTTTTCACATATCTGCAAGGGGCATGATATCGAAACCAGAAACGGAACGGTTGATGTCGGAGTCCGGGTGGAAGTCCGTGACGAGATCATGAAAGAGCTCAATGAAAAGCTCTACGAGGCAAAGCTGGTGTATTATACGCCTACATTTGATGATAAAGTCCGTGTATTCTGCACAAATCCGTCCGGAGAAGTTGCGACGGAATATTATGAAAACGGCCTTGCGGTTGTAAACGGGCACGCGTATAAATCAAAGGATATGAAGACGAACAATACGAATTTCGCCCTTCTTGTATCCAAGAACTTTACGGAGCCGTTTAAATCCCCGATTGAGTACGGTAAACATATAGCCCAGCTGGGTAATATGCTGTGCGGCGGGAGGATTCTGCTCCAGCGCTATGGGGATTTCCGAAGAGGCCGCAGGACCACGGAAGAGCGCCTGCTCCGAAACAATATTACCCCGACGCTGAAGGATGCGGTACCGGGTGACTTGTCACTGGTATTCCCACACCGGATTATGGTTGCCATTGACGAAATGATCAAGGCGCTGGATAAGGTAACGCCGGGGATTGCCAGCGACGAGACACTTTTATATGGTGTAGAGGTTAAATTTTATTCTAATAAAGTACTGGTTGATAAGAACTTCGAGACGAATGTGAAAGGACTGCGTGCGATGGGGGATGGCGCATCCATCACGAGAGGACTGCAGCAGGCATCAGCGAATGGACTGTGTGTAGCGCGTGCCATCGTAAATAAAATGGAGAGTTAGTATACCGCCTCCTGAATACTGTTCACAGGCACTCTTGTAGTTACTGTTCACAGACAAATCTGTAAACAGTAACGCGCCTGCCCATAAAAAAATGTTGTAACTTGAGCCATATCAGAATATAATGTTAATGAATGTTGCATCCCGGGGTATAGAAAGTATGCCCTAAGCAGCATGGCAACCAGAAACTAGATGATAAGAGGATGAAGACATATGGGTAAATATTTTGGAACAGATGGATTTAGAGGAGAAGCAAATGTAGTTCTGACTGTCGAGCATGCCTTTAAAGTCGGCCGTTACCTGGGATGGTATTTTGGACGAGAACATAAGGCAAGAATCGTAATCGGAAAGGACACAAGAAGAAGCAGCTACATGTTCGAATATGCACTGGCTTCTGGGCTGACGGCATCAGGAGCAGATGCATACCTGCTTCATGTGACGACAACACCGAGTGTTTCCTATGTTGTCCGGACAGAAGACTTTGACTGCGGCATCATGATATCAGCGAGCCATAATCCATTCTATGATAACGGCATCAAGGTCATCAACGGTCAGGGACATAAGATGGAGGCAGAGGTAGAAGAGAAGATCGAGGCGTATATTGACGGTGAGATTGAAGAACTCCCGCTTGCAACGAAGGAAGACATCGGACGCACAATCGACTATGCAGCAGGAAGAAACCGCTATATTGGTCATCTGATCTCACTTGCTACACGTTCTTTCAAAGACATGAGAATTGGCCTTGACTGTTCGAACGGAAGTGCTTTCACGATCGCAAAGAGTGTATATGATGCGCTGGGAGCGAAGACCTATGTCATCAATAACGAGCCTGATGGAACAAACATCAACACAAACTGCGGATCGACACATATCGAAGTACTTCAGCAGTATGTAAAGGATAAAAAACTGGATGTAGGATTCGCATTCGACGGCGATGCCGACAGATGTATTGCAGTAGACGGCAATGGACATATCGTAGATGGTGACCTGATCCTTTATGTATGCGGAAAGTACCTGATGGAGCAGGGGCGTCTTGCGGGAAATACAATCGTAACGACAATCATGTCTAATTTAGGATTATACAAAGCCTGCGACAAGATAGGCATGAATTACGAACAGACAGCCGTGGGCGACAAGTATGTATATGAAAATATGCTTCAGAACGGCTATGTGCTGGGCGGCGAGCAGTCCGGGCACATCATATTCAGCAAACATGCAAGGACCGGTGACGGCATCCTGACATCTCTCATGATCATGGAAGTTATCATGGAGAAAAAACAGTCACTGGCAAAATTATGCGAAGAAGTAAAGATTTACCCGCAGCTTTTGAAAAATGTCCGCGTAACAGACAAAAAGACGGCACGGGAGAATCCGGCTGTACAGAAAGCAGTAGAGGATGTGACGGCGGCACTTGGAACTGACGGCCGGATCCTTGTAAGAGAAAGCGGTACAGAGCCTGTGATCCGTGTCATGGTAGAGGCTTCAACCGATGAAATTTGTGAAAAATATGTAGATCAGGTGATTGACGTGATGAAAGCTGAGAATCTTGTTATCAAATAGGAGGACGGCAAAGTCTGGGAAAGCTATATAAAGGTTACTGTTTACTCCCCAGTCTATCACTACGCTGATAGGCTGGGAACCGTAACGTAAAACAGCCAATAAGCCTGCCCTCTCGCCGAAGGCGACTTTAAATGGGCAGGCGAGTTACTGTTTACAGGCGTGCCTGTGAACAGTAACATATAAAGAGGAGACTGTATCTGCGCCTTTGATGGCGTGATACAGTCTCTTTTTTAAGCCTCTTCTAAATCAGGTGCATATAAGCCTCTGTGTTACAATGTCGGAATAGATTTCAATATTTTCATCCCTCATATCTGTTACGTGTATGACATCAGGATAGATCTCTTCAGGATAGATCTCTTCTTCTGAACTGCCGGCAAGCAGCGTCTCCAGATGGTTAGGCTGTCTCAATATTTTCTCTTCATTAAAGTATACATCCCGTTCATTCTGGAACAAAGCAATATAGAAGATATTGGACTCTACGATATCCTGGAAGAAATGGCTTCCGTAGGAGAGGTCTGGCATGAGCCCGAGTTTTTCATAGGAAACCTCACAAATGGCGTTCATGTTACAGAGATCTGTAAACCGGACAGGAACTCCTAGGGCAGGCGTTGTTGTACCCCAGCGGCCAGGGCCGATGAGCACGGCATGTCTGTCCTTTAATATATGATTCAGTGTTCCGATCTGGTTCGCTATAGCGTACTTCTGTGGCTCGGTCAGCTTTAGGTATGGCTTGATCCTTACAAAGATGAAATAATGCACCGGAAGCCGGACATTTCCGCCCATAAAGTTTCCTTTTGAAGAAAAGTAAGCGTGTTCCCGGTCTACGTTCTCAGGAAAGTCAATCTTCCTGCCCAGCCCCTTCGTCTGGAGCGGGCGGCATTGAAGAAGATTGATGCGGTAGTGTTCCTCTTTATTGAAGTTACAGGTAAACTCAATGTCCACTGGGTAATCATAGGTGTGAGACAAAATTGCCAGAATATTTTCCAGTGCTTTCGGAAAATCTGTATGCCTCAGCAGCCGTGTAAAACTGACGATATCCGGGACATTCCGGTTCCGGTGCCCGGTTTCCCTGAAATGTCTTGCAAGCTCAAAATCTGGTTCCATAAAGAGCCTGACATTCGTCTTTAACGGAAGTCCCCTGACCGACTCAATCGGAATAGTCTGGAATTCATTTTCCTCCAGATTAATTACATCCACATAATGCTGTGAGAACTTTCTTTCATCCCCGTAGGCCAGCAGGGGCGGGCGTTCCGGCTTGTCCAGCGCAACGATGCGCGGATAGTCGGAATTGACCCTGTCCACGGCCCGTGTTCCCATTCCGAACACAAGGCGCAGCATTCCCTTGGACGGATCTGTGTTCTTATCCCAGACAAAGAGGTTGGAAGAATTTCCGACACCTGCACAGTGCGGGAAGAAATACTTTCCGTGGTAATCACCGGAAACTCTCTGCACGAGCAATGCCATCTGCTCATCCTTATCTGCCAGACCTCGGTTTTGACGGTACTCCAGCGCTTCACGGCTCATTGTGCTGGCGTAGACCTTTCGTACGGCATCCAGAAAAGCATCGTACCTTTCCTCCGGGGTTCCCTGGTTCGGACAGAAAAAGCTGTCATACTTTCCTGCAAACGCATTCCCGAAATTATCTTCCAAAAGAGAACTGGACCGCACGATAATAGGAGACTGCCCGAAATACTCCAGCATTACCATGATCTGCTCTTTAATGGTAGTTGGGAAATGCCCGCTCAGCAGGATTTCCCGAAGCTCTGCTGCCGCAGTAAAGTATCCTTCACCGGTTTTTTGCTGCATGCGGAGCCTCCAGCCGCCATTCTGGACGATATAAGTATAAAAGACGTCAGAACCTATATAATAGGAATCATGCCGTTCCATATGTTCCTTATAGAAATCTGGATTCTTCGTTTCCAGTATCTTGCGGGCCAGAAGCATGCCGACAGATTTTCCGCCGATATAACCTGTCCCGATCTCCCGGCCCCCGATCTGGATCAAATCCTCCAGTGTAAAGAATTCTCTGCTTAGTGCTGCTATGCGTGACCGCTTGCCGATCAGGAGATTCTGCAGGTTTTCTTTTACATAAGCCTGCTCAGCAAGAGATGCGCTTAAGTATGGCTTCGCTTCCTCGAAACTTAAATCCCAGTAATCAAGCTTCTTAGTATGGATCTGGAGTCTGGAAAATAGTTCCGCGGAGCTTGCACTGTCCGTGATACATTCCGAACCGCCCTCCGTCAGAAGATGAGGGAGGAACATAACAGGAGAATAACGTTTCCATACCTTCAGTGGATGCAGATAGTAGCGGCTGTCAATATAGTATAAGTTTAAAAGAAGCTGTGTGACCTCCCGGATACGGGCAATCGTGTCCTGCGTATGGGCATTCCTGTAAAGTGCAAAATATGTGACAGCATCCCGCTCAAATAAGTAAGGGCATGTAACCTGAAAGAAATTTCCCGTCATGAGGTCGGAGCACCAGAATTCCTGCAATTCGCTCAGACAATCGAATACATAGAATGCGTTCTTCCCTTCGGCAGTGATAATCTGGTAGACACTGCTTGTAAAAGATTCAAATCCCATACCGGCATCCAATGTAAACATTTCAAAATCAGCACCCTTTTCAAGGAGTGCTTCCTTATCTATCAGCGGCGCGTGGCAGCCGAAATGAATATAAACAAGACGTCTGTGATCAGCAGCGGCCTGCTGCACAAAACGCTCCACCACAAATGAGTAGGCTTCAAAAGAATCCACCTGCCAGATGATATTATCTCCGGGGCGCAGGGTATCAATGACTTCATCAGCACCCTTAAGGCCTGTACTTATCTGCTCCATACTTTCCATAGCTTTCCTCCATTCCCTGATATACAGGATTCATAAAGGTATATCAGAGTAACAACAGTTTACCACAAAAAGAGAAAAAACAAAATGCCGTTGCGAATTTAAGGAATAAAAAAATCCGGAGTTCGAAATTGATATTGAACTCCGGATTTTTAATTCTGTCCATGACGCCAAACCTTCTTACCTGCTGACAATCACAGTCGGATACCCCGCCCGTTTCAGCCGCTGTTCCATTTCGGTTGCGTCATCGAGCGTATCATAATTACCAACCTGCACCCGGAAGAATCCGTCTGAATCTATAATCGAAGCAGGAAAGTCCTGTTCCAATAGTTCGTTCAGCAGTCTGTTGGCGTAAGTAGGGTTGCGGAAGGCACCGACCTGTACTCTGTATCCGGGCGGGTCGATCTCATGATCCATCTCCAGAGTGTCGAGGATTCCGTCCGCGATAGCCTGAGCGATGTCATTAAAATTGTCATCAAAAAGCTGGTTATCGGTATTGGAATTGATAAAACCGACTTCTACCAGCACGGCTGGCATACGGGTGCGCCGGAGTACGACCAGATTAGGACGGGCTTTTACGCCGAGATTTACAAAACCAACAGATTCCAGCTGCTCATTGATGTTTTCTGCCATTTCGAGTTTAATTCCCGATTTGTCATATACAAGCGACTCTACCCCGGATACGACATTATCCGTGGGGAAGGAATTGCGGTGTATGGAAATAAAAAAGTCGACACCGGCATTATTGGCCTCCATTGCTTTTTCATATGGAGACTGGTATACGTCCGTTGTCCGGGTGTACTGCACGTCGATTCCATTATTCTGAAGAATTTCCCCTATAGCCAGTACAAGGCGGAGCGTATCATCCTTTTCCTGACGCCCGTTGTATACAGCACCGGGATCACGCCCCCCGTGGCCGGCATCTAACATGATTGAATAAGGCATAAGTATAATTCCTTTCACATTGTTCTATTTTATAATATGTTGGAATCCAAAAGAAGTTACCCCGCCACCGGAATGTTTTGGAAAATAAAAAAATCCCTGCATTCCATTAAGGAAATGCAGGGAGAACTGTTATATTTTTTAAGCTTCTGTGGAAACTCCTGATTCTGATTCCATATTTTCATCATCGGATTCTTCATCATCGGATTCTGTCTTCTCAGGCAGATAGACGTGTACACTTTCAACACGGTTCTTATCCAGCGTTTCTACAACGAGCCGTATACCATGTTCACTTGTAACTTCGTCACCAACTTCAGGAAGACGGTCAAGATGTTCGATAATAAATCCCCCGAGGGAATCATAATCCTCGGATTCCAGCTCTAAGTCAAGACGGTCATTTACATCGTCCAGACTCATGGAGCCTTCAATAATATATTCATATTCATTTAACTGCTTTACAAATTCTTCCTCGTTCTCGTCGTATTCGTCGTGAATCTCGCCCACGATCTCTTCCAGGATATCCTCCAGTGTGATCAGGCCGGCTGTCTCACCGTACTCGTCCAGAACGATTGCAATATTGAAGGAAGCATCCCTCATCTCCACAAGGAGTTCGGAAATGTTCTTATACTCATAGGTGAAATATGCTTCCCTGAGAATGTCACGTACACAGAAATGCTCCTTGTTATCGAACAGAAGCAGGTCCTTCATGTTAATGGTACCGATGACATTATCTGTTGTATCTTCGTAAACGGGAAGACGCGTAAACTTGTCCTCCTTGAAAATGTCGATCAGCTCTTTATAAGTGCTGTTCACATCTGCGAATGTCACATGCACACGGGGCACCATGACATCCTTTGCGCGTGCATCGCCTAAGTCGAACACGTTGTAGATCATTTCTTTTTCTTCCGATTCGATGATACCGTCCTCGTGGCTTACATCCACAATCGTCCGGAGCTCATCCTCCGTCATTGCGTTATTCTTTGCATTGGGGTCAATGCGGAATAAAAACAGGATACCACGGGAGAATAGATTAATAATAAATATAAAAGGCGTCATAATGGTCATAAATGGCCGTATCACGCGTATATAAGATAGAGAAAGCTTATCTGAATGCAGCGTCGCTATACTCTTCGGGGTAATCTCTCCAAATACAAGGATTGCAACTGTAAGTGTTGCAGTTGCGATACTCACCATATATCCGCCGAAGCTGTATGCCAGCGTAGCGGCCAGTGAAGACGCGGAAATATTGACAATGTTGTTGCCGATCAAGATGGCGCTCAGCATCTTACGGGAATGATTCTCCGTAACATCTAAAACAACCTTTGCACGCTTGTTGCCGTCTTCCGCAAGAGAACGCATTCGTATCTTGCTTACGGTAGTCAGCGCTGTCTCCGCTGATGAAAAAAATGCAGACAGTAGTAATAATACGATTAATATAACAAATTGTATGGCATCACTCGAGTCCAATTATCTGTTCACTCCTTTATTTCTTTAATTGCTCTGTTGCCAAAAGCATGTACACGAAATTAATATACATCATTTAGGGAGATTTTGCAAGCATTAGGCACTTTATCGTGGCTGTCCGGGGGGAAAACAGGGGAAAAATGGACTGCACGGCGGCAGCTGTTTTTGGGTCACAGGTTGAAATACGGTAAGGTTTGTTGTATGATTTGGGTAAAGAAGCGCGGCATAGCTGCAATACAAAGTTTAGGAAATTAGAGAATTGGAGAACGTTTATGGTTTTATATGAAAAGTTATGTGACTTACTTGGAGCAGAACAGGTTCTGAAAGATGAGCCTATGAGCAGGCATACTACATTCCGTGTCGGGGGCCCTTCGGATTATTTTGTGGTTCCCCGCAGTACAGGGGAGATAAGGGACACGATAGCAATCTGCAGACAGGAGGGGGTTCCTTATTATATCTTAGGAAACGGAAGTAACCTTCTGGTGGGAGACAAAGGATACAGGGGGGTGGTCATCCAGATCTATAAGAATCTGAATCAGATACGGACAGAGGGAAATCTGATTTATGCACAGGCGGGTGCGCTGCTTTCGAAGGTTGCGGCAGAGGCGTTGGAACACAGCCTGAAAGGCTTGGAATTCGCATCCGGTATCCCGGGGACACTCGGGGGAGCCGTAATGATGAATGCGGGTGCCTATGGCGGCGAGATGAAACAGGTGATTGAACGTGCAGTGGTCCTGACTCAGGATGGGGAGATTAAGACCCTGTCACTGGAAGAACTGGAACTGGGTTACAGGACCAGTATTATTGCCCGGGAAAACTATGTAGTTCTGGAGGCCGTAATTCGTCTTGAAAAGGGAGATGCAGAAGAAATCCGTTCATATATGGAAGAACTGAAAAACAAGCGTGTAACGAAACAGCCACTGGAATACCCTAGTGCGGGCAGCACATTCAAGCGTCCCGAGGGCTTTTTTGCAGGGAAGCTGATTGAGGATGCAGGCTTAAGGGGATTTCAGGTAGGAAATGCACAGGTTTCGGAAAAACACTGTGGCTTTGTGATCAACAAAGGCGGTGCGACTGCGGCCGAGATTGTTTCTCTGATGGAACAGGTTGCAGACAAGGTGGAAGCAAACGCGGGAGTCAGGCTGGAACCGGAAGTGAAGAGGATAGGAGAATTCTAAGATGAGATTTGTAGTAGTTACGGGGATGTCGGGCGCTGGAAAATCAACTGCCTTGAAGATGCTGGAGGATATGGGATATTTCTGCGTGGATAATCTGCCCATTTTGCTTATGCCGAAGTTTGCAGAGATGCTTTCAACCCCGGATACGGAGATCGAAAATGTCGCTCTGGGAATTGACATCCGGGGCGGTCAGGCATTTAGAGGACTGGAAGAGAACTTAGCTCTGATTGACAAGATGGGGATACACTATGAGATTCTCTTTCTGGATGCCGGAGATGACGTTCTCGTGAAGAGATATAAAGAAACGAGGCGCCAGCATCCCCTGGGAGGGGAAGGTCATATTGACCGCGGGATTGCAAAAGAGAGAGAGAAGATTGCGTTCTTAAAAATGCAGGCCACGTATATACTTGATACAAGTAAGATGCTGACAAGGGAGCTGAGGCTGGAGCTTGAGAAAATCTTCGTAGAGGGGAAGGATTTCAAGAACCTGTACATTACAGTTATGTCGTTTGGATTTAAATATGGAATACCTCAGGATGCAGATCTTGTATTTGACGTCCGTTTTCTCCCGAATCCCTACTATATAGAAGATTTAAAGCCGAAGACGGGAAATGATCCGGAAGTCAGGGATTATGTCATGGATAATGACAAAGCGAGGGAATTCCTTGCAAAGCTTACAGACATGATGGATTTCCTCATTCCCAATTATATACTGGAGGGGAAGAACCAGCTGGTCATCGCTGTCGGATGCACTGGTGGGAAGCACCGGTCAGTCACGCTTGCAAATGCCCTGCACCAGTTTCTGGAACCGAAGGACAGTTATGGAGTGCGTATTGAACACCGGGATATCGGGAAAGATGCAATCACAAAGGCAAAATAATACAGGAGAGCATTATGTCATTTTCAGGGAATGTAAGGGAAGAACTATCGAAACAGTGGAGTACTGCAAGGCACTGCCAGATCGCTGAATTAGCCGCGTTGATCAGCATGTGCGGGTCGATTGTCATCAATAGCTGCGGCCGCTACAGTGTAAAAATTCATTCGGAAAATCTTGCTGTTGCAAGAAAGTGCTTTACATTAATCGAAAAAACATTTAATATAGAAGCTGATATCTCTATCCGCAGGAATATTCCGAAGCAAAGTGTTTCCTATGCAGTCGTAGTCAGACGGCATAATGACGCCCTTCGTATCCTTCAGGCAACGAAACTGATAGACGAACATCAGGCAGGATTTGAAGAGGTTCATATAGTGAATCCGCTTGTAGTCCAGCAGACCTGCTGCCGGCGTTCTTTTATCAGAGGGGTATTTTTAGCGGCAGGTTCAATGAGTGACCCCAACAAGTCATATCATTTCGAAATTGTCTGTGCGTCACCGGTAATGGCACGCCAGATACAAGAACTGATTTGCGGATTTTCGATGGATGCCAAGATTGTCCAGAGGAAGAGGTCCTATGTTGTATACCTGAAAGAAGGTTCCCAGATAGTGGATATCCTGAATATTATGGAGGCGCACATTTCATTAATGGAACTGGAGAATGTCCGTATCTTAAAAGAAATGCGCAACACCGTAAATCGTAAAGTAAATTGTGAAACTGCCAACATTAACAAAACCGTATCTGCAGCAGTTAAGCAGGTAGAAGATATTACATATCTGAGAGATACAATAGGTTTTGAAAAATTGTCGGAAGGATTGGAAGAAATAGCGCTTGTCCGCCTTTCTCATCCTGATGCGACACTGAAAGAGTTAGGAGAACTCTTATCACCGCCGGTCGGTAAGTCTGGAGTGAACCACAGGCTTCGCAAGTTAGGTGAGATGGCAGAAAAGGTTAGGCAAAACAAGGAGGATTATTATGATTGAAACACCGGTTGTTGTTAAGCAGGAACAGGGTCTTGACGGTAGACCTATTGCTTTGTTGGTACAGGAGGCAAGCCAGTATGCAAGCAAAGTATATATCCATATTGACGAAAAACAGATAAATGCAAAAAGTATTATGGGAATGATGAGTCTGACACTCAAGGAAGGTGAGACTTTCACAGTAGTAACAGAGGGCGAAGATGAAGTGAAGGCTGCAGAAGGAATTAAATCTTTTTTTTCAGAAGATTCGAAATAATCCGGCCAGGTTTATAATATAATAAAGAACAAGAAAGAGGTTGTGCTTTTGTACAGCCTCTTTTATAATGAGTACATGAAAATGAAGTTTAAGTGATATTAGACGGAGGAAGTAAGCTATGAAGAAAATGCTTTTTATTTATAATCCGAATGCAGGGACCGGCCTGCTGAAGCCAAAGCTGTCAGAGGTGCTGGATATTTTCGTAAAGGGCGGCTATGAAGTGACGGTTTATCCCACACAGCGGTATCACGATGCACTGAGCAAGACGATTTCCTATACGGATGATTATGATATTGTCGTATGTAGCGGCGGGGACGGGACTCTGGATGAAGTTGTGACAGGAATGGCCCAAAGGGAGAAACAGGTTCCAATCGGCTACATACCAGCAGGAACGACGAATGACTTTGCCAACAGCCTCCATATCTCTAAAGACATGCTGGAAGCGGCTGACACAGCGGCAAATGGAGTCCCTTTTCCGTGTGATGTCGGAATCTTCAACGACGATTTCTTTGTCTATATTGCAGCTTTTGGCCTGTTTACAGACGTATCCTACGAGACAAAGCAGAGTATGAAAAACGTACTGGGACATCTGGCTTATGTGCTGGAAGGAACCAAACGTATTTTCAACATCCCATCTTATCATATAAAAGTAACCTATGACGGGGAGACACTTGAGGATGATTTTGTATTCGGAATGGTGACCAATTCAAGATCGGTAGGAGGCTTCAAAGGAATCATCGGGAAAAATGTCGTATTCGATGACGGAGAATTCGAGGTGACACTGATTAAGACACCGAAGAATCCGATCGAGCTCAACGAAATCATCGGATCTCTGGTGATTAAGCAGATTGACTCTGCACATATGTATTCCTTCCGTACAGGCAGCATCAAGTTTGAATCCGTGGAAGAAATCCCGTGGACGCTGGATGGTGAATTCGGAGGAGAGCATGATGAAGTCGTGATAAAAAACAGAAAGCAGGGGCTTAAGATTATGGTAGCTCCAAAGGCAATTGAAAGATTGTCCGTAAAAGGCAGGATTGAAGCTGCAATCCAGGAGTTTCAGGGAGAAGAGTAATATAATTTCACAGAAACCATAATATAAAAAAGGCTGCGGTGAGTGCCATGTGGGTATAATCTGCAGCCTTCGTAAAAAGTTATCAAAAAAAGTTGGCAAAAAAAGTTGAAAAAAGTACTTGCATTATTAAAAAAGGTATAGTATAATAAAATTCGCTTGTGAGAGCGAAATAAAACATGGCTCCATGGTCAAGCGGTTAAGACGCTAGCCTCTCACGCTGGAATCAGGGGTTCGATTCCCCTTGGAGTCACTACGAAAAATTATCCATAGAATATTCTATGGATAATTTTTTTGTCTGAATCCTTATATATCAAGGGGAAGAGGAGAAAGTATCTCTAACATCCCTATTCTGATAATCTTTTATACGTCTTAAAATCCCTCTAAACAGTAATCTTCTTGTCCTAACCCGAAAGACTTGATTAAATTTGTCCACTTTCATTATAGTCATGGTAAGACTATTTTCCGATAGTCGCAATGAGACTTTCTTATAATAAAAAGATAAGGGGGGACTCTCATGGTTTATGAAAATATCCGCAATTTGCGGGAAGACAGTGATAAAACTCAGATTGAATTAGCAGAATACCTCAATATAACTCAAACTACTTATTCAAAGTATGAATTAGGGAAAATAAATGTTCCGGTAGAAGTCTTTGCAAAATTAGCAGATTATTATCACGTATCTGTTGATTACTTACTTGGACGAACGAAAAATAAAAATTAATATATAGTGTCATCAAGGTTTGATTACATCTGCCCGGACAATGTGAGAAACGCTTAGGTAGTTCGTTTATTGTTGACAATTTTGTATACTTTGCTATAATATACTTAACAAGAGAACCGTTGGTCAGCGTACACCTGACCGCCGGAAAATAAGTGTTATAAAGATAGCGCCTTACTTTACCAGAGCAGGGGCGCTATTTTTTGCGTTTTGTAAGCATTACAACAAGAGTAATAACAGCGCAAAGCATATTTTATTTATTCTTTATAATAACTAATTATCATATCCAGAATCCTCTGTGACCGTTCGGAAAGTGTATAGCTCCCCTCATGAAGGCACCAGTCATAGATTAATCCCCTTGAAACTCCAAGGATATCCTCTGTAATTGCAGTAGAATCACCGTGAAGGGTTCCTGTCTCTGTTTCTGCTTCAACGGCATGCAGGATGGTCTGATAGAAAAAGCGGTCAGGGTTCAGGATATACTTTTCATTGCTGGAAAGCTGATGCTTGAAGTATTGGAGCGCTGCCATCGCACCCATATTTTCCATTGAATGGGCCTGCTCCATTATAAGGAACCGGATAGCTTCAAGCGGTTCATCGGGGTGTCCCTGATTCCAGGCTTCTTCAGACTGCTGGTCAAAGAGCCGGTACCCCTCATCCAGAATGTTATCCTTGCTCTGAAAATGATGATAGAAAGCACCTACAGATACCTCTGCCTCATTACAGATATCCTGAACTGTTATACTCTCGTATGACTTCTGTGCGAATAAAGACAAGGCACAGGAAAAGATTTTCTGTTTGGTTGCCAGAGCCTGTTTCTGACGGTTTGTCTGTGGTTTCATAATATTCCCCCTTATATACGGCAAAGCGGACGTTACTGTGAACGCCCCGCAAGGGGGCGGTAACGGGCGGACCTGCTTTATATACACTAGGATAACATGCAGATTCTGTTTTTGACAATACAGCAAATCAGAATTGGACATATTTCACAAAATAACATTCGCCGAATTGTATTCTGTGTCAATAGATTTTATAGGGGAGAAGTGTTATTATTTTAACAGAACAATAAACGGATCAAAAATTGCTCGTAAAACTGAGCAATCCAAGAGGATGGAAGGAGATGCCTATGTCTACAAAGTATGAACATTTATTTTCCCCGATTAAGGTAGGAGGTGTTGAACTGCCGAACCGTATCGCCATGATGCCGATGGGAGTTTTCTCACCGCGCCTTATGAATCAGAAGACCGCGGCCTATACGAAAGATGGGGCGGATTATTACATCGAGCGTGCAAAGGGCGGAACGGGGCTGATTATTTCAGGGGTAGTCCCGATTATCCCGATTCCGGTGCGTACGCCTGTATGTTTCCCGGATGAATATGTAGAAGAGATGAAGTATCTGATGGACGGAGTCCATAAATATGGTTCTAAGATGTTTGTCCAGCTGACTGCGATGACAGGACGCGCGGCGCATCTGGAGAGTGAAACTGACTGGAAGATACTTCCCGCACCGGCCCCGATTCAGAATGTATGGGACCCGACAGTGAAGAACCGCGGGATTACGAAGGAAGAAATCCATAAATATGTAGAAAACTTTGCAGAGGCATCTTACCTTGTAAAGCAGGCGGGGGGCGACGGTGTTGAGATTCATGCCGTCCATGAAGGTTATCTGCTGGATCAGTTTGCAATCGGGTTCTACAATAAGCGTACCGATGAATATGGCGGATGCCTTGAGAACCGCCTGAGATTCCCGAGGGAGATCGTAGAGGCGATCAAAGAGAAGTGTGGAAAAGACTTTCCGGTTTCTATCCGCTACAGCGTAAGAAGCTATGTAAAAGACTTTAACCGCGGTGCACTTCCGTGGGAGGAATTCGAGGAGAAGGGCAGGGATCTGGAAGAGGGGATCACTGTTGCGAAGAAACTTGAAGAATTCGGATATGATATGCTGAACTGTGACAATGGAAGCTATGATTCCTGGTTCTGGCCGCATCCCCCGGTATATATGCCTAAAGCATGCAATTTAAAGGATGTCGCAGAGGTTAAGAAGGCCGTGAATATTCCTGTGGTCTGTGCGGGCCGTTTTGATGACCCGGATCTTGCCGAGGAGGCAATTGCAGAAGGGAAAATGGATATTCTCGGAATGGGACGCCCGCTGCTTGCCGATGCAGAGCTCGGACATAAGTTCTATGAGGGAAGGCTGGATGATGTCCGTCCGTGTATATCCTGCCATCAGGGCTGTCTGGGACGGATTTTCCAGGGGAAGGATATCAGCTGTGCAGTGAACCCTGCCTGCGGACGTGAGAAGAGTTATGAATTAAAAACTGCGGATGTCAGGAAAAAAGTCCTTGTCATCGGCGGAGGCTTAGGCGGTATGGAAGCAGCAAGAGTCTGTGCACTGCGCGGCCATGACGTGGACCTCTATGAAAAGACAGGGGAACTCGGCGGAGTATTCGTTGCGGCTGCAACGCCTGATTTTAAAGATGACGACAAGAACCTGCTGAAATGGTATAAGAAGCAAATGACGGACCTGCCGGTCAACGTACATATGAATACAGAAGTAACAGAAAAAATGACGGCAGGATATGATGAAATCTTTGTGGCGACAGGTGCAGCGGAACGAAGGCTGGATACCCCCGGATTCGATGCAGAGAATGTGACATATGCGATTGATACTCTGAGGAATACAGATATCAAAGGCGACAATGTAATCATTGTCGGCGGAGGCCTGACAGGATGTGAGATTGCCTACCTGCTTGGAAGAGAAGGTAAAAAAGTCACAATCGTGGAGATGGCGGAGACAATCCTGAACGCGTTCGGTCTGTCAGCGGCTAACTATAATATGCTGATGGAGATTCTCGATTATTATAAAGTAAAAGTGATTAAAAATGCGGTTGTCGAGAGTTATCAGGATGGTATTGCAACGGTTATCGAAACAGAGAAGAACTACCCGAATGCGGCCAACAGGGCAAAACGCATGTTTGCGGTAGGACCTCAGGGACTGAAGGTAAAACACGAGATTCCGGCAGACCATATTGTTGTATCGGTCGGATATATCCCGAACCAGTCCCTCTATGAGAAGATCAAAGGGGAGCACGTACACCTGATCGGTGACGCGCAGCAGCCTACAAATGTGATGGATGCGATCTGGGCGGCTTATGAGACTGCCATGAATCTGTAATCGTAGAAAAATAACAGGAAATAAGGGAAAGGGTCTGTATGTATATGCTATACAGGCCCTTTTAAGTGTGGGAAATATGAATAGTTTTTCATTTCCTGCTGTATTATGCCAGATTAATTGTAACAATTGCGGATTGTCTTTTTTACGTTAATAAGCTATAATAAGAAAAAGATTTTGTAGCTGTACAGTACAGATATAAGATTTTATAACAAACATGCCGGGCGGGGCATATCCGCCGGGTTAGAAGTGGAGGAAGAGAATATGTTAGTATCAGCAAAGGAAATGCTTCAGAAGGCAAAGGCTGGCCATTATGCAGTGGGACAGTTTAACATCAACAACCTGGAGTGGACAAAAGCGGTTTTAACAGCTGCTCAGGAATTAAACTCTCCGGTCATCTTAGGTGTATCTGAAGGTGCAGGAAAGTATATGACAGGATATAAGACTGTTGTAGGTATGGTGAACGGTATGATGGAAGAGATGAACATCACTGTTCCTGTAGCGCTTCATCTGGACCACGGCAGCTATGAAGGATGTTTAAAGTGTGTGGAAGCAGGCTTTTCTTCTATCATGTTTGACGGTTCCCACTATCCGATCGAAGAGAATGTTGCCAAGACAAAAGAGCTTGTAGGTATTGTAAAAGAGCACGGAATGTCACTGGAGGCAGAAGTTGGATCAATCGGCGGTGAGGAAGACGGCGTAATCGGCAAAGGCGAGTGTGCTGATCCTGCAGAGTGCAAGATGATCGCAGACCTCGGGATTGATTTCCTCGCAGCAGGAATCGGCAATATCCACGGAAAATATCCTGAGAACTGGGAAGGCTTAAGCTTCGAGACTCTGGATGCAATCCAGAAGCTTACAGGAGACATGCCTTTAGTACTTCACGGTGGTACAGGTATTCCGGAAGATATGATCAAAAAGGCAATTGATTTAGGCGTTGCTAAGATCAATGTTAATACTGAATGCCAGTTATCATTTGCAGCTGCTACACGTAAATATATTGAAGCTGGAAAAGATCTGGAAGGAAAAGGCTTTGACCCGCGTAAATTACTGAAACCAGGCGCTGATGCAATCGTTGCAACAGTTAAGGAAAAGATGGAATTATTCGGATCAGTAGGAAAAGCTGAATAAATTAATTTTAAATTTTGCTTGCCTTTTTTAGACGATTGAGGTATACTGACAAACGTAGAAACGAACAAAGGCGTTCCAAGTCAGCTTGGAGTGCCTTTTTTTGTCTTATGAAAGGCAAAAGAAAGGAAGGAAGTATGAATACTGAACTTGTTAATGTTGCAGATATTTTTGGGGAAAACGTGTTTAATGAAACTGTGATGCAGGAACGTTTGCCGAAAAAGATCTACAAAAACCTGAAGAAAACAATTGAGGAAGGTAAGGAACTGGATTTAGAGACGGCTGATGTCATAGCCCATGAGATGAAGGAGTGGGCGATTGAAAAAGGCGCGACACATTATACGCACTGGTTCCAGCCTCTGACAGGTGTAACAGCAGAAAAGCATGACTCTTTCATTTCAGCCCCGCTTCCGAGCGGTAAGGTGCTGATGAGCTTTTCAGGTAAAGAGCTGATCAAGGGGGAGCCTGATGCATCCTCATTCCCGTCAGGAGGTCTTCGTGCTACATTCGAGGCCAGAGGCTATACTGCATGGGACTGTACATCACCGGCGTTTGTCAGAAAAGACGCAGCCGGAGCCACACTCTGTATACCGACAGCTTTTTGCTCATATAAGGGAGAAGCACTTGATCAGAAGACGCCGCTTTTGAGATCTATGGAGGCGGTAGGGGCGCAGTCATTGAGACTTCTGCGTCTGTTTGGAAATACAACCTCTAAAAAGGTTACTCCGTCTGTAGGACCGGAACAGGAATACTTTTTAGTGGATGCGGAAAAGTTTAAACAAAGAAAAGACCTGATCTATACAGGGCGTACATTATTTGGTGCAATGCCTCCAAAGGGGCAGGAGCTGGATGACCACTACTTCGGAACGATCCGCCAGAGAATCGCATCTTTCATGAAAGATGTCAATGAAGAGCTGTGGAAAGTCGGGGTTTCCTCTAAGACGCAGCATAATGAGGTGGCACCGGCACAGCATGAGCTGGCACCGATCTATGCTGAGGCGAATATCGCGGTCGACCACAATCAGTTGATTATGCAGACATTAAAAAGGGTTGCAAGCCAGCATGGGATGAAGTGTCTTCTCCACGAGAAACCGTTCGCAGGTGTGAATGGTTCCGGTAAGCACAACAACTGGTCACTGACAACAGACGATGGGATTAACATGCTCGAGCCAGGCAAAACACCTCATGAGAATACACAGTTCCTGCTCGTTCTGACTTGTATCCTGAAGGCCGTGAACAAGCATGCGGACCTGCTCCGTGAGTCTGCTGCAGATCCCGGTAATGACCACAGGCTGGGGGCAAATGAAGCACCGCCGGCGATTATTTCTGTATTCTTAGGAGAACAGCTCGAGGATGTGCTGGAACAGTTAATCAGCACAGGAGAGGCTACACACAGCCTGAAGGGCGGAACGCTTGAGACTGGTGTTAAGACACTTCCTGACCTGGCAAAAGATGCAACAGACAGAAACAGAACTTCACCATTTGCATTTACCGGTAATAAATTCGAATTCCGTATGGTTGGTTCCCGTGATTCTGTTGCGGCTCCGAATGTTGTACTGAATACGATTGTTGCGGAAGCATTTGCAGATGTATGTAATATTCTGGAAAAAGCGGATGATTTTGATAAGGCGGTACACGACCTGATCAAGGAATATGCGATAGAAAACCAGAGAATCGTATTCAACGGCGACGGATATTCAGAGGCGTGGGTTGAGGAAGCGGCAAGAAGAGGCCTTCCGAATATCCGCTCAATGGTGGAAGCCATCCCTGCTATGACGACAGAAAAAGCCGTTAATCTGTTTGAAAGATTTAATGTATTTACAAAGGCGGAGCTGGAGTCACGTGCAGAGATTCAGTATGAGTCTTATGCAAAAGCAATCAATATTGAGGCACGTACCATGATCGATATGACGAGCAAGCAGATTATTCCTGCAATCATGGGCTATACAAAGACTCTTGCGGATACAGTTATCTCAGTTAAAACAGCAGGCGCCGATGCATCTGTCCAGTCAGAACTGCTTGCAGAAGTTTCTGCCCTTCTGGTAGAGACCAGGAATGCACTGAATGTCCTGATTCAGGTGACGGAAGAAGCGGCAGCCAAAGAAGAAGGCGCTGTTCAGGCAAATTACTATTATACCGATGTAGTTCCGGCTATGGAGAGCTTACGTGCTCCAGTAGACAAACTGGAAATGATTGTGGATAAAGACGTATGGCCAATGCCTTCATACGGTGACCTTATTTTTGAAGTTTAATAAAGCATAATATGTTATAAATGAAAATACCCCCTGATGGCAGTCAGGGGGCATTTTCGTTTGAAAGAAGGAATTATAAGGTAAGGGATTAATGTGTGTTGCCTTTTCCGCTTCCGCCGATAACGATATCGTCATCACATATAGGCTGAAGCCACAGTTCCGGTGGTGTTGAAGGAATATAAGGCATAAGGATGTATGAAGGATGATCCTTATCTCTGTAAATCTTATAGTTGATTGTCTTAACGCTCGGGATCGGTCCAAGGTGGTCCATCTTTGCCTGCCAAGCCCCGCTCTGAGGCTCGAAGTTATCCATCGCTTTGATCTCAAGTTCGATAGCGGTGCCAGGTGCAAATACCATACCGATTGGGTTAATCTCAATGACGTATTCTTTGATTTCTCCCGGAACAACAGGTACTTTCTTTGTATAATCGTGTACCGGACGTCCAATTTCGCTCTTTTCTTCGTCAAGAGGATAGCAGGCCTTTAAAGATCCTGTACGGGAAACAGGCATTCTTGTTCCGCCGGCTGTAATCTGCCATACTTTTGTGATAAAGTTTGCATTATCGCTGTCGATAGAAGCCCACAGGTGCAGTTCAATCGGTCCTGTGAACTCGGTCGGACGGCTGAAGCGGTCTGTGCGGTATGTCAGCTTTTCAACCTCTGTTGTAATGAACGGAGGACGGTGTGTGAAGCTGTCAGGTGCCAGATTACCTTCTACAACAGGCTCCCAGCGGAGGTTGCCAAATGTATGGAGGTATAGTTTCTTCCAATGTGTTCTTTCCAGCGGGTATTCATTCTCATAACGATAACCAGCGCCTAAGATGTTCAGCTTCATCGGTGGCTCGTCAACGATACCTGTGTCGACACCCTTCATCCAGTAATCATACCAGCGAAGCATTTCTTCGTTCATGAAGCGGTATGGGAGTTCCATTCCGTTGTAGCCTTCCATAACACCACAGCGTTTGTAAACGTTCAGTTCCTTTGAATTCATTGCGTTAAACACAGGTGCTGACCAGCGGCCCTGAGGAGCCCATCCGCACTTGAAGTATACAGGTACTTTGATCTGGTCGTATTTGTATTTCATGGAACGTGGACGCCAGAAATCATCCTCCTGTGGATGAAGCAGGTAATCAAGATAGAAAGTATGGTATTTCGGCGGCCATACATTGAACATCTTGTTGAAATAGGTGTTCATACCGATATCCGGGTCTTTCTGTACTTCTTCGATCAGGTCTTTCATCTCGTCCTCGGACATCATTTTGCTTGTCCATGTGGTCGGGTTATTGGACGGGCAGAGTTCCCAGTACATATTCATGTATGTATCTGCAACACCACCGTAATATCCATGCTGGTAATAGTCGTCTGTATAGCTCAGAGGCATGATACATACGAGGTGGGGCGGCTGGAGGGCTGCAACAAGTGACTGGATGATTCCGAAATAAGAATATCCGAGCAGTGCAACCTTTTCTGTGCTCCACGGACAGTCGATTCCTGCCCACTCTACATAATCATAAACATCTTCCTGCTCCTGAGGATTGTAAACGCCGAGGTATTCGCCCTCACTTCTTCCGATTCCGCGTCCGTCAGGAATGATAAATGTATATCCTCTTTCTACGAAGAAGTCAATGTCTCCGGCTTCGAGGCTGTGGTCAAAATAGTTGGAAGCTCCCGGAAGTGCTCCGTGGCGCATTCTCTGCATTTTCTTTCCGTAAGCTGAATAAGCTATCAGGGAAGGAGCTGACTCTAATTCTGCCGGATGGTAAACATCGACATAAGTCTTGGTACCGTCTCTTAAAATAACTTCCACGTCTTCTTCAAGTTTAACTGTGTAAATAGGTTTTGAAAGTTTGTCGAGGTTTTTTGTATATCGTCTGTCCCAATAAACCGGTACCTTCTCCAAACCTGTTACTTCGCAAAATTCTTCTTGGTTCATAAATCGTACCTCCTACGTTTTTGATAGGCTAAGTATAATCAATAAAAAAAGTTCTGTCTGTCTATAAAGTGACACAAGGTAAAATTTCTGACAAAATGAAAATCTGCCCCCTCAAATTTGCTGAAGCGGCAGATAAGTACAGTTTTTTGACTAATCTCCTATCTCACTGTTAAGGATGATGTCAAGGAGTTTGTTAAAATCGAGAACAGAAAGCTTGCCCCTCTCGGTGGAGATGATTCCTTCCTTGCGCCAGTCGCTCAGGATCTTTGCTGCGGTCTGGCGGGCCATGCCGGAAGAAAATGCGAGGGCGCTCTGCGTGATCCGGATGTTCATGCTCTTTTGCTTGCTGTTGGTTGTCAGGTTAACGATTGTGGAGGCTAAACGGCCCGGGGCATCCAGATACATGGCATTCACCATGTGCTGTGCCGAGTTTAGCAGACGGTCTATGAGCTCAAAAATGATAACCTTGCAGACACAGGTATTGCTCCAGACAGTCTCCAGAAAGTAGTTCTTGGGGATTGAGATAAGCTGGCAGTCCTCCAGGGTGAGGGCTGTATTCGGGTAAGGCTCGTTGGTGAGCATGCCCATCTCCCCGAAATATTCACCGTCGCTCCTGACTTTTACGATAATGTCAGCACTGGTTCCGTAAAATACGGATTCCATTATGTAGCCGGATTTGATAATGTATAAGTGATTAGATGACTCATCTTTTCTGTATATTGTTGCACCTTTTTTCTTGTGGAGAAGACGGCAGTGCGTTGAAAGTTCAATGAGTTGCTTTACAGGCAGCTTTTCTAATAGTTCGGTAGCCTTTAATGCCTGGAAAATAGCCTGTTCTTCTTTGCTTAGGTCTTGGAGTCTGGTAGTTTTGTCCATTTTAGCAACAGTCCTTTCTTTTACTATGTGTTAATGAGATTTTAACATATTGCACAAAAAAAGAAAAGAAATAACTCAAAATCGGTTAAATGTCACATACCTGACACTTTTGGATTCAGAAATTGGGTATAGTAAACTAAAAATAACAGAAAGAAAAGAGGTAAGTAGATGAAAAAACAGAAAATGGGTTTGTTGTCTTGTATCTTGATGGGTGTCGGAAGTATTATAGGTGCCAGTGTTTTTGCTACAACACCAATCGCTATCAAGATAATCGGCGGTAATGGAATTGTTGTTGGTTTCATCTGTGCGGCGCTGTTCGTATTCTTACGCAGTATCCCTGAGATGTTACTTGTATCAGCATTACCTGCCAACGGAGGTTCCTACATGTACCTGACCAGGCTGGTACATCCGATTATGGGAGCATGGGATGCGTTTAATGAGCTGGTGGTAGGTGTAATGAAGATCGCTACGATGGCTTTGACGTTTTCTACATACTTTTGTATGCTGGTTCCGGCATGCCCGGACAGAATTGCAGCAGCGGTCTGCGTAGTAATCTTTACCATTATTTCCTGCTTTGGAATCAAGTTCTCATCCACAGTACAGAATATCTGTGTTGGTGTCCTTCTGGTAGCACTGGGCGTTTATATTTTCGGTGGATGGGGAGCAACAGTGGTATCCTTCAGTGAAGTTATTTCCACAACATTCCAGCTTGGAGCACTCTGGGCAGCAATGGGAATCATGCACGGAAGTCTTATCGGTGCAAACGTACTGTACTACTCAGCAGAAGAGATCGAGGATCCAGGCAAGAACGTTCCGATCGCATATCTTGTCAGCACACTCGCAACAGCTGTTATTTATGCAGCAGTAGCATATGTAACAGTAGGTGTTATGCCGAACTTCTATGAGATTGACAACCTTGCAACAGTTGCAGGAAAGTTTATGGGACCGGCAATGCTGATGTTCTTCGTGGCAGGCGGTGCACTCCTTGCGGTTGTAACAAGTATTAACTCTGCAATGATGATGTTCTCCAGAATTAACTTTGCGGCAGCCAGAGACGGACTGTTCCCGAGTAAGATCTGTGAGTCCAACAAACACGGCGCACCGGCAGTTTCCCTTTGGGTTAACTCTGTGATCGCTATCGTGGCAATCTTATCAGGATTCAATCTGGATGATGTTGTAAAGATTACAACAATTCCGGGACTGTTACTGCTTCCAATTACATTCTTGAGTATCTTTATGCTGCCGAGAAAATTCCCGAATGCATACAAGAACGCTTATATCAAGACACCACATGTCCTGAACTGTATCCTTACAACGGTTGCCGGTGTAATGTGTGTAGTTCTCGGAAGCTATGTAATTGCTGAGATGAAGCCTAAGAACTGGATAACGATGCTCGTATTCTATGGCTGTGCAATTGTTTACACAATTATCAGACGTAAATATGTTCTGGATAAGAAGGGATACGATATCTTCAGCAAGATGAAAGAACCTTATGAGCCTTGGTTCGAGATGGAGAAGTCAGCAAAAGCTAATCTGGACAGCAAAGCAGCAAAATAATTTTCTGGATCATATAATATCGGGAAGGAATGCCCGTAAGGTGATCATGAGTGGGAATTCAGAAAAATCGGAAAAATGTGTCATAATTGTCTCGTGAGATGACACTAAAAATTTAAAAAATGGTGTGTACATGACAACTGTACACACCATTTTTTGTTATGATTAGTACATGAAAAGGAGGTACGATAAACTATGAAGAAAAGAATAACAGAGGTTCTTGGAATTGATGTACTGCCAAATTACTGGGACAAACGCTATGTAAAGAATTTGGACAAATTGTCAAGACCTAAGTACGAAGTGGAACTGCATGAGGATGTTTGGATGACATTAAGAGACGGTGTACGCCTCTGCGTAGATGTTTATCTTCCGAAGGGAGCAGGTCCGGTCCCGTCACTGGTAAGCTGGTCTGCTTACAGCAAAGAAATGCAGGGCATCAAGAGAGGAGCGATTCCGCCGGAATCCCTTTTATTTGACCACAGTCTGGAAGCAGGCGATATTGAGTATTTTGTACAGAGGGGCTACGCATTTATCATTCCGGACCCGAGGGGGATCGGCAAGAGCGAGGGCGTATTCTACGGCGTTTATAATCCGCAGGAGCACCTGGATATCTATGATATGATTGAATGGGCAGCAGAGCAGGAATGGTGCGACAGTAATGTAGGTATGGTTGGATATTCTTACTTCGGAATCTGCCAGATCCTTGCAGCAGCACAGCAGCCTCCTCACCTGAAATGTATTATGCCTTGCTCATTTGTTGATGATTACTATCAGCATGGATATTACGGCGGTGTACCGTCTACCTATATGAGCATTTACTGGGAACTGTGCCCATCCAATAATCCGATGCCGTGGTCTGTAAAGATGTATGGTGAAGAAAAAGTAAAAGAAATGATGAAAGAGCGCCTGCAGGATCCTGACATCGCGGTAAACTCATACTTTACAAAGATTCTGACAACATGGCCGCCGACTTATCATACGTTCTATCTGGATTACCTGCTTCATCCGCTGGATGACGAATACTGGCAGCAACGTTCAGCTAACCAGATGTATGACAAGGTAAAGACACCGGTATACCTGCACTGTGCATGGTCACCACTTGGAAGATGGAGTTCCCCGATCTTCGCTGCTATGAATGACGACCGTCTCCAGGCTCCGAAGCGCCTTGGCGTCCTTGAAGGATATGACGGACTGGAACTTCCATACCGTGCATTGAACGAAGAATGCTTAAGATGGTATGATCACTGGCTCAAGGGAGTTGACACAGGAATCATGGATGAACCTCCGTATAAGTTCTGTGTAATCAACTCGGGCACACGCTATGAAAACGAATGGCCGCTGGCAAGAACGGAATGGCAGAAACTTTACTTACGTTCCTTCAACCGCCTGCGCTGGGACAAAGAACCGGATAAGGATCTTCCACCGGATGGATTTACACATCTGCCGCCTTCAATTTCTACAGAAGTGAACAAGATTGTGTACAAATCATCCAGATTTGCACAGGCTAAGGAGATTACCGGACCAATCGAGTTACATCTCTGGGCTTCCATTGATGCAGAGGATGCAAACTTTGTCTGCAGCCTGTTTGATGTACTGCCAGATGGTACAAGAATGCCGCTGCTGCGTTATGGCGCGCTGAGAGCTTCTCATCCGCTGAATGAAGAAAAATCAACGATCGGATCACCGGTACATGACAACAGCGTATCTATTCCTGTTACACCGGGAGAGGTTCGTGAGTATGTAATCGAGATGAGCCCGACTGCTATGGTTATTCCGGCAGGCCACTGGATTGAACTGGAAATCACAAGCCAGTGCCCGAATGAGTGCCATACAGAAAGCTGGACAGGAAAAGTCGGCAACATGAATGTAATTCCTACGAATACTACGACTGCTTATAAGATATACAGAGACAATAACCATCCGTCATATCTGCTCCTGCCTATCATTCCGTATACCGATCCGGAACAGTGGGTACAGCCGTTTGAAAACTGGGATGAAATCGAAGTAGAAGATTAAACTGATAGGGAATGGTCTTTGTACGGGGGAAAGCCCATGTCTGCAAAGATTACCCATAAGAAAAAGCAAGAAAAATAAAGGCGCAGGCCGGTATTTTTCCTGCTTTTTTCTTTTCCGTAAGAATAAGGGAGGTTTTTATATGAAGGATATGACGGTTGGAAAACCGGCCCGTATTATCGGAGGATTTGCACTGCCGATGCTGTTGGGGGATGTTTTTCAGCAGTTTTACAATATTGTGGATTCGGTCGTGGTCGGCCGTTTTGTAGGGGCGGACGCTCTGGCAGCCGTGGGCGGGTCTTTTCCTGTTACTTTTATTTTGAATGCGGTTATGATCGGGCTTACCATCGGTGCTTCAGTGCTTTTGTCACAGTTATTCGGTGCCAGACAGATCGGGGATTTTCATAAGGCTCTTTATACGATGATTGTCGGGATGGGTGTGCTTGCCGTGGTTCTGACAGGGGTGAGCCAGGCTCTGGCAGTTCCCCTGCTTCGTCTGATAGGAACTCCGGATGCAATTATGCAGGGAAGTACTCTGTATCTGCGGATTGTATTCGGGGGACTTGTACTGACGTTTGCCTATAACGTATGCACGGCAATTTTCCGATCAATTGGAGACTCAAGGACTCCGCTTTATTTTTTGATGATTGCATCTATATTAAACATCATCCTGGACCTGCTGTTTGTAATTGTGTTTCATATGGGAGTTGCCGGTGTGGCAGTTGCGACTATCATGTCTCAGGGGATATCGGCGCTTCTGTGTGTTCTGTATATTAGGAAGAAGGCTGAAATACTGCGGATGTCTAAGGAGGAGCGCGTGTTTGACGGTGAAATGCTCAGGAGGATTATGGGACTGGGTGTGCCAGCTATGTTTCAGCAGGTATCGGTTTCTGTCAGCGTGATGTGCGTGCAGGGGATGGTCAATCTTTTCGGAACGGCGGCAATGGCCGGTTATGCGGCGGCAGGAAAGGTGGAGTCGCTTGCCATGATGCCGATGTTTGATCTGGGATCTGCTCTGTCTACATATGTGGCCCAGAACATAGGCGCCGGGAATGAAAAACGGGCCAGACAGGGCGTTCATGCGGGGTTCGGACTGGCTCTGGTGGTCTGCGGAGGCATTGGAATTCTGATTTTCATTTTCAGATACCAGTTAATTGGCATATTCCTTAAGGGGGATGTAAACCCGGTTGTAATTGAATTCGGTGTGGGGTACCTTGGGGCGATTGCGCTGTTCTACCTGATCAATGCATTTTATAACAATCTGAGCGGTGCACTGCGCGGCGCGGGGGATGCATTATATTCTATGACGGCGACGGTTATTGCACTTGTTGTAAGAGTCGCATCTTCCTATCTTATGCTGAAGTATACGAATCTCGGGATGGCTTCTGTCTGGTGGGGGCTTCCGGTTTCCTGGAGCACGGGTCTGATTCTGTGCCTTGCAAGGTATCTGGGCGGGAAATGGAAAAAAGAAGTATAAATAAATGGTTATGGATACTATACGAATATATGTCTTTGATTATATAACCTCCCGGATTTATAATATGTCTGTAAAAAGAAACAGGCGATTCAATCTGGGAGGTCATTTGTTATGGTGATGAAGAAAAAAATAGATGGAATGGAATGCAGAACGGAAAAGGATTCGATCGGGAGCAAGGATATTCCGGAAGGCGTGTACTATGGAGTGCAGTCCCTGAGGGCTGCGGAAAACTTCCGAATTACGGGGCTGTCCATGCATCCGGAGGTAATCAACAGTCTGGCGCAGATCAAGAAAGCAGCGGCGATTACAAACTGTGAGATTGGGCTGCTCGATAAACATATTGCTGAGGCAATCGTGAAAGCCTGCGATGAAATCATGGAGGGCAGACTTCATGATGAGTTTATCGTAGACCCGATACAGGGAGGGGCAGGGACCTCGATTAATATGAATGCCAATGAGGTGATTGCAAACCGTGCCATTGAATTACTGGGCGGGCAGAAGGGCGACTATTCCATTGTACATCCGAATGACCATGTAAACTGCGGACAGTCTACCAATGATGTTATTCCGACTGCCGGGAAAATGACTTCCCTGAAACTTCTGAAAAATGCGAAGAAAGAACTGGAGCGGTTACATAAGGCACTTTGTGATAAAGGGGAAGAATTCGACACGATCATCAAAATGGGAAGAACCCAGATGCAGGATGCGGTACCGATCCGTCTTGGTCAGGAATTTAAGGCTTATTCGGTTGCGATCCAGCGGGATATCAACCGTATGGAAAAGGCGCAGGAAGAGATGAGGACGCTGAATATGGGCGGGACGGCAATCGGAACCGGAATCAATGCAGACGAAGCATATTTAAGAAGGATTGTTCCAAATCTGGCACGGATCAGTGATATGGATCTCGTGCAGGCTTATGACCTGATCGATGCAACACAGAACCTGGATCCGTTTGTGGCAGTTTCCGGTGCCGTAAAGGCCTGCGCAGTGACACTTTCAAAGATTGCGAATGATTTCCGGCTGATGTCATCCGGACCGAGATGCGGATTCGGTGAAATCAACCTTCCTGCGAAACAGAACGGATCATCCATCATGCCCGGAAAAGTAAATCCGGTGATTCCGGAAGTAGTCAACCAGGTAGCATTTAACATCATAGGAAATGATGTGACAATCACGATGGCGGCTGAAGCCGGACAACTGGAACTCAATGCATTTGAGCCGATTGTATTCTACTGTCTGTTCCAGTCCATCGATACTCTGGCCTATGCGGTTGAGACATTTGTTGATAACTGTGTCAGTGGAATTACGGCAAATAGGGAGCGGTGTAAAGAACTGGTGGATAACAGTGTCGGAATCGTTACCGCACTCTGCCCGCATGTTGGATACGCGAAGGCGGCGTCACTGGCAAAGACGGCAGTGAAGACAGGGGAGTCTGTCAGAAAGCTGATTCTGGAGGAAGGGCTTCTGAATGAGGAGGAGTTAAACGAGATACTGGATGTAAAGAATATGACGGAACCCGGAATTTCAGGAAAAGAACTTCTGCTTAAGAATATGGAGTAAGAAAGGAAGAAAGAGGTGCCCGTTATGGATTATGGAAAAGAAGCAATAAAGATGCATGAAAAATATCGTGGAAAGATTGAAGTGTGCAGTAAAGTGCCGCTGAAGACAAGGGAAGATCTGAGTACGGCATACACACCGGGAGTAGCCAGCCCGTGTATGGAGATTCATAAGGACGAGAAAAAAGCATATTCCTATACAGCCAAAGGTAATCTGGTTGCAGTTGTAACGGACGGTACTGCAGTTCTGGGCCTGGGAGATATCGGGCCGAAGGCTGCAATGCCGGTCATGGAAGGAAAGGCAATTCTATTCAAGGAATTTGGCGGGGTAGATGCATTTCCGATCTGTTTAGACACAAAGGATACGGAGGAAATCATTGAAACTGTGAAGCGGATAGCGCCGTGTTTTGGCGGCATTAATCTGGAGGATATCTGTTCTCCGAAATGCTTTGAGATCGAACAGAGGCTGGAACAGGAACTGGATATCCCTGTATTCCATGATGACCAGCACGGAACGGCGATAGTGACGACGGCGGCACTTATGAATGCCCTGAAAGTTGTGGGGAAGAAAATAGAAGATGTCAAGGTTGTGCTGAACGGGCCAGGGAGCGCAGGAACCGCGATTGCAAAAATGATGCTGCATGCCGGGGTGAAGCACATGACAATCTGTGATTTGGAGGGGATTCTGGCAGAAGGATGCCCGTTCGCAGTGGGGCACAAGCTGGAACTGGCCAGACTGACAAATCCGGAAGGGATTACAGGGACTTTGAAGGATGCGATCGTGGATGCGGATGTATTTGTAGGCGTTTCAGCAGGGAACATCCTGACTAAAGAAATGGTGCGGACGATGGCACCGGACCCGGTTGTCTTCGCGATGGCGAATCCGACCCCGGAAATCACCTATGAGGATGCTGTCGAGGCAGGGGTAAAAGTCATGGGAACCGGGCGTTCCGATTATCCAAACCAGATCAATAACGTGCTTGCATTCCCCGGTTTGTTCCGCGGGGCCTTGGATGCAGGCGCGCGGGATATCAATTATGACATGAAGCTGGCCGCAGCCCGTGCAATAGCCTCACTTGTCACCGATGAAGAACTAAAACCGGAATACATTATCCCGTCCCCGTTCGATCCGCGTGTGGCTGCAAAAGTTGCGGAAGAAGTAGCAAAATGTACACATATGTCAGTTTTCTGACAGTAAAAAAATCACCGTTCCTTTATACTTATAGCAAGATAACAAGGCTTGAAAGAACTAAGCTTAAGAGGCGAAGTGAGGAAGGTGATTTTTTATGGGGACTGAGTATACGTGGGCGTTTGACAGGAGTTTTCTGGTATTTCTTGCTATTGCATTTGTTTCATTGGCGATAGCGGCAAAATTAAAATCGATGATTCCGATGCCGCTGATTTATGGTGTCATATTTGCTATTGGATTTGGGACGGGGGTCCTTCCGAAGGATATGTTGCTTTCTGCTAATATGATTGCAGTAGGTACGATTGCGTTTAATGTGCTGGTTATTCATTCCGGTACAATGATTAATCTGAAGATGCTGAAGGCGAAGAAAAAGGAATCACTTCTTTGCATTATAGCCTCTCTGGTTCTTGTTGTAATTGTTGGATTCGGGCTTACTCCAATACTTGGGAAGGGACTTGCATTTCTGGCTCCAGGCTCAGTAATCGGCGGCGGCGCTTCCTGTGCGATCGCTTCGAGATGGGTACTGGACAAGAATCCGGCAATCTCTGTGTTTCCCTGGCTTGTGTTCATGTTTCAGGGATTGTTCAGTGTTCCGGTTGTAACGTGGGCGCTGAAGAGAGAAGGAAAGGCACTTTCTCAGGAATTCAGAGCAAGGAATTCACAAGGTGGAAATCAGGGCGCTCCTGAGGGGGCAGGCAATATTCCGCCGATGACCGGGCCGGGCTGCCCCGGAAATGGTAAGAGTCCTGCGGCTGGTCAGGCTGGGAAGGTTCCGTTCTGTGAGAGAATTCCTGCAAAATATAAAAACACGGCGTATTTCCTGGGGATTATTATGATAGTGACAGTCATCAACAATCTGCTTCACGGGACGATTCTGGCTGGTCTGAATATTAATCCGAATATTACGGCACTGCTGTTTGGGTTAATCCTCGGCAGTCTTGGCTTTATGGATAAAGCGCCTCTGTTTAAAGCGGATGCATATGGGCTTCTGTTATTAGGCTTGATGGGACTGATGGCCAATACAATTGCCAATTGCCCGTGGCAGGGACTGGTAGCGTTTATTCCACCGCTGCTGATTGTGTTTGTCATCTCCACGATCGTGCTTGTACTGTGCGGGATTGTCGGGGCGAAGGTCTGCGGATTCCGGGCAGAACGTGGTATTGTACTGACGATGAACTGTATGATGGGGTTCCCTGTGAATGATATGCTGACAAATAATGCGGCAGCAGCCGGAGAAAGCGAAGCAGAAAAAGGATACATAAAGAGTCAGGTTGGTCCCCTTCTTGGGATTGGAACGATGCTGATTTCAAATGCGGTGTCGGTACTGATTGTCAGTATTATGGTAATATTCGTGTAGTGGGAAGATCATGTACACGAGGATGTTAATGATTAATTAAATTTATAAAAGTGAAAAGCACTGAGAATGTAAAAAGAGATGACATTTTCAGTGCTTTTTTTGTTTGGAAAATAGGCTGTGGATGATAGGTTAAATAAATAATATGATTGGAATAATAGAGTACTCGTGAACATTCTAATAAATACTATATTAATATTATAAAATCAGATAATATTAAAATATAATTGTGATATTCAACAAAATATATGTGCAATATTAATGCAATATGCTAGTTTTGGAAAATTATATTGACATTTATGCACAAAGGGAATATCCTTTATTTATAAAAATTAGTTACACGTGTACATTTAAACCAAAAAGCAGATATACGATAAACCGGTAAGTGTGTTTGCTGAATGTTCAAGAAAGGGAGACAGGATTATGAATAAAATGAGCAAGTGGAAAAGAATGGCTGCACTTGGTATTTCGACAATGATGATTGTTTCAACAGCAGCTTGCGGAAGTGGTTCAGGAGGAAACTCTAAATCAGAAAAAACGAATGCAAAAAATCAATCAAAAGGAACCACAATTTCATTCTGGAACAGCTTTACAGGTTCAGACGGAGATATGCTGGTTGAGCTGGTGAACCGATATAATAAAGAGAATGAAGATGGAATTACTGTTGAGATGGATATTTCTTCAGATTTTGACAGTCAGCTTTCCACTGCATTTGCAGCAGGCACAGGTCCTACCATGATTTTAAGTTCAAGTGCCTATCGATTTACATATGGGGACTATATGCAGGATATCAGTGATGTATTTGACAAAACTGATTTAGATAAGGATGATTTCATACAATCTTATTTAGATTATTGCTCCGAGGGAGATAAATTATATTTTGTACCATTTCAGGTTGTAGGTTATTACATGTACTGGAATAAAGATTTATTCGAGGCGGCAGGACTTGATCCAGAGGCTCCTCCGACAACATGGGAAGAATGGCAGACATATGCTGAAAAGATTACGGATGAGAGCAAGAATGTTTATGGATCGGGTATTTCCTATGATTATCCTTACCAGATTGCACATATGATGCAGCGTCTGGGCGGGTTGTCAGTAACGGATGATAATGGCAGCTGGAAGGCAAACTTTGCAGGAAATAAGGGATATGCTGACTTCCTTACGATGTATAAGACTTTAACAGAAAACGGGGATAACCCTCTGGAAGCGGATACGGATTCTATGGTAAGTGCAGGGCAGATTGGTATGACTGTCGGGGGCCCCTGGGTCACGGCAGGACTTGATACAGCAGGTGTTAATTACGGAATCGGTCTGATACCTCAGGGAGATGCAGGGGATATGAACTCTGTAGAAGTACTCGGATTTTCTGTAACAACGACAGCAAGCGATGAGGAGAAAGAAGCTGCATATAAATTCATTGAATGGTGGAATTCAGAAAATGAAGAGGGATCAAGTCCGGCTTTAGAGTGGTCAGTGGCAAATGGTTTTCCTGCTTATACATATTCCGTTCAGGAGAAAGATGAATATAAACAAAGTGAAAAACTTAGTGTGATGTCTTCTGCAAATCCAGATGCACCGACGGACTTTATTGTTGATTCAAGTTTTCCGGGAATCAATGATATTCTGAATGATGTCATCCCTGAGATGATTAACTCCGTAGCGTTTGGAAACATGTCGGTGAATGATGCACTTGAAAAAGCCCAGACAACTGCAGATAAGATTGTTGGGGAATATAATAAATAACTGATTTCAGGGACTTTTGGCAAGTGGAGAGGCGGTTCCGTGTAGCCGCCTTTTCTTTGGAATTTGAGACAGGCGGGTAGGAGAAGTTAAATGAAGAAAATGATGAAATACTGGAATAAGCCTTCCAGAAGTGCGTATCTCTTTTTGGCCCCATCGGTCATTTTGTTAATCCTGTTTAGTGTGGTGCCGCTAATTATAGCTTTTGGACTAAGTCTGTTTGATGTGTCCATCACGATGGACTCGGCACGTTTCATCGGTATGGAAAACTTTGTCGAAGCATTTCGGGACAGCCGGTTTATAAACAGCTTAAAAGTGACTGCTATTTTTACGGGGCTGGAGGTGCCGCTGCAGGTTCTGGGAGCATTGGTAGTTGCAGCGCTGATTACAAAGAATAATATAAAGAATAAATTTTTCAGAGCGGTTTATTTTCTGCCCGTCATATGTTCTGCGACAGCAATCGGTATTATGTGGAAGATGATACTTCACTCCAATATTGGTTTTGTTACAGCGGCGTTACAATCAATGGGGCTGGGGAAGATTAATTTCCTGAATACACCGGGACTGACAATATTCGTCGTTTCATTTATATCCATATGGAGGAGTTTTGGTATTTCTGCAATTATTTATGTGACGGCGATCCAGCAGGTATCAGCGTCCTTATATGAAGCGGCTGAAATGGACGGGGCTGGGAAGATACGGCAGTTCTGGCATATCACCGCACCTTCCATCAGACCGACCTTCTGGTACATTTTAATGACACGGTTTGCAGGGGCATTACAGATATTTGACATCATCTATATTACGACAAATGGTGGACCGAATTATACAACAGAATCCACGGTTACTTACATTTATTCCAGAGCATTTTCATCCCGTTCGAGTATGGGGTATGCGTCTGCAATGTCGGTGATTTTATTTGCGATAATCATGGTTGTTACTGTAATAATGTATCGCAAAATGAATCAGGAGGATTAGTATGAAAAAGAAAAAAGCGATTAAAATCAAAAATATAACAATCAGTATTCCGATCTTTATCGTTTTGGTCATTCTGGCATTGCTGGTTCTGGTGCCGGTTATATGGATGACATTAAGCGCGTTTAAGCCGGAGAAGGAGATTATATCCTGGCCGCCTACTTTTATACCGAAATCATTGACTCTGGAAAATTTTGTTGATGTACAGGACCGAATTAATATTCTTCGTTATATGCTTAACTCAATTATTTATGCAGGGGGAACCACATTGCTGGCTGTTGTTGTAAACAGTATGGCCGGGTATGCCTACGCCTTTTATGATTTCAAAGGAAAGACAGGGCTGTTCCTAATGACTCTGGCGACAATGATGGTACCATTTCAGGTTATTATGGTCCCGCTATTCCTCGTTGTGTTCAAGATGGGTATGTACGATTCTTACTGGGGGCTGATAATACCAAGAGTTGCAGTTGCAGGTTCGATCTTCATGATGCGCGCCGCCTTTTCAGGCATACCAAAGGAACTGGCCGAGGCTGCCAGAATTGACGGGCTTTCCGAAATGGGAATATTCTGGAGAATCATGATGCCGCAGGTAAAACCGGCAGCGATCACTCTGGTTATTTTAAGTATCAATGGTTCGTGGAATGATTTGCTGTGGCCGATGATAGTGACGAGCAGGACAGAGATGCGTACACTTGCAAACGGACTGGCATTATTTATTGGGCAGAATACCATCGAGTATGGCGCCGCATTTGCAGGTGCGCTGATTTCACTTCTTCCGATGTTTATTCTGTATATGGCAGGGCAGAAATACTTCGTGGAAGGTATGGCAAGTGCCGGATTAAAGGGGTAAGGAGAATCATATGTTAGAGGCTAAAATAATTTGCGATAAAAATTTTATAATAGGCAGCATTGATCCAAGGCTGTATGGTTCTTTTCTGGAGCATATGGGGAGAGTTATTTATACAGGAGTGTACGAACCGGATAACTTAAACTCCGATGAAGAAGGTTTTCGCAGTGATGTGATTGAAAAAGTAAAGAAAATGGGGGTGACGGCAGTACGCTATCCGGGCGGAAACTTTGTTTCTGCTTACCATTGGGAAGATGGTGTTGGACCGAAGGAGGACCGGCCGAGAAAGCTTGAGCTTGCATGGAAGGCTGTAGAAACGAATGAATTCGGGACGGATGAATTTATCCGCTGGGCACGGAAAGCTAATATTGAGCCGATTTTCACCGTGAATCTGGGAACCCGAGGGATAGAGGAAGCTGTTCAATATATTGAATACTGTAATTTCCCGGGAGGGACGAAGTATAGTGAAATGAGGAAGGCTCATGGCATTTCAGAACCATATGGTGTGAAAATGTGGTGCCTTGGCAATGAAATGGATGGGGAGTGGCAGATCGGGCATAAGACAGCCGGTGAATATGGGCGTCTGGCAGCAGAAACAGGGAAGACTATGAAATTGGTGGATCCCAATATAGAGTTGATTGCATGTGGCAGTTCGCTTTCGAATATGGAAACATATCCAATATGGGATATGGAAGTTCTCGAGCATACATATGACGTGATTGACTATTTGGCCCTGCACCAATATTATGGCGGGCAGGAAAAAGGCACAAAAGCGTTTCTGGCCCAGACACTCGATATGGAGGAATATATTAAGACCATCCGTTCCGCTGCTCAGGTGATAAAGAAGAAAAAACGTTCCTGTAAGGAGATGAAATTCAGCGTTGATGAGTGGGGCGTCTGGGCGCTTCCGGGTGATTCTGTAAATATGGAAGTGTCGAAAGGACCCTGGAAGGTTGCGCCTGCAATCAGCGAACAGATTTACACTCTTGAGGATGCCCTGCTTTTTGCGGGAATGCAGATGGTTATGCTGAGAAACGCTGATGTGATAAAGATTGCATGCCAGTCCCTTCTTACAAATGTCAGTGCATGCATTATGACTGAAAAAGACGGTGGACTCTGGCTTCAGACAATCTATTATCCATTCTACTATTTTGCAAATTATGCGAGGGGGATTGTTTTAAGAAGCACCTCATTAGGACCTACATACCAGTGTGAAGACTTTGATCAAGTTCCGTATCTTGATGAGGTTGTTGTCTGGAACGATGAAAAAAATGAAATTGTTATTTTCGTAGTTAACAAGAGTGAAGACGAACCAATGAAAGTGGAAGTGATGCTGCAGAATTTTGAGCCAAAGAAGGTCACAGAATTTGTAAGCATGACGGCAGATGACAAAAAGATGACAAATCAATATGACCATACGGCTGTTCAGCCCTGCTCAAGAGAAGGGGCACATGTTATATCAGGCAGCTGTATTGCAGAAATCGAACCGCTGTCTTTTAACATGATTCGTATAGAAATATAACGGGTTGTCTTCGTTGCGGCAGTTATGTTTTGGTGTTATACTTAAGCTGATTTTATGCAGGGTATGATGCGTCCCGGCTTAGAAATGCAGGGGCTTAACGAATGAACGGAGGTAGTGGAAGATGGCAATCACTGTAAATCAGATAGCTGAAAAATGCGGTGTGTCGAGAACAACTGTGCTGAGGGCTTTAAATGACCGGGGGAGTGTTGGCAAGGAGACAAGGGAAAGGATTCTGTCTGTTGCCAAGGAATATAATTACCGTCCGAATCTGCTGGCAAGAAGCCTGAATCATGGCAGAACTATGTCTCTGGGCGTAGTAACGATAAATATTGAGAATATGTATTTTGTCCAATCTTTAAATATTATTAATAAGGAAGCGGACAAGAGAGGGTATTTTACGAATATTGTGGTCTGTGATGAAAGTCTGGATTGGGAACAGAAACTTATTCAGGGGCTTGCTGACCGTCAGATGGAAGGGATACTAATCAGCCCGATTAATAAAGGGAAAGAGTTTGAAAAGTTCCTGCTTTCGCTCCATATTCCGATTGTCTGTATAGGAAACCAAGTGTCGGACGCAATCACAACAGTACAGGTTAATGAGATGGCAGCTGCTATGGAGTCAGTAGATTTGATCGTATCTAAGGGATATCAAAAAATTATATTTATCTGCCCCCCGCTGGCTGTGAAAGAAAAAGAAAATATATATGTTCACGAACAGCGTCTTTTAGGGTTTCAGGCATCAATGGCCAAATATCCGGAGATTGAATCCTCGGTGATTGGTAAGACTGACTATCTGCAGGATGTGAAATGTCTGATTGATAAAGGAACAGAAAAAAAGACGGCTTTTCTATGCTCTGGCGACAGCTATGCCCTGAATGTGATGCGCTGGGGGCAGCAGAATGGAATGACCATACCGAAAGATTTTGGGTTAATGGGATTCGATAACATTAGTATTCTGGAATTTATTACACCTAAGTTGACAACAGTATCAACAAATCTTGAGGGGGTTGCAGCAACGGCAGTCTCAGAACTGCTTGCCCAGATAGATTCGGAGGAATATTCACCGAAAGCCATTTATCTGAACTATAAGATATTAGACAGAGAAACTCTGTGACAGACAGGTGGTATGGGGCAGATAGTAGTAATGTGAGGAAATAATAGTGAATAGAGACAATTTTATAAAAACGAATTATAATGAACCATTTATTATTCAGCGGGCAGATCCTTATGTCTATAAACATAAAGATGGAACCTATCTGTTTACCGGATCTGTACCGGAATATGACCGGATCGTGCTCCGTCAAAGTAGTACGCTTGATGGTCTGAAGGATGCGGATGAAGTTACCATATGGAAGAAGCATGAGCAGGGGATTATGAGCATGCATATATGGGCACCGGAAATCCACTATATTGAAGGTAAGTGGTTTATTTATTATGCAGCAGGTGATAAAGATGATATATGGGCGATACGTCCGTATGTCCTTGAATGCTCAGGCAAAGACCCGCTGAAGGACCCTTGGAAGGAACTGGGGCAGATGCAGGCGTCTGACGATTTTTCCTTCAGAGATTTTTCGCTTGACATGACTGTATTCGAGAATCGGGGGATATGGTACTGTGTATGGGCAGAAAAGGTTAGTGTCGGGAAGAAGATATCGAATCTATATATAGCAGAAATGGAAAGTCCAGTTAGGCTTTCTACACCCCAAGTGCTTTTAAGCTCTCCTGATTATGATTGGGAGCGGGTTGATTTCTGGGTGAATGAAGGTCCGGCACTGTTGCGCCATGCCGGGATGTTATATCTGACTTATTCGGCGAGCGCAACGGGTGCATGTTATTGTATGGGAATGCTGAGTATTCCGGATGATGAAGAACTCCTGAATCCGCGTGTGTGGAAAAAGGAAAGGATTCCCGTCTTAAGAACCGATTGGAAGAAAGGAATTCTGGGGCCTGGCCATAATTCGTTTACAAAGTCAGAAGATGGGGCAGCGGATATTATGATTTACCATGCCCGGCAATACGACGAGATTACCGGAGACCCGTTATATGATCCTAACAGACATGTATATCGCATGAAAATCATGTGGGATGAAGAGGGATGTCCCGTATTTTCTTTTGAAAATAATTTTTAGCTTTTATAAATTAGAAAAAGCAATGCTTAGTTGATAAAAGAGGAGGTAAGAAGGATGAGAAAATGGCATAAGAAACTGACTGCACTAGTAGCGGTATTTACATTGGTATTTTGTTTTTCTGTTCCTGCGTCGGCGCAAACGACGGATAATGGTACTGTTGTTTATGTTTCAGACAAAGATGCGACATTCGATCCGGGAGGGGCTACATATTCCAGAATTATCTGCTTAAAAAATAGTGGTAATGCTAACGGAACTTTATTGTGTACATATGATCAACTGAAAAATGTAACTATTGCGATGGAAGACGGGACAAGTGTTTCAAAACAGGTTTATCCTATTTATAAAAGTACGGACAACGGAGACAACTGGCAGTTGATTAGTAATGTATATGATAAGGAATATGGTCTTTTAAGGACTTCCCAGCCGTGTCTGTATGAATTGCCGACTCAGGTGGGGGACATGCCGGCGGGGACAATCCTGTTGGCCGGAAATATTTTTGACGATGATCCTTATACTCAGTCAAGAATTGTATTGTATAAGAGTATAGACGGGGGATATACGTGGTCGTTTCTAAGCGAAGTGGATAATGGGGGACCTTGCATATATGATCCAAGTACCACATCTTCTACAACAACTGTATGGGAGCCATTTTTGGGAATGAGTGCATCAGGAGAATTGGTATGCTATTATTCTGATGAAAGACAGAAATCTGATGGTGTTTTGCAGGCGGTATCGCTTAAAACTTCATCAGATGGTGTGAATTGGAGCGGACTTACGAATGTAACAGCTATTAATAATACAAGTGACAGGCCGGGGATGATAACGGTGACAGAACTGCCAAATGGAAGGTACATGGCTACATATGAAATGGTTAACAGACCAAGCCTGAGTAAGAATAATGCAGTCGTTTACTGCAAATTTTCGGATGATGGTGTGACGTGGGACGCAGGAAGTCCTGGAACCCGGGTTGCTTTGGCAGATGGCAGAGGAATCGGTTCTTCTCCCTATGTAAAATGGATTGATGCAGGGGGGCCGAATGGGATGGTTGTAATATCTGCAAAGTGGGGAACGGATAGCAGTGACAATATCAGTGGCGGACAGAATTTTTATGTAAACTATAATTTGGGACAGGGAGCATGGGAACGTCTTCCAATGGCAGTGACCTATGATTATAATGATTTGGCAGGAGGTTATTTTTCAGGATTTAGTCAGAGTTTTGATGTAAGCCCGGATAATACGACCCTCTATCAGGCCACTAACGTAGAGAACTTCAATAACTCGAAGATAATTGATGGAGTAAGCTATAATCTGAACGATGTACGGGTTGGCACTCTTCCCTTGAAAGGCTGCATTTACGAAGCGGAAAAGGCAGTGATCACAAATGCCCAGGCGGGCAATGCCATCGATGCATCTAATGGACAAGAAGTACAATATATTAATGAATCAGACAGTGCGGTTGATTTCCAAAACATAAAAGTTGAAAATGCAGGGAATTATAATATCTTAGTCAGATATTCCAATGGTGAGGGAACAGAGGCCTCTCATACGGTTTCTGTTAATGGAACCGAGATAGGGACAGTAAATTATCCTGTTACAGTTAATTGGGACCGCTATCTGTGGAGTAGTTTTACCTGCTATTTAAATTCTGGTACAAATTCCGTTAAATTTGCAAAAAATGTAGGTTTTGCGGAATTGGACTGCATACAGGTCAGCGAAACTTCGGATGATTTTTCTGTTATTAATAAAAACAGTGGCAAGTATCTGGAAATTAAAAGTGCATTAACAAATGAGGGTGCAGAAGCAGGTCAATGGGGAATAACAGATCATTGGTGCCAGAAATGGAATTTTGAAGAAGCAGGAAATGGTGGTTATAGAATCAAAAACATGAACAGCGGCCTTTATCTGGATATTGAAGGGCAGAGTGCAGCTGATGGGGCAAAAGCGATTCAAAACGATTATGCCGAGAGTGATTCACAGATATGGTTACTGGAAGAGACAGAAGGTGGATATTGCCATATTGTGAATAAAAACAGTGGTAAATATCTTGAAGTATTTAGTAATTCTGCGGAAGACGGTGCATCAGTAGGGCAATGGGGCGCAACGGAATATGGATGTCAGGAATGGACACTGATAAAAGAAGGTATCCATTAACAGAACAAATTTAAATTAGAAGCAGAGTAGATTCTAATTCCACTCTGCTTCTAATTTTTTTTGTGTATCCAGGACATCTCTGGCAAGTTCTGCAATCCGTTCATCTGACATACGGTTGACCGGTGCGGAAATACTAAATGCGTATTTAGGTTTCCCTTTATAATCCTTGATGCAGGCGGCGATACATCGAACGCCTAATTCATTTTCTTCATCGTCGATGGCATATCCTTGTGTATGAACCTGTTTTAGGTGCTTTTGCATCTCACTGAAATCGGTGATGGTATGCGGCGTCAATTCCTGAATGTCACTGTTATCCCATATTTCCCGGGCGTCATCCAGATCCATTTCCGCCAGTAATGCTTTTCCGACACCGGAGCAGTAGAGTGGAATACTCTTTCCGACTTTCGACACCAGCCGTACCGAGTTAGTATAAGACTCGACTTTGTCAATATATACAGCTTTTCGGCCATCCACCTGAACGAGATGGACTGTCTCGCCGCATTTGGAGACAAGTTCTTTCAGATGTGGTCTTGCAATATCTACAATGTCATTTTGGGTCAGTAACTGGTTTGCCAGTTCCCAAATCTTAAACGTGAGACTATATTTAGTAGTCTCCGGATTCTGTTTCACATATCCCATATAAATCAGAGAGTTGAGAATACGGTGTACGGTGCTTTTGTTCAGAGACAGCTTTGAAGATAGTTCCATCAGACCGGTAGGGCCTGACTCAGCCAGAACCTCCAGAGTCTGAAAAAGACGGTCGGCCACCTGAATTGGGTTTTTATTTTCCATTATAATCAATGCCTTCTTTCTTTCTCGCGGGAATAAAGAAATACGAAAAAATGTATTGACTTTATTATATAAATGAGTATAATAAAAGTCAACAGTTCCATATTACAAAACATGGTTTCATAATGCGGAACGAAATGCGAGATGCAATTATTTATTTCATTGGAGGAGATTACATGAACGCAATTTTAGAGCAATTTGGTGAAATCGGAATCATTCCGGTTGTTGTATTGAATGATGCAAAGGACGCTCTGCCGCTTGGAAAAGCGCTAATCGAAGGAGGACTTCCGTGTGCAGAGGTTACATTCCGTACAGATGCAGCAGAGGAATCCATTCGTCTGATGTCAGAAGCATATCCGGATCTGCTGGTTGGAGCAGGAACAGTTCTTACAACAGAACAGGTCGACCGTGCAGTAGCAGCCGGAGCAAAATTTATCGTCAGTCCCGGACTGAATCCGAAGACCGTTACTTACTGTCAGGAAAAGGGGATTCCGGTGTGCCCGGGTGTTGTAACGCCGAGCGAGATTGAGAAAGCGCTGGAACTTGGGCTGGACGTTGTAAAATTCTTTCCGGCTGAACCGTCAGGCGGACTTTCGATGATCAAGGCAATGTGCGCGGCTTACACGAAGCTGAAGGTGATGCCTACTGGTGGAATCAGTGCAAAAAATGTTGTAGATTACCTGAAGTGTGACAAGATTCTTGCATGCGGCGGGAGCTGGATGGTGAAGGGCGATATGATTGAAGCTGGCGAGTTTGACAAGATTACAGAACTGTGCAAAGAGGCGGCAGAAATCGTAAAAGCAGCAAGAGCTTAATCAGGTATATAAAATAGCAAGAATATTAGTGACTGTTCATGGTCCTGAACAGTTACTAATATTAATTATAAGGAGATTAGTAGAATGTCAAAGAAAGTAATCACATTTGGAGAAATCATGTTAAGACTTGCACCGGAGGGATATTACCGGTTTGTTCAGGCGGACACATTTGGCGCAACATATGGCGGCGGAGAAGCTAACGTTGCAGTTTCACTCGCAAATTACGGTTTTGATGCAAAATTTGTCACCAGGCTTCCGGCACATGAGATTGGACAGGCGGCTGTAAATTCACTTAGAAAATATGGGGTGGACACCTCTTATATTGCAAGAGGCGGCGAACGCATCGGTATTTATTTCCTCGAAAAAGGTGCTTCCCAGAGACCTTCCAAGGTTATTTATGACAGAGCGGGATCTTCAATCTGTACAGCTTCCGCATCTGATTTTAACTGGAAGGAAATCTTTGACGGGGCAGAGTGGTTCCATTTTACAGGAATTACACCGGCGCTCAACGATGAGGTTGCGGCAATCTGCCTCGAAGCTTGTAAAGCTGCCAATGAGATGGGAGTTACAGTATCCTGTGACCTGAACTACCGCAACAAGCTCTGGAGCAAAGAAAAGGCAGGCCAGGTAATGGGCGGTTTATGTCAATATGTGGATGTTTGTATCGCGAATGAAGAAGATGCTTCAGATGTATTTGGCATCAAGGCAGCTGACACAGATGTCACAACAGGAACTGTAAACCACGAAGGTTACAAAGACGTTGCAAAACAGCTTGCTGACAGATTCGGTTTCAAGAAAGTAGCGATTACACTTCGTGAATCTATATCAGCAAATGATAACAACTGGTCTGCAATGTTATATGATGGATCTGATTATTTCTTTAGCAAAAAATATAAAATGCATATCGTTGACCGTGTTGGCGGCGGCGATAGTTTCGGCGGTGGACTTATCTGTGCCTCCCTTAACGGATATGATTCACAGGCAGCCATCGAATTCGCAGTAGCGGCTTCATGTTTGAAGCACTCTGTCGAAGGAGATTTCAATATGGTATCAATGGACGAAGTGTTAAAACTTGCCGGAGGCGATGCTTCCGGACGTGTCCAAAGATAATAAATCCCTAATGCCATGTGGGAATATAATGTAAAGAAAAACCTCTCTGCAGCAGGCGGAGAGGTTTTTCTATTGGTAATAGTATAAAGTGCAATATTCTTATAAAAACATATAAAATAGGCAATTTTAGTAAGAAAATTTGCACCTTGTTATGGTATGATTTACAATGTAAAAACTTAGAAGAACTTATAGAATGTAAAAATAAAAAAGGAGATAAAAGCAATGGAACTTAGAACCGCAGCATCGCCAAGAGACGTAAAACATTATACAACAGAGAGATTAAGAGAGGAATTTTTAATTCCACAGATTTTTTTCCCGGACGATATTAAATTAGTATACAGTCATATTGACCGTATTATCACAGGCGGGGCAATGCCAGTGGCACATAGCTTAAAATTAACAGCCGGGGATGAACTCCGTGCGGAATATTTCCTCGAGAGGCGTGAGATGGGGATTATTAATATCGGCGGGGACGGAACGGTTACCGTAGACGGCAGCGTGCATAAGGTGGGAGCCAGAGAGGGGATGTACATCGGGAAAGGCGCCAGGGATATCACATTTGCAAGTGACGATGCAGAGAATCCGGCAAAATTTTATTTGAACAGCGCTCCGGCACACACAAGCTATCCGACAGTCGTAATCAAGCAGGAAGGAACTCCAAAAGAGGGTGTTGTCATTGTAAAAGAAGAGAACAAAGTGGAGCTTGGAACATTGGAAGACTCCAACCACCGCGTTATTTGCAAATACATTCTCCCGGGGCAGGTAGAAAGCTGCCAGCTGGAGATGGGCATGACGCATCTTGAGCCGGGAAGCGTATGGAATACGATGCCGTGCCACACACATGACCGGAGAATGGAAGTGTATCTTTACTTTGATCTTCCGGAAGACGCATTTGTGATGCATTACATGGGAGAAGCCACGCAGACAAGACATATCGTTGTCCGTAATGAGCAGGCTGTCATCTCGCCAAGCTGGTCGATCCATTCCGGCAGCGGATCCAGAAACTACACATTTATTTGGGGAATGGTCGGAGAGAATCAGGATTTCGATGATATGGACCATATCCCAAATCAGGACTTATTATAATGGAGGAGAAATAAGATGAAGATCGCTTTAATTAACGAAAACAGTCAGGCGGCAAAAAATGAAATCATTTGCAGCTCTTTGAGAAAAGTCGTGGAGCCAATGGGACATGAAGTGTTTAACTATGGCATGTTTACGGCGGAGGATGAGGCACAGCTTACCTATGTACAGATCGGTATATTGGCGGCAGTTCTGCTGAATTCAAAAGCGGCAGACTATGTCATTACAGGATGCGGTACCGGAGAGGGGGCGATGCTTGCGTGCAACTCCTTTCCGGGCGTTATCTGCGGGCATGTGGAGGACGCGTTAGATGCATATACATTTGCACAGATCAACGATGGAAACGCTATTGCACTTCCATTTGCAAAAGGATTCGGCTGGGGCGGAGAACTCAATCTGGAATATATTTTCGAGAAATTATATGTGGAAGAAGGCGGAAAAGGTTATCCGAAAGACCGCGTTGTTCCGGAACAGAGAAATAAACGGATTCTGGATGAAGTCAAGACGGTTACTTACAGAAAACTGACTGATATCCTGGGGGAACTGGATCAGGAGCTGGTCAAAGGAGCATTATCCGGCGCGAAATTCCGGGAATACTTCTTTGCAAATTGTCAGGATGAAGAAATTGCGGCAGTTGTAAAAGAAATTTTAGCTTAGTAAAGACAAGAAAAGAAGACAAAGGGGCGTGTACTTTGTCTTTTTTCTTTGTAGAAGGAACTTTGTCTTAAAAAAGGAGATCAGAATATGAAAATTGGTGTACGAGCACACGATTATGGGAAAATGAATATAGAAGATTTGGCGCGTGTCCTTCATGAGGAGGGATATGATGCGGCGCAGCTTGCGCTTCCGAAGGCATTTACGGGAATCGACAGCTATGAAGATATCACACTTGCTCATCTGGAACGGATCAGACGGGCATTTGAAGCACAGAAAGTGGAGATTCCGGTATTTGGCTGCTATATGGATCTGGGTAATCCTGACGAGGAGATTCGTGCTTATGCACTCACAACGTTAAAGCAATGTCTGGCCTACAGCAAAGAGGCAGGAGCGAATGTAGTCGGCACAGAGACTGCGTATCCGCATCTGGATGCAGAGCAAAAAAAATCTGGTATCCGTATATGCTGGACAGTGTGCAGCGTGCAGTGGAAGAGGCGGTCAGGCTGGATGTAAAGCTTGCGATTGAGCCGGTATACTGGCACCCGCTCGAAAATCTGGAGGCGCTGGCCAAGGTACTGGAGAAAGTGAACGACGAAGCGCACTTGCGTGTGATTTTCGATGCTTCTAATTTGCTGGAGTTTCCCGATACCACAGATCAGGAGAAGTACTGGACCGGGTGGCTGTCGCAGATCGGCAAATATATAGAAGCCATGCATATCAAAGATTTTATGTTTGGGGAAAACAAGGAATATCAGCCAACACTGCTGGGGGAAGGCTGTATTCAGTATGACACAATATCTAAATGGCTTCGTGAAAATGCGCCGGATATGTATCTGCTTCGTGAGGAAATGAATCCTCAGACCGCACAGCATGACATCATGTTTATGAAGGAGGTTCTATGTTAAGATTAAGACAGGACATACCACTCTTTCCGAAGGGAAGAAAGCTTTGACTTTTAGTTACGATGATGGAATCACGCAGGACCGGAGATTCGTGGAGATGCTAAACCGTTATCATCTCAAAGGTACATTCAATCTGAATCCCGGACTGATGGGAAACAAAGACTGGTTAAGCCAGCCCGGAATCGAAGTCAGCCATTACAAGATGGATAAATGCGAGATAGCAGAGCTGTACAAAGGGCATGAGATTGCAGTACATACAATGACGCATCCTGATCTGCCGCGTGTTCCGGAGGGAATGATTGCATATGAAATCGCAGCGTGCCGCAGGGAACTGGAGGAAATTGCAAAAAAACCGGTTACTGGAATGGCATATCCGTTCGGAACCTACAATGATAAGGTGAAAAACGCAGCGAAGGTGTGTGGTATCACCTATTCCAGAACAACAAAGCAGCACTTTAGCTTTCATCTGCCGGAGGATTTTCTGGAATGGCATCCAACTATTCATCACACAGAAAATACACTATACTCTTTATGGGAAAAATTCTTAGAACCTGTTGATAACGAAATGTACAGGCAGCCCCAGCTTTTTTATGTATGGGGACATACTTATGAATTCGATGCATTTGACCAGTGGAAGGATATGGAGGAGTTTCTAAAACAGGCAGGCGGGCATGACGAAATCTGGTATGCCACGAACGAAGAAATATACAGGTATGTAATGGCGGCCCAGAGGCTGGTTTACAGTGCGTCCGGCGATTATATCTTCAATCCGGGTGTGCTGGATGTGTGGATGCTGATAGATAAAAAAGAATATCACATTCCGGGCGGAGAGACGGTTACGATTGGATAAGCGGATGAAATTTATAAAAAGATAGAGCAATATACTTTGGAAAAAGTGAAATAAGTGCAATATAGATAAGAAAATTGTCATAACCATATGCTAGAATAACAACAGTTACAATATATTATGTATTCGATTATAGGCGCCGTAATCGATATGATGTTTTTTAGGAGAAGGAGTAAAAATGGGAAGCTTAAAGAAAAAAATAGGCATTGCGGTTTCGGCCATAGGCCTGGCCGCAGTAGTCATAACCTTTGGTATGGTTCTGAGCGAAAACAGCACAGACAAAATTAACATCCGTATGGCACATAATCAGGCAGATGGTTCAGAAATTGCAGATTCAATTGCAAAGTTTTCAGAGTTTGTTGCAGAAGATGCATCAAAGAATCTCGAAATTGACATTTATCCGAGTGGAGTACTCGGTTCAGAAAAAGAAGAAATCGAGATGGTTCAGGCGGGTATCCTGGACATGGCAAAAGTAAGTTCAAATACGTTAGGGCAGTTTGAGGACAAATATTCGATTTTCGCAGTACCGTATCTGTTCACAAGTCAGGAACATTACTATGAGGCGATGGAGAAGAGCGAAGCTGTACAGGAACTCTTCCGGTCAACAGCAAATGAGGGCTATATTGCCATCGGATATTATGCAAATGGTTCCAGAAATTTTTACTTAAAGGAGAACAAAGCAGTTACAGATCCCTCCGTGTTAAAATCGAAGAAAATTCGTTCCATGCCCAGTTCCACCTCTATGGAAATGATTAAGTACATGGGCGGGTCCGCAGTACCGATGGCAGGGAGCGAGACATATTCCGCCCTGCAGCAGGGGGTGGTAGACGGAGCAGAGAACACAGAACTTGTTCTGACAGTTGACGGTCATCAGGATATTGTAAAATCCTATACATATACAGAACACCAGTATTCTCCAGATATTTATATCATCAGTACAAAGAAATGGAACAGCCTTTCAGCAGAGCAGCAGGAATATCTTGTGAAATGTCTGGGCGAGACAAATGATAATTTCAAAACCATGTATAACAGAATGATGGATGAAGCAATTGCAGAAGCAGAAGACCACGGCGTTACCATTTACAGAGACATTGATAAAACAGCATTTATCGAAGCTGTTTCACCGATTCATGATGAGTTCTGTGAAAAAGGTGATGATTATAAAGCACTGTACGACGATATCGAACAGTATGCAGAGTAGGAGGATAGCAAATGAAGATACTGAATAAAATATTAGAATATGTCCTTGCAATTCTGGTAGTGGTAATGGTCGCAGGCTGCATATGGCAGATCGTAACACGATTTATTTTACAGAACCCAAGTGACTGGACAGAAGAATTAGTCCGCTATGCACTGATCTGGATGACAATGGTCGGTGTTCCATATGCATATGGCAAACAACAGCATATTGCCGTGACATTTATTACGGATACATTTACAAAAAAGGGCACTTTAAAAGATAAGATTTTTATCGAGATTCTTGTTCTCTTCCTCAGCGTATTCGTTATGACTGCAGGCGGGATTATGGTCAGCATGAATGCAGCCGGACAGGTTTCACCTGCACTGGGAATTCCGATGCAGTTCTATTACATCGGGGTACCGGTCTGTGGTGTTCTCATGGTAGTATACGCAGCAGAACGTTTGATCCGATTTATAAAAGAGTTTAAAGAACTGAAGAAGGAGGAAAAATAAATGGAATTACAAGCAGCATTAGTATTAATTATCGTATTCTTTTTCCTGCTGGCAATGAGCGTTCCAGTGTCATTTAGTATTATTTCAGCAGCCTTGGTTACCATCATCATGTTCCTGACTCCTCAGTTCGGAATGTTTATCTCAGCACAAAAATTAGTCGGTGGTATCGATAGTTTCAGTTTGTTAGCTGTACCATTCTTTATTCTGGCAGGACAACTGATGAGTAACGGGGGTATTGCGAAACGGCTCATAAATCTCGCAATGTTAATCTTAGGAAAAGTGCCGGGATCTCTTGCACTGACCAATGTCGCAGGAAATGCAATGTTTGGTTCATTATCAGGATCAGGTATCGCAGCAGCAACAGCAATCGGTGGTGTTATGAACCCACTGGAAAAAGAACAGGGGTATGATGATGGATTTGCAGCGGCAGCCAATATCGCATCTGCACCGGTTGGACAGCTCATCCCGCCAACCAACGCATTTATTGTTTATTCAGCAGCATGCGGCGGCGCATCTGTAGCGACTTTATTCATGGCCGGATGGATTCCGGGACTATTGTGGGCATTCCTTTGTATGGTAGTTGCATTGGTATATGCAAAGAAAAAAGGGTATGTTGTAAAGAGGGATGAAAAATTAACCGGAAAAATTGTACTTAAGACAATCTGGGATGCAATTCCAAGCTTACTGCTTATTGTGATTGTCATCGGCGGTATCTTATCGGGATATTTCACACCAACAGAATCATCTGGTGTAGCAGTTTTGTATGCATTTATCTTAGCGGTATTTGTTTATAAGACAATTAAGATTACAGATATCAAAAAGATATTAGTGGATGCGGCAGTAATGACAACCATTGTTATGTTAATCATCGGCGCTTCCTCAATCCTGTCGTTTGTTCTTTCGTTTACAGGACTTCCACAGGCAATCAGCGCAGCAATGCTGTCGGTATCAGACAACAAGATTGTCATCCTGTTACTGATTAACATGATCCTTCTAATTGTAGGTACATTCATGGATATGGCACCGGCACTTTTAATCTTTACACCAATCTTCCTTCCGGTTGTAACAAGTATAGGGATGAATCCGATTCAGTTTGGTGTTATGATGGTCATGAACCTTTCCATTGGAACGATTACACCACCAGTCGGCAGTGTATTATTTGTCGGGTGCAGTGTGGCGAAACTCAAGATTGAAGATGTGATGAGACGCCTGATCCCGTTCTTTGGGGCTATTGTCGTAGCACTTCTGTTCGTTACCTTTGTACCCGCATTCAGTACATGGCTTCCAACTGTACTGGGCTTAATGTAACAGGAATTTTAAGGGTTCACCGGCAGAATCAGAGGCTTAATAATATCCAGATTCTTACGATATTTTAGTGGAGACATAGTCATATATGTTTTAAATGTCTGCTCAAAATGTGTGGTACTTCCATAGCCGACACTTTCTGCAATCTTGGAAATGCTGTAATCCGTTTCTTCCAGTAGTTGTTTTGCATGCTGGATACGGATCACATTGACATACTCACGAATCGTATAGCCGGTGACTTCCTTGAACAGACGGCAAATGTAATACTTACTTAAGAAAAACTGATCCGCCAATGCCTCTAAGGAAATGTCCTGCTCATAATTCTGAGAGAGATAGTCAGCGATTTCGTACACATGGCGATGCTTCCCCTCCTGTGGAAGAAGCGGAGTTTCCGGCATACGGATATCAAGTTCACGGGTCAGATACAGAAAATACGTTGTGACTGCAAGTTCAACTGCCTGTTTATAATTATGTTTTTTCTCATTACATTCTCTTTTGATGAGATAGTAAAGGTCCATAAATGCCCTCTGCTGTGCTTCTGTCAGATGATACACACCATAATGCTGGTGAAGGAAGCGGGTCAGGTGCAGTGTTGGATATTTCGTATCAAATTCCTGCACTTTGTCAGGCGTGAGATACAGGATGATTCGGTTGTGGCCGCTGTCATTACTCGATACAGACTTGGTCATATGAATCAGGTTCGTGTCGATTAAAATCAAGTCCCCTTTGGAGGCGACAAAATTACGATTATTAAAGAAGAAACTCCGTGTTCCTTCTAATATATAAAAAATTTCATATTCGTTGTGGAAATGCTTAACCCGCATGTCAAACTTGCCATAACGAACCATGTGTTCCAGTGAAATACCCTCAATGGAGGCGTAATAGGAGAGTTTTTCCAAATGTATCACCTGCTTTTTAATATTTTACCTGCTTTTGTATTATTATATAATAAATTGACGCAAAAGACTAGAGAGCGTATTGGGAAAATAAAACAGAGATGAAAGGAATGTTACCATGAATATAAATGAAACGGAGCTCAGAAAAAAGCTGAATCTCGTAATCGAAAAGCTGCTGAGTCTGGGTGGTCCCGAAAATGAAAAGGAACTTGCGGAAAATGGTGGAGAAGCCATCGGCTTTTTTAAAAGAGATTTTGGTATCAAAGAGTGGGACTGGCCGCAGGGAGTGGGGCTTTACGGACTCCTAAAAATTATGCGGGCAGAGAAAAATGAAGAATACAAAGAATTTCTTCATAATTGGTATCTCGAAAACATGGAGCTCGGGCTTCCATCCCGGAATATCAATACAACCACACCTCTTTTAACCTTAAGCGAGTTAAATGAATATTATCATGATCCAAAGTTTGAAGACCTTTGTAAGGATTGGGCAAACTGGCTGATGACCTGCCTCCCGAGAACCAAAGAAGGCGGTTTCCAGCATGTGACCAGCGCCAATGGTGATCGTCAGGGCGTGCGTCTCAATGAAAATGAGATGTGGATTGACACCTTATTCATGACAGTTTTATTTTTGAATAAAATGGGACAGAAATATCAGAATGAAGAATGGATCAACGAAGGGATTCATCAGGTTCTTATGCATATCAAATACTTGTATGATAAAAAGACAGGATTGTTTTATCACGGCTGGACCTTCAATGGCAACAACAATTTCGGCGGCGTATTCTGGTGTCGTGGGAACAGCTGGTTTACATTAGGCATACTCGACTATGTTGATATGTTTAAAGGAAGCCTGAACCCGGGCGTCAAATCTATCATTATAGATACATATAAAGCCCAGGTTGCAAAATTAAAAGAATTACAGAGCAAAAACGGTTTGTGGCACACTGTTCTTCCCGACCCGGAAAGTTACGAAGAAGTATCTGGTTCGGCAGCAATTACAGCCGGTATCTTAAAAGGTATCCGCTACGGAATTCTGGATGATTCTTATCTGCCATGTGCAGAGAAAGCAGTTAAAGGGATCTTAAAGAATATTGACAAGGACGGAACCGTGCTAAATGTATCCGGTGGTACTGGAATGGGCATGGATGCAGAACACTATAAGAATATCCTTGTTGCACCAATGGCATATGGACAGTCACTTACAATTCTGGCGCTTGCGGAAGCGCTGAAGCATTTATAAGAATCAGGAGGTAAATTTAGAAATGAGTATTTTAAATCTTTTTTCATTAGAAGGTAAAGTCGCACTGGTGACAGGCGGCGCATATGGGATTGGCTTTGCTATGGCAAAGGCTTATGCACAGGCAGGAGCAAAAATTGCATTTAACTGCAGGAGTCAGGCACATTTGGATCAGGCACTCGCTGATTATAAGGCAAAAGGCATTGATGCGAAAGGCTACATTTGCGATGTGACAGACGAAGCACAGGTAAAAGAGATGGTTGCATCTATCAAAAATGATCTGGGAACGATTGATATTCTTGTGAATAATGCAGGAATTATCAAGCGTATCCCGATGACGGAAATGAGTGCGGAAGACTTCCGCCAGGTGGTGGATATCGACCTTACAGCGCCGTTTATCATGTCAAAGGCAGTGATTCCGGACATGATCGAAAAAGGGCATGGCAAGATTATTAACATCTGCTCGATGATGAGTGAACTGGGGCGCGAAACTGTATCCGCATATGCAGCGGCAAAGGGCGGACTGAAGATGCTGACCAAGAATATCTGCTCCGAGTACGGTGAGTATAACATTCAGTGCAATGGTATCGGACCGGGCTATATCGCAACACCACAGACCGCTCCTCTCCGCGAGATACAGGAAGATGGCAGCAGACACCCATTTGACCAGTTTATCATCTCCAAGACGCCCGCAGCAAGATGGGGAGTCCCGGAAGATCTGATGGGACCAGCTTTATTCCTTGCGTCAGAAGCATCTGATTTTGTGAACGGACAGGTCCTGTATGTAGACGGAGGAATCCTTGCCTATATCGGAAAACAGCCAAAATAGTTTCAGCTAAAAGATCTCCCTGACGAAACAATGCCTAATGCATTGCTACCGGCAGGGAGATCTTAATACTATAATTTACCCTCTGACAACTTATTTACAATATTTTTTAATTCTTCTAATTCTTTTTTGATACCTTCCTTCTCAAGCCGTTCTATTTCTATCTGCTGGCATTGTTTTTCATATTTTTCCTGTTGTTCAACAAATATTTTCTGTTGATCTTCTAGCCTTTTCTGTTGATCTTCGTATTTACGCTGTTGTTCATCAAACATTTTCTGTTGCTCTTCTAGCCTTTTCTGTTGCACTTCGTATTTACGTTGCTGTTCATCAAACATTTTCTGTTGCTCAACGTATTTTCTTTGTTGCTCTACGTACTTTCGCTTCTGCTCCTCCAGAATTTTCTTCTGCTCTTCAACTTCTTTCCGCTTTTCATCCACCTCTTTGTGCAATGCATCCAGTTGTTCCTGCTGCTCTTCAATCATATACTGCACTGTGTTGCGGTCTAATTCCAGTAATTCCTTAGAGAACATATCCATCACCCCTTCGATATTACCGCAGATTTCGTATACCTCTTCATACATTTCCTGAAAGACGGGATACTTACCTACAATCTCTAAAATCCGTTCCGGGCTGTCATCACACAAAAAACTCAGCCAGGCCTCCAACTTGTTATTTATAGTTTTATTGTGCGTGCTTTCTTTGTAAATGTCAAGTGGGATTAAAACATACTCCTGCAGCATATTCAAATTCAGTCCTGTCTGAAATACCTGTTTTGCCCTGTGAATATATGCGGATTCGATTTCGTGAAACTCAGATGTGCTTTTTTCGAAAAATACAATGGTATAGACGGTTTTTACATCTTGATATGTAAACTTCTTTTTCCTCTGTCCTTTGACCCTTTTGTATTGTCTCAGCAGTAAATCGGCGGAATAGCAGGCTCCGCGCTGGCCGGGGAATGCATATCCGATTTTCTGGATTTCAATATTTGCCAGACTTCCCTCTTCCAGTTCGACCACGATATCCGTAATCAGAAGCGAACTTTCGTCGGCCAGCCGGACCGAGTCATTGGGAAGCACCTGCCGGATATGTATATTCTGCCCCAGTAATAAGGAAAGCAGTTCTTCCAGACGTTCCGGATGAACATCGGGATTCATAATTTCTTTAAAGAATGAATCATATGTCATTTTTACTCCCCGTACACCCGTGCATACATCCAGAAATTCTTTTTTCTGTTCATCATTCCACTGGGCAAACTGCCACGAACATACCGGACTGCGGTTAATCTCATCTAACACCTCCTTTCGTGTCCTGATTTGTGGAAAATACTTTTTTAGCCCTTTTTGCATAGGCAATGCTCCTTTCTTTGCATACTGCACTGATTTCTTCTTTGTTTTGGTTTTTTCATTCGCGGATACAGTTTCGATAGTGAAACGCCGAAATGAGATGTCAAACGGCTCTGAGCCGGCGGAATCGCCTGCCGTTTTGATGGATTAAGAGTATCATATCCAAAATGGGAATTCAATTAATAATTTATAAAATTTAGAAAGAAAATTCGAAGTAAGACACCGTTTTTGAAAAAGATCTTGCAATATACCCGGTGGGGGTATATAATGCGAGTATAAAGTGAGGTGTTAATCATGGAAGAGACAAAAGAATGTTGTCATAAGACAAAGGAACGTTCTGAAAAAGAATATAAAGATCTTATCAACCGTCTGAACCGTATTGAAGGTCAGGTGCGGGGTATTAAAAAGATGGTAGAGAGCGATACTTATTGTACAGATATCCTCGTACAGGTATCGGCAGTGAATGCAGCCCTGAACAGTTTTAACAAGGTGCTTCTTGCCAGCCATATCCGGACCTGTGTTGCGGAGGATATTAAGAATGGGAAGGATGAGACGATTGATGAGCTTGTCGTAACCCTACAGAAATTAATGAGATAGGAGGCAGAAGATGGAACAATATACGGTAACAGGTATGAGCTGTGCGGCCTGCAGTGCCAGGGTAGAAAAGGCGGTAGCCAAAGTGCCGGGGGTTACATCCTGCTCTGTCAGCCTGCTTACGAATTCTATGGGAATAGAAGGAACGGCCGCACCTTCAGATGTGATAGCAGCCGTGGAAGAGGCTGGATACGGAGCAGCACAGAAGTCTGCGGGGGCAGATAGCAGGGCTGCGGGGAAACCGGCGGCTGACAGTGAGTTTTTAAAAGATAAAGAGACCCCTTTGTTAAAGAAGAGGCTGACGGCTTCTTTGTGTTTATTAATACCGTTGATGTATGTCTCGATGGGGCATATGATGTGGAATTGGCCGGTGCCGGCCTGGCTGGAAGGGAACCATGTGGCAATGGGCCTGATACAGCTTTTACTGACAACGGCGGTCATGGTTGTTAATCAGAAGTTTTTTATCAGCGGTTTCCGGAGCCTGTGGCACAGGGCCCCCAATATGGATACGCTGGTTGCCCTTGGTGCGGGGGCCGCATATGGATACAGCACCTATGCACTATTTGCCATGACAGATGCCCAGATGCATAATGACATGGCCGGGGTCATGACCTATATGCATGAGTTTTATTTTGAATCTGCAGCAATGATCCTGACGCTGATCACGGTCGGGAAAATGCTGGAGGCACGTTCAAAAGGAAGGACGACGGATGCACTAAAGGGCCTTATGAAACTTGCGCCGAAGACTGCGACGATCATGAGGAATGGAGCCGAGACAGAAGTTTCGATAGAGCAGGTTAGAAAAGGGGACATATTTGTAGTAAGGCCCGGGGAAAATATACCCGTGGATGGTATCGTGATCGAGGGCAGCAGTGCGGTTAATGAGTCGGCTCTTACCGGGGAAAGCATACCCGTGGATAAGACTGCCGGTGATACAGTTTCGGCAGCGACATTAAATCATTCCGGCTTTATTAAATGTCAGGCATCCAGAGTCGGAGAAGATACAACACTCTCCCAGATCATTCAGATGGTAAGTGATGCGGCAGCGACGAAAGCACCCATTGCCAAGGTGGCAGATAAGGTATCTGGGATATTTGTACCGGCCGTGATCGGAATTGCGGCCGTTACAATCATTGCCTGGCTGCTTGCAGGACAGAGTATTGGTTTTGCCCTGGCAAGGGGGATTTCCGTACTTGTCATCAGCTGTCCGTGTGCATTGGGGCTGGCGACGCCGGTTGCTATCATGGTCGGAAATGGAATGGGTGCAAAGCATGGAATTATGTTCAAGACGGCCGTATCTCTGGAAGAGGCGGGCAAGATGCAGATCGTGGCTCTGGATAAGACCGGAACGATTACGAGCGGAGAGCCAAGGGTAACGGACATCATACCGGCTGAGGGAATTTCAGAAGAAGAACTTCTTGCAATGGCATATGCACTGGAAAAGAAAAGTGAGCATCCTCTGGCCCACGCTGTATTGAAAAAGGCAGGGGAGAATGAAATAGCGGATCTGGAAGAGGTCTCGGATTTCAAGGCTGTACCGGGGAATGGACTTTCCGGAAGAATGGGCGAAGATATCCTGACAGGCGGCAATCTTAAATTCATCAGCGAAAATGCAGAGGTTTCAGATGAAATAAGACGAAGCGCAGAACAGCTGGCTGAGAGTGGAAAAACACCATTATTTTTCAGCCGCAATGGTAAGCTGGCCGGAGTGATTGCAGTTGCCGATGTTATCAAGGAGGACAGCCCGAGGGCTGTAAAAGAACTGCAGAACATGGGAATCCGTGTGGTTATGCTGACAGGTGATAATGAACGGACTGCGAAAGCGATCGGGCAGCAGGCCGGAGTTGATGAGGTAATTGCGGGAGTTCTTCCGGAAGGAAAGGAGAGTGTCATCCGTACACTTAGGAAGAAAGGCAAAGTTGCAATGGTCGGGGATGGGATCAACGATGCTCCGGCACTTACGAGAGCAGATATCGGTATCGCGATTGGAGCAGGTACGGATATTGCAATCGATGCCGCGGACGTTGTGCTGATGAAGAGCAGGTTAAGCGATGTTCCTGCTGCAATCCGGTTAAGCCGTGCAACACTCAGGAATATCCACGAAAATCTGTTCTGGGCATTTTTCTATAATGTCATCGGAATCCCTCTGGCGGCAGGGGTATGGTACTCCCTTCTCGGATGGAAACTAAATCCGATGTTCGGCGCTGCGGCAATGAGCCTGTCCAGCTTTTGTGTAGTTACCAATGCTCTGCGTCTTAATTTATTTAAGATGTATGATGCTGGAAAAGATAAAAAAATAAAAACAAGAAAAAATCAGGAGGAATTAACAATGGAAAAAACAATGAAAATCGAAGGCATGATGTGCGGACACTGTGAGGCAAGGGTAAAGAAAAGTCTGGAGGCTCTTGCAGAGGTAGATGAAGCAGCAGTGAGCCATGAAGCAGGAACGGCGGTTGTAACTCTTAATGCGGAGATTGCTGATGACCTGTTGAAAAAGGCTGTGGAAGATCAGGACTATAAGGTACTGGAAATCCAGTAGAAAAAAGGGATGCCGCCTGGCATCCTTTTTTTCTATTTCATAGGAAAGTACGTCCTATGAAATAAAAAGCCCTCCGGGGGATGCGCACTGCGGCGTATAAGGTAGATGTCGCGATGCGACCGCCGCAGGCGCGAGTTTCGCAAGCGAAACTCTATTTTACTCATAAGTTCCAAACCGCCTGATTGCTCCGTCTTCCATCATGATCTGGCCTCTGGCAATGACTGTCTTAAGTTCCAGATCCTTATTGAGCAGAATCAAATCAGCATCTGCTCCTTCCCGGACGTGGCCTTTCCTGTCATGGATTTCCAGAGACTCGGCTACATTTGTGGTAAAATAAGTCAGGGCCTGTTCCAGTGGTACAGACAGTTCCTGTACCAGCTTTCTCAATTCTCTGAACATGGTGTCTACTTTGGAGACTCCAATTTCCAGAAGAGTTCCGTCTTCGGCATAATTTGACCAGCTCCCGTGTCCGTCAGAGCTGATTGTAATGTGCTGCTGCAAAAGCCCGCGCTTCATGGCGGCCACGATACATTCTCCGGGGGACGGCTGTCCCGGCATACCGCAGGTAAGGTCGATATACCCGCCCTTGTCCAGAAAAGCATATCCTGCTTCCAGTAAGTCCGGGTTCCGGTTTACGTGGGTCGGGTGGAAGACGCGGATCGGTATGGCGCTTTGGGAGAGGGCTGTCAGGACCGGATCCAGACCGCTTTCGGCATCGCCCATGTGGAGCACCAGAATGCCTGCCTTGCCGCTGAGCATGCCGGCAACTCTGGTCTTGCTTGCAATCTGTATCAGTTCTTCTGCTGTGACATTGGGTGCCCTGTGGTCAGAGATTGCCAGTTTCATTCCCAGTACACGCTCCAGAAATACGATGTCCCTGTCAGGTTCTCCGGTGATCGTCGGTGCGGGATATCCATAAGCCCCTGTAAGCATATAGGCAGTTACCCCTTCTTCATTCAAGGCGGCTGTCTTTGCATACAGATTCTCCACGCTGCGTGTCATTCCATCTGTGCCAAGCAGGCCGACTACCGTCGTGATACCGCTTCCGATTAGTTCAGACAGTTCCAGTTCAGGGGTGCGGGTGTGGAAGCCGCCTTCGCCGCCGCCGCCCGTCACATGAACATGCTGGTCAATCAGGCCGGGGGCGAGTATCAGGCCTTCCCCATCCAAAATACGGCAGTCAAACGGCAGCATTCCGATTTCGTCTGCAATGCATGCAATTTTATCTTCACATATGAATACGTCTTTGCGGCCAATATATGTTGGCGCATATACATCTATATTTTTAATCAGCAACATGGTATAAGCTCCTTTTCCCCACCAGTATTTTCTTAATCTCATATTGACGTACTTTTAATGATTTGTCAATACTGTGCAGCCATCCGGGGATCACATATGACTGCCGAAAGCGGCAAATGTATCCACTACCCGCTGCATATCCTCAAGAGTATACCGCTGGTCACAGCTGATCGACATGATATGGGCATATACATACTGTGCATGCGGAAAATCAGCAATCTCTATGAATGGCGGAACCGGCCAGTAAACCTTCGGAGCAATATCGTTTGCAGTGAGAAAATCCATGAGCGGCTGTCTGTCATCGCAGAGGAAGGGGAAGAACATCGGGCATGCATCTCCGGAAAGGACCGGGAATACCGGACGGATGGCTGGATTCTCAGGCAGATGCTCCAACAGATACGCATAATTCTCCCGCCTCTTTTGGATGGCTTCGTCCAGAGGATAGTGGCGGATAGCATTTAGAGACTGTGCATCCCCTTCCTGTATATCGAAAATTTCCCGGAGCATCCATTCTGCTTCCCAGAATGCATCGTAGCCCTCTTTTTGGAGCGCGGTGTCTCCGCCGGCCTCGTACCCCCTGCGTGCCTGTAAAGCGTGGTCACGAATTGCCAGGTGCTTTTCATCAGGGGGAAGAAGCGTCACATGGAAGGTTCCACTGCGTTTGAATGCGAGACCTCCGGAGGTGACACCCATCCATTTGCGGAGGCTGACTGCCACATAGTCGGTATCCGGGCAGGTTGCCTCCATAGAAAATGCTGTATGGGTGGTATCCTGCATGACAGTCACGCCGTTCTTTCTGCATCGTTTCACAAAACCGGTATCAAATGTGGTGAATCCATAGTAACCACATATGAGCAGGAAACTGATCTTACTGATCAGGTTTTCGTCAAAGAGTGGGACCATATGCTCATCTACATCATAATAATAAATCTGATAGCCGGCCTTTACAAAGCATCCGCTGACTGTTTCACAGGTGTAGGCGGGGAGATAAGCGACCCTCCTTGTATCTGTCAGCATGGAATCTTTAAGACACAGGTAAATCGCGCACCTGCCTGACATCAGATGCCTGACATCTCCTGCATCCGGACATACACGCTGTGCATAATGGTTTTCGGTTGGCATTGCCTTTTCATACGGGAAAAATCCTCCAATTTCCTTCATGTAGAACCTCCTTGAATATGTAATGTGTTTTTAAATATACCGGCAGAAATGAGAAAATATTTCTGACAGCAGATTTTCAGAAGAACAGAATCTGGGACACGGATTCTTTAGGATGGCAGTGTATCAATAAATTCCTCTCTTTCTGATGCCGGGACCATGTCAATGACAAGGCAGGATGCGAGAAGGTTCAGGAGTGCCATCGGGACAGTCAGAGAGTTATAGAACATCCTTGTCGAGGTCTGGCAGAGGAGCAGGTGGCTGCAGCACTGTGCCACGGGGGATGTTACGTTGTCTGTAATTGCAAGGAGAGATCCTGCTTTTTCAATAGCCTTTTTGGCAATGCTCCCAATCGGATAATAGTATTTGGGAAAAGAAAAGAATATGGCAAGATCTTCTTTTGTCAGCTGCTGCAGAAACTGCTGGGTCTGGGCAAGGTCGTCGAGATCGATCAGGACCGCATGGAAGTTAAGCAGCTGCAGGCGGGCTGATAAAAATTCCCCGAGTGTTTTTGAAATATCATGCGCAAAGATAAAAATACGCTGGCTTTTCTGGATCAGGCTGGCAGCAGTCATAATATCAGCGAGATTTACGGCAGCGAAAAAGTCGGTAACTGTGACAGATTCCTGGATACAGATATCACGCAGAAGAGATTCTTTGTCTGCATCATTGGCCACAGTCTGCTCCGGAAGAAAATAGGTAGGGGCAGACAGCAGCTTTATCATATGTTGTGTATAATCACGGAACTTATCCTTCAATTCCAGAAAACTGGAGCAGCCGATTTTTTCACAGAATCTCAGCAGGGTCAGTTCGGAGGCGCCTACCTGCTGGCTGAGCTGTGCAAGTGTGACATAGCAGATATCCTCCGGGTTGGAAATCAGATAATCGGCAATGCTTCTCTGCTTTCTAGTAAATGTAGGATAAAGGCTTTTGATGTGTTCAAGTATGTCCATATCTTAAATCTCCTTAAATTGTGTGAATTGTTTTAAAATTTGATGACTGAAAATAAATATTAAAATTTTTTGAACAATATGTAAGTAAACACTTTACAATAATATAATATCATGTATAATAGAAAATAACAAGTAAAGTATTTACTTTACTTTCGGAAAAAGTTGCAACGAACAGACCGAACAATTATTTGCAGAAGAAACTGCAAAAAAACAAAGGAAAGAGAGGATGTACAATTGAAGAAATTATTTGAAAACCACTTTGAGCGGACATGGCTGATCATTTTTCTGTTTCTATTCTTTCTGATCATGATTCCGTTCCCATTTTTCTACAGTGAGACGTATATTCCGGCGTGGGGAGGAATCCCGTCCTTCTTGTTTGGATGGTTCGCCCACACGACAGTCACATTTGTCCTGATAATCGTGTATTATCGGATGTGCATGAAGAGAAAAGAGTATCATGTGTATGATGAAGAAAATGAGAAGGGAGAAAGTGAAGTATGAGTGAGGCAATCAAACCGTCACCAGGACCGTTTTATGCGGTGCTGATTTTCTATCTTGGAATTATGGCTTTTATTGGCTGGTATGCGAGCAGAAAAACAAAGAGCCTCGGGGACTTTTTCGTGCTGAGCGGAAAAGCTGGTGTGCTTGTCAGTGGTATCGCATACTTTTCTACCCAGTTTTCTATGGGTACATTCTTAGGAACGCCCGGAACCATTTTTGGGGTCGGGTATGCAGGAATGGCGATTTCTGTACCTGGAGCGGTGTTCAGTATGATCCTTCCGGCACTTCTGATAGGGAAAAAACTGGTAACACTGGGCCATGAGTATGGATTTCTTACAATGGCAGATTATCTGTCTGACCGTTACCATTCTAAGAGCATGAGCGGAGTGCTTGGAATTATGATGCTGTTCTTCCTCATTCCAATGATGGGAGCGCAGATTATCGGAGCGGGTGTCATTGTACATGTATTTACAGGACTTCCGGAGTGGGTCGGAGTTGTAGGAATGGGTACGATTGTTATCCTGTACTGTATGACCGGCGGTATGAAGGGGGCCATGATGACGGATGTCATTCAGGGAACTCTGATGTTCGGGACGGCTATCGTTACATTTATTGTTTCTATTTCAATGGGGGGAGGCTTCCATAATATCAACAATACCCTGCAGGGGATGAACGAAGCTTACCTGACGTTCCCGGGAGCGAATGGGTATATGCCGTGGGCATACTTTGTATCTAACATTGTACTATGGTCCTTCTTTACGATGGGACAGCCGCATTTGTTTACCAAGTTCTTCACAATGAAAGACCACAAGACTATGTTCAAGGCAATCCTGTTGGGGACAGCGGGGATGTTCGTCTCAGCGACTTTGATCGAGTGGGCCGGTGTGAATGGAATCGCATCCATCCAGAATATCGCAAAGGCAGACCAGATCGTTCCAATGATTCTGCAGAGAGGATTGAATCCGTTCCTGGCATCCATCTTTATATCAGGTATTGTTGCGGCAGGTATGTCTACCATTGATGGTATTCTTGTCACCACAACCGGAGCAGTGACACGTGATATTTATCAGAAGGTCATCAACAAAAAGGCGACAGATGAAAGCGTTATGAAGCTTTCAAAGGTTGTTACTATTTTGATTGGTATCATTGTGATTCTGTTTGGCGTATTCCAGCCTGGAAGTATTTTTGAAATCAACCTTTTCGCATTCTCGGGAATGGCAATTTTCGTAGTACCGATCCTTTTTGGAATGTACTGGAAGAAATCCACAGCACCGGGCGCTATTGCAGCAGTTGTAGTCGGAGTCATCACACTTTTGTGCTTCACTCTGATTCCGTCCGTGAAAGCACTGGCATTTGGCTTCCATGCATTATTCCCGGCTACTATCCTTGGGGGAATTACGATGGTCATTGTCAGCAGCTTTACTCAGGCACCACCGGAGGAGACAATCCGACGCCACTTCGATGTTTTTAAAAAGAACAATAATGCTATTGGGAAAAAGGAGGCAGCATAATGTATCTTGGTAAAATGACGACAGCACAGGCAAAAGAAGCATTTGCAAAGGACCCGGTCATTGTGATTCCGGTAGGAAGTACAGAACAGCACGGGGCACAGTGTGCACTCGGGACGGACTATATGGTACCTACATATCTGGCAGACCATATCGAGGATATGGAAAATGTAATCATTGCACCGACTGTACCATACGGTGTCTGCCCTTATCATCTGAGTTTCCACGGAAGTATCAATATTGGCTATGAAGGGCTGTATATGGTTCTGCATGGAATCATGGATTCTCTGATGCAGCATGGAATCAAACGCTTTGTAGTCTTAAACGGACATGGCGGAAATACTCCTTCGATCGACCGTGCGGCACTGGAAGTTTATCACAAGGGCGGAATCTGTGCCAGCATTGACTGGTGGAGCCTTGTTGCACAGCTGGACGATAAATTCCGCGGAGGACACGGTGATATTCTGGAAACGTCTGCCATGATGGCAGTGGATCCGGATGCAGTACATCTGGAGCTGGGAGAGCCTATGAACCCACAGGATCCGTCTGAAAATGTGAAAGCGGCATATATTCAGGCAGTAGACTACAGGGGCGGGACCGTACGTCTGGTAAGGGACACTAAAGAGATCGCACCAAGCGGCTGGTTCGGACCGTTTGATCCGAAAGATTCCACAGCAGAGCTGGGGCAGGAGGCACTTGATATTTCTGTTGATTTTATCAGAGGTTTTCTGGAAGAAATGAAAGAATTCAAATGTAAATAATATGTTTTTTTGAAAGTGATGCAGTAGAAGCGGGCGGAAATATCCGCTGTAAGAAAGCTGTCGCCCGAAGACGGGGCGGCAGCTTTTTCCTTGATAAAAGGGGAAAATAAGGAGGCTGAAAGGTATGAACATATTAGAAGAAGCCAAAGGGCTACAGGAACAGCTTACACAGTATGCAAGAGATCTGCACATGATACCGGAGATCGGTGCAGTGCTGCCTGAGACGGCAGGTTATATAAAAAGGAAGCTGACAGAATGGGGAGTTACATATCAGGAGTATCTGGACGGAAATGCAATTGTGGCGACGATAGGCAGCAGCTTGCAGGGAAAACGTATCGCGCTGCGGACGGATATGGATGCTCTGGCAATTGCGGAAGAGACGGGGCTTTCTTATGCATCGGTAAGCGGGAATATGCATGCCTGTGGACATGATGCACATATGGCAATGATGCTTGGCGCTGTCTATATTTTAAAACAAAGGGAAACAGAGCTTTCAGGAACGGTGGAGATATTCTTCCAGCCGGACGAGGAGGGGCTGGATGGCGCGAGGCAGATGATTCAGGAAGGTGCGCTGAAAGAACACCCGGCAGATGGAATCCTGATTCTTCACCTGGCACAGGATGAGGGTCTGGAAAGTGGACAGTTCCTTTTTAAAGAGGGGCCCCTGATGGCTTCGGCGGACACATTCGATATCCGTCTCGAGGGAGAGGGCGTGCATGCGGCACACCCGGAGCTGGGCAGGGACCCGGTGACCGCGGCCGCACATTTGATACAGGCAGTGCAGACGGCTGTCTGCAGAGAATTTCCGGCACTTGATCCGGTGGTAGTCAGTATCTGCAATGTACGGACAAGGCTGAATGATGGAGAGGATGACAGGGTGGTATACAATGCGCTGCCCAAATATGTTGATATGGCGGGAACCATCCGGTGTATGAGCGGGGAAATACGTGAAAGGGCGGTTCGAAGGCTGGGAGAACTGACAGAAGCAGCAGGACAGATGTTTCAAATCAAGACTTCTCTGCGGATGCGGAGAAAGGTTCCTGTGACGGTAAATGATTCAGAACTGACAAAAGCATGGGAAAAGACATGCCGCAATCTATTTGGGGATTCGGCTGTCATTCATCAGGAACAGCCGTTCATGGGATCGGAGGATGCAGGATACTTTATGCAGGAGATTCCGGGTTCTTATGTGCATCTGGTATCCAACGTCTATCAGGACGGCAGAGTGATCCCCGGACACCATCCCCGCTATCGCGCAGATGAAAAGATCCTATACCGGGGGGCTGCATTGCTGGCAGAAGGAGCAGCAGATTTTTTAAACCAATAGACGGGCAGATCACAACGAAAGGTTTTACAATTGTACGCTCAAATGCTACAATAGGTATAAATATTGTACAGAAGTCAAAGGAGTTTTTATGAGCATATTAAATGTAGAGCACTTATCATATGGTTTTGGGGACCGTGCAATTTTCCAGGATGTTTCTTTCCGCCTGCTGCGCGGCGAGCATATCGGCCTCATCGGAGCAAACGGGGAGGGGAAATCCACATTTTTTAATATAGTGACCGGGAAGCTCACCCCCGATGAGGGGAAGGTCGAGTGGGCAAAAGATATCCGGATTGGGTATCTGGACCAGCATACGGTGCTGACGAAAGGGATGACCATACGGGATGCCCTTAAATCAGCGTTTTCCTACTTGTTTGATTTGGAAAAGAAGATGAATGATATTTGTGAGCGTCTGGGAGATGTGGATGAAGAGACGATGAACCAGCTGATGGAGGAACTGGGGACGATTCAGGACACGCTGACGATCCACGATTTTTACGTCATTGACGCGAAGGTGGAAGAAGTTGCACGTGCACTGGGGCTCCTTGACCTGGGTCTGGACAAGGATGTCACGGATTTAAGCGGCGGCCAGCGCACAAGAATCCTTCTGGGCAAGCTTTTACTAGAGAAGCCAGACATCCTGCTTTTGGACGAGCCGACAAACTATCTGGATGAAGAGCACATCAACTGGCTGAAGCGCTACCTTACCGAGTACGAGAACGCGTTTATCCTGATTTCCCATGATATTCCGTTTCTGGATGAAGTGGTCAATATTATTTACCATATGGAGAATCAGGAATTGAACCGGTATGTTGGGAATTATGAGGATTTCCAGCGTATTTATGAAGTGAAAAAGTCACAGATGGAAGCAGCGTACAAGAGGCAGCAGCAGGAAATCAGCCAGCTTAAGGATTTTGTGGCTCGCAATAAGGCAAGGGTGTCTACGAGGAATATGGCGATGTCCCGCCAGAAAAAACTCGACAAAATGGATGTGATTGAGCTGGCGGCGGAGAGGCCGAAGCCGGAATTCCACTTTAAAAAGGGAAGGACCCCGGGAAGATACATTTTTGAGACAAAAGATTTTGTGATCGGTTATGAGGAACCTTTATCAAAGCCGCTCAATATTTCACTGGAGCGGGGGCAGAAGGTTGCGCTGACCGGGGCAAACGGAATCGGAAAGACAACATTGATACGAAGTATCATGGGACTGGTGGAACCGATCAAGGGCAAATGTGTATTAGGGGAGAACCTTGCAATCGGGTATTTTGAACAGGAGATAAAAGGAGAAAACAAATCCACCTGTATCGAGGAGATATGGAGTGAATTTCCTTCTTTTACACAGTACGAAGTGCGCTCCGCGCTGGCAAAGTGCGGACTCACAACGAAACATATAGAGAGCCAGATCCGCGTGTTAAGCGGAGGAGAGCAGGCAAAGGTGCGCCTGTGCAAGCTGATCAACAGGGAGACGAATGTTCTTATGCTCGATGAGCCTACGAACCATCTGGACGTGGATGCAAAGGATGCATTAAAACAGGCTTTGATAGAATATCAGGGAACCCTCCTTTTGATCTGTCATGAGCCGGAGTTTTATCAGGACATTGTGCAGGAGGTATGGGACTGCTCGAAGTGGACGACCAAGCTCGTATAACAGGATATAATGTAACTGTTCATGGTCCTGAACAGTTACGATATAATTATAAATAGGAAAGAAGTGTATAGGAATGCAGACATCAACAGACTTAAAGAACTTATTAAACAGAATTGACCATAAGAGTTATCCTGCGTATAAGGACACAAAGGGTATTTATCAGTTCGCAGGCTACCAACTCTCCATTGACCACGTGCAGGGTGACCCCTTTGCATCTCCTTCCAAATTGAGTATTCATGTGAAAGGTGCTGTCGCCGGTTTCCCGAAGGAATTGTATGAGACAGTACACAGAAGAGTTGCACTTCAGGATTACCTGACAAGACAGTTTGGGCGCTCTGTGGAGCGATATGCATTCAAAGCAAAAGGCTCGGGGAAAAGCGGCCTGATTTCGGTCAGCCGCTGTGGTCAGGAGATTCTGGAGCGCACGGCCTGTGAAATTGATACGAAGAGCGGGGATTTGATTCTCCGGCTGGAGGCCGGATTCCCGGCAAACGGCAGAACAATCAATGCAAGGGAATTAATGAAGATATTGTTCGATTTTTTGCCGGAGAGTGTGGAAAACTCTCTTTATTATAAGAATAGTGATAAAAAAAGAATCCAGCAGACGGTTTTTCTGGCAGATGACCAGCAGTATATCAGAGAACAGCTCCCGAAGCTGGGACTGACTGCATTTGTGGCGGACGGTTCCATTCTTCCGAGGGAGTCGGGAATCTCATCCAGACCGATGAAGGGCGCGGTTGCGTTTACTTCGCCGAAAGAACTAAAGGTGACACTGAAGCTGCCCCATAAGGGTGATATAACGGGGATGGGAATCCGCAAAGGAATCACACTGGTTGTGGGCGGCGGCTACCACGGAAAGTCGACCCTTTTAAAGGCACTCGAACTGGGAGTTTACAATCACATTGCAGGTGACGGGAGAGAATATGTGATCACGGATGATACCGCTATGAAGATTCGTGCCGAGGATGGCAGAAGCATCAAGAAAACGGATATATCGATGTTTATCAGTGACCTTCCGAATGGGAAGGAGACGAGAGGGTTCTATACAGAAGATGCCAGCGGCAGCACCTCCCAGGCGGCAAATGTGATCGAAGGGATGGAGGCGGGGGCAGGCCTTCTCCTGATTGATGAGGATACAAGTGCGACCAACTTCATGATCCGTGATGAGCTGATGCAGCGTGTAATCCACAGGGACATGGAACCGATTACACCGTTTATCGAACGGATACAGGAATTATATGAATCTTACGGGATATCAACAATCATCGTAGCCGGAAGCTCAGGAGCGTATTTCCATATAGCAGACTGCATTATCCAGATGGACCGATATGTTCCGAAGGATATTACACAGCTTGCTAAAAAAGAGGCTGAAAACTTTCCGGTCTTAAGCGGGCCGCAGGAAAAAGCACAGAACCCGGCATTTTCCAGATGTCCAGGGGCGAATGCCGCCTTCCGGGGAAACGACAGAATTAAAATGAAAACACTGGGCAGAGAGGCAGTGCAGATCAACAGGGAGTCCATAGACCTGCGCTATGTGGAGCAGATCGTTGACAGTGAGCAGGTGTCGGCGCTTGGGTATTGTGTGAAATATGCAGAAAAACATCTGCTGGACGGAAGAAAGACGCTTAAGGGTGTCGTAGATGAATTAGAGAAGAAGATTGAAAAAGACGGTCTGGCCGGTTTATGTGAGACCAGTTCCAATATAGCCGCGCTTGCCGTACCGAGAAAGCAGGAAATGCATGCCTGCCTGAACAGGTACCGCGGGCTGAAGCTATAAGGTTACTGTGCACGCCCGAGAGGGTGAACAGAACCTTATAAGAGGACAGAGAGGAAACAGCATGAAATTTATTCATTTATCAGATTTGCATATCGGAAAACAACTGCATCATTACAGCCTGATAGAAGACCAGGCACATATCCTCAGTGAAGTGACCGGCCGTGTGAAGGAGCTTGCGCCTGATGCAGTCGTGATTGCCGGGGACATCTATGATAAGTCTGTCCCCTCGGCAGAAGCCGTTTCCATGTTTGATGAATTCCTCACCGCTCTGGCCGAGATCAGGCCTGCCGTGAAGGTTTTAATCATTAGCGGAAACCATGATTCCGCCCAGCGGCTGGACTATGCAGGCAGAATCCTGCGAAGACAGAATATTTATATAGCCGGGAGCGTGCCGTCCGGAAAGGATGAGTATCTGAAGAAAGTGACTCTGTCGGATGAATTTGGGGAAGTGGATTTTTATCTGCTTCCATTTTTAAAACCGGGTTATGTACGCGGGGTATTTGCGGATGAAGAAGACGTGCCGGAGACATACAGTGATGCAGTACGCCGCATCCTCGGGCGGGAAGAAATTGATACGGAAAAGAGAAACGTACTCATATCCCACCAGTTTTACACCGGGAATGGAAATGCACCGGATACCTGTGACTCGGAAATGTTTTCTGTCGGTGGGATTGACAATGTGGATATCAGTCCTCTGCTCCCGTTTGAATATGTGGCGCTCGGACACCTTCACGGTGCACAGCAGGTACAGGTCCCTTCTGTCCGCTACTGCGGCACACTTCTGAAATATTCGGTCAGTGAGGCGGCCCATATGAAATCACTGCATGTTGTGAAACTTGGGGCAAAGGGTGTGGCGCCGGAAGTGGAACAGATACCGCTGCATCCGCTTCGTGACGTCCGCAGGGTCCGCGGGGAATTAAAAGAAATCGTGGAACATGCATCGCCGGATAACCGGGATGATTATATCAGCGTGACACTGACTGATGAGACTGACCCGTACAGGCCCAAGGAGCAGCTGGAAAAGGTATATTCCCACATTCTCGAGATCAGGATTGATAATACACGGACAAGGAAGCGTCTGGAGGACTTTCATGATGAGGCTGTGATCGCAGACCCGCTGACCATATTCAGTGATTTTTATCAGGAAATACAGGGGCGCGCCCTGTCGGAAGAAGAACGGGGATATCTGGAATCCGTTCTGGAAAAAGTGAAAGGGGAATAGCATGAGACCTGTGAAGTTAATCATGTCTGCATTCGGTTCCTACGCAGGTGCGGAAGAAATAGATTTTACAAAAATGCAGCACGGGCTGTTTCTGATTACAGGAGACACGGGGGCAGGTAAGACGACCATTTTCGATGCCATCACGTATGCGCTTTATGACCGCACAAGCGGAGGGAGCCGGGACGGGAACATGATGCGCAGCCAGTATGCAAATGACGGGACGGACACCTTCGTAGAATATGTTTTTTCTTACAGAGACAAGGAATATACGGTCAGAAGAAACCCCGAATATATGCGTATGGGAAAGCGGAAAAAGGCAGACGGCACACCCAGGCTTGTGAAAGAGACTGCCAAAGTAAGCCTGATTCTTCCTGACGGCAGTGAGTATCAGGGGAAGAAAAAGGAAATTGATCATAAAATAGAAGAAATCATCGGGCTGGATGTAGACCAGTTTACGCAGATCGCTATGATTGCACAGGGAGATTTTCTGAAGCTGCTTCATGCGGAATCCAGAGAAAGGAAGAGAATCTTTTCAAGAATCTTCCAGACCAGAATCTACTGGCAGGTACAGGAAGAACTGAAGGAACAGGCAAAGCAGCTTTACATCCGCCTGCAGGATAATATAAAGGACTGCATAAGGGAAATGGAGCGTGTGGAAACGGTTCCTGAGAGTGGGGAGGCTTCCGCCTGGGCAGACTATCTTACTATGAAGCTTCCGCCTGCAGATGGCGTGATGGATACGCTGAAGGAAATCTGCCGTCAGGGAAAGACAAAAGAGGCAGAAGCTGAAAAGCTGTCTTATGAACTCCAGAAACAGTCTGAGGAACTGAACGCATCCATACGAAGCGGCGAAGAGGTGAACCGCCTGTTTCTGCTGCTGGCTCAGGCAGAAGAAAAACAGCACAGCCTGGAGGCAGAAAAAGAAAAGATGGGGGAGCAGCGCAGGCAGGCAGAGGACGGCGCCCGTGCCGAAAAGGTTTCTGTCAGAGAGACACAGCTTGAGCGGACGAAGGCGGAAGGAAAACGGCTTGTACAGCAAATTGCAGATACCAGGGAATGGATTGAGGAACAGAGTAAAAGTGCGGTATCGGAGGAGTCAGTGCTCAAAGCCGCAGGGGAAGAACTCCAGAAGTCAGAACCTCTTCTCCAGAAACAGATCATCCGTCTCAGGGACATCCTGCCCAGATATGCACAGATCCGGAAATTGGAAAAAGAGTATATCGGGAATCTGAAAAAGATGGAGGCGGTGCTGGAAGAGTGCAGGCTGGCCTCTGAGGATTATGAGGAAAAATACAGGCTTTTCTTTGAGGAACAGGCAGGGATTCTTGCAAAAAAGCTGACAGCCGGGGAGCCGTGCCCTGTATGTGGTTCCACAGAGCATCCGAAAAAGGCCGGGATTTCGGGAAAGGCACCGGAACAGAAGGATGTGGAAAAGGCAAAGGAAAAAAGAGATAAAATAGAAAAAGAACGCTCTCTGATACAGGAGAAGTTCCAGCAGGCAAAGAGCCGCCTTGAATCTGAAAAAAAACTCTTTGAGGAGGAGGCTATTGAAATACAGGGAAGTACAGAACTCAGTGAAGAGCAGGTGAAAGAAAAGCTGGCCGGATGCGAGACTGAGTTAAGTTTAATAAAATCAAATTACCAGAAACAGGAAAAGAAGTTCCGGGAATTGATGGAAGAGCTAAAGAGAAGAGGCGGTCTTCTGGAGAGCCGGGAAAAACAGCTCGAGGAACTGAATATGAAGCAGAAGGAAGAGGAAGAATACTTCTATCAGGAATTAAAAAACCAGAAATTCGACTCATACGAATCCTATCAGCAGGCCAGGGCGTGGATGGAAGGCAGAGATGCGAAAGAAGCGCTCCTTAAGCAGTATGATGCCCAGACTGTCGAGGTAAGGACCCGGCTGGAAATGCTCAGGCAGCAGACAGAGGGTAAAGAGAAGACCGACTTAAGCAGTGAGAAGGAAAAACTCGACGAAGTACAGGCGGCACAGAAAGTGCAGCGTAAAAACGTACTCAGCCTGCACAGCCTGAACCAGAAGAACAGACAGGCAAAGACCAAACTGAACCAGTATTTTGAGGCAAGAGGGACACTGACATCCCGGTATGAGATGGTTAATCATCTGAACCGGACCGCGAACGGGATGCTCAATGGCAGTGTGAAACTGGATTTCGAAACATATGTACAGCGAAAGTACTTCAAACAGATTATTCATGCGGCCAACCGCAGACTCAGTAAAATGACATCCAATGAATTCATTCTGCAGTGCCGTGAAATAAAGGACCTGAGCAGCCAGGGACAGGCAGGACTGGATCTCGATGTATACCATCTGGTCAATGATTCTGTAAGGGATGTCAAGACGCTGTCCGGCGGCGAATCCTTTATGGCATCCCTGTCTATGGCACTGGGACTGGCAGACATCGTCCAGAATACCGCGGGTGCCATCAGTCTGGAAACGATGTTTGTAGACGAAGGATTCGGTTCTCTGGATGATTCTGCAAGAGAGCGTGCAATCCAGATTCTTCAGGAGCTGGCTGGAGAAAAAGGCCTGGTGGGGATCATTTCCCATGTAAATGAGTTAAAAGAACAGATAGACTGGAAGCTGGCGGTTACAAAGACGGAACAGGGAAGCCATGCCGAGTGGGTATTACAATAAACAGAAATGGAAGTGGGCATATGAAGAAATACCTGAGAATGGCCGCCGGCCTTATACTGGCGGCAGCCTTGCTGGTGCAGCAGGTGATGCCGGTCAGGGCCTGGAATGAGGTTATTACCTGTACCGTTTTAGGAGACAGCATTGCAAAGGGCTACTCTTCGGATAAGGTAAATAAAATCAAGTGTTACGGCCGTATCGTAACAGAACGGCTGGCGGAAGAAAATGAGGCCTATTTTGATTATCAGAATTATGCGAAAAATGGTCTGGACACCGCGGGGCTGAACGAAAAGGTTCTGTCGAGGGATACGGTCAAGAGAAATTTGAATAAGTCAGATATCGTCCTGATAACAATGGGCTCCAATGACCTGCTCAACGAGTTTAAACATGTATCACAGCAGATACTGAATTCAAATACAAAGTTCAGAAGCGCGAACCAGGCACTCAGCGAACTGCAGGAAGGTGTTAAAAAGAATCCTCTTACAATCCTGAAAATCGTCGATGCACTGAGTAACTGGGATTACGGGAGTTTCGAGACCGAGTGGATGAAAGCAATGGAGACGGTCAGCCAGCAGAAGAAGGAGAATGCCCAGGTTATCGTAACAAATATTTATAATCCTGTCTATAACATGGAACTGCCGGGGACTCTGAACAAAGTAGTGGAAAATATTATCGGAAATATGAACAGCATCATAGAAAAGCGGGCTTCGGATTATGGATATCAGGTGGTGGACCTCTTCAATTCCAGTATTGTGGCGTTTGTTCAGGGGGACGGACTTCATCCGAGCCAGGAAGGACAGGAACTGATCGCGGGTATGGTTTATAAACTGGTTGAAGACCCGGACAGCCGGGAGGATGTTCTGGAAGAGGATTCACAGTCGGTGGACGGCGGTGCGGTAAAGGGGGAAGCACAGGACAAAACGGGCGGACAGGCCGAGAACAGGGAGAATGCAGCAGCCCCGGATGCTGAATCGGAAAATGTAAAACAGATGCAGGAGAATCAGGCAGGAAAAACGGAAAATGAGAAAAACCTGACGGACAAACAGTCAGGACAGCAGGAACACAGCAGGAGGGCAGACTGGCTCGGGATCGCGGCCGGAGTCATACTGGCAGCGTCCGGTATATGCCTTCTTTATCTCATGAACCGGAAAAAGAAAGGTTAAGTGTCAGTTTTGATGCTTAACCTTTCTCTTTGGGAGAACAAAGAATCTACAAAACTATATCACATTTATAACACAAAACCTTCACAAAATTCTGATAACTTATTCCCTATACAAAAACACAGGGAGGTAAGGACTTGATAGAAGTAAAGAATTTAGTGAAAAAATATGGAAATCATCTGGCCATAGATCACCTGACTTTCAAGATTGAAAAAGGTAAGATCTATGGCTTTTTGGGTCCGAACGGCGCAGGAAAATCTACGACTATGAATATTATGACCGGTTATCTCGGGGCGACAGAAGGTGAGGTCCTCATCAACGGCCATGATATCTTAAAGGAACCGGAAGAGGCGAAGAAGCATATCGGCTATCTTCCTGAGATGCCTCCTCTGTATACAGAGATGACCGTGCAGGAATATCTGGACTTTGCGGCAGAACTTAAGAAAATACCGAAGAATAAACAGGAGTCTTCCGTGGAAGAAGTATTAAAGCTTGCGAAACTGATGGACGTCAGGGAGCGTCTGATTCGCAACCTGTCAAAAGGCTACAGGCAGCGTGTCGGTCTGGCACAGGCTGTGCTCGGATTCCCGGATATTATCATTTTGGATGAGCCGACGGTTGGTCTTGACCCGAAACAGATCATCGAGATTCGGGAGTTGATCCGCAATCTGGCCAAGAAGCACACCGTTATACTGAGCTCCCATATTCTGGCCGAAGTAAGAGAAGTTTGCGATTATATCATGATCATTGCGAAAGGGAAGCTTGTGGCAAGTGATACACCCGAAAATCTGGAGCACCTGATGGACGGCTCCGAATCTGTGGAGATCGAGGCGAAGGCGGCGCCTTCTAAGATAAGGGAGATACTCCGGCCGGTCACTGAGATTTCAACTGTAAAGACGGAGGAACATGCGGACGGTACAACAACGGCAGTGATTGAAACAAAGCAGCATCAGGATATCCGTGAAAAGATATTTTTTGCATTTGCAGGGGCCGGGTGCCCGCTGACCATGCTTAAGACGAACCGTGCAAGTCTGGAAGAGATATTCCTCGAACTGACACAGGGAGAGAGTGCTGTACCAGAGATAACCGGGGATGTGGAAGATATGCTCAGTGAGGACGAAAAGGAGGATGAGACAGATGCTGGCGATTTATAAAAGAGAACTTAAGTCTTATTTCCAGTCCATGATTGGATGTGTATTTGTTGCATTTCTGGTAGCTTTTACCGGAATCTACTTCATGGCTTATAACCTGAATGCGGGGTATCCGTACTTTTCCTATACATTGTCAGGTTCACTGATCGTATTTCTTGTAGGGATACCGCTGATTACGATGAAAAGTTTTTCAGAAGAACGTAAGAATAAGACCGACCAGCTGCTGCTGACGGCGCCGGTCGGACTGGGCAGGGTCGTGCTTGGAAAATATCTGGCAATGGTGTCTGTGCTTGCAGTACCCAACATTATTTTCTGCATATTCCCTTTAATCATTAAGCTTCAGGGAACAGCCTATCTCAAAGTTGACTATATTTCTATCGGCGTCTTCTTCCTGCTTGGCTGTGTGTACATCGCGATCGGTATGTTTTTGTCCTCGCTGACAGAGAGCCAGATCATTGCTTTTATCACAACGTTTGGCGTCCTTCTTGTATTATATCTGTGGGACGGGATCCTGTCATTCATGCCGGGATCAGCATTCAGCGGAGTGATCGGACTGATCATCCTGCTTCTAATTGTGGCGGCTTATATCCAGCAGATGACAGGAAACTGGGTATTAAGCGGAGGCATCGGGCTGATTGGCGCGGCAGCCTTAATTGTAACTTATATTTTAAAATCCAGCCTGTTTGAAAACATTTTGACGAAGGTTCTGGGAAATCTTGCACTTGCAAATATTTTCACGGATATTACGTCAAAAAGCATTGTAGATGTCAGCGGCATTGTACTGTATCTGTCTGTTATTGCAGTATTTATCTTCCTGACAGTGCAGGCCATTCAGAAAAGACGGTGGAGTTAGGAGGGCTGGAGCGTGCAGAAAATAAAAAGTATATTTAAAACAACAGGGACTAAGAATGGAACATACAGTGTAGGACTGACAGTGATTGTCATTGCGATCGTTGTAGTTGCCAATTTGATTTTCGGACAGATACCGGAAAAATATAAAAACATTGATGTCAGCAGCACGAAGATTTACGACATTACAGATACAAGTAAAGAGCTCTTAAAGAATTTAGACCAGAAGGTGACCTTCACGGTGCTGGCGGAAAAAGCGGGCGCGGATGACAGGATCAAGACGTTTTTGAGTAAATACAGTTCTTTATCGAAAAATATAAAAGTGGAATGGATTGACCCAGTACTTCACCCGTCAGCCTTGTCGGAGTACGATACTTCTGCCAATACGATTGTAGTGGCATGTGATGATACAGGGAAAAGTACAACCGTATCATTCAGTGACATCATCGTGATGGATACTTCTTCCTATTATTATACCGGGAATGCAACGGAATCCGAATTCGATGGTGAGGGCCAGCTGACCAGTGCCGTGAATTATGTAGTCAGCGATTCGAATAAGAACATCTACAGGACTACCGGACATGGAGAGGCTACTTTATCCAGTTCTGTTTCGGAACTGATGACAAAAAACAACTATAAAGTGAATGAACTAAATCTCGTGATGGATACTTCCATACCGGAAGAGTGTGACCTTCTTCTGATGTATGCACCATCCAAAGACCTGACAGAGGATGAGAAGACTGCGGTTGAAGATTATCTGGCCAAAGGCGGCAAGGTGATGATACTGTTAGGAGAAACCAGTTCTGCAGACCTGCCGAACATTGCTTCTGTCATGAAAGAATATGGTATGGAAACAGAAGACGGTTATATCGCAGACCCGTCCAGATGTTATCAGGGCAATTACTATTATATCTTTCCAGAACTCTCTGTATCAGGGGATATGGCAAAGGGAATTACCTCACAGATGGTCCTTTTGACGAACGCCCACGGCATGAATCTGGTAGATCCGGCGAGAGACACCATAACGACAAGTCCGTTTATGACGACATCTGAGAATGCTTATGCAGTAACAGAAGAAGCTCAGAAGCAGGGGGCTTATACGCTCGGGGCAGTGGCCGAGGAGACAATCAGCGGGGATTCCGCAGGAAAGACAGATGCGGATACCAGTGAAAATGACGGCGAGTCAGACGATGCGGAGCAGGAAGAACAGAAGACGGGCAGGCTTACAGTGATTTCAGCGGGCAGTCTGATTGACTCGCAGATAACGGATACCTTTACCCAGCTCGAGAATACAACATTGTTTATGAATGCGGTGAGCAGCAATTTTGATGGTGTCCAGAATATTTCAATTGAAGCAAAGAGTCTGGGAACCGAATACAATACGGTACAGCATGCAGGACTGTTCAGCCTTCTGGTGATATTTGGAATTCCGCTTTTGATCCTTATTTCAGGATTCACGGTATGGTATAGAAGAAGGAAGGCATAGGCATAAGGAGGATAAGATGGGACAGAAAAAGAAGAAGTCTATGATTCTGCTGTTTGCTGTTCTTGTAGTGCTCGTGGCGGCATATTTCATTCTCCAGTCATGGAATAAAAGCCAGGACAAAAAGGAACAGGCAAAAGAAGAGGCAGAAAACATTTATATTACGGATATAGATACAATAACAGACATAAAATATAATATTGGCAGCGGTGACATGGAATTCACCAAGGAAGACGGCACATGGTATGTTACTGCTGATAAAGACTTTCCGCTGGCACAGTCATACCCGGAGCAGATGGCAGATACGTTCAAAAAACTTAAGGCAGAGCGTGAACTGAAGGATGGCGATTCCCTTGAGGATTACGGCCTGACGGAACCAGTTTATACGGTATCCCTGACAGATGGGGAAGGCGGCGAGACAACACTGTATTATGGAAATGCGGCAGGAGATGACTATTATGTCACCGTGGGTGATGAGGGAAAGGTTTACACGGTAAGCAGTACTACCATATCAGACCTCCAGTATTCGCTGGAAGATATGGCACAGCTGGATACTTATCCAAACATCGGAAGCGGCAACCTGAAGAAGGAAGTGATCACACAGGGCGGTCAGACAACGACTTATGATTCAGAGAATGACGATGATGCCCAAAATATCGCCGCGGTTGCAGGCGGACTCGGTGCAGTCACGCTTAGTAAGGCGGCTGACTATTCTGTAGAGGATAAAGACCTTGCAGGATTCGGCCTGGATGAAGGCAGCAGAACATCGGTAGAGGCAGTTTACACGTCAGATGATAAGGAAAAGACACTTACCCTCTATATCGGCGGGACGGACGGCAACGGAAACAGATACGTGATGATGAATGATTCCAGAATTGTCTATCTGATATCGGAAGAAATATGTAAAAATATTTTGAATGAAGAATAAATTTATAGTTATTTAATAAGAGTTTTCTTGACAATCCGCGAAAAACAGAGGAAAATGTCTTTCATGTAGTCATACAGCCCGCAGAAAACTGCGGGCAAGAAAAAAAGTGAGGTTGGTATAGAATGAAAGAAAAACTGGTACGGTTTATGCAGGGTCGGTACGGAGTAGATACATTTTCAAAATTTCTGCTCGTTTTAGGTTTGGTTGTCGTGCTGCTCTCATCCTTTTTCGCGGGAAAGACGGTCGGAACAATCTGCTATGTATTGGGATGGGTCCTGATTATTTACTGCTATTTCAGAATGTTTTCTAAGAATGTGACGAAACGGTATGCAGAGAACCAGTCGTTTATGGCCAGGACATACAAGATCCGCTGCTTTTTCCAGAGACAGAAGAATATGTTTAAACAGAGAAAGGCATACCATATATATAAATGCCCGGGCTGCGGACAGAAGATCAGGATCCCGAGAGGAAAAGGAAAGATTGAAGTGCGCTGCCCAAAATGCAGCAATACATTCATAAAGAAAAGTTAAGTGAGGGTATAAGGGAACAATGAATGATCCATACAGAGTGCTGGGAGTGTCACAGGATGCTTCCGATGACGAGATAAAGAAAGCGTACAGGACGCTGAGCAGAAAGTACCATCCCGATGCGAATATCGACAATCCGCTGAAGGACGAAGCGGAGGCGAAGTTTAAAGAAGTGCAGCAGGCCTATCAGCAGATTATGGATGAACGGGAGAGAGGATATTCAGGCGGCCAGGGTGGTTTTGGCAGTTCACAGGGCGGTTATGGTGACTTCGGTGGTTTTGGAGGATTCGGTGGCTTTGGCGGCTTCGGAGGGAACCGTTCCTATGGCAGCCAGACCGGGGACAGTGAATCAGACATTCACTTGAGAGCCGCGGCAAATTACATACAAAGCGGCCATTACAAAGAAGCACTCAATGTTCTGGATGGTATCAAGGAGCACAGCGCCCTCTGGTATTTTTACAGCGCTTCGGCTAATTCCGGAATGGGGAATAATGTGACGGCGCAGGAACATGCCAAGGAAGCGGTAAGGCTTGATCCGGACAATATGCAGTACCAGATGCTTTTAAATCGTCTTCAGGGAACCGGGGGATGGTATCAGCAGAGGCAGAGCGCCTATGGCTATCCGGTCATGGGAGGCAGCAACTTCTGTATGAAGCTGTGTATCGCTAACCTTGTGTGTAATCTCTGCTGTGGCGGAGGCGGACTGTGCTGTAACGGAGGCGGTTATGGAGGCGGATTCGGCAGATATATGTAGTAATAGTATGATGATAAATAGAGGAAGGCGGTAAACGGAGTGGGAGCTTCGGTTACCGCCTTCTGCTTATACCTGCAGACTGTCTGAATGTTATCCGGCGTAGAATTCATCTACCGCTTCGAAGAATGCATTGATATTCTCCCACTTAGAAAGCGGGGGGATATCACAGCCAGAGGAGATGACGAAGTTTGGATACTTACAGCATTTGTCCATGATCTCCTTTGTAGCAGCTTTGATAGATTCTGTTGTTCCGTTTCTGAACTGGCCGGCCGGGTCTACATTTCCTGCAGCTATGATGTGTGCGGGAATGTGCGGCATCATCTCAGCCATGTCGATCGCATTTCCGAAATGAAGGAGCGGGCAGCCTGTTGCGATGATAGAGTCGATCTGTTGGATTGTGCAATTTCCGCAGTTGTGGTAAACGATAATGAATTCATCATCCTGAACAGCATCTACGATCTGTTTTACGTAGTCAGCAGAGAATTCTTCAGCGAGTGACGGGGAGAGCAGTCCTGCCAGAGGCTCTGCGAGGACAATACCGTTTGCTCCGGCTTTTTTGTATTCACGGCAGTAATTAATGATGAATTTTGTGACTTTTTCAAGCACAGTATGTACCATATCCGGCTCTTCATAACAATAGATCATAGCCTCGGATACATCCATTAACCTTCCTGCAAGCGAGAATGGTCCGATCGCTCCAGCGAGAATGGGGCGGTCTTCAATTAACTTTGCGGCTTTTTCAATTGCTTCTATATAAGTGGATGTTCGTCCTGCACCGATTTCAGGGATTTCGAGCGCATCGGCCTCTTCTTCTGTATTGACAACACTTCCGATAACAGTCGGAACTTCCTCATCTGATACACGGATTGTGGAGCCGAAGCATTCAGCTTCGACAGACAGATCCATAAGGCTTACAGAAGCGGATGCATCTGTACTTTCTGCAACAATCTGCATACCGCGTGCCTGAAGGTCACTGCTGGAAATCAGATCCTTTACTGTGATCCCCATCTTCTGAATTGCCGGGAATGACAACACTGGCATTGCCTTCTTAACAGGGTTATTAATCGTATCCGCGATCCATTGTTTCATATTCATCTTCATATATTACCTCCTGGGAAACTTTGTTCTTGATAAAATAAGTATAACGAGTTTAACTATTGATTTTTAGTAAAAATATTCTGTTTTTTGAAATTTTTATACTTTTGTTAGATTGTGCCATACCCTGTTCGCCCTTATACTTTCATTTATTATTGGATATTTTTGAATACCATTGTTTGACTTTTGAAGATGTGTGTCGTACCATGTTAAATAGTAAGGAAGAGGATAGCTGTTCATGGTTTTGAATAGATGAAAAACCGATGAAATGTAAAGGGGTGAGTAAATGACTGTTACTGTAAGGGAGGCACTTAGATCAAAAGCGTTTAATGGCTGCAGTCTGATTGCCGGGGAAGCGGGTCTGGACCGGCCCATCTCCTGTGTCGACGAGATGGAAGTGCCGAACATCCTGCCCTGGCTGAAAAAGGATGAATTATTGATTACGACCGGATATGCGGTCAAAGACGACGAAGGTGCCCTGTTGGGAATTATTCAGGGGCTGTATGATGCCGGCTCATCGGGGATTGCCCTGAAGACAAGATTTATTGGCAATATCCCGCCCAGTATCACAGAATTGGCAGACAGACTGGAAATTCCGATTATCGTAATTCCGCCGGAACTCCCTTTTATAGATATCATCCATCCTTTGATGAAACAGATCGTGGATGAACAGAATATGAAGCTTGAATTTACGGAACAGATGAATGAGCGTTTTCTGAATCTGCAGATCGAAGGCGGAAGCTTTGATTCTATATGCAGTATGCTTGGCAGCCTGATCCAGTGTGATGTCCTGATTACATACCGGAATTTTGAAGTAATCAGTTCTTATCAGGCGTCACAGGGGAGCATGTCCGGGTGGATCGAGGATAACGGGACAGGCGGTGTATTCCTGAAGGACTTTCTGAAAGACCCCCAATTTTGCCAGGGCGGCCGTCTGGTCCGTCTGGAGGATGGCGGTGAGATGATGGCCTGTATGATTAATGTAAAAGGCAAATGCCGGGGATATATGTATGTAATGGGAAGGTCAGGACAGTTGACAGAGATGATGCAGATCGCGGTCAGGCAGGCTTCCGTTTATGCCGCTTTGGAATTCTCTGGAAAGGGACTTGCAGAGGAAAGAGAGTTTCATCAGGACACAGGCTTCTTTCTGGACCTGATCAATGAGAACACTTTATCGGAGGATGAGGCACAAAAGAGGGCCAGGGGCCACGGGTGGGCGGTGCTCCCGTGCCGTATGACAATATCTGATATCGATGATTTTGAGAGCTTTGCAGAGGGGAAAAGTGAGCAGGAGATCCAGAATATTAAGGATGATATCTTAGAGGAATACAAGTCTGTAATTAAGAAAAAGTTTCACGTATTCTTTGTTACGAATCTCAGTGACCGTTTCTACTGTCTGTTTCCGCAGAGTGCAGATAAGTTTCAGATTACCGACCTGATCGGTGAAATATGCATAAGGCTGAAAAAGAAGTTTATGCTCACCATGACAACCGGAGCCTCAAACATGATAGAACAATTCAGCCGTTTTGCCGAAGCACATGAGGAAGGAAAAACAGCGGTCGAGATCGGAAAAAAAGAACGGTCAGGTCGGTCTGTTTTCTTCATAGATGATCTGGCGCTTGAATCTGTATTTTTAGAGATGGGCAGACAGGAGTATTTCCGGAATTTCAGCAGCAGCCTGTTAAAACCATTGGAGGAGTACGACAGAGGCCATGAGAGCAGGCTCATGGAAACACTTGAGATGCTGACAGAAAAGGCCGGTGCACGCAAGGAAACGGCAGATGCACTGTTTCTCCACAGGAATACACTGCTTTACCGCCTCAGCCAGATTGAAGAGATTACCGGATTTAATTTGAATGATCATGAGGTGATATTGAAGCTTACGATAGCTTTTAAAATTAGAAGGTTTGTTTTTTAAGGTGCAGTATGCCCAACCCTGGAAGAGATATTTGTGCAGGACGAATGATGCATGAAGACGTCCTGTATGTTATATTTTATTTGTAAACTAAGCGTGATAAAGAGCAAAGAAGCTGTACTGATTTTGGGGTGCAGCTTTTTCTGAACAGGCAGGTCTTTATCAGGAGTGAGAAAGGAGAGGGCATAATGGGAAATGAGAAGGAGAAGACAAATGTACTGAATGATTATGCAACATCGTCTGTACCGGAGGAAAGGACTTATAATTGGTTGTCTATGGGGCTGATCTGGGCAGGAGTAGGCATCAACCTGGGAATGATTGTAATTGGTGGTGCACTTGGAAACGGGCTGAGCTTTAAACAGGCGGTTGCCGCTGCATTTATTGGAGGAATTGTACTTGCGATTGTTACGGGGGTCTGCGGTGTGATAGGGGCACACACCCATCTTTCTACAGCAATGATCAGTTCATTTACTTTTGGAAAAGCGGCTATTGTGATTATTGCATTAATTCAGGCATTTGGCTCCTACGGCTGGTTTGGTGTTCAACTGGGGCTGTTTGGTGAGACGGTTAGCACAACGGTAAAGATGGCAACTGGGGTTTTGCTTCCTACCTTCTTATGTGTTATTGTAGGAGGCATTTTGATGATTCTGACTTCTACATTCGGGTATAAGAGTCTGGATTTGCTAAGTAAGATTGCAGTTCCGCTTCTGATTATCCTTCTGGTGGCATCCGTTATAAAGGTGATGCAGGGATATTCAATGGGAGAAATTGTAGAGTTTCAGGCAGCAGGGCAGGCGATTACCGTAGGTTATGGGATATCCAGCGCAATCGCTTCATTTATTGTAGGGGCAGTTGTAGCACCCGATGTGTCCAGATATGCGAAGTCAGCGAAAGATACAATACTTGCGGCAATCTTTGCCTTCGCTATTGTTGTTCCGGTTATGCTTGTTGTAGGCTGCCTTATGGCACAGGTGACAGGAACTTCTGATATTATTGAAATTATGCTGAGGCTGGGCTGGGGATTTGCTGCTCTTCTGGTATTAATGCTGGCACAGTGGACTTCCAACGATAATAATCTTTACTGCGCGGCTCTGGGATTTGCCGTTGTATTCAAGAAACTGAAAAAATATCAGATCACCATAATCTCAGGTGTAATTGGAATTCTGCTCGCATTGACGGGAATTGCACAGAATATAACAGGTTTTCTGAATTACCTTGGAGTATTAATTCCACCGATGGGCGGTGTACTTGCATCTGACTATTACTTCTTCCATAAGGCCAGATACAAGGAGGAATTGGCAGGGGAAGTGAAAAACATCGAAACACCGGCATGTGTGGCATGGGTAGTAGGATCTGCTATATCATTTATTACCACGTATACTGCCGTCCGGCTGACAACCGTGCCGAGTATTGATGGTATGCTGGCAGCATTCCTCGTCCATTTTATCTGGACTAAATTGATAGAGAAGAACAAATAGTTTATAGAAAACAGTTGAAGTGAGGTAGAAGAATATGGGCAGAAAAGTAACCGTTGGGTTAGTGCAGATGGACTGTGTTTTAATGGATAAAGAAAAAAATATAGCAAGGATGCTGGAATTTTTAAAAGAGGCTTCTGAGAAGCATACGGATATAATCTGTTTCCCCGAGATGTGCACAACAGGCTACAGCCCTGACCTGATTCAGGGGAAATATCTGGAGCTTGCAGAGGAGCCGGATGGCGAAACATTTCAGATATTAAGTAAGAGGGCGAAAGAATACGGTATGTATATTGCCGCCCCAATTGTCTTAAAAAGCACCATGCCGGGAGTACTGTATAATGGACTTATTATGGTAGGGAAAGATGGTAGCCTGATGGGAACCTATAATAAGACACATCTCTGGGCGGGAGAGCGCTTTTGGTTCAGGTCAGGCAGTGAATATCCGGTCTTCCAGACCGAGTTTGGAAAAGTCGGAATGATGATCTGTTACGATGGAGGATTTCCGGAAGTCTCCAGAATACTGACATTAAAAGGTGCCGAGCTCATCTTATGTCCTAGTGCCTTTCCGATATGGGACAAAGACATGTGGGATATCTACTTTGCTTCCCGGTCACTGGAAAATGGTTGTTTTGTTGCAGGAATTAACCGGGTGGGCACTGAAGGCAAGTGTGAGATGTTTGGGAATAATAAAATCTACAATCCCAGAGGGAAGCTGCTGGCTGAGGCACCTGTAAATGAGGAGGCACTGCTGACCTGTACGGTAGACCTCGATGAAGTGGCATACTATCGGGAAAACGAAGTCGTATATCTGAGAGACCGCCGCCCTGAAACATATGAAATTATTTCGGAATTGTATTAGAGGAAAAATCCCCGCCCTGCATGGCAAAAGCAGCGGCGGGGATTTTTTGATGTATTATTATAACCATGTGCTATTCTATAAAAAATAGCCCGTTATCCAGTACTGGACTCAGGGCTTGTGGTGGGAAAGGAACTAATTTTGTTGGCGAGGAGATTAGTTCCAATCTCATAAAAATATTCTATCATATAATTATCTGAATAAGTGCAACAATATATCGCATATTTTATGTATATTTCCGTAAGCAACGGAGCAGCCCGCTAATCCTGCAAACGTGTCAGCCACGCAGAAAAACAAAAAAGCTGTAATCACAAGGATTACAGCAATTATGCGGAAGAAGAGACTTGAACTCTCACAGGATAAACTCCCACTAGAACCTGAATCTAGCGCGTCTGCCATTCCGCCACTTCCGCTCGACAAATGATATAATAGCATATAATCACCTCATTTGTAAACCCCTTTTTTACAAATTTTTTAATTTTTTTATGCGATTTATTAAAGGTACATTTTACTCTCATTCTAAATCTTCCAAAACCGTTATTGCGGACGCAACAGCGTGGTGTTCGTTATCCCTCACAACGAAATCCGCTGACCGGATAATTTTGTCCAGTGCATTTCCGACTGCAAATCCGATATCTGCGTTTTGAATCATCTCATAATCGTTATTATGATCACCAATACAGCATAGAATCTTATCATCCAGCTGAAATATCTTTTTATAAGCAATAACTGCGCTGCCCTTGGATGCACCCGCATTCATTAATTCTCTGGAATATGCACCGGTTGTCAGACAACGGACTCCAGGCGGTACGGATTTGTTTAAAAAGGCATCTAACTCCTGTTGGTTTACAGTATCGGATGTCATTTCTATTTTCAGCCACTTTCCGGAGATTTCTTGTATATTTGACACTTTTATATATGGCAGGTGCTCTCTCTCCATAAATTGAAGGTAAGCAGGTGTAGGATGCAGGCTGTAAATTCCACACTCTGTCATGATCTGCACTCCTAATGCGGGAAACGCGGTCATGATTTGGTGCAGATATTGTTTTGAAGCGCAAGGGAGTTCCATTTTCCATATTATTTTACTGGTTTGGTAATCATAGATACAACTGCCGTTATAAAGGATTACCGGATGGACGATGTTCAGTACATCAACATATGGTTTAAATCCCGTGATAGAACGGCCTGTTGCGATTGTAAACAGGCCGCCCTTTTCCTGAAAGCGCAGAATTGCATTTCTGTTAATTGGGGATATATTCTTCTGATTATCAAATAAGGTTTCATCCATATCAGATATGAAAATTATATTTGAAAATTCCATGTGTTTATGTCTCCTATGCAGCTAAAATACCAAATCCTGCGCACACGATTGAAATTGCAATAATTCCCAGTAAAATATAGGTTGATTTTACATTTTTGCCAAGCAGCCAATAGATAAAGGCTGTGACGCACACAGGAAGCAGACAGGGGAGAATTGAGTCCAGAATTCCCTGTAGTTCTGTTACTCCATCCCCTGATCCGAAGGTGATCGGGACTTTCATGGTAACCATTGTTGCGATCATGGAACCGATGGTCATAAGACCGACAATCCCGGTCATATTCGTTACCTTGTCCATGAGTCCGGATTTCTGCAGTTTTTCAAGAAGACCGGTACCTAACTGGTATCCCTTCATCATACCGATGTAGCGGACCGCAAATGCCGGGATATTGTAAAGCAGAAGGAACAAAAGTGCCCCGAACGGATTGCCGTTCATAAGCAGGGAACAGCCTATGCCTGCTGCGATAATACGGAGTGTTCCGAGGAAGATAGAATCGCCGATTCCTGAAAGCGGCCCCATAAGGCTGGCTTTTACATTGCTGATGGAGGATGTGTCAAAGTTTGGGTCTTTCGCCCGTCTTTCTTCCATAGCAGTTACAATCCCCAGCACAAGTGTTGAGAAATAGACCGTGATATTAAAAAACTCAGTATGCCGTTCCAACGCTTCCTTACGTTCTTCCTTAGTCTTGTATAACTTTTCAATAATAGGGGTCATCGCATATGCAAACCCTAAATGGTCCTGTCTTACATAATTCCATGAAATTTCGAATGGAAGTGATTTCCAGAATACATTTCTTAAATCTTTTTTTGTGATGACAGATACTTCCTCTGTCTGCGTTTCATTAAAAGTCGTCATCTTCTTCCTCCATTTCTGCCGGGCCTTCTGCGGCGGCTTTCTGAATGCCGAAGTCACCGAATGCCATGATCATAACAATGCTTACCGCCATAATTGCCACGCCAAGGACTGGCAGGCCCACGTATGCCGTCAGTACAAATCCGATTGCGAGAAAGGCGGCAATTTTTTTGTTGAGTATCATCCGCAGCAGGATGGCAAATCCAAGTGCGGGGAGGATTCCGGCGGAGATAGTAAGCCCGTTCTGTACGAATTGCGGTATGGCATCCAACACGTTTTGCATCACGCCACTTCCGGCATAATATGCAATGGCCACCAGAACAGCCATCGGGAGGTACATGCCAAAGATGCCGCCGAACCAGTGCATTCTGGCAACTCCCTTTATATCGCCTTCAGCCGCGTATTTATCTGCCCGGTTGGCAAAGAGTGGCACAACTACGATGAACAAAAAGTTACGGAGTAACATGACTAACATGGCAATTGGCAGTCCAAGCGCAACAGCCATGCCTGCGTCCCTGCCTCCGGAAATGGCGAATGCCGTCCCTAAAATTGCTCCTGAAACAACTTCCGGCGGAAGCGCGGCGCCTACACCAACAGCGCCCATCATCGCCAGTTCGATTGTTGCGCCAATGACGCACCCTGCCTGTAAATCTCCCATTGCAAGCCCTACCAGCGGGCCGAGGACTAAAGGTCTTGTCTGCAAAGACTTCCCTGTGAAATAATCACTATATCCGAAACATGCAATGAGGAAAATTAATAGAACTTTTATCATTTCAATTCCACCCTCTATTCTTGGTTTTCGTATTTTTATAATGCACGCACTGCGTCAATCTTCTTATCGTTTGGAACCTGCCGGATCTCGACCTCAATTCCAGCATCTGCCATTTTATGTATGAGCGTTTCCTCTTCAGGTAAAACATTTACAGATTTGGAAATATTTTTCGTACCCTCCCGGGTTTTTACCAGACCAAGATTCACCTTATCCACTGCTTTGACGGCAAGTGCCAATTTTGCGGCATCTTCAATGGACTCTACCACAATAAACAATTTGTATTTGTCTGTAACTCCGCTGTTTAAAGCGGTAATTGAATCTTCAATATTCTTGATTACCAGCTTCGTTCCTGCGGGTTTTGCCAGTTTCATCGTTGTTTTTCTGAGATTATCATCTACGACGGCATCATTTGCAATTAAAATACAGTCTGCACCGAGTCCTGATGTCCAGGATACTGCTGTTTGTCCATGTAATAATCTGCAGTCCACTCTTGTCATTAATACCATGATTCATCCTCCTGAATTAAAATTCTTCGTCTTCTGGTTCTTTGGTCTTTTGTAGCAGCGTGTTGCAAAAAACAATGGTTTCTTTTGCTTCTTCCACACATTCCGTAATTAAAGCTTCTGTTGCGGTGTCTTCATCTTTTCTTGCAGCCAGGCTCATAAGCAGCGCCAGATTTAATCCTGCAACGAGATATACGTTCTTATCGGTGCCTCCTAAGACGGACATGAATTCGTTATTGACGCTTCCGCCCAATACATCTGTTACGACTATAAGCTCGTCATGGCAGGACAAGGCGTCAATGTGATTCTTGATTTCCTGTTTGATGTCAAAGCCATCCTGGGTGTATGCACATAACACTTTGACGTTGTCCTGGTGCCCCATAATGAGTTCTAGTGAACTAAGGATTCCTTTGGCTAAATAGGCATGGGATGCAAATAAAAATTTTCTCATAACAGTATCCTCCGATATTCTCAGTGCTTAATATTCTACCTTCCACATATATCTTCTTGTATTATAATCGTTTTTAGTTGCGTATGACAACTGTCTCATATATACGTTGTTTAAAACGGGCGAGAATAAAATATGGTTAAAGTATTCACTGACACTATCCTTAATCCTGTTGATTCCCAGTTCTTTGGCATCCAGAATATAAACCTTATCGCCGCCGTATGTATTCAGGAACTTCACGGCACGTTCATCGGCCGGCCGGCATCTTCCTTCAGAGACAAGCAGGAATACAGAAGTATTTTTGTCCAATACTTCAAACGGTCCGTGGAAGAATTCACAGGTGTTGATTGTTGGGGAATCTATCTGGAGCATTTCCTCAATATTGCAGATGGAGAAAATGTATGCGGAGCCCCATGCAGGACCGCTGCCCATGACATAAATGGTCTTTTCATTTTTGTTTTGTTCTGCCCATTTTCTGGCAAGCGGCTCTGCATATTCAACAGCTTTTCTGTAAATATCATCTACAATGTCAAAGGCTGCCATTGCGTCTTCATAACCGGCATATCCTTCTGTCAGTTCTACAAGGTTCATGGCGATGTTAACGCCGATACTGGAATTTACTCTTTCGGTCCTGCTTTCATCTATCGCGATGCTTTCATATTGAATGTTATAATCACATGTATCGGTCAGGTCAGATTCCTGAACATATAAGCCGATAGTTGCAGCGCCCAGCTCCTTTGCTATTTTTGCTGCTACACATGTCTCCTTTGTCCCTCTCATAGAACAGATAACCGCTAGCGTATTCTCTCCTGCAAAAGCAGGTGCTGCATAAACAAATTCATTGCTTGTAAAGGACTGGGAGCGTAATGTTTTAGATTCACGGTCCATAAAATACTGTGCAGGGAAAAAACCTCCATTAGACCCCCCTGCTGCGATCCATACAACATTCTTAATTCCGCCAGCTGCTTCTTTTTCCTTTAATACTTTTTCGATGACCTGTCTTACTTCCTGTTTGATTTCCATAATTTAATTGTACTCCTTTGTTTTTATTATTAGCTACTTGTAGGGAGATGTCTGCATACAAGTGATTAACATGGCTATATATTAGCACGGAATATGCAGCGTGTAAAGACTGGTTTTGTAATTTTGTGAATACATCACAATACAAGCACGGGCAAATTATGCATATTATACACTTGTATTATAACTTGTATTTAAAAGTTACTAAATACATTAACATACATCTTGCTTTTTAACGACCATTTGTTATAATAGTACATGTAAAACATATGTAACTGTTTCAGGGCCTGCCTTTCAACAGTTACCAATCATGAATCAAGGAGGGACAAATGCATGGAGACACTAGATAATGGCACAAGTATTCCTTTATATGACCAGCTTGCAGAGAGGATCCGTAATGATATATATGAAGGGAAGTTTAACCGGGGAGAGAAGATCCCTTCTGAACTTGAACTCAGCGATATGTACAGTATAAGCAGAAGTACGGTGCGGAAAGCACTTTCTGTTCTGGTTTCCGAAAAGCTCCTTGTCAAGGCGCACGGAAAGGGAACCTTTGTTGCATCACCGAAGATGAACCAGCATTCGTCCACATTCCTGAGTTTCACGGATAATGTAAAATCTATGGGGAAGACACTGACAACCAAGACAATATCAAGGACCCATATAGAACCCACCCGAAGCCAGATGGCATTCTTTGGACTGAAGGCCGGTGAGATGGTACTGGAAATTAAGCGTCTCAGGATTGTAGATAAGATTGCGATCTGTGTTGAAACAACATGGTTTTCGTCCCAATATGATTCCTTAATGGGAGCAAACCTGAATGGGTCATTATATGCCGTTCTGAAATCAGAGTATAATATCAAGCCTCTGGCCGGCAGCAAAACCATTGAACTATGTTATGCATCAGAGGAGGAGTCAAAACTTCTGGATGTACCGAGAGGGTCCTCGCTTATGCTCGTGGAAGATCTGGTTTATGATAATAATGAAAATCCGCTGCATATAACCAAACAGGTCGTTCGGGGGGATAAGTTTAAATATGCACTAAAATAAAAAAACTGTCCGTTAGGATATAGGAACAGGGGGTGTGTTGAGCATGCACAATGTTCCTATATCCTTTTTTCTGCACAAAATTTCTTGACATTTACAATTATTATGATATACTTTGGTAATCAAAGTATTTTAAATTAAAAATATTTGGAAATGAAATTAAACACGGAGAACGATTATGATAGGAAAGATATGTGGAACAGGTTCATACGTGCCGGCTCATTTTCTGGACAATAATGATTTGGCCAAGATTGTAGATACAAACGACGAATGGATCCGTGAACGGACTGGCGTCGTAAGAAGACATATTATAGTAGACGAGACAACCGTATCCATGTCCGTAGAAGCATCGAAGCGGGCTTTGGAAAACAGCGGCATTGATCCGGAGGAACTGGATTTGATACTGGTTTCTACATTTACATCAGAAGTTCTGCTGCCTAGCACGGCCTGCGAGGTGCAGAAAGAACTGGGGGCGGTAAATGCGACCGGTTTTGACCTGAATGCAGCCTGCACCGGTTTTTTATTTGCCTATAATACAGCCCAGGCATACATAGCCTCAGGCGTTTACAGGACCGTATTGATCATCGGGGCGGAGAGCCTGTCTAATACCGTAAACTGGGAGGACCGCGGGACCTGCATCTTATTCGGTGACGGCGCGGGGGCGGCGGTTTTGAAAGCGGAAGAAGGCGAAGCTGTCCGGCCGGTAACGCATTCGGACGGGAGCATGGGAGATGCCCTGACCTGTATGAGCAGGCACAGAAAAAACCGGCCCATAGAAGGGGAAGATCTGGATTCTTATATGAAGATGAACGGCCAGGCGGTTTTTAAATTCGCAGTCAGGTGTGTGCCGGAGGTAATCCGGGAGACGCTCGAAGGGACTGGTATCGCGGTGGATGACATCGATTATTTTGTACTGCACCAGGCAAACAAAAGGATTGTAGAATCAGTCGCAAAGAGGCTGAAGGAAGACATCAGCAAGTTTCCTATGAACATGGATGAGTATGGAAATACATCCTCCGCCAGCATTCCGATTCTTCTGGATGAAATGAACCGGAAGGGGATGCTCAAAAGAGGTGATAAGCTGGTGATGTCCGGTTTCGGGGCAGGCCTGTCATGGGGCGCGGCTTATCTTGAATGGTAGTTTTGGTAATACCCGGCATGGACCGGATTACACATATAAATAAAAAGAAAAATGGAAGTAAGAAAGGAATTTAAAATCATGTTAGAAAGAGTAAAAGAAATCGTAGCAGAATCATTAGGGGCAGAAATCAGCACACTTACAGAGGAGACTTCCTTCAAAGATGATCTGGCAGCAGATTCTCTGGACTTATTCGAAGTAGTCATGGCTTTCGAGGAAGAATTCGACGTAGAGATCCCGTCTGAAGACTTAGAGCAGATCGCAACAATCGGCGATGTGATCAAGTATCTGGAAGCTCATAAATAAGAAATTTTATAAAGTAGTTCATAAATTAAGAAAGGTTGTTAGTATGAAGACAAAAGTAACCGAAATATTAGAAATCGAATATCCGATCATACAGGGTGGAATGGCATGGGTTGCTGAATATCATCTTGCAGCCGCCGTATCAGAAGCTGGCGGGCTTGGGCTGATTGGTGCGGCGAGCGCGCCTGCTGACTGGGTACGGGAACAGATCAGGGAAGCGAAAAAGCTTACCCAAAAGCCATTTGGCGTAAATATTATGCTGATGAGTCCTTATGCGGATGAGGTGGCAAATGTAATTGTGGAGGAAGGCGTTAAGGTTGTGACAACGGGTGCCGGATCTCCTGAAAAATATATGAAGATGTGGAAGGAAGCAGGAGTAAAGGTAATTCCTGTCGTTGCATCTGTAGCACTTGCAAAGCGTATGGAACGCTGCGGTGCAGATGCCCTTGTTGCAGAGGGGACAGAGGCAGGCGGACACATTGGTGAAAATACAACGATGGTATTAGTGCCACAGGTTGTAGATGCGGTGAGCATCCCGGTTATCGCGGCAGGCGGTATTGCGGACGGCAGAGGAATCGCAGCAGCATTTATGCTGGGCGCACAGGCCGTACAGATGGGAACTCATTTTGTGGTTACGAATGAATCTATTGTTCATGACAATTATAAGAAATGCATTCTGAAAGCGAGAGACATTGATTCCAGAGTGACAGGGCGCACGACAGGGCATCCGGTCCGCGCACTGCGCAACCAGATGACGAAACTGTACTTACAGAAGGAGCAGGAAGGGGCATCTTTTGAGGAACTGGAGCTTTTGACACTGGGCGGTTTAAGGAAGGCTGTTGTGGATGGCGACGTGGTAAATGGGAGCGTGATGTCAGGCCAGATTGCCGGTATGGTTAAGGAAGAGATGTCCTGCCAGGAGCTGATCCAGAAGCTTGTAAAAGAGACAGATGACCTGATTGGAGGAAAGGGTTTTTATGAGTAAGACTGCATTTATATTTCCCGGACAGGGCGCACAGAAAGCCGGGATGGGAAAAGATTTTTATGAACATAGTGAAACGGCGGCAGAGATTTTTGACATGGCATCTGAGCTGCTTAATATAGATATGAAAGAATTATGTTTCGAAGAAAATGATCTGCTGGACCAGACAGAATATACACAGGCGGCATTAGTTACTACGTGTCTTGCAATGGCGGCAGTACTAGAAGAAAGAGGGCTGAAACCGGATGTATCAGCGGGATTAAGTCTGGGAGAGTACTGTGCGATTGCAGCAGCAGGCGGGATGAGCGCCGCGGATGCGGTTACTACAGTCAGAAAGCGCGGGATCCTCATGCAGAATGCAGTGCCGGGAGGCGAAGGCTCAATGGCTGCTGTTCTGGGACTTGGTGCAGATGTGATTGAGAAGGTGTTAAGCGGCATTGAAGGAGCAGGGATTGCAAATTATAACTGTCCGGGACAGATCGTAATTACAGGATTAAAGGACAGTGTGGAAAAGGCGGCTGAGGCTTTGAAAGAAGCCGGGGCCAAGAGGGTGCTTCCGCTGAATGTGAGCGGGCCGTTCCACTCACCATTCCTTTCAGAGGCGGGAAGAGAGCTCGGAAAGGTGCTTGAGGGTGTTGAACTGAAGTCTCTGAATATCCCTTATGTGACGAATGTTACGGCAGAGTATGTAAAGGATATTGGCAGTACGAAAAAACTGCTGGAAAAACAAGTGGCGTCTTCTGTACGCTGGCAGCAGAGTGTCGAAAACATGATTGCCGATGGTGTGGATACATTTGTGGAAGTCGGGCCCGGTAAGACACTTGCAGGGTTCATGAGAAAGATTGATAAGTCGGTAAAAGTATACAATGTAGGCACATGGGAAGATGTAGACAAGGTGGTTAGCGAATTATGTTAGAAGGAAAAACAGCGATTGTTACAGGCGCATCGAGAGGCATCGGAAGAGCGGTCGCCCTCAAGCTGGCAGAAGAAGGCGCGGCTGTCGTGATTAATTATAATGGTTCTGCCGACAGAGCAGAGGAAGTTAAGAATGAGATTGAAAAAAACGGCGGAAAAGCGGAAGTGATGCAGTGTAATGTATCCGATTTCCAGGCCTGTGAGAATTTTATAAAAGAAGTGACTGCAAAGTTTGGAAGAATTGACATTCTGGTTAACAATGCAGGAATCACAAGGGACGGTCTTTTGATGAGGATGTCAGAGGATGATTTTGATGCGGTAATCGATACGAATCTGAAGGGGACTTTCAACTGCATCCGTTTTGCCTCCAGACAGATGATGAAGCAGAGAAGCGGCCGCATTATTAATCTTTCATCCGTATCCGGTGTTTTGGGAAATGCAGGGCAGGCAAACTACTGTGCATCTAAAGCAGGAGTGATCGGACTGACAAAATCGGCGGCAAGGGAACTGGCATCCAGAGGGATTACGGTAAATGCCATTGCACCGGGATTTATTCACACGGAGATGACACAGGTACTGCCGGAGAAGGTAAAAGAAGCCTCCATCGCGCAGATACCGCTTAGAGCGTTCGGGGAACCGGAAGACATCGCCGAGGCGGCGGCATTTCTGGCATCAGAAAAAGCAAGATACATTACAGGACAGGTCTTGTGTGTAGACGGCGGAATGGCAATGTAAAAGGAGATTAGTATGAAAAGAAGAGTTGTAGTGACCGGACTGGGGGCAGTGACTCCGATCGGTAATACGGTAGAAGAATTCTGGAGCGGGATTCGTGAAGGAAAAGTCGGAATCGGACCAATTACAAAATTTGATGCATCTGAATATAAAGTGCAAATCGCTGCAGAGGTGAAAGATTTTGTGGCAAAAGAGCGAATGGATTTTAAGGCGGCAAAACGTATGGAGCCTTTTTCCCAGTATGCGGTTGCTGCGGCAAAGGAAGCATTTGAAGATTCTGGTATAGACATTTCGAAGGAAGACGCATACCGCGCAGGCGTAATTGTCGGCTCCGGTATCGGAAGCCTCCAGGTTGTAGAACAGAATTATACAAAGATTGTGGAAAAAGGACCGAGCAGGGTCAATCCGCTGATGGTGCCGCTGATGATTTCCAACATGGCGGCAGGGAATGTTTCGATTCAGTTAGGTTTAAAAGGGAAATGTACAAATGTTGTGACTGCGTGTGCTTCCGGAACAAACTGTATCGGTGATGCGTTCCGTGCAATCCAGTATGATGATGCGGATATCATGGTTGCCGGCGGTACGGAAAGCTGTATCTGTCCGACAGGCGTGGCCGGATTTTCAGGACTGACCGCACTTTCCACTTCCACGGACCCGATGCGGGCATCCATTCCGTTTGACAAAGACAGAAATGGGTTTGTGCTCGGAGAGGGAGCCGGTATCGTTGTTCTTGAGGAACTTGAGCATGCAAAGAAGAGAGGGGCAAAGATCTACGCCGAGCTGGCAGGCTACGGTTCTACAGGAGATGCATACCACATCACATCCCCACAGGAAGACGGGGAAGGAGCCGGTATGGCGATGAAGATTGCGATGAAGGAAGCAGGCGTTGCTCCAGAGCAGATCGACTATATCAATGCACACGGAACGAGCACACATCATAACGATTTGTTTGAGACGAGGGCGATCAAATATGCGCTCGGGGATGCGGCGAAAGATGTTGCGGTCAACTCCACAAAATCTATGATCGGGCATCTGCTCGGTGCAGCAGGCGGTGTCGAGTTTATCGTTTGCGTGAAGAGTATTCAGGACGGTTTCATTCACAAGACGGCAGGAAGCATCGAGGCAGAAGAAGATTGTGATCTGAATTACACATTCGGCTCCCCGATTGAAAAGGATGTTAATTATGTACTGACCAATTCACTTGGATTCGGCGGCCATAATGCAACCCTGCTCGTAAAGAAGTATCAATAACAGGTAATAACGCGAAAGGCGGATATCATGAAAATAGAAGAAATATTACAGTTAGTGGATTCAGTATCCAAATCCGCGTTGGCGGAATTTAAATATGAAGAAGGCGGAGTAAAGCTTTCTCTGAAGAAGGCAGCGGCAGTCCAGTATGCCGCTACAGATGCAGTGGCGTATACACAGGCACCCGTATCACCTGCAGCCGCACAAAAGCCGGCTGTTACGGCCGAAATGGCATCGGATGAGACAGCATATGTGGCAGCTGCATCAGCTTCAGATACACCGGCAGAAAAGAAAGCAGACGGTAAAGTCGTAAAATCTCCACTGGTAGGGACATTTTATTCTGCGCCTTCAGAAGAGGCAGAGCCATTTATAAGCGTCGGCGACAGCGTTAAAGAAGGTCAGGTCATTGCAATTGTAGAGGCGATGAAACTGATGAACGAAATCGAAAGTGATTTTTCTGGAAAAGTAGCAGAAATACTGGTCCAAAACGGGGACACAGTAGAATACGGACAGCCATTGTTTGTTATAAAATAATCAATTAACTGCAAAGGGGGCAGACCCCTTTGAAAATGTCTACTGTTCACACCTTTCAGGCGTGCACAGCAGCCGCATCTGCTTATTTCAAGTCGCCTTCGGCGAGAAGCAGATGCTCTGGGGCCATCGCTTTATTGGCCCGATACCGTGCAGCGGGGTGCACGGTACGGTGTGAACAGTAACACAAATGTCAGTTTAGGCTTGACATAAAGAAAGAAGGTTTTTGCATGAACAGATTAGATATTAAGCAGATTCAGGAAATTATTCCTCACAGACATCCGTTTTTACTGGTGGACTATATCGAGGATTATGAGCCGGGGCAGTTTGCCGTTGGTTATAAATGTGTGACTTACCGGGAGGATTTTTTCAAGGGACATTTCCCGGACCATCCTGTCATGCCGGGAGTGCTGACGCTGGAAGCGCTGGCGCAGGTCGGTGCAGTCGCGATTCTGAGTCAGGAGGAACACCGCGGCAAAATCGCGTTTTTCGGGGGCGTACAGAAATGTAAGTTTAAAGGCATGGTGAACCCGGGAGATAAGATCAGGCTGGAAACGAAAATCATCAAGCAGAAGGGACCTGTCGGAGTCGGTGAGGCGGTTGCGACTGTGGATGGCAAGGTCGTTGTCAGTGCAGAACTGACTTTCATGGTTGGAAAATAAGGAGATGTGCAGGTTATGATTGAAAAGGTATTAATTGCAAACCGCGGAGAGATTGCCGTGCGCATTATCCGTGCCTGCAGGGAGATGGGGATCGAGACGGTAGCTGTGTATTCGGAGGCGGATAAAGAGGCTTTGCATACCCAACTGGCGGATGAGGCAATCTGCATCGGGCCTGCCCCTTCTACGGAAAGTTATCTGAGTATGGAACGAATCATCAGCGCGACGCTTGTATCTGGAGCAGATGCGATTCATCCGGGATTCGGTTTTCTGTCCGAGAACAGTAAATTCGCGGAACTGTGCGAGCAGTGCAACATCACGTTTATCGGGCCGTCATCAGAAGTGATCCGGAAGATGGGGAATAAGCAGGAAGCCAGAAACACAATGGTTGCTGCAGGTGTTCCGGTAATACCGGGCAGTAAAGAACCAATCTACGATGCGCAGACAGGTGCCGCCATAGCAGATGAAATCGGTTATCCGGTTATCGTGAAGGCCGCCCTCGGCGGAGGCGGAAAAGGAATGCGCGTGGCCGAAACTCCTGACGAGTTTGAAAGCAGTTTTAATACGGCACAGAAAGAAACCCAGATGGCTTTCGGTGACAACACGATGTACATTGAACATTTCGTGCAGCACCCAAGGCATATCGAGTTCCAGATCATGGCAGACAAACATGGCAATGTCATTCATCTGGGGGAGCGTGACTGTTCCGTTCAGAGGAACCACCAGAAAATGATAGAAGAGTCCCCGTCCATTGCATTGTCAGACGCAATGCGCAGGAAAATGGGGGAGGCAGCCGTGAAAGCGGCGAAAGCGGCCAATTACACAAACGCCGGAACAATCGAATTCTTGTTAGAAAAAAGCGGCAATTTCTATTTCATGGAGATGAACACAAGAATTCAGGTTGAGCACCCTGTAACAGAATGGGTAACCGGAATCGACTTAATAAAAGAACAGATAAAAATCGCCGATGGAAGAGAACTGAGTTATACACAGGATGACGTAACCATCACGGGCCATGCCATCGAGTGCCGCATCAACGCAGAAAATCCGAAGAAGAACTTCCGCCCGTCCCCCGGTACGATCACAGACATGTACCTGCCCGGAGGAAAAGGCGTGCGTATCGATTCCGCGATCTACAGCGGCTATACCGTAACCCCTTACTACGATTCCATGCTGGCAAAACTGATCGTGCATGCGAAAAACAGAAAAGAAGCGATTCGGAAAATGCGCAGTGCCCTCGGCGAGATCATAATTGAGGGAATTGACACGAATGTAGATTATCAATATGAAATTCTTCACCATCCAGATTTCGAGTCAGGCGATATAGATATTGAATTTATAGAAAAAATGTCATGATAATGAAAGGGAAATTTTCAGAATTATCAGAAAACGGACCGCAAAAGGGTCTGACCCCTTTGCAGTATAAAGTTAGGAGCTGTCTATGAAGTTACAGAATATGTTTAAAAAGACGAGCAGAAAAAGTTATATTTCTTTGAAGGAATCCAGACCGGAGGTCCCGGAGGGGCTGCTTCGGAAGTGTAATAAATGTGGAGCGGCAATTATTGCGGATGATGTGAAAAATGGGTTTTATATCTGTCCCAAGTGCCACGGTTATTTTCGTGTCCATGCGTACCGGAGGATTGAGATGATTGCCGATGCCGGTTCTTTTGAAGAGTGGGACCGCGGCTTGGTGACAGGAAATCCACTGGATTTTAAGGGATATGAGGAAAAGATTGAGGTACTGAAGGAGAAGACGAATCTGGAGGAAGCGATTGTTACCGGCAAGGTTGTGATTGACGGCTGTCCGGCCGTGATCGGCGTATGCGATGGCCGCTTTTTGATGGCGAGCATGGGCGAAGCCGTGGGCGAGAAGATCGCACGTGCGGTGGAGCGTGCTACAGAGGAAAAGCTCCCGGTTATTATCTTTGCCTGTTCAGGCGGCGCCAGAATGCAGGAGGGGATTGTATCCCTGATGCAGATGGCGAAGACTTCGGCTGCTTTGAAGCGCCATAGTGATGCAGAACTGCTCTATATTTCTGTACTGACAGACCCGACGACGGGCGGTGTGACGGCAAGCTTTGCAATGCTTGGGGATATTATTCTGGCAGAACCGAATGCCCTGATCGGTTTCGCTGGCCCGCGCGTGATTGAGCAGACAATCGGGGAAAAACTGCCGAAAGGTTTCCAACGCTCGGAATTTCTGCTGGAGCATGGCTTTATAGATAAAATTGTGGAACGCGAAGACATGAAGCAGGAACTGGCCCATATTCTCCGCCTCCACTGTAAAAATGCAGAGGGTGCCAGATTGCAGGAAACTACATTTGAAGAAAAAATGAGTACACCGGAAGGCAGAGAACCGCAGCAGGCGAAAAGCAGCAAACACCATACGGCATGGGAACGCGTGCAGGTATCCCGCAAGAAGGACCGTCCGGTGGGGGCAGAATATATTGAAAACTTATTCGAAGACTTTGTGGAATTTCATGGAGACCGTTACTTCAAAGATGATAAGGCAATCATCGGTGGTATTGCATCTTTCAAAGGAATGCCGGTGACGGTCATTGCGCAGGCAAAAGGGAAGACAACAAAGGAAAATATCGAACGGAACTTCGGAATGCCATCCCCTGACGGATACAGAAAAGCCCTCCGCCTGATGAAACAGGCCGAAAAGTTCGCCCGTCCGGTTATCTGTTTCGTAGATACCCCCGGGGCATTCTGCGGATTAGAGGCGGAAGAGCGCGGTCAGGGTGAGGCGATTGCCAGAAACCTGTTCGAGATGTCGGGCCTGAAGGTCCCGGTCCTATCCGTTGTAATCGGAGAAGGAGGAAGCGGCGGCGCCCTGGCGATGGCCGTTGCGGATGAGGTCTGGATGCTCGAAAATTCCATTTATTCCATACTCTCCCCGGAAGGCTTTGCGAGCATTCTGTGGAAGGACAGCAAACGTGCAAGCGAGGCTGCGGAAGTTATGAAGCTAACGGCAAAAGATCTTCTGGAGCTGAAAATCATCGAGCAGGTGATTCCGGAACCAGAGCATTATACACAAGAGAACCTGACAGAAGTCTGCAATACTCTGGAAATCAAAATCGCAGAATTTCTGAAGAAATATAGAGCTTTACCAGAGGCTGATCTCACAGAAAAACGATATCAGCGTTTCAGAAAGATGTAAGAGAAAAGAGGTAGTATATGGATCCATTTAAAATTGGTGGAAAGACGGTGAGAGTTCCTTTGATTCAAGGGGGCATGGGAGTCGGTATCAGTCTTGGAAATCTGGCCGGCAGCGTAGCGGCAGAAGGCGGAGTGGGAATCATTTCCACGGCCCAGATTGGATTCAGGGAACCTGATTTTGACCAGCATCCTTCTGAGGCTAATGTCCGGGCGATTCAAAAAGAAATGGATAAGGCAAGGGCTATTTCACCGGACGGCCTGATCGGCTATAATATTATGGTTGCCTTAAGAGATTATAAACAGCATGTAAAAGCCGCCGTACAGGCAAAAGCCGACATCATCATCTCCGGTGCGGGACTTCCGACAGAACTGCCGGGACTTGTGGGGGACAGCAGTACAAAGATTGCGCCAATCGTATCGACCAAGAAATCGGCAAAGGTGATTCTGAAATACTGGGGCAAAAAATACCGCCGCACAGCAGACCTTGTTGTCATCGAGGGCCCGAAGGCCGGCGGTCATCTCGGATTTAAGGAAGATGAACTGAAAGTATACACACCGGAAGTTTACGAAGACGAGATTAAAAAAATTATAGCAGTTGTACATTCTTATGAAGAAGAATACCAGACAAAAATCCCAGTGGTAATTGCCGGGGGAATCCATGACAGAGAAGACGTCATACATGCATTGTCACTTGGTGCCGACGGCGTTCAAGTGGCTTCCAGATTTGTAACAACAGAGGAATGTGATGCCGATATCCGGTATAAACAGGCATATCTGGATGCAAAAAAGGATGACATCGTAATTGTTAAGAGTCCCGTAGGCATGCCCGGACGTGCAATCTTGAATCCGTTCATGAAACGTGTTATGCTAGGTGAGAAAATAGAACACACACCATGCCACGGTTGTCTGGCAAGATGTAATCCGGCAGAGATACCATACTGCATCACAGACGGCCTGATTAACGCCGCAAAAGGAGATGTAGACCATGCATTACTATTCTGCGGAGCCAAAGCTTATCAGGCACAGCGCATGGAAACTGTGAAAGAAGTGATAGATTCCCTGTTTGACCGTAAAGAGTCCTGACATCATAATAGGAATCAGGAAAGGAGTACAGCATCTGTGAATGCACATGAGAAAATCAATGATATCCTCGTACATCTGTTTAATGAAATCTGGGAATTGGAGGAAGATGCCATTATTACAGATGAGTATAAAGATATCAGCAACAATGACATGCATATCATAGAGGCCATCGGACTCGGCAGCGACAGCACGATGTCCGTGGTAGCCAAGAAACTCGGCATTACTGCCGGGTCTCTTACTACGTCTGTAAACAGCCTGGTAAATAAAAAATATGTGGTGCGTGAAAGAAGCGAAACGGACCGCCGTGTCGTATACATCCGCCTGACTGAAAAGGGGCGCCGGGCATACAGGCATCATGAAGATTTCCATATGCAGATGACAGATGCGGTGATCCAGAGTCTTGACGAAAATGAGATGCCGGTCCTGCTCAAAACACTCGAAAGCCTCTCAAAATTTTTCCGCGGGTACAAAGAAGAAAAATGACAGTTACTTGACCATTTTAGTGACTATGGAAATTTTTTTTTGACGTTTCAGGGAAAATGAGGTACAATACCCCTTGTAACAAAAAAATGTTTATGTTGAAGCCAAGATACTTGAGTTTGTTTTAGCAGGAGGGAGCAAGTATGGTAACCAGAAAAACAACAACGAAAACAACAAAGAAACCAGTAACCGCGAAGGCAGCAGAAAAGGCTGTAGAGACAACGGCAAAAACAGCAGCTGCAAAAGCAGAGGCTGCAGAACCCGTTAAAACAGCGGCTGAAAAGACAGAGGCTGTGAAACCAGTTAAGGCTGAACCAGCGAAAGAGGCTGTTAAAAAAGCACCGGTTAAGACAGAAGCTATTGAGACAAAAGCCGGTCAGGCAAAGGCGATTGAAACGAAGAAAGACACGACGAAAGCGATAGAGACCAGAGCAGCAGTTTTAAAAGATCCGGAACCTGTAAAAGAAGAGAAGCCAGTTGTGAAGAAAGCAGCAGTTAAGAAGACTGCTTCCAAGACAACAGCTAAGAAGACAGCTGCAAAACCAGCTGCAAGAACAGCAGCGAAAAAAGCAGAGGTTAAGACGGAGTTATTCCTTCAGTTTGCGGGAAGAGAGTATACTCAGGAAGAAGTTCTCCAGAAAGTGAAAAATGTCTGGACAAAAGAACTGAAAAACAAAGTCGGCGATATGAAAGATGTAAAGATCTATCTGAAGCCGGAAGAATTTGCGGCGTATTATGTAATTAATGGTGATACAACAGGGAAAGTAGACTTATAAAATGCTCATTAGTAACTGTTCAGGACCATGAACAGTTACGCCGCAAGCCCATGAAAATCGCCTTTGGCGATGGGGCTTGCTTCTGGCTGTTCTACGTTTTCGTACGGACTGTGCAGTAAATACACAGCCCTGTACTGAACAGTTACGCTCATTATACATAATAGAAAGACTCCGGATATGGGACTGAAAAATGCTCATATCCGGAGTCTTTCATTTTTAACCGGTATACTTTTTAGCATAACATTAGCAATTGTTAGTTACTGTTTACAGGTTATCTGTGAACAGTAACGATTGTAAAAATGGACAAGAGAGTTTACAATAAAAATATAGAGATCCAAAAACAGAAAAGAAAAGGGGCAGCGAAAATGACAAGGTTAGAGCAGCAGATTCAATTCATTACGGAAATCGACAAGGTAAAGAATATTTACCGGCAGTCCTATCTGGCAGATGGTCAGAGGAAAGAAAACGATGCAGAGCATTCCTGGCATATCACTTTGATGGCAGTACTCCTTCAGGAATATGTGCCCGGAACAGACCTGACAAAGGTTATGATTATGGTACTGATCCATGATCTGGTAGAGATTGACGCAGGGGATACATATGCCTATGATTCCGCAGGAGCCGAGACAAAACGGGCGAGAGAAGAGAAGGCGGCGGAGAGAATCTTCGGGCTTCTTCCGGAAGACCAGGGAAAGTATTTCCGCAGTCTGTGGGAAGAATTTGAAGAGTATCAGACACCTGATGCAAAATTTGCACACCTGCTGGACAATTTCCAGCCTCTGCTGCTCAATGACGCGAGTGGCGGAAAAAGCTGGGCCGAACACGGCGTGAAGAAGTCACAGGTATATAAGCGGAACGAGAAGATTGAAGAAACGTCAGAAGATGTATGGAAATGTATGCAGGCCATTGTACAGAGGCATATCAATAAAGGAAACCTGAAAGACGAGTAGGGGGCACGAAGCAGGACAAGACAGGAGGGCGTAAGATGTATGAAAAGGAAGTAGAGCAGCTGCAGGAAATCATAGATGAAAGTGAGAACATCGTATTTTTCGGCGGCGCAGGAGTATCAACGGAGAGTCATATTCCGGATTTCAGAAGTGCGGACGGTATCTACCACCAGTCGTACAAGTATTCACCCGAGCAAGTTGTGAGCCATAGTTTTTTCATGCAGTATACAGAAGCATTTTATGATTTCTACAGAGAAAAAATGATGATTCTTGATGCCCGTCCGAATCCGGCCCACCTCAAGCTGGCAGAATTAGAGCAGGCGGGGAAACTGAAAGCAGTGATCACCCAGAATATTGATGGACTGCATCAGGCCGCAGGCAGCAGGACCGTGTATGAGCTTCACGGCAGTATCCACCGTAATTACTGCATGGAATGCCATCGGTTCTACGACGCACAGTTTGTGAAAGAATCCATAGGGATTCCGCGTTGCGAGTGTGGGGGCATCATTAAGCCGGATGTCGTGCTTTACGAGGAAGGGCTGGATTCAAGTACCATACAGGGTGCAGTGGAGTCCATAGCCCGGGCGGATACGCTGATTATTGGCGGGACATCCCTGGTCGTGTACCCGGCGGCAGGATTCATCGATTACTTCCACGGGAGGCACCTTGTTGTTATAAATAAATCCCGGACCGCGAAAGCAGTCAGGGCCGAACTTAACATTTCTGCGCCAATCGGGGAGATTCTGGGTCAGATCGAAGTTCGTTAACAGATTTCATATACAGAACAGACAAAAGGAGGAAGAATAATATGGAGCTTCTTGAGACTATGAGAAGACGCAGAAGCATTCGAAAATATACAGACGAGCCGGTTGAAAAGGAAGTGCTCAACCAGATCCTGCAGGCGGGCTTATTATCTGCATCGAGCAGGACAAGACGGCCGTGGGAGTTCATTGCCGTAACAGACAGGGAAAACTTAAAGCTCATGTCCAAATGCAGGGCCGGGGCAGCAAAAATGCTGGAGAATGCTGCCTGTGCGGTCGTTGTGATTGCAAACCCCGAAATAACAGATGTATGGACGGAAGATTGTTCCATAGCAATGACAAACATGCATCTGATGGCTTCCAGCCTCGGTGTGGGAAGCTGCTGGATACAGGGACGCCTGAGGGAAACGCCTGACGGAGGCACAACAGAAGCTTTTCTTCGTTCCATACTGAAATATCCGGAAGGGTATAAACTAGAAGCAATCCTGTCCCTGGGTATGCCGGATGAACAGAAAGACGCATACGAATTGGACGAACTGCCGATAGACAAAGTGCACTGGGAACAGTTTTAAATGATTATTAATATAGAAAAAAGAGAGCGGGGTGGTTACAGTTGAAAATTGACCGCCTCATCGGAATCACGATGTACCTGATGAACCGTAATGTCGTTTCAGCCAAAGAGCTTGCTGAGCGTTTCGAGGTATCAATCCGGACGATTGTGCGTGATGTAGAGACTCTGTCCATTGCAGGTATTCCTGTAACATCATCGACAGGGGCATCGGGCGGCTACGAAATACTTGATACTTTCAGGCTGGATAAGCAGATTACAACAATGGAAGATTATTTATTTATCATCACCGCACTCAAGGGCATGTGTTCGGCTTATGACAGCCAGAAAATAAATACGACTCTGGAAAAGCTGTTGGCCGCGGGCCATTATAATGATAGGGAACAGCGTATATTCATTGACTTCGGTGTAGTCAGCGAGGGTGGAAATATTCCCGGATTTGTGCGTGAAATCGAAGAGGCAATCCACAATAAAAACATAGTTGAATTTGATTATACCAACGGGTCAGGACAAAAAAGCCATAGGACCGTTGAACCGCTGGCACTGAACTACCGCTGGTATGCCTGGTATCTGCTGGCGTATTGCACCTGTAAAAACGATTACCGTTTCTTCAAGCTCAACCGGTTAACGAATTTAAGAGTTACCGGCAGAACGATGGACAGCAGACACGGTAATGTCCCGGAACTGCTGGAAAAACAATGGGGCAGTGATACCCAGCGCTATATTCCCGTAAAATTACGGTGTAAAGCGGAAGAAAGAATTCCCATTATGGAATACATGAAAGGTGAAATCATCGAAGAACATGAAAATGGTGATTTTGTTATAGCTACGCATGTAAAAGAAAATGAGCGGCTGTGGCTCTCCCTGCTCCTCGGATTCGGTGATTCAGTCGAGGTGCTGGAACCCCGGGAGATCATTGATATGCTGAAAGAAAAATCCTCCCAAATTCAAAATCTTTACAAAGATTAGTGACATACAGTTGTCATAAATAATCAGTTATAATAGCGGTAAATAAATCACATAATCAGGAGGAACCGCTATGCAGAAAAAAGCTTTAGTAGTAATAGACATTCAAAATGATATAACAAAGAATTACAAGGAAATCATTGACCGTATAAACCAATCCATAGATTGGGCAGTAAAACAGGATATTCATGTCGTCTACATAAGACATGAAAATTTATCTGGCGGGACAAGGACTTTTAAACCCAATACGCGAGGGGCTGAATTAGTTTCAGATTTAAAAATAGTATCAAAAAATATCTTCACAAAGTATAAAGGAAATGCATTAAGCAGCGAGGCATTCGCAGACTTTATTGATAAAAATGAAATAAGTGACTTCTACATCACAGGAGCAGATGCGGCAGCCTGTGTAAAATCAACCTGTTACAACCTGCGCAAAGCAGGCTATCGAGTCAATGTTTTATCAGATTGTATTACAAGTTATGATAAAAGGAAGATTGACGAAATGCTGCGCTATTATGAAAGCAAAGGATGTGAAATCACAGGTATAAATGTATTGTTGGGTTCTGACAGTGGCATTTATGAAGCTGATAAGCCACAACATCATAATATTAAGTAAATATAAAATATATCCCCACTGGAATTTTTAACGCTTTTATACGTTGATTCCAGTGGGGATATGGGTTTTAAAGATTGAAATAGTCTCAATCCCGTGCCCAGCGTCCGGAAGCCCCACAAGGGAGGACCAGTCCGTTCTGGCTGACCGGAAGCCCGATCTCCTGTGAGTCTACTGTACCACGCCATGCTTTTAATTCTGTAGAAATCATATAAGTCAGGACAGCAGGAGCAAGCCCTGTAGTATAAGAGTTGATCAGGAAGAAGACTGCATCCTTGGAAAGAATCTGGGTACACAGCTTAATCAGAGGATGGATCATATCCTCGATCTTCCATATCTCGCCCTTGGGTCCCCTGCCATAGGAAGGCGGATCCATTATAATCGCATCATAAGTATTACCTCTGCGGATCTCGCGCTCCACAAACTTCACGCAGTCATCCACAAGCCAGCGGATCGGGGCATCCTTCAGCCCGGAAGAAGCCGCATTCTCCTTCGCCCAGTTCACCATCCCTTTCGATGCATCCACATGTGTAACCTGTGCCCCGGCAGCCGCAGCAGCAAGAGTCGCACCGCCTGTATAGGCGAACAAATTCAGTACCTTCACCGGTCTGCCCGCTTCACGGATCTTTCCGGAGAACCAGTCCCAGTTTACAGCCTGTTCAGGGAAAAGCCCGGTATGCTTAAAATTAAAAGGTTTTAGATTAAAAGTAAGGCTTCCATAATGAATCTGCCACTGATGGGGCAGGTCAAAAAACTCCCATTCACCGCCGCCCTTCTTACTGCGGTGGTAATATCCGTTCGGGTGGGACCATCCCTTGTGTGTCTTAGGCGTGTCCCATATAACCTGCGGGTCCGGCCTGATTAGGAGATAATCTCCCCATTGCTCTAACTTCTCACCGTTAGAACAGTCTATCACTTCATAATCTTTCCAATTGTCAGCTATCCACATAATATTTATCTAATCCTTTCTCTCGGAAACTGCCAGTTAAATTAAACAGGCAGAAAACTAAACCTATCATCTCATAAAACCCCGACTTTTTCAATACGGAATGTGGATGAAACTGCGGGAGAAAAGGGAACGTGAAGCTATTTCCCCACTTTTTTAAGATAAGGTGTTTACCTGACAGCAACTCAGTGATAGAATATATCTATAAGTGTAGCAGAAGGGAGATTACAAGATGATAACAGTTAATGCTATGGGGGATGCCTGCCCGATACCGGTAATTAAAGCGAAGAAGGCTCTGCAGGAGCTGGAGGGACCTGATGTTTTGGAGGTTCTGGTGGATAACGAGATTGCGGTCCAGAATGTGACGAAGATGGCATCCAGTTCAGGGGGAGATGTCACTTCAGAGAAAATCAGTGAGAAGGAGTTCAAAGTGATTATAAGAACAGACAGAACGATGCCGAAACGAGAAACCCAGGCTATGGAAGAACCGGTCTTATGCCGTACAGACAAAAGGAAAGATACGGTAGTCGTGATTTCATCAGACCGCATGGGGGAAGGGAATGATGAGCTCGGGGCTGTCCTGATAAAAGGCTTCATTTTTGCCGTATCACAGCTTGATGAATTGCCGAAAGCAATCCTTTTCTATAACGGGGGTGCTAAACTGACTTGTGAAGGTTCTGATTCTCTGGAGGACCTGAAGTCAATGGAAGCACAGGGAGTTGAAATCATGACCTGTGGGACATGCCTGGATTACTATGGTCTGAAGGAGAAGCTGAAGGTCGGAACCGTGACGAATATGTACAGCATCGTGGAGACGATGAATCAGGCGGGAAAGATCATACGTCCTTAGTCTTACTGAAGAAGTACAAACAGTCAAAGAAAATGATGAACAGACAGCGTACCGGTCAAAGTTGCGCTGTCTGTTCTGCGGAAACGAAAAAGGAGAATAATACTATGACGACAGGCAAAGATGTACGCCTTACCCAGATGGCAAAAACGGCCGGATGAGCGGCCAAAATAGGTCCTGAGACCCTTGCCCAGGTTCTGGGCAGGCTGCCGAAATTCCAGGATGAGAATCTCATGGTTGGAATTGAAACATCAGATGATGCCGCGATTTATAAAGTAACAGATGACATTGCCATGATCCAGACGGTGGATTTTTTCACCCCCATCGTGGATGACCCATATACATTCGGACAGATTGCAGCGGCCAACTCCTTAAGCGATGTATATGCGATGGGAGGGGAGCCGAAAGTTGCCCTGAATATCGTTGGATTTCCAAACTGTCTTGACCCGGAAATACTGGGGGAGATACTGAAAGGCGGTGCGGATAAAGTGCTGGAATCCGGTGCGGTCCTTGTCGGGGGGCACTCTGTGCAGGATGATGAACCCAAGTACGGGTTAAGCGTATCGGGATTTGTACATCCGGACAGAATATTTAAAAATTACGGATGCAGGCCGGGGGACGTGCTGATTCTGACAAAACAGATCGGCAGCGGCATCGTTAATACGGCCGTGAAAGCGGAAATGGCATCCAAACAGGCAGAAGAGGAAGCGATTACAGTCATGTCCTCACTGAATAAAAAAGCAAAGGAAGCAGCCGAAAAGTATCCTGTCAGTGCTTGTACAGATATCACGGGATTCGGGCTTCTCGGACACTGCTCGGAAATGGCTTCTGCGAGCGGTGTGACACTGGAAATCCATGTACGTGATACGGCATATATAGAAGAAGCAGTCGAGTATGCCAAAATGGGGCTGATACCGGCCGGTGCATATAAGAACAGGGAACATAGCGGGCACATGGTGGATGCAGGTGGTGTAGAAGAATTTTATCTGGACCTGCTCTATGATCCGCAGACATCCGGCGGACTTCTGTTCAGCGTGCCGGCGGACTTCAGCGAAGGATTTCTCCGTGATCTTGAAGAAAAACAACTGGATACGAAAGTGTCCGTGATCGGCCGCGTACTGGAAAAGCAGGAAAAACTAATCCTGCTGCGTTAGCTTGAAACAAGCGTTTACGAACAGCAGGTATGATCCCTTCCGGGAGTAAAGATAATAAAAGGAGAAGGTTATGAACAAGAACCTCTTATTCCGCAGGATTCCAAAGGTGGATGTTCTGCTGGAAAATGAAACGATAAAGAAAATGATAGATTACTACAGCTACGACAGTGTGCTGGAGGCGATACGCACGGAGCTGGAAGCCCTAAGGACCTATATCGGTTCCTGTGAGGAGGAAGAAAAGGCCCAGGAGCAGATAGACCGTCTCTGCGAGCGGATAGAACTGAATGTAGCCGCGATGTACCGGCCGAACATGACCCGGGTGCTGAACGGGACGGGGACAATTCTCCATACGAATCTGGGACGTGCCCCGCTTAGTGGGGAGCATTTAAAACAGGTGACCTACATTGCGTCAGGATATTCGAATCTGGAATATGATCTGGAGGCAGGAAAAAGAGGGGAGAGGTATTCCCATTTTGAGGAACTGCTCTGCAAGATTACAGGTGCAGAAGCAGCTATGGCCGTGAATAATAATGCCGCCGCTGTTATGCTGATTTTAAGCTCTATGGCAAAAGGCGGGGAAGCGGTCGTCTCCAGGGGGGAACTGGTTGAAGTGGGCGGTAAATTCAGGATTCCGGATGTCATGGAACAGAGCGGCGCCGTTTTAAGAGAAATCGGCACGACAAACAAAACCCACATTTCCGACTATGAAGATGCGGTGACAGAAGAAACAAAAGTATTTATGAAGGTACACACAAGTAACTATAGAATTGTTGGTTTTACGGATACCGTGCCGATATCGGAACTGGTATCCTTAAAAGAAAAATATGACATCCCCGTGATCGAAGATCTGGGAAGCGGTGTACTGATAGATTTGAGTAAATATGGACTGACTTATGAACCGACTGTACAGGATTCCGTGAGAAACGGAGCCGATGTCGTGTGCTTCAGCGGCGATAAACTTCTGGGCGGCCCGCAGGCGGGAATTATTGTCGGGAAGAAGAAATACATTGACCTGATGAAGAAAAACCAGCTGACCCGTGCCCTGCGTATTGATAAGTTTACTGCATCGGCTTTAGAAGTCGTGCTTAGGGAGTATTTATCAGAAGAAAGGGCAGTGAAGAATATACCTGCACTTCATATGATCACAAAGAGGGTGGAGGAAGTAGAACAGGATGCAAAGAAGTTCCGGAGGCTGCTGAAGCGGGCAGACTTACCGGCCGAGATTGATATCGAGGAATGCGAGTCACAGATCGGGGGCGGATCCCTGCCTCTCGAGCGGATCCCGAGCACTGCGGTAACGATCCGTCCGCTTAAGATTACGACCCCTGAATTGGAAGAACGTTTAAGACATCTTCCAGTGCCTGTAATCGGCCGCACGGCAAATGACAGGATTCTGCTCGATATGAGGACGTTTGACGGGCAATTCATGAACTATTTTGCGAAAATACTAAAGGAACTGAATGTCCTTGAAAAGGAAGGAAATCAATATGAAGCATATTATTATCGGAACAGCGGGACATATTGATCACGGAAAGACGACACTGATCAAGGCGCTGACCGGACGTAATACAGACCGCTGGGAGGAAGAACAGCGCCGGGGGATCACGATAGACCTCGGATTCACGTATTTTGACCTGCCAAACGGAAACCGCGCGGGGATCATCGATGTTCCCGGACATGAAAAGTTCATCAATAACATGGTTGCCGGAGTCGTCGGCATGGATATGGTACTGCTTGTTGTGGCGGCTGATGAGGGAATCATGCCCCAGACGAGGGAACATATGGATATTCTGGCGATGCTTGGCGTCCAGAAAAGTATTCTCGTCCTGAACAAATGTGATCTGGTGGACGAGGAGTGGCTGGAACTGGTCGAAGAGGAAATCAAAGAAGAACTCGAGGGCACATTTCTGGAAACGGCTCCTGTCGTCAAGGTATCGGCCGCGACAGGGGAAGGCATTCCGGAATTGATTGAAACTGTTGAGCGTCTCACAGAGGAAGAGGTGGAGGAAAAGGATATCCACACCATCCCGAGACTGCCTGTAGACCGGGGTTTCTCGTTATCCGGTTTTGGCACGATCGTTACGGGAACTCTGGTGAGCGGTACGATTTCAAAGGAAGACACACTGGAAATGTTTCCGAATGGACAGGAATGCAAGATCAGGAATATCCAGGTGCACGGCCAGGATGTGGAAAAATGTTATGCGGGACAGCGGGTTGCTATTAATATATCTAATATGAAGAAAAAAGATTTAAAAAGAGGCTGTGTTCTTGCACCTCCGGGCAGCATGACCGATTCAAGGCTCATGGATGTCAAGCTGGAAATGCTGGATTCTACCATGCGGCTTTTGACCAACAATGCAAGGCTCCATTTCTTTAGCGGGACGAGTGAAGTTCTGTGCCGTGCGGTTCTTTTAGGGGACGAGGAGCTGGGACCCGGGGACAGCGGGTATGTGCAGTTGAGAATGGAAGAGGATGTAGCCTTCCGAAGAGGTGACCGGTTTGTTGTCCGCTTTTATTCCCCAATGGAAACGATTGGCGGCGGCGTGATTCTGGAGCCGAATGCGGCCAGAAAGAAACGCTTTTCTAAAGAAACAATTGAAAGTCTCAGGCAGAAAGAATCAGGCACCGCAGAGGATGTCATCGAGCTTCATGTGAAAGACTTTGCAGAGACAATGGCATCGGTTTCAGAACTTGCAAAACTGACCGCTTTATCAAAGGAAGAGACGGAGGCCGCAGTGACAGAGCTGGCCACACAGGGGCTTGTGTGCGTATTCCCGATGAAAAAGGATACTTATGTCCTTCATATGGCAGATGAACACGCATACAGGGAAAAGATACTCGGGGCGCTTGAGGACTACATCAAAAAGTATCCTTACAGGTATGGAATGCCGAAAGCGGAGGTACACAGTACATTCATGAAACGGGTAAAGCCGAATGTATTTGACAGGTATATAGAATATCTGGAGGAACAGGATACTTTGACAAGGCATGATGAATTCCTTGCGCCGAAGGGATATGAGGTAGTCCGGGATGAAACCTTTGAGAAAGTAAGGAGAAAACTGCTTGGCGTTATTAAGCCTGCAAAATTCGATTTTGTCAGGCTGGCTGATATTGATTTTGGCGGCGTGCCGGCACGGACTGTGGACGATATCTTACTTCTTATGACAGACAGCGGAGAAATCATAAAAGTTGCCGAAGGTATGTATACACCGGGTGTGTATATGGCCGAGGCAAAAGAAAAGATCGTTGAGAAGCTGAAAGCAGATGGAAAAATCACGATAGCCGAAATTCGGGATATGTTTTCTACAAGCAGGAAAAGCGCCAAGCCGATACTGGAGTACATGGACAGCATCAAAGTAACCCGGAAAACAGGCGGAGAAAGTGAAAGGATATCAAATCTATGAATCTGAAACAGTTAGAAGCATTTGCAGCGGTTGCAGAGGAAGGCAGCTTTTCAAAAGCGGCAAAGGCCCTTTTCTTAACCCAGCCTACAGTGAGTGCTCATATTTCTTCTCTGGAGAAGGAGCTGGGGGTCCGTCTGTTTATCAGGAATACAAAAGAAGTAAATCTGTCTGAGGATGGAAAGATTCTTTATGGATATGCGAAACAGATGATCATACTTCAGAAAAAAATAGAGACAACTTATGACCAGACAAGAAAAGATGGGAGCCACTGCATCCATATTGCGGCATCCAGCGTGCCTTCGCAGTACCTCCTCCCGCAGATACTGGCCCGCTTCAGTGAAAAGTATCCGCAGGAACATTTTAAGATTATGGAAACTGACAGTGCAAAAGTGGTGGAACAGGTAGTAAACGGCAACGTCGACATCGGATTTACCGGTACGGTACTGGATAAAAAATACTGCCAGTATATTCCGTTTTATAAAGATGAACTGGTTGTGATTACCCCGAATACCGACAGGTTTAGAAATCTTAAGAAGTCAGGCGCAGGAAAAGCGGCTGGGAAAGAATGGATTCAGAATGAACCGGTCATACTCAGGGAAGAAGGATCAGGCACCCGTAAAGAGGCAGAAAAGCTGCTGAAGAAGATGGGCCTGGATTTTGACTCTCTTAAGATTGTTGCGAGCATGGAGAATCAGGAAACGATTAAGCGTTCTGTGAGCCGGGGGATGGGGATCTCCATCATTTCCCGGCTGGCCGCGGGGGACGAGATAAAAGAGGGCAAAATGCTGGAGTTCTCACTGGACGGAGAGTCTGGCAGGCGTGACATTAATGTTGTGTATAATAAAAACTTTCATTTATCATCTCTTGCAGAAAAGTTCTTGCGGGTGGTGGATAAAGTGTATCCTTCACTTTAGCTGAGAATGGAATGGAAAGTGGTTTTAAGGACTATTATAGAGAACATCTATAATAGTCCTTATTTATTTATGTTTTCGATTAGACTCTTATGGGAAGGGAGGGTATACTAAACATGTATGGAAATGGGGGATGAACTATGATTTATATGGATAACGCCGCAACGACAATGCGAAAACCGAAAGAAGTGACGGAGGCTGTCGTTCAGGCGATGAATTCAATCGGTAATGCAGGACGGGGAGCTACGGAGGCTGCCTTAAGTGCATCGAGAATCATATATGATACAAGAGAGAGACTAAGCCGTTTTTTTCATGCGGAAAACCCAAAGCAGATCGTCTTTACGGCTAATTCTACGGAGAGTCTGAATATTGCCATAAAAGGAACCTTAAATCCGGGAGACCATGTGGTTACGACGGTGCTGGAACACAATTCCGTTCTTCGGCCGCTATATGAGTGCAGGGATAAAGGCGTTGAACTCACCATACTTCCATCAGATGAAAAAGGGAATATCTGTTATGAAGAAATGGAGAGTGCCATCCGTGAAAATACTCGTGCGATAGTCTGTACACATGGTTCGAACCTGACTGGGAATATGGTGGATATACACCGGGTGGGAAGTATAGCAAAAGGCCACGGTATTCTTTTTGTAGTAGATGCATCCCAGACGGCAGGCGTATTTCCGATTGATGTCCAGACAATGAATATAGATATCCTTTGCTTTACCGGTCATAAAAGTCTTCTGGGACCACAGGGAACTGGCGGCATGTATGTGAGGGAAGGGCTGGCCGTGCGCCCGCTCCTTTGCGGCGGCTCCGGCGTTGACACGTACAACATGCATCATCCGCAGGAAATGCCGACGGCATTGGAAGCCGGGACACTGAACGGACATGGGATTGCCGGCCTGAATGCGGCGCTGAAATATCTGGAGGAGACTGGCATTGAAGAGATAGAGAAGAAAGAAACAGACCTCATGAGAAGGTTTTACGAGGGAATATCCCAAATCAAAGGTGTAAAGATATACGGAGACTTTGAGGCGGAAAAGAGATGCCCGATCGTAACCTTTAACATTGCGGACTATGATTCTTCAGAAATCAGCGATGAGCTTTTTGTCACTTACGGTATTTCCACCAGGCCGGGGGCGCACTGTGCCCCCCTGATGCATAAGGCCCTCGGAACCGAGAAACAGGGGGCGGTCAGATTTAGCTTTTCACATTATAATACGGAAGAGGAAGTAGATGCTGCCATAGAAGCAGTGCGGGAGATCGCTGCCGATTAATACAGCAGGTTGTTAAGTTATTGTCAATCAGCCTCAAAGGGGTCAGACCCCTTTGCAAAAATAAGATGAAGGAAGCAGATGCGGGGTGCAGATCCTGCCATCATTGAATAAGAGAAAGATGAGAAAAAAAGAATTAAAATTAGTAGTGACATTTCATACAACAGCAGATGCAATGGCGATGGAAAAAGTGTGTAAGGAACAAGAGGTTCCCGGCAGGCTCATTCCGGTACCCCGTGTCCTTTCGGCCGGATGCGGACTGTCCTGGTGTACGGAACTGGAAAAACGTGAAGTGGTCAGCCATGCGATGGAAAACGCAGGGATAGAAATGGAAGCAATGCAGGAGTGTCTTGTCTGATAAATATTATAAGCAAGAAATGTAAACGGGAGGAAGAGAGCAGCCTCCCGTTTTTTATGTCATTGCGGAAAACGCTGTGCGCATCTTGCCCAGTGCCTGTTCATGGATGCGGTGGCGGCAGCAAGCATCAGTAACATGACAACGAGGATGAGCCATACGGCATGACCATCCGAGATACCTTTCATATGGTTTGCTGTGTATGGAGAACTTTCTACCGAACAAAACCTTCCAGCTGGTCAAAAATGAGCGGAGGTATTGGTCACCGTCCGGAGTAAGTGCATAGTATTTGCGGCTAGGGCCCAATGGGCTGGGCTCATAAGTTGCAGTGATTAGTTTCTTCTTTTCGAGGCGGAGCAGAAGCGGATAAAGCGTACCTTCCCTCACCTCTGTAAATCCATTTTCCTGAAGCTGCGTCACTATTTCATATCCGTAGGTTTCAGATTGTTCAATGATCTTCAGGATACATCCTTTCAGAATACCTTTCATTAACTGGGATTTATTCATAGGCCTCCTTCCTTCGAAGCACTACCTTGTATAACAATGCTCTTAACTATATTTTATCACAATGTAGTTAAGAGCATTGTTATGTAAAGAGGAATGATGTTTTTTATTAGGAAAGTTTAGGTATCAGAGAAAGGTGCTTTCCTGCTTGACACGCTTAGAATGGCACGCTGTTTGCACTATAGATAGGTAGGAAACAAAAAATATAGAATGGAGAGGTAACGGATTATGAGTAAAAAACTTGTTTTTTTCGCTAGCTATGCAACGGATTACACAGGAGTGTGCGGACATCTTCCACGCGGGGGCGAGACTGTTATTGGTACAGAGTTTAAGATGGGGCCCGGTGGAAAAGGCAGCAATCAGGCGGTTGCCGCACACCGCCTTGGGGGAGAAGTGAACTTGATTACGAAGATCGGCGAAGATCTGTCGGGAGATTATGCAAGGAACTTCTATCTTAAGGAGCAGATCAGCACGAAGTATGTCATTGTAGATCCTAAAGAGGCATCGGGGGTAGCATTGATTTTTGTGGACGGCGGGACGAAGGAGAATCAGGTATTGATTGTTCCAGGAGCATGCACCATGTTTACAGACGAAGATGTGGAAAGGGTGAGGGATGCAATCTGTAATGCAGATATTTTCATGGGGCAGTTTGAGGTGAATCTGGACGCTCTTGAAAAGGCAATGGATATTGCAAAGTCTGAAGGTCTGCAGATTGTTGTGAACCCGGCTCCTGCAAAAAAAGTATCGAATGAATTTCTGGCCAAGATAGACGTCATAACGCCCAATGAGACGGAGGCAGAGCTGCTGACTGGCATACCGGTGGATTCGGAGGAGAGTGCACACAGGGTAGCGGAGGTATTCCATAAGGCAGGAATTGAGTCCGTCATCATTACAATGGGGGAGAAGGGCGTTTTTGCAAGTAAGGGAGGGCAGGAACGTGTGATACCAGCCCATATTGTAAAAGTGGTGGATACAACAGGGGCCGGGGATGCATTCAACGGTGCATTGGGATTTGCGCTGGCAGAAGGGCTGGATTTTTTTGATGCGGCCGAATATGCCAATAGAGCAGCATCGTTTGCAGTACAGCGCTTTGGATCGGGACCATCCATGCCATATAAAGAGGAGATGGAAGGAGCGTAGTGTGTCTTTCAGGCAGATTAGTGTGCCATATCAGAAAGAAAAAACAGTTTTATGCAGTTTGGAACTGGCACACTAAAGTTGGCATGGCTTTTGCACTATAAATGATTAGAAAGAAAAATAAATTTTTTAGAAGAAAGGAGGAAGTCTATGATTGGAATTCTATTAATCACACATGGGGCATTCGGAAAAGAACTGCTCAAAAGTGCAGAAATGATCATGGGGGAGATTGAATGCATTAAAGCATTGCCTCTTTATCCGGAAGACAATCTGGAGCAGCTAAGAGGTGTCATTGAGGAAGAAATCAAGGTGATGGATCAAGGCGAAGGGGTTCTTGTTCTGGTGGATTTGTTCGGGGGCAGCCCCTGCAATGTGACGGCATCCTGTATACGAAACGGCAATGTAGAATGTATAACAGGCTTAAGCATGCCGATGCTTATCAAGGCGGCAGAAGCAAGGATCAGCGAGCCCCTGTCGGAGATACCGGCACAGTGCATTGATTATATAGCTGAAAGTGCTATAGATGTCAAAGCACGTTATAGTGAATGAAAGGAGAAAAAATGGGAAAATGCGTATTAGCACGTGTTGATTTTCGTTTAATCCACGGACAGGTTATTACGAAGTGGGTGAAGACAACCGGTGCAGAAAAGATAATTATTGTGGATAACAAACTCGCAAACGATGCTTTCATGGGAAAAATTTATGCAAATGCCGCGCCGAAAGGCATCAAGGTACAGATCCATACAGTAGAAGAAGCCGCAGCCGAGTGGAAAGAGAATCAGTTTGGCGAGGGGAATGTGATGGTCCTTTTTAAGAATATTGGGGTCTGTTATGAAGCTTTGAAAGACGGAGTCACACTGAAACGCCTGCAGCTCGGGGGCATACCGAACGAGCCAGGTAAGAAAAAGATTACTTCGGAGATATTTGTAAACAGTGACGAGATGCAGATGCTGAAAGAAATCGCGGCAGAGGGGACTGAAATTTTTATCCAGACCGTGCCTGAGAAGCAGGTTATGAACTACGAAGAGATTAAAAAAAGGATGGGTTAAAGGAGGGAAATACTTATGACATTAGTACTGGCAATAGTAGCAGGGTTATGGTTCTGGCTGGCAAGGACAGAATTTGGTTATCAGTGGGTTCACCCGTTTAAGCAGCCGTTTGTTATGGCGTTAGTATTTGGAATTATCATGGGGGATATCCCTACGGCCATGATCGTGGGTGCCTCTCTGGAAATGATTTATATCGGAATAATTTCACCGGGCTCCAACATTCCGACAGATGAGACTCTGGCAGGAACTGTGGCTATTCCGATTGCATTACTCAGCGGGATGGATGCTCAGACGGCAGTAACACTCGCCATCCCAGTAGGGATTCTGGGGGTGATCCTTGAGACTGTGCGTAAGAATGTACAGATCGCACTTGTGCACAGGGCAGACAAATGTGCACAAGTGGCAGACATCAAAGGAATAGAGAGATGTGCGACAATATATCCGCTGGTTATCGGGTTTGTTCTGCGCTTCCCTCCTGTATTTGCGGCAGTTTTTTTTGGAACGGATTTTATCCAGAAAGTATTGGATGTGATTCCCGAATTCGTATCAAATGGTCTAAGCGTTGCAGGCGGAATCCTGCCAGCCCTTGGGTTTGCAATTACAATTAATGTAATCGGAAAAAAGTCATTTATTCCTTTTTTCATTATTGGATATTTCCTGATTCAGTACTTGGGATTAAATGTTATGGCATGTTCAATCTTTGGAATTTGTGTGGCACTGTTGATTACACTTATGAAACGTGAAAACGCAGAGGAAATATAAGAGGGAGGTTTGGCAGATGAGTGAAGAGTTAAAGAAAACAACAGAAGAGAATGTTGTAAATAAAATTTCGGACGGTACAAAGGAAGCGGTTGTCCTTACCAAAAAAGATATTAAAAAGTCACTGCACCGCTGGATATTTGCCTGTGAGGCTTCCAATAACTATGAGCGTATGCAGTCTCTGGCGTTCTGTTACAGTATGATTCCCTGCCTTAAGAAACTATATGGCAGTGACAAGGGAAAGCTGAGCGAGTCATTGAAACGGCATCTGAATTTTTTCAACTCCCAGGCGATCTGGTGTACACCGATTCAGGGAATGGTGCTTTCTATGGAAGAAGAAATGGCAAAAGAGGGTGCTGTTTCGGAGGAGGCGATTACCGGTATTAAGACAGGGCTTATGGGACCTCTCGCGGGGATCGGTGATACGATTGACTGGGGGACGCTGAGACTGATCGTGTATTCGATCGCGGTCACATTTGCGGCAGACGGAAGTGCGATCGGTGCGATTATTCCATTTCTATTTCCTGTGATTACGTATTTCTTGATTGCAAAACCACTGTGGTTTCTGGGATATAAGATGGGACGCGAGTCTGTTGCAAATATTTTAGAAGCGGGCTGGATCAAGGATTTGATATATGGTTCGAGTATTCTGGGTATGTTCATGATGGGAGCGCTGAGCGGAAGTTATGTATCGCTGACAACACCGGTTCATTTTAGTATCGGTCAGACATCGTTTGTCATTCAGGAAATCATCGACAGTATTGCCCCGGGAATCCTGCCGCTGTTAGCCGTATTCGGAATATACTATGTCATTAAAAACAAGACACAGAAATACGGACGGATATCACTTGTTATCATTGCAATTGCTATTATTGGCGCATTAATCGGAATCGTATAAAGAAAGCAAGGAGGCTATTTTGAATAATTTTGAATTTACTTTGCCAACACGTTTTTATTTCGGCAGGGATGAGGAAAAGAGAACCGGAGAAATTTGTAATAAATATGGTGCTAAGAAGGTTATGATTATTCATTATGGTGATTTTGTGAAGACTACGGGATTGTTTGATAAGATCTCAAAATCACTTGATGAGGCGGGCGTGCCGTGGATTGAAATAGATGGGGTCCAGGCGAATCCAAGGGTTTCACTTGTAAGAAAATGTATTGCAAGGGCGAAGGATGAGAATGTGGACTTCCTGCTGGCTATTGGCGGGGGCAGCGTGATTGATACGGCGAAAGCGACGGGCGTGGGAATGCATTATGAAGGTGATGTATGGGACCTGTATACGGGCAGAGGGACGACAGATCGGACAACGCCGGTGGGGGTCGTGCTCACCATCCCTGCGGCGGGCAGTGAGTCGAGCAATGGTTCCGTAATTACAAATGAGGAAGAGCACAGCAAGCGCGGATTTGGCGGTGATTTTATGCGCCCGGTATTTGCGGTGATGAATCCCGAACTGACTTACACACTTCCGTCTTTCCAGACGGCAGCAGGTGGATTTGACATCATGGCACATATCATGGAACGCTATTTTACCATGACAGAAAATTGTGATGTGACAGACGAAATGTGTGAAGGAACCTTAAGGGCGCTAATTAAGAATATCCCGGTTGTCATGGAACGTCCAAAGGATTATGCCGCAAGAGCCGAGATCATGTGGGCGGGAACGATTGCACACAACGGAATCCTCGGAGTGGGCAGGGAAGAAGACTGGGGAAGTCATGAACTGGGGCATGCGCTGAGTGCCTTCTACGATATTACGCACGGAGCAACCCTGTCCATTATTTTCCCGGCATGGATGAAATATGTATACAAACTGCGTCCGGAAAAATTTGCCCGGTATGCCGAAAAGGTATGGGGCGTGGAGCCGGACGGGGATACGGAGAAGACTGCACTTGAAGGGATCGCTAGGACAAAAGAGTTCTGTAAGAAACTTGGACTGCCGGTCAGCCTGATGGATGCAGGGGTGCAGGATGACAGGACAGAAGAAATGGCAGACCACTGTACGCTGGATGATACTGCACCTGTCGGGGCATTTAAAAAATTATATAAGCAGGATTGTATTAACATTTATAATGATGCATATGGCAAGTAAGGTCCGGAAGGACCGGGCATAAGCAGTAAAGGAGATAAGGATTATGGATAAGAAGACAATGAGATTTTCATGTTTGGTTAAAAAGGGTGAGTCAGAAATCAGGGAACGCCCCCTTGGCGAAATGCAGCCGGATCAGGTGTTGGTAAAACAGCTCGCATGCAATATCTGTACAACGGACTACGGACAGTGGAACGGACTGCGGGAGCATCAGGGTTATCCCCATGCAAACGGACATGAGGGCTCCGGCATTATAATCGATAAAGGAAGCAGGGTAAGCGGTCTGGAAATCGGCGATATGGTGGCTATGGCATATGACGGGTGCGGGGAATGTGAGTCCTGCCGGCAGGGGGATTATGCACACTGTGTCAAATTAAAAGGCAGGTGGACCGAGGATGGATACATAGGCGGGTTCGGGTTCTCAGATTACTGTGTCAGAAATGCAAGAAGCCTTGTAAAGATGAATCCGGATATGGACCCAGGCGCAGCGGCGTTCTTAGAACCTCTTGCAACGGTTGTGCGCGGTATTAAGAAGCTGAGGCTGAAACCGATGGAGACAGTCGTCGTAATCGGTGCAGGCACGATGGGCCTGTTAAATGCACAGGTGGCAGGGGCAAACGGTGCAAGGGTCATTGTCAGTGAACTGATGGATAAAAAGCTGGACACAGCCCGGGCAATGGGGTTTGAAGTCATCAACTCCAAAGAGACAGACCCGGTACAGGCAGTCAGGAACATGACGAACGGTAAGGGAGCAGACTGTGTCATCGTTGCAGTCGGAAATACGATTGCAAATAAACAGGCATTGGAAATGGTGAAGTATACGGATGGGCGCATCCTTCTGTTTGCGGCAGGGTATCCGGCGCCGTCACTTGAGATCGGTTCCAATGAAATTCACTATAGAAGGCTGGAACTTCTGGGAACTTTTGAGGCGGACGTTAATGATTTCCTGACGGCCGGCCGCCTGCTCAGCGACTATATTGTAGACGTATCCAAACTGATTGAAGAACCACGCTTTACTTTAGACACCATGCAGGAGGCTTACAAGCATGCTTCCATTCCGGGAATGTACCGTGTAAGCGTAATCATCAACGAAAAGTAAGCAAACAGATATGGAGGAAGAAAATGCCGTTAGCAGATTTGAAAACAGTTTTAAAAGGATGTGTTGAGAACCACACTGCCGTTGGAGCTTTTGATGCACTGGACCACACCTTTGCGGAGGCAATTATCCGTGCGGCAGAGGATACAAAGACTCCGGTCATCCTCATGGCAGGAGATTTTGAAGGGCCGGATTATGAAAATTTCTATCCCTACCTGACCGACCGCATCCGGCGTGCAAAAGTGCCGGTATGCCTGCACTTTGACCACGGCAGCAGTTTTGAGAGATGTATGCTGGCGATCCGCAGGGGCTGTACCTCTGTCATGATAGACGGCTCCGCGCTCCCTTTTGAGGAGAACATTGCTCTGACCAGAAAAGTCGTGGAGGCAGCACATGCCTGCGGCGTTGATGTGGAGGGGGAGCTTGGCTGCATAGGTGGCGGCGAAGGGACAATGGAAGGAGCAGGGGAAGGCAACTATACAGACCCCGATGCTGCAAAGGAATTTGTAGAAAGAACAGGTGCCGATGCATTGGCTGTCGGGATCGGCACTGTGCACGGTGTGTATAAGGGTGCACCAAAACTGGACTTTGAACGCCTTGCAGAAATCAGGGGCAGGGTGGAGGTTCCCTTAGTGCTTCACGGCGGCTCCGGGCTTTCGGAGGCGGATTTCAGGCAGCTCGTAAAGCTGGGCATTAATAAGATCAATGCCTTTACAGGACTTTCCATAGCGGTTACGAATGCTGTTAAGGGAAAAGCATCCGTGCTCCCGCCGAATACCAATATTGTACCACTGATTGAAGCGGCAACGCAGACTGGTATTAAGGAGGTCAAACGGCATATTCAGATTTTCGGGACGGAGGCAGTTTTGCAATGAAAAAGGCGGTAATAGTAAAAGATTATATGCATCAGGACGGTCAGATGGAGAAGTTCCTTTTCTTGAAAGAGTACGGCTATGAGGTGGTGATCCTCCCGTTCATCGAAGGGTGCACCGAAGACCGGTTCATGGAAACATTTTTAAAGTTCGAGACAAAAGGTCCTGATGCCGTACCCTCCAGCCAGAAACTTCTAGAGGAGGTCAGGGATGCATCACTGTTAATTACACAGCTGAGCCCGATCAGTACAGAGACACTGGAGGCGGCAGAAAACTTGGAGGCGGTTATTATCTTAAGGAGCGGGGTGGAAAATGTAAATCTGCCTTACTGCACTGAGCGCGGCATCAAGGTCATGAATGTGCCAGGTCGACTTGCGGTTCCGGTATCGGAATATACAGTCGGCATGATTATCTCGGAGACGAAGAACATAGCGCGTTCCCATGAGACCATACGGCGTGGGGGATGGAGCAATAAATATCCAAATCAGGACTGGTCCTTTAATTTGAAAAACCACAATGTGGGACTGGTGGGATACGGAAATATAGGAAAACGTGTTGCTAGGGTGATGCAGAGCATGGAGGCAAATGTCATCGTGTATGAGCCTTACATGAAAGCGGAGGATATTGAGGCGGAAGGATGCCGGGCGGTATCGTTAGACGAATTGTGCCAAGAGGCAGATGTAATATCCGTTCACTTCAGGCTGACGGATGAGACAATAGGCATGATCGGGCCAGGACAGTTTGCACTAATGAAACCGGGGACATTCCTCGTTAATACGGCAAGGGCGGGGCTGATCGATGAACAGGCTTTGATTGAGGCGCTGCAGAACCATAAGATAGCCGGTGCTGCACTGGATGTATTCCATGAAGAGCCTCTGCCCGGGGATCATCCTTTCATGACGATGGATAATGTGACGATAACGGCGCATATAGCAGGGCTATCTTGTGATGCTTTTGACATTGCATATGAAATAGTTTCAGAGAATATAGAACATTACCTGGAAACGAATGAATGGTCAGGTGTTGTTAACCAGTAAGGGAAAGAGAATGAAAAATACCATTTTAATCATAGATTTTGGTACATCCAAGGTTCACGTTAATCTAATTGATACAGAGAATGGGGAGGTGCTTACGGCAGTCAGCAGGGCATATCAGACAATCATCAAAAGCCCCGGTTTTGCGGAGATAGATCCGTATGAATTGTGGCACGCTGCCGAGCATTGTGTGGGACGGATTGTCTGCGGCGTTCATAAAGAAACTCATATACAGGGAATCAGTTTCTCATATTTTGGAGACAGCATTATGGCGGCTGGAGAAAATGGTGAGCCCCTCACCAACCTGATGCTTGCCTTTGACAGCAGGGCGTGTGCCCAGAGCCGGGAGCTTTCCGCAAATATAGGGGAAGAAGAATACCGGCGTATTACCGGCGGAATATGTAGCAGTGATGATTCCGGCGCAAAGATACTTTGGCTGAAACAAAACGAACCGGAGATATTCAAGGAGGCACGGCATTTTTATACAAATCAGGAATTTGTACTTAAGATGCTGGGGCTGGGGGCGCATTTAGACGTAACGATGGCAAGCCGTAAGATGCTTTATGATGTCAGGGGGAAAGAATGGAGCGGCAGACTGCTGGACTACATTGGAATCTCCCCGGACAGCCTTGGACATGTAGTGGAGAGCATGGCAGTCGTTGGAGAGATTACGTCTTTCGGAAGTGTCAGGCTTCCCCGGAAGGTACCGGTCATCATTGGCGCCCACGACTGCGACTGCGGCATGGCAGGTGCAGGCGCCGACCGTGCAGAACACGGGATACTGGCAGATATTACGGGTACATGGGACCATCTTGGCTATATTAGCCGAAAAAGTGCGGATACGGAAATCGCAGTGAAAAGCGGGCTCATGCATACATACTGTGGCCCCCTTCCAGGTTCCAGTGTCTGCTTGGGGGCGTTTCCGACATCGGGGGCGGTGATTGAGTGGTTCATGCGTCGGATTGTGGGGGATATAAACCCAAAGGCGTATGACAGCCTGTGGAAAGAGGTGGATTTCCGGCATCTGGGACAGGAAATGTTCTATCCCTACTTTTCTGCAAATCAGGGGATGTTTACAGGGCTGGGACTGGGGTCGGACAAGGGAAAAATGTTCGCTGCCATAATAGAGGCCCTGACATTCGAGGCTAAAAATATTATCGAGATATGCGGGGCCTCCGCTTCGACGACATTCACGAAAATCCATATAGGGGGCGGGGCATCGAGTTCAGAGAAATGGCTGCAGCTCAGGGCGGATATATTTGAAAAACCAGTGTATAAGCTTAGAAATACGGAAATATCATCCCTTGGTGCGGCGATCCTGGCCATGACGGCACTTGGGGTTTATGAGACAACAGAAGACGCAATCAGGAACACGGTCATCGTAGAACGGGTCTACCGTCCGGATGACAGGAGAAAACAGTATTACAGAAAGAAATTTGAAAAATATAAACAGGGATGCATACAGGCCGCCAGAGTGTAAAAACCGGGGCCGGGGTGCATAAGAAAAAGGAGAAATCATATGACGATGGCGAGAATGGCGGTTATGACAGGTGTGAGAAAGCTGGATATCAGGTCTTACCCGGTTCCGGAACCGGAGGAGGGGCAGGTTCTGATAAAAATAGAAGCAGCGGCAATCTGTGGATCAGACCAGCATGCTTTCAATAATCCGATTGCCTACCAGACTGCATTGGGACATGAATTTGTAGGAAAAATTGTAAAAATGGGCAGGAATGCCGGTAAGTCTATCTTGTGTTATGACGGTGAAGTCAGACTTGGTGACCGTATTGCAGTATATCCCTGGCTGACATGTGGCCATTGTAAAAATTGCCTGACATATGGAAGAGGAACCTGTACCGTGTGTGACACCTCATTTTTCTACGGTGGCCCGGTAAGTCCGATGGGACACGAGGAAGAGGGCTGGCATAGCTCCAATCCTGATATTTATCCCCATTTCAAGGCGGGGTACGGGGAGTACTGCATCTTGTTTCCCGGCACATATGTATGGAAGCTCCCGGAAGGAATGCCGGCACCTGTTGCAGCGCTGCTGGACCCTATGGCGGTTGCAATGCGGGGGATCGAATTGGCACAGACCCAGTGCGGCGTTAAGGAAGAGGCCTTGAATATAAACACGAATGCCTGCATTGTAGGGGCAGGCCCAATAGGGATTTTGGCAGGAATGATTCTGAAAATAATGGGTGTCAGCTCCGTTACAATGGTAGACGGGATTGCCACCAAGTTGGAAAAAGCGAAAGAACTAGGTGTAGCAGATTATATTGTGGATTTTACCATGCATCCGGACCGGGATGAGAGGACGAGGCTCATAAACGAGTATACGGGCGGCGGCCCGCAGCTCGTACTGCAGTGTGCCAATACAGTTTATGCATTTATAGATGCCCTGCACTATGTCAGGCGCCTCGGCACGGTGGTGGAAATCGGGAATGCAGCCGACTACGGGAAGACGGTGGAATGCAATCCGGCAGCCTTAATCTGCACGAAGCACCTCAGGGTTATGGGAATGTCGGCGAACCAGCCAGGCACCTATGACAAGGCGTTCAGACTCTTAAAACGCTACAGGCAGTACCACTTTGATAAGCTGTTCACCCATACCTGCACATTAGATACTCTCAAAGAAACATTAGGGAAGATGAGAGACCCTGATTACATAAAGGGCGTATGTTTGTTTGAGGAAAAGTAATGGTTTGCGGTCATTTACAACGATAGAAAAAATATAGGTAAGGAGAAAAAGATATTGAAGCATATTACATTGAAAAATAAAGAAAATGAGCTGCAGGTCTGCAATGTTGTGTATGGACCAGGTGAAGCCGGTGGAAATCTGGATAAAATGACATCTTACCGGTTTATGGATTATTATGTGGAAAGGGGCGGAGACACCCTCGATACCGCCCGTGTATACGGATCATGGCATATCCCAGGACGTGCTTTGAGTGAAGAGATGATTGGTTCATGGATGAAGTCACGCGGAAACCGGAATCAGCTGATTGTATCCACCAAGGGGGGACACCCTCCAATGGAGAATATGTACAGTCCAAGGATAAATGCGGCGGAGATCCGTAAGGATCTGGAAGCCAGCCTGCGGGATCTGGAGACAGAATATGTGGACATCTACTGGCTCCATCGTGACGACTTAAACAAACCCGTGTCCGAGATCATGCCGGTACTGCATGAGTTTGTAAAGGAAGGAAAAGTGCGTGTTTTAGGAGCGTCCAACTGGACCTGTGAGAGGATCGCAGAGGCGAACCGATTTGCCACAGAAAATAGCCTGACACCTTTTTCCAGCAGTCAGATCTGCTGGGCACTTGCAAAATACCGGCTCATGCCCCATGATGACACGGAAATCCAGATGACAGAGGAAGCCTACAACTGGTACCTCTCACAGGAAATGCCAGTGTTTGCCTTTACGTCACAGGCACAGGGGCTGTTTCAGAAAGCAATAGCAGCAGGCGGCAGCCTTGAAGCTATGCATAATGAGGGATTTACTCATTATTTTGAAACAGAAGCAACGAACCACAATATCAAAGCGGTGAAAGAACTTGCAGAAAAATATAACGTGAGTCCGTCAACGATTAATCTGGCGTACTTTCATTCGAACAAACTCCCGTCCGTGGCATTGTTCTCGGCAAGCAGGCTTTCACAGATGGAAGATACCCTCTCGGATACAGACTTTGTTCTGTCGGAGGAAGAAATGGAAACGTTTTGGTGGTAATAACAACTTTAAATAACAATAGCCCCCTTATTGAATGCAGCAGTTCAATAAGGGCAGATTCAGGAGGAAAATATAATGTTAATGAATATGACAGAATTACTGAAGACAGCAAATGAGAATCATTTTGCAGTACCCGCTTTTAACATTGGTTCAAGTGAGATTCTGAAAGGGGTAATCGAAGCCTGCGAAGAAAAAAACTCACCAGTTATTGTCGCAGTCCATCCGGTGGAACTGGCCTTTGCAGGGGATAGTTTTACAGAAATGATAAAGGCAGAGGCCCAAAGAACGCACATTCCCGTCGTCTTGCACATGGACCACGGTGGCACGATAGAGGATATTCTGCGTGCGGTCAGGGATGGCTTTACTTCGGTTATGATTGATGCGTCACATTATCCGTATGAGGAGAATGTAAGGCTTGTAAAAGAGGTCGTTGCAATCGCCCATCCACTGGGGATTTCTGTAGAGGCCGAGCTTGGGACGATCGGAACGACCGGTAATGGTGCAGAAGCTGGTTCTAACGATATTATTTATACAGACCCTGTACTGGCTGTAAAATTCGTAGAAGAGACAGGTGCGGATACCTTGGCGGTTGCAATCGGCACTGCACACGGGATTTACCCGAAAGATATGAAGCCGGAGCTTAAACTGGATCTTTTAGAAGAACTTAAGAAAGTAATCAATATTCCATTAGTGCTGCACGGAGGTTCTGCAAATCCGGATGAGGAGATCGAGAAGGCCGTGGAAATCGGTATTTCCAAGGTGAATATTGCAAGTGATATCAAGGCGGCATTTTTCAGGGGATGCAGGAAAGCACTGGAAGATATTGATATGAGAGAGCCTCATGAGGTGTATGCAGAGGCATTCCCAGAAATGAAGGCAGTGATCTTTGACAAGATAGCTTTGTTCCATTCAGAAGGAAAAGCAGAACTTTATTAAAATGTTCCGGATTCAAACGACCTCGACTTTTGATCGAAAAAATAATAAAGATAATCGAAAACAATAAAGAAGAATGGTATAATATATCGTACAGTACTTTTATCATATAAACGAGGTGGGTTATGAATCGAAGAGAGCGGATATTACAGGTATTAACAGAAAATGGAATCACCGGGGGAATGGATGCCTCCGCTCTTGTCCGGCTCACGGGCATAGACAGGGCGAACATCAGCAGGGAACTGAATACCCTGGTGCGGGAAGGAAAACTAATTAAACTGTCAGGAAGACCGGTTAAGTACTTTTTGTATGGGACAGGCCCGCTTCACGAGGACGCGGATGAGACGGATCAAAGGGAAGAATTTTGTTTTATCATGGGGGAGGATGGCCCTTTGTCGGTTCAGGTCGGGCAGGCAAAAGCGGCTATCCTCTATCCCCCGAAGGGCCTGCATACACTGCTCATTGGACAGACAGGTGTGGGTAAGACAACATTTGCCGAGCGAATGCATGCATATGCGGTGCACATGAAAGTAATCAGTGAAAAAGCGGAATTTGTAAGCTTCAACTGTGCAGAGTATGCAGAAAATTCCCAGCTTCTGCTGGCCCAGCTCTTTGGATACGTAAAAGGTGCGTTTACAGGCGCCGATCATGAGAAGACGGGACTGGTAGATAAGGCCGAGGGCGGAATCCTTTTTCTGGATGAAATCCACAGGCTGCCGGCAGAGGGGCAGGAGATTCTGTTCCACCTGATTGACAAGGGTACATACAGAAGGCTAGGAGAGACAGAAAATACACACAAAGGAAACGTGCTGATTATTGGTGCAACAACGGAAGACCCGGAGAAAGCGCTACTGGCAACTTTTATACGCAGGATTCCAATGACGATCAAAATCCCTTCTTTGGAAGAACTTCCGACAATTATGAGGCTACAGCTGGCAGAAAGCTTTTTCAGGAGTGAACAGAAGAATATTGGTGCATCGATCCGTGTGGAAAAGAAGGTTTTGCTTGCACTGCTTTTATATAAATGCAGTGGGAATATCGGGCAGTTGAAGGCGGACATACAGCTGTTATGCGCAAGGGGATTTCTGGACTACAAGCTGTCCGGCAAGGATGCGGTACGAGTGGATGTATCCATGCTTCAGGATTATATTGAAAAAGGGTTGGTTCGTAAAAACCAGATCACAGATGATGTAGTTGAGTTTATCGAGCATTCGCAGAATGAGGAGGTTTGTTACGAGGACCTGCTGACCTCGGACCCTGAGGAAGGGGTCTATACCGAGATCACACAGAAGTATAACAGATACAGGGAAAGGGGGCGCAGCAACCGGGAAATCGGCGAAATCTTAAGCCGGGACTTGGAATCCTACATAGAAGAACTAAAGCAGCAGTATGTGGGGGATGACAGCCCAAAGGATGTAATCGAAGAAAATGTAATGAGGGTTCTGGATTCTAGGATATACCAGCCGGTCAAGGAGATTCTTCAGTTTGCGGAGATTAAGCTGGAACGCCCGATTTCGCCTAAGCTGCGAGTCGGGTTTGCACTCCATATTAATGCACTCATAGAACGGATTGAAAAAGGGATTCCAATTGAGAACCAAAAAGTAGATGAGATTATAAAACAATATCCGAAGGAATATAAGCTGGCAAAGATTATAGGGCTTTTACTGGAGGAAGAGTTTAAGTATAAAATCCCGGAAGAGGAGATTGGCTTTCTGACGCTGTTCCTCTGTGATGACAGCACAAATACAAAAGCTCCGAAGATCGGGGTTGTAGTCATTACACATGGTGAAAACACCGCCACGGGAATGGCAGAATTTGCGAATGCCCTTCTGGGGGTCAGGCACTGCAGGGCACTGGATATGACAATAGATAGTTCCGTGGATGCCCTTCTTGAGCAAGCTGTGGAGGTTGTAAAGCAGGCGGATGAGGGCAAAGGGGTAGTGCTGCTGGTAGATATGGGGTCCCTTAGAAACTTTGGAGAGATTATATCACATAAAAACCATCAGAAGGTCGTATGTGTTGACATGGTTTCAACACTTACTGTCATCGAAGCTGTGCGTAAGGCGGTTCTGGGGGATATCACACTGGAAGCCCTCGGCGCGTACCTGAGGATGGTTCCGTTTTATGCAAATCAGTTTAAAAAGGAAGAAGTCAGCGAGGAAGGGATATGCACGATTATTGCTACCTGCATCTCCGGTCAGGGATCGGCTAAAAAGATAGGAGAGATTGTTTTGCAGGCCATACCGGAAGATGTGAAGCCAGGAATAGTAATTCGGCACATGAATCTGGAGGATGCGAGGCAGGGTGCGGCCTTGCTTGAGAAAGAAAAAATAAAGAACCTGAAAGTAATCGTTGGGACCGTAGACTTACAGATCCCGGGTGTCCCCTTCATATCCGTAGATGAACTGTTGCTTAACGGCGGAATCCGGCAGATCAAAAGTATTCTCGGAATCGATGTGGGGGATATAGAAAGCGGGACTTCTCTGGACCGAGAAATTCTGGTCAACACCCTGAGGGGACTCCTTAACTATCTGGATGCAGACAAGATCATTGATCTGCTGAAAGATACATTAAACAAGATTTCAGAAGAATTAGATCTGGTGATAACAAGAGAGATTGAAATCAGGTACATTGTGCACGTTGCCTGTATGATAGAGCGGAACTTAAGAGGCGAAGTCCTGCCATACAAATATCTGGAGGAGAAGAAAAAGCAAAGCCGTCAACTATTCAGTGTGATTCAGAAAGCAATGCTTTCCGTAGAAGAAATGTGGGCAAAGGAAGTACCGGAGACGGAAATTGCATATCTGGCAGAGATTATCGAGAAGGTGCCGCAACGAAAAAAGAGGGTTGATTATGGGAATTGAATTATTGCGTATAGACGAACGCCTGATTCATGGGCAGATCTTACTTGGGTGGGCAGAGGAGATGGACTGCACCAGTATTATGATTGTGGATGATGCAACGGTCAGTGACCCTGTGATGAAAAGCATTATGGAAATGTCGTTTCCGGAAAATTACAAATGCAGCATCTGCAGTGTCAGCCAAGTGGAAAAAGAGAAGCAGAGACTGCCTAAGGAAAGACTTCTAGTGGTTGTAAAATCCATCTCAACGGCATTTGAACTCATGGAACTGGGGATCAGAATACCCAGGATCAACATGGGGAATATGACATTCAGGACGGGGAAAAAGAAGTTTGCACAATGGGTATACCTGTCCCCGGAGGAGATCGGAAAGCTGGCCCGTATCTCGGAACATGCAGAAACGTTCTATCAGGCGGTGCCTGATAGTGAGAGGATAGATGCAAAAGTGCTGTTGGCAGGAGGAAATAAAAATGGGTAATATTTTGGGTCGTTATATTATACTTCTGACACACGGGAGCTGGGGAATAGAATGCCTTAAAAGTGCAGAGATGATTATCGGGGACGTTGACAGGGTAAAAGCATATCCCCTGAACCCAGAGGATAATCTGGATCAATACAGGACCGGTATTCTAGAAATGCTGAAGGAACAGAAGATAGAAAAGGCCATTTTCCTGTCCGACCTCAAATGTGGGAGTACATCTCAGGCCGCGTCTTATCTGGCATATATGACAGGCGGAATAGCGATGAGCGGGCTGAATCTCGCCCTGCTGATTTCAGCGGTAAGGAACAGGGATGTACAGAATGACGAGCTGCCGGGGGTAATGCTGGAGGAAGGGAAAAACGATATTAGCGATATCAGATTTACAGGCTGAGAAAGGGATGGTATTATGATAAAACAAAAAATAGTAGTGAATAATAAATCAGGAATCCATGCAAGGCCGGCGGCGGAGTTGTCGAAACTTGCAACAAAATGCAAGTCGGAAATCCGGCTGAGTTATAAGGAAAAGACAATCAACCCCAAGAGCATCTTGAATTTACTTTCCGTATCTATTAACTGCGGGAGCGAGATTGAACTGGAGTGTGAAGGGGAAACAGAATCTGAAGACTTAAAGGTGTTAATTGCTGCGATTGAGGGCGGTTTAGGTGAATAGCAGGGAGTGAAGTACGATGAAGCAGATAAAGGTAGAGAAAACGGCATCCAGAGGAATCGCTATCGGTAAGGTACATATTTATGAGGAGGCTACCTTCATTCCATCAGAAGAATCCATCAGTGAGTCTGATATTCCGGGAGAACTGGAAAAATTCAAGTTGGCTAGGGAGCAGGTCTGCAGCAGATTAGAACTACTTGCTCAGGAAAATGAAATTTTTGGGGCCCATCTTATGATGGCGCAGGATTATACTCTTGAAAGTTCTGTTGTAGAACGTATACAGGAATGCAGGATAAATGCCCAGCTGGCCCTTTCACAGGTGACTGGAGAACTCAGGGAACAGTTTAAGGAGATGGAGAATGAGTATATGCGGGAGCGAGCCTCAGATATTCAGGATATCGAACACCAGTATCTGGCTGCTATGCAGGGGCGATTTAAAGATGCTGACGCTGACTGGGGGAAGATAGAAGCACCGGTCATTCTTGCAGCTGCGGATCTGCTTCCTTCGGACACGGCAAAACTAGACCCGAGGCAGCTCCTCGGGATGTTGACCCAGGAGGGTGGCATCACAAGCCATGTTTCCATTATGGCGAAAGGATGGGGAATTCCGGCATTGGTGGGCGTGAAGACACTTATGGATAATATCACCGAGGGAGATCTCATCTGTATGGATGCAGGCAGAGGAGAGCTGGTCATCTCGCCCACAGAGGAGGTCCTTCAGAATTTTAGGGCACGGAAGAGAGAGGCAGAGGAGAAGGAAAGACAGCTGGAGGAACTCAAAGACCTTCCGGCCCGGACGCTGGATGGACACAGAGTTACACTGTGCGCTAACGTAGGGAATGCAGAAGATGTGGCGGCGGCAATGTTGCATCAGGCAGAGGGGGTGGGGCTGTTCCGCTCGGAATTCCTCTACATGGAGAATACGCATTTTCCTACAGAGGAGGAACAGTTTGAGGTATACAAAACTGCAGTGTGTAATAGCCCGGCGGAGCTGACAATACGGACTTTGGATATTGGGGGCGATAAAGCACTAAAGTACTTTGACTTCGGCGAGGAAGAGAACCCGTTTTTAGGCTGGAGGGCAATCCGCATATCTTTAGACCTCACCGATATCTTTAAAACGCAGCTGAGGGCAATACTCAGGGCAGGTGCGTATGGAAAAATCAGGGTCATGTTCCCTATGATTGTATCAGTGGAAGAATTTAGACAGGCAAAGTCTCTGCTTTCAGAGTGTGCCCAGGAACTGGATCGACAGGGCATCCCATATGACAGTGGAATGAAAGCGGGTATGATGATAGAGACACCGGCATCCGTCATGATGGCGGGTGAATTAGCTGAAGTGGCAGATTTTTTCAGCATAGGGACGAATGATCTGACGCAGTACCTGCTAGCTGTAGACAGGGGGAACCCAAAGATTTCGGAAATGTATAATTCTTATCATCCGGCAGTACTCAGGGCAGTCTGGCACGTCATACAGAGCGGTCATGCCCGGCAGATCAAGGTGGGGATGTGCGGGGAGTTTGCATCAGATCCCCGGGCAATACCTCTGTTAGTGGGGATGGGGTTGGATGAGTTCAGCATGTCCCCAGCCGATATACCCCAAAGTAAGGCAGTCATCAGGGGATTGAGTTACCAGAAAATGAATCAGGCGGTGGGGGAGATACTAAGGTGTTCGACAATAGGTCAGGTAATGGAGGCACTTCCGTGATAAAAAATGAGTATAGGCAGAGTGCCAGATATAAATATGCATTTACACAAAAACAAATACAGTCTGTATCCCTGCTTGCAATGGGGAGCCAGGATCTTCACGAGTTCCTCCAGAATGAATATCTTGAGAACCCGTTGCTCGAATATGTTGGCAGATTTCCTGATCCGGGAAGTCCTGAGGAATACAGGGAGTGGCGGGGATATGGAAGTAAGCCTGGTTCCGGAACATTTCATGAGAATCATGGCGGGGATAACCAGAATGAGTTCAGGGAACCGGTAGCTGTGCCGGAAAGGGGTATCAAAAGTTATCTGAAAAGCCAGTTGATCCGGAAACATTATACGGATCAGGAATGGATGGCCATAGATGTTTTAATAGAGTGTCTGGATGAGAAAGGGTATTTTACAGTGCCGTTGGACGAAATTGCCTGCATGACCGGAATTTCCCGCAACAAGCTGGATGGCTATCTGGAAGAACTTAAGGAACTGGAGCCGGTTGGAATCTTTCAGGAGAATCTGGTAAACTGCCTGCTGAAACAGCTGGAAGTGCAGGGGATTGAGGATAAACTTCTGGAAAATATAATTAAATATCATCTGGAGGACATTGCAGACGAAAAAATCAGCAGTATCACCAGGAATTTAGAGATTTCTTCGGCACAGGCCAGAAGATATACTGCATTCATATCGAACTTGAACCCCTGCCCCATGTCAGGGTTTTGTGCGGATGATGTAGTTATTTATATTGTGCCGGATATTATTTGCGAATATGAAGGCGGAAAGTGGAAAATCAGTCTGAATGATGAATGGATCGAAAATTACCAGCTAAATGATTATTACCTTCAAATGATTGAAGAAACAGAGGACAGGGAACTTCAGGATTATTTTAAGACAAAGCTGGATCATGTGACCTGGATTTTAAACAGCATTGAAGAAAGACGGAAAAATCTGGTGAATATCACCAGAAAATTGATAGAATACCAGCAGGATTTCTTCTTCGGTGACAAGCTCCCGCTTGCTCTCACTATGGCAGAGCTGGCAGAATCCCTGAACATTGCAGTGTCTACCGTGAGTCGTGCCGTTAAAGATAAAGTCCTGCAGTATCCGGGCGGCGTCATACCCATGCGCTCTTTGTTTTCCCTGTCACCTGTTAAAACGGGAGGGAAAGATAGTGAACTCATAACTGCATTGCATGTGAAGGAAGCACTGACTGATTTGATAGAAAATGAAAATAAACAAAAAACATATAGTGATCAGCAGTTGTCGAAAAAATTAAAGGAGAAAGATATCTTTATTTCAAGGAGGACAGTAGCAAAATACAGGGATGATTTAGGAATTAAAGGGAGTTTCGAGAGAAGAGAGAAAGGGGATAACTGAATAGGGGCAGTAAATATAATACGGAAAGCAGACTTTAAAGTTTGCCTTCCGTATTTTATGTTATGTTGTACAGAAATGATACACTACTTATCTTTGGGATTCTTCCATACCCAGAAAGCAGCCAGTATACCCGCTATGTAAAGGATATTAACGAGTATGGACGGATTGTCCCTGAGCAGATAGATAACAGCAACAATGGCAACAAGACCCAGTGTCATCTCAAAAGCTTTCAGAATACGTTTTTCCTTAATATTCTTAGCCTCCTGCTGCAACTCACTGCGCCGCTGTTCAAGCTTAAGATATTCCATCAGGTTTTCCTCGCTGATGCGGGAAAGAATCCATTTATCCCGGAAAAATTCTTTATCGTCCCTCTTGAAATGAAAGCGCTTCTTCTCAGGAATATCTTCATTTAGAAAATCATCCTCTGGCTCCGGTTTGATACGTGAAGCAGCCTTTTGTGCAGTCTTTCCTGCAAAATCGGCAGCTTTTTCCGTATATGCAGAGGCTTTATCCGCAATATCAGAAGCTTTTTGGACAACCTTTGCAGCAGCCCCTTCGGCAGGTGTGGCAGTTTCTGCTATATTAACGGAAGGATCCTGAGCCTCTTCAGAAACCTCGGCGGTATTCACGGCAGCCGGTTCTTCGGAATTAAAAGGAACAATATTCGAAGCATCTGCATTAGTCGGAGTAACGGCATCCTCACCGGCTGTTACAGTGCCTTCAGCAGTTGATTTAACAGTTTCATCTTTTACAAGTGTAGATTCTTCAGACACAGATAATACCTCCATTAAGATTTTTCTTAATCATATCAGTTTTTGTCGAAAAACACAATGATTTGCGGCTATCATATTCCTTTTTCAAAATTATCCAGTACATGCGGCAGTAACTTGTCACTATAAGCGGAAAGTGAATATTTACCCTCACACAGTGCCCAGTCATACAAGAGCGCACGCTCATACATGGTGTAGATTTTTACAAGCCCGTCAACAGTAGAAGTCCGGCTGAATTCCCCGGTATCTATCCCTGCCGCTATGATCTCTGTAATCAGCTGAAAATAATAACGGTCATCATCCAGCAGTGACCGGTTATCTTTAGTTACAAGCTGGGAGGAATATAAGGATGCAAGCAGGTTCATGTCGATGCTCGTCTCAATCATATAGAATAATTCGTGGTTCAGCAGTAACAGCTTGTCTCTGGAAGAAAGTGACTGGTCCAGAGTATTGTTGATTTCTTCATATTTCTGGTCGAACAGATCAGATAAAGTAGAAAGAAGGGCATCTTTCCCCTTAAAATAGTGGTAAAAGGTTCCCTTGGATGTCTTTGACAACTTAATAATGTCTTCGACGGTAGTATTGTCGTAACCGTTTTTATAAAATAAATTCCAGGCAGCCTTTACAATTCTGCTTTTGGTTGTCTGTTTTTTACGTGGCATAATACCCTCACTTCCTTGTAAATGCGCAGCTGTCAGGATATGTGAATAATAACTGAGAGGCTGCATACAGTTGTTTCTTTTTAGCTTGTATTATAGTATAGCATAAGTTGGAGTCCGCTACAAACAAAAAGAGGAAAATGAAGATTTCCCCTTCATTTTCCCCTTATATATAAGGACTAGGACTGTTTCTTATTTTCCTCTGGATACTTTGAAACCGTATCTGAGCGGATCATCCGGATCGATTACATAAGTTGACTCTCCTGTGATATAGGCGCTTCCTGTAATTTGAGGAATGACTGCTTTGAATTCCCCTACTGTTGCTTCTTCCTTTATAACACCTTTGAACTGGGAACCGATAAAGCTTTCGTACACGAAAGGCTCTCCGATCTTTATCTGGCCGCGGGAATAAAGTGTTGCCAGCTTTGCACTTGTTCCTGTTCCGCACGGTGAACGGTCAGCCATGTAATCACCGAAAATAACTACGTTGCGGTAGTCACATCCGTCAGTTTTTGTATGGCAGTAAAGCTCAGCCAGGTCTACGGTAGTGATGTCAAGTTCAGGATGCTTAATCTCTACTTCTTTATTAACTTGTTCAATGACCTTCATTCCGAAATTGGTTAATTCAGGAATAGACTCTTTGTTAACTGTCCAGCCCATCTGCTCGATATCTACGAGGGCGAAGAAACTTCCGCCGAATGCAATATCGTATTTTACTTCTTTGCCGTCGACAACGGTCGTCAGATTTTCTTTATATAAGAAAGCAGGCACATTTGTCAAGGTTACGTTCAGAACCTTTCCATTCTTAACTTCTGCCTTTACACGAATAAGTCCGGCCGGAGCGTCTAATACTACTTCTGTATACGGTTCAACAGCAGGAACGAGTCCGGCTTCGATCAGAGCCGTTGTTGTTCCGATCGTCCCATGTCCGCACATGTTCAGATATTCACCCGTATCCATGAAGATAACACCGAAGTCTGCTTCCGGATTAACAGGCTCTGTAACGAGTGCACCAAACATATCATGATGGCCGCGCGGTTCGAACATGAGTGCCTGACGGTATTTATCATAGTTTTTTGCAAGGTACTGCTTGCGTTCCATCATGGAGTCCCCTTTTAACTCAGGAAATCCTGACATAATAATACGGGTGAACTCTCCGACAGTGTGTGTGTCGATTGCCTTAAATGATGCTTCGAATGCATCCAGGTTAATTTTGGGATTGTAATTCATTACTTTTCCTCCTAATTGGTAGTTTATAGAACTTGTCTATAAGCGATTTAATAACAGGAATAAAATAACCTATTATATAGAAAGTATCCTGCAAAATACGGAGCCCAAATTGATAAAAAATCGACGAATAGACCGCGTTCTAGTACGAAGTTCAGTTTATATTAATTATTATGTACGAAAACCCTTGAAAAGTCAACGATTATTTGTTAATATAAAAAACAGATAAAGTAAAAAATAAAATATCAAATTGAATGTGTAATTTTGATAATTTGATATCCGCGGCTAAAGTGACAACGGCCCGGAAAGCTTGGAAAAACTGAATATGGGGGTAGAAGGGTAACTGGTGTGCCTCCTGGTCTTCAAAACCAGTGTTGGGCGTTAGGAGCGTCCTGGGTGGGTTCGATTCCCACATGCCTCCGCCAAAAATCAGATTTGTGAGATTAATTTCACAAACTTACTATATATAAGGAGCAGCGTATGCTGCCTTTTGTTTGAAAAAATATTGTAAAAGCTGGTCGGGCAGAGATAAAACAGCCTGCAGAAGCATGGCAGATGCCGTGTGTCAGCCGCTTTACTTATAGAAAAGATAAATAATATATAATCTAAAAGGAGAAACAGGTCATGGGAAAGTTACAGTTTTTGCTAAGACAGCATGTAGGTGCTCCATGTGAGCCGGTTGTGAAAGCCGGGGACAAAGTGGAGAAGGGAACACTGATTGCCGTCCCGAATGGACTGGGAGCCAACATTTTTTCCAGTGTCTATGGAAGTGTCGAGTCTGTTCTTGAAGACAGAATCGTCATTGTTCCGGATGAGGAACAGAAGGATGCGTTTGTACAGATCCATGAAGGCAGCCCGCTGGAGATGGTGAAGGAAGCCGGAGTGGTCGGAATGGGCGGGGCCGGATTCCCGACAGGCGTCAAACTGGGGACAGATTTAAAAGGTGGTTACATTCTTGTGAATGCGGTTGAGTGTGAACCGGGACTGTACCATAATATCCGTCAGATTGAAGAGAATATGGAGATGACTCTCAAAGGTGTAAAATATTGTATGGAAATCTCCAATGCTGCAAAAGCTATTTTTGCAATCAAGGCTAAGAATAAAAAAGCGGTAGATACTATCCGTGAAGCGATTAAAGGAGAGGAAAATATCTCTATCCACCTGCTTCCGGATATTTATCCAATGGGCGAGGAACGTGCGGTTGTAAGAGAGACTCTCGGAAAGCTGCTTGATCCTACACAGCTTCCGTCAGCAGCGGATTCGGTTGTGATTAATGTAGAGACAGTACTGCGTGTTGCAGAAGCGATAGAACTGAGAAAGCCATGCTATAGCAAGAACCTGACGGTCATTGGCAAGTTAAACGGCGGGAACCAGCCGCATGTTTATATGGATGTTCCGGTAGGGACAAGCGTGGAGGATATGATTGAATGTTCCGGTGGAATTGATGGTGTGTATGGGGAAATCATCATGGGCGGACCATTTACAGGAAAGGCAGTTGCGATGGATGCACCGGTTACAAAGACGACCGGGGGTATTATTGTAACAATAGATTTACCGGACCTGCACGGCGCACCGGTAGGGCTTCTTGTCTGCGCATGCGGTGGAAATGAAGAGCGTATGCGTGATATCTGCGAAAAGATGCATGGAGAGGTTGTATCTGTAGCAAGATGTAAGCAGGCGATTGAGATGAAAAACGGGACACTGAAATGTGAGAATCCGGGCAACTGTCCGGGACAGGCCCAGAAGTGTCTGCAGTTTAAGAAGGACGGCGCCGAATATATTATCATCGGCAACTGCTCTGATTGTTCCAATACAGTTATGGGATCTGCACCTAAGATGAAACTGAAAGTGTTCCATCAGACAGACCATATTATGAGGACAATTAATCATCCATTATATAGAAGATTAACAGTTTCTAAGCAGGTGGACCAGCTTCCGGACGGCCGGTAAGACTGAGAGCCCTGTTGGAAAATAGATATTTCCCGGGGAGTTGATATCCGGGAAGGTGTTTACAATGTTACTATATGGAACTGGCGGATACGTCAGTCCATATACAGTGCCGCACAAGTGTGTGTGCCTGCCTGAAGGACCAGCACAGCGGTCCTTGGGATATAAGATAAAAGGAGGAAAGAAAGTATGTCAATTACAGCTGAAACAGCGAAAGAACATGCGAAGGATCCTGCGGTGCTTTGCTGCAGGGCAGAAGAAGGCATAACAATTCAGGCATCCAACCTGGAAGATCCTGCCATTTTTGATGATCTGGTAGATTCAGGACTTTTGGACCTGGAAGGTGCATTGACGATCGAACAGGTGTTAGGCGCAAAGCTTACAAAGACCTGTGATTCTCTGTGTCCTTTAACAGCGGATGTTGTAGAAGGTGCCAAGGTGATTGAAGAACCAGCTAAAGAGGAAGCACCTGCTGCAGAAGAAGCTCCGGAAGTTATCGCACCGCCGGCGCCGCCAGTACCACCATCTGCACCGGGCGGAGTGCTGAAGATTCATATTGGGGAAGGTAAGGATATTGATATAGAGCTTCCTGTAGGAATTGCAGGGGGAGCTGCACCGGTTCCGGCACCGCCGGTACCTGTACCGCCAGTTGTGGCACCAGTTCCGTCACCAGCTGCTGAAGAGAAGGTTGTCAGGACTCTTACAAGAAAGCATTATAACATTACGGAAGTAAAGCGCGGACCGGAGACAAAGATCGAAGGAACAACACTGTACATCCGTGAGGGAATTGAAAAAGACTGCATCGATTCTCAGGAACTGGTTTACGACCTGAAGATCGATATTATCACACCAGAAGATTACCACACATATTCAGAGACAATCATGGACGTACAGCCGATCGCCTGCAAAGAAGGTGAAGATGAAATCGGAAGCGGTACAACAAGAGTACTGGACGGCGTGATCATGATGGTTACAGGTACAGATGCAAATGGAGTGCAGATTGGGGAATTCGGCTCTTCAGAAGGCTATCTGGATGAGAATATCATGTGGAACCGTCCGGGAGCACCTGACAAAGGTGAAATCTTCATCAAGACTCAGGTGACGATTAAAGAGGGAACTAACATGGAAAGACCGGGCCCTCTTGCAGCTCATACGGCTACAGACCACATTACACAGGAGATCAGAGAGGCGTTAAAAGCATTGGAGGACGACTCACTGGTTGTTGATACACAGACATTTAACCAGATCAGAAGACCGGGTAAGAAAAAAGTTGTTATTGTAAAAGAAATCATGGGACAAGGTGCTATGCATGATAACCTGATTCTCCCGGTAGAACCGGTCGGCGTACTTGGGGCAAAGCCGAATGTTGATCTTGGCAACGTACCTGTCTGCGTATCTCCGTTAGAGGTGCTGGATGGATGTATCCACGCTTTGACCTGTATCGGACCTGCATCAAAGGAGATGTCCAGACATTACTGGAGAGAGCCGCTCGTACTTGAGGCGCTTCATGATACAGAAGTGGATCTTTGCGGTGTCATCTTCGTTGGAAGCCCGCAGATCAACGCAGAGAAATTCTATGTTTCAAAACGCGTTGGTATGATGGTAGAGATGATGGATGCTGATGGGGCATTCGTTACTACAGAAGGCTTCGGTAACAACCATATTGATTTTGCTAGTCATCACGAGCAGATCGGAATGCGCGGAATCCCTGTTGTTGGTATGTCTTTCTGCGCAGTTCAGGGGGCTCTGGTCGTTGGTAACAAATACATGACCAATATGGTTGATAACAATAAATCTGAATCTGGTATTGAGAACGAAGTACTCGCATGCAACACACTTTGCCACGAAGACGCAGTCAGGGCTCTTGCAATGCTGAAGAATGCAATGTCAGGCGAAGAGGTTAAGACAGCAGAGAGAAAATGGAATCCAAACGTAAAAGCGACAAACGTTGAGCTGATTTCAAATGTAACAGGAAAACCTGTTGAGCTTGTAAAAAATGAGCAGTCTCTGCCAATGAGCCAGAAGAGAAAAGAGAAATACGACTAAGATGAAAGAATTAATGTATGGTGATAAGATTATACGTATGGAAGGGGTTATTGTAGAGATTCATGACGGCTGTGTCGGAATTGACCTGAAGGGCCGGCTTGGATACTTAAAGATACCTATGAGGATGCTGATTACAGATTATCCTCTGGTCGTGGGACAGGAAGTGGCATGGAACATGAGTTTTGTGGAACAGCTTGGACCGGAAGCCAATGAGAAATACGTGAGTAATCTGGACACATATAACAGACGCCAGGAAGAAATGCGTAAAGCGAACGCAGAAACCAAGGAGGTAGAAGAATGAGCTTGACAACCACAAAAGGTTTACAGTCAGAAATTTACGTTCCGATTACTCCTCCGGCAGTTTGGACACCTGTAACAAAAGAGTTAAAGGATATGTCCATCGCCCTCGCAACAGCAGCCGGGGTACACTGCAAGAGTCAGGACAGATTCAATCTGGCAGGTGACTCTACATGGAGAAAGATAACGAACGATACACCATCAAGTGAATTGATGGTATCCCACGGTGGATATGATAACGGTGATGTGAACAAAGACATCAACTGTATGTTCCCGATAGACAGAATCCACGAACTGGCAGCAGAAGGATTCATCAGATCCTGTGCACCGGTACATGCCGGGTTCATGGGTGGCGGTGGAAACCAGGAGAAATTCAAAAACGAAACAGGACCTGCAATTGCACAGATGTTCAAAGAAGAAGATGTGGATGCAGTCATCCTGACCGCTGGCTGAGGCACCTGCCACCGCTCTGCAGTTTTGGTGCAGAGAGCAATTGAAGAAGCTGGAATACCGACAATCATTATTGCAGCTCTTCCTCCGGTCGTTCGTCAGACCGGTACACCACGCGCCGTAGCTCCGTTAGTACCGATGGGTGCCAACGCAGGTGCGCCGAATGATGTAGAAATGCAGACAGCAATTGTAAAAGCAACACTTGAACAGCTCATCAAGATCGAGACACCGGGCAAGATAGTACCGCTGCCGTACGAGTATGTAGCAAAAGTGTAACTGCTTAGTACAGGACTGTGCATTTACTGCACGGTCCGTGCGAAAACGTTGGACTGTCAGGAGCAGGCCCCATCGCCAAAGGCGATTTTTATGGGCTTGCGGTGTAACTGTTCATGGTTCTGAACAGTTACACAAAAGTGTAATATACAGACACAAAAAGGGGCATTCCGGTGGAATTGTCCTTTTTTTGTCACACAACTCAGAAAACGAACCTCAAAGGGGTCTGACCCCTTTGAGAATTTGGAGGTGATTTGTATGTCAGAAAAGGATCTGCGCCGTCTGGTTATCAAGGCATTTCATATGGACCGGGTCATGGAGGGCGAGGAAAACCGGATAACTCCGGATGGACTTATGACCATAAATAAAGGATGTGCTGCGAAGATGATTGAAGCGGAGCCCCTGATTGAGAATGCCGGGATCAGGGTGATACCGCCGGGCGGGCATGATTGTTGGACGAATACGATTATGGATATTATCCCGGTTTCGACAAAGGTGCTGGGGAAGCTGGGAGAAGGGATTACTCATACTCTGACAGGTGTCTATGTTGTTTTGACAGGAGTGGATACGGAAGGAAAACAGACACATGAGTTTGGGTCTTCAGAAGGTGTGCTGCAGGATAAGCTTTATCTGAACCGGGCGGGGACTCCTTCGGGGGAGGATTACATCATTTCTTTCGATGTAACTTTGAAAGCGGGCGTGGGACAGGAACGGCCGGGGCCGATGGCGGCACACCGGGCCTGTGACAGATTTATCCAGATTTTCAGGGAGCAGCTTAAGAAGATGAAAGGGGATTTGTGCACAGAACGGCATGAATATCACGATGTGGTCCGCGAAGGCGGGAAAAAAGTAGTCATTATAAAGCAGGTGGCTGGGCAGGGGGCTATGTATGATACGTGGCTGTTCCCGAAGGAGCCGTCGGGAGTAGAAGGCGGACATTCGATTATTGATATGAAAAATATGCCTTTGGTTCTGACACCCAATGAATACCGGGACGGAATGATACGTTCTATGCAGTAAGAATAGGAGGAATGTAAGATGGGAATAGGGCCTTCAACGAAAGAAACAACGCTTCACCATTTTCGCGACCCCCTTCTGGATGTTGTGGCATCGGATGAAGACATAGACCTACTGGGCGTGATTATAGTGGGGACCCCGGATGATAATGAAGAAAAGATGCTCGTCGGAACGCGCGCCGCGGTTATGGCTGAGTGTATGCGTGCCGACGGGGCAATTCTGTCATCTGATGGATGGGGAAACAGCGATGTAGATTTTGCAAACACGTGTGAACAGCTCGGAATCCGTGGTATTCCGGTTACGGGTTTGAAATTCAGCGGTGTAAACGGCGGCTTTGTTGTGCAGAATAATTATCTTTCTGGAATAAAGGATACGAATAAAAGCGAAGAGGGTATCGAGACATGTGTGGTTGGAGAAAATAATATCACAGAGCTGGATGCAAGAAAAGTGACGGCTATGCTGAAGCTAAAGATGAGACAGCATGAAAGAAAGGGTGTATAGGAATAGACCTGCTATTTAAAAAGCGAAAAGCACGACCGTGGTCGTGCTTTTCGCTTTTGGTATGTCATTGAGAGGTTTTTCCTCGTTGCCTTGCAGTTTGTATCATATACAAATCTGGGGAATGTCCTACAATGGGGATGTATATATTAATTGGAGTTTACCAGCGCAGGACAGTTCTTGGGGGAAACTGTCGGCGATGGCATAACTGCAACAGCAACCATAAGTATGGTCTGGTTATCTGCATAGCAGAATGATAACTTGAATCCGGACAGCTCAGGAAGTATAAAATCATATGCTGAGGCTTTTTTATAAAAAGGCGCTTTCCGAATCTGGGGAAACCGCCTTTAGTCGCTGTCCTGTAAGTTGCTTACACTATATCACTTTACCACGGTGATGTCAAGCGCATAAAAATAATTTTTTGGACTTTTATGTCAGTTAAGCATAAAAACATTGCAATTTCTATAGAAACAGCGTTATACTTTTCTGGCAGGATAATGGAAAAGAAGAGTATTTTAAAGAGTTTCTTCTATATAAATATGTTTTGAAAATATGAATAATGAGTGGGATTTTCTAAAATATAGATTGTACGAAAAAAAATACAAAAAATATTAAAAACCACTTGAAATATATGGATGAATCCGTTATACTGAAAAAGCTGTGGCATGATAGCGATGAAGTGTGAGGTTGCTGCCGATTGCAAAGAGCAAGATGGCAGGTTTTCCACGGAGCGAATGTCAAGTTAGGAAACTGACGACAAGTCACTGTACGAATCACAACTGATTACTGATTATCAAAGATAAGAGGTATGAAACAACGTGTGAGTTTCTCGCGACACACACGGGAGAGTGTACAGTCACCGCTTGTCGTACTAAAGCAAAAGTACGAAAAGGAGGCGACTTTTTTTATGGCAAGTCAAGTAATGAGAATCACATTGAAGGCATATGATCACCAGCTGGTTGATGCATCTGCAAAGAAAATCATCGAAACTGTAAAAAAGAACGGATCACAAGTGAGTGGACCAGTGCCACTTCCGACTAAGAAGGAAGTAGTTACAATCTTAAGAGCTGTACACAAGTACAAAGACTCCAGAGAGCAGTTCGAACAGAGGACTCATAAGAGACTCATCGATATCATTACACCAACACAGAAGACTGTGGACGCATTATCCAGACTGGAAATGCCGGCCGGTGTTTACATTGATATCAAAATGAAAAGCAAATAAACAGTATTCCTAAAATTTAGGATGAGCGCATAACGCGTTCCGCTGTAAATCACAGGAGGTAATTATAATGAAGAAAGCTATCTTAGCTACTAAAGTCGGAATGACTCAAATCTTCAACGAAGATGGAGTATTGACTCCGGTAACCGTACTTCAGGCTGGACCATGTGTAGTAACACAGATCAAGACAGAAGAAAATGACGGTTACAATGCTGTTCAGGTTGGTTTTGCTGACAAGAAAGAAAAGATTGTCACAAAAGACAAGAGCGGCAAAAAAGAGATCGCACACAGAAATGGTGTGACGAGAGCTGAAAAAGGACACTTTGACAAAGCAGGTGTTTCAGGCAAAAGATATGTAAAAGAATTTAGATTTGACAATGCACAGGAGTATACACTGGCTCAGGAAATCAAAGCTGATATCTTTGAAGCAGGAGATAAGATCGACGCTACTGCAGTATCAAAGGGTAAAGGTTTCCAGGGTGCAATCAAGCGTCACAACCAGAGCAGAGGACCTATGACTCACGGTTCTAAGTTCCACCGTCACGCTGGTTCTAACGGTTCTGCTTCAGATCCGAGTAAAGTATTCAAGGGCAAGAAGATGCCTGGTCAGATGGGTAACAAGAAAATAACAGTTCAGAATCTTGAAATTGTAAGAGTTGATGCTGAAAACAATCTGCTTTTAGTAAAAGGCTCTGTACCGGGACCGAAGAAGAGTCTCGTGACAATCAAAGAAACTGTAAAGGCTGCTAACTAGTCTGACTGACGAAGAAAGGAGGAACACACAGATGGCAAACGTATCTGTTTATAATATCGAAGGTAAAGAAGTTGGTACAATCGATTTGAACGATGCCGTATTTGGTGTTGATGTGAATGAACACTTAGTACACATGGCAGTTGTAAGCCAGCTCGCAAATAATCGCCAGGGAACACAGAAAGCAAAAACACGTTCTGAAGTTTCCGGAGGTGGAAGAAAACCATGGAGACAAAAAGGAACAGGTCATGCAAGACAGGGTTCTACAAGATCTCCTCAGTGGACAGGCGGTGGAGTTGTATTTGCTCCGGTACCGAGAGACTACTCTTTCAAAATGAACAAAAAAGAGAAGAGAGCAGCTCTGAAATCTGCTCTGACTTCCAGAGTAGAAGAACAGAAATTCATCGTAATCGACGAATTAAAGTTCGATGAAATCAAGACAAAGAAATTCCAGGAAGTATTAAACAACCTGAATGTAAACAAAGCACTGGTTGTTCTGGAAGATGACAACAAAAACGTGGAAATTTCTGCAAGAAATATCGCAAACGTAAAGACAGCTCATACAAATACAATCAACGTATTTGATATCTTAAAATACAACACAGTAATCACTACAAAAGCTGGTGTTGCAAGTATTGAGGAGGTGTACGCATAATGGCTAACGTTCAATATTATGATGTAATCCTTAAACCAGTAGTAACTGAGAAAACTATGGAGCTGATGGCAGATAAGAAATATACTTTCTTAGTCCACACAGAAGCAACTAAGTCTCAGGTTAAAGAAGCTGTTGAAAAAATGTTCGCAGGAACAAAAGTAAAAAGCGTAAATACTATGAATCTTGATGGTAAGACAAAGAGACGTGGTATGACTTACGGAAAGACAGCTAAGACAAAGAAAGCCATCGTTCAGTTAACAGATGACAGTGCAGATATCGAGATTTTCGAAGGTCTGTAAGATGGCACTATAGCCGCGAAGCGCGGGGAAACCCGTAAAGCGGCCCATATACGCATAAAAGCGTGACAACAAATAAATCGGTAAACGAAAGGAGAGAAAGTAATGGGAATCAAAACATATAACCCATATACACCTTCCAGAAGACAGATGACTGGTTCTGATTTCTCTGAAATCACAAAGACTACTCCTGAGAAATCCTTACTGGATTCCAAGAGCAGAAAAGCTGGTCGTAATAATCAGGGTAAAATTACAGTTAGACACCGCGGGGGCGGAGCTAAGAAAAAATATAGAATCGTCGATTTCAAGAGAAAGAAAGACGGTATTCCGGCAACAGTAATCGGCATCGAATACGATCCGAACAGATCCGCTAACATCGCACTGATCAGCTATGCTGACGGCGAGAAGGCTTACATCCTTGCTCCGGAAGGATTAAAGGACGGAATGAAAATCATGAACGGACCAGAAGCAGAAGTAAGAGTAGGAAACTGCCTGCCTCTTTCTGAGATTCCGGTCGGAACACAGATCCATAACATCGAATTATATCCTGGAAAAGGCGGACAGCTTGTTCGTTCAGCAGGTAACAGCGCACAGCTGATGGCTAAAGAAGGAAAGTATGCAACACTCAGACTTCCATCTGGTGAGATGAGAATGGTTCCAATCATTTGCAGAGCATCTGTTGGTGTCGTAGGAAACGGAGAGCACAACCTGATCAACGTTGGTAAAGCAGGACGTAAGCGTCACATGGGTATCAGACCTACAGTACGTGGTTCCGTTATGAACCCGAACGACCATCCACATGGTGGTGGTGAAGGTAAGACAGGTATCGGACGTCCAGGTCCATGTACACCTTGGGGTAAACCGGCACTCGGTCTTAAGACACGTAAGAAAAACAAAGCTTCTAACAAGTTAATCGTAAGAAGAAGAGATGGAAAAGCAATTAAATAATTCAGTTTACAAGGAGGTTAGAACCTATGGCTCGCTCACTTAAAAAAGGACCATTTGCAGACGAAAGCTTACTGAAAAAAGTAGACGCTATGAACGCTGCAGGTGATAAATCAGTTATTAAGACATGGTCACGTCGTTCTACAATCTTCCCGTCATTCATTGGACACACATTTGCTGTCCATGACGGAAGAAAACATGTGCCTGTATATGTTACAGAAGATATGGTTGGACATAAACTCGGAGAGTTCGTAGCAACCAGAACATACAGAGGACACGGAAAAGACGACAAGAAGTCAAAAGTTAGATAATAGCAAGATATTCGAAAGGAGGGCTTATCAATGGCAAAAGGACATAGATCCCAAATCAAGAGAGAAAGAAATGAACAGAAAGATACAAGACCGTCAGCTAAGATTTCTTACGCAAGAGTATCAGTTCAGAAGGCTTGCTTCGTATTGGATGCCATCAGAGGTAAGGACGTACAGACAGCACTTGGTATTTTAGCTTACAATCCAAGATATGCTTCTAGTATTATAGAGAAATTATTAAAATCAGCGATCGCAAATGCTGAGAATAACAACGGTATGAATGTTGAGAACCTTTATATTGAAGAATGCTACGCAAACAAGGGACCAACAATGAAGAGAATCAGACCAAGAGCACAGGGCAGAGCTTATAGAATCGAGAAGAGAATGAGCCACATCACAATCGTGCTTAATGAAAGATAATAAGGAGGGCAATAATGGGACAGAAAGTTAATCCTCATGGCTTAAGAGTCGGCGTTATCAAAGACTGGGATTCCAAATGGTATGCAGAAAAAGATTTCGCAGACAACCTGGTAGAAGACCATGAAATCAGAAAATTCCTTAAAAAGAAATTATACAGCGCAGGTGTTTCAAGAATCGAAATCGAAAGAGCATCTGACCGCGTTAAGATCATCATCTATACAGCTAAGCCTGGTGTAGTAATCGGAAAAGGCGGTTCTGAGATCGAAAAAGTGAAAGCTGAATTAAAGCAGTTCACAGACAAGAAGCTGATTGTTGATATTAAAGAAATCAAGAGACCTGACAAAGATGCTCAGTTAGTAGCTGAGAACATTGCTCAGCAGCTTGAAAACCGTATTTCATTCAGACGTGCTATGAAATCCTGCATGTCAAGAACAATGAAATCAGGTGCACTCGGAGTTAAGACATCTGTATCAGGACGTCTTGGTGGTGCTGATATGGCTCGTACAGAATTCTACAGCGAGGGTACTATCCCGCTTCAGACACTGAGAGCTGACATTGATTATGGATTCGCAGAAGCTGACACAACTTACGGAAAAGTCGGTGTAAAGGTTTGGATTTACAAAGGCGAAGTTCTTCCGACTAAAGCAGATAAGGAAGGGAGCGATAAATAATGTTAATGCCAAAAAGAGTTAAACGTCGTAAACAATTCCGTGGTAATATGAAAGGAAAAGCCTTAAGAGGAAATACCATTTCATACGGAGAGTACGGTATTATTGCAACAGAACCATGCTGGATTCGTTCTAACCAGATCGAGGCAGCCCGTGTTGCTATGACACGTTATATCAAGCGTGGTGGTAAAGTTTGGATCAAAATTTTCCCAGACAAACCGGTAACAGCTAAACCAGCAGAAACTCGTATGGGTAGTGGAAAAGGAACATTGGAGTACTGGGTTGCAGTCGTTAAGCCAGGCCGTGTAATGTTTGAAATTGCAGGAGTACCTGAGGAAACAGCTAGAGAGGCACTTCGTCTTGCAATGCATAAGTTACCTTGCAAATGCAAAATCGTTTCTCGCGCAGACTTAGAAGGCGGTGATAACAGTGAAAATTAATACATTTGTACAAGAATTAAGAGGAAAATCTGTAGAAGAATTAAATGAAGAATTAGTAGCTGCTAAGAAGGAACTTTTTAACTTAAGGTTCCAGAATGCAACTAATCAGTTAGATAATACAAGCAGAATCAAAGAAGTAAGAAAGAATATCGCCCGTATCCAGACAGCGATAACAGAAGCAAGCCGATAGTGCTTAGTGAGGTTACTCACGAACTTAGCACGCAGGCTGTTCTTGGCTGATAGTGATTAGTGAGGTTATTTACGAACTTAGCACGCAGGCCGTTCTTTGAGATTAGCGAGGTCTTTTCGAGCTTAGCGAAAAGAACTTCATTATGTATATATAAACATCCTGAAAGGAGTAAGACTGTGGAAGAAAGAAATCTTAGAAAAACCCGTACAGGCAAGGTTGTCAGTGACAAAATGGACAAAACAATCGTTGTCGCAGTTGAAGACCACGTTAAGCATCCACTTTATAAGAAGATCGTAAAAAGAACTTATAAACTGAAAGCTCATGATGAGAAAAATGAGTGTAACGTTGGAGATACAGTAAAAGTTATGGAAACAAGACCATTATCTAAGGATAAGAGATGGAGACTTGTAGAAGTTATGGAAAAAGCAAAATAATATGCCCGCATTATGTTGGACACTTTGTCCATAAAGCAGGTTTATGTTGGACATAAGTTCAATAAGCGTATAATTTGAAGGAGGTTTACCTGCATGATACAACAAGAAAGTAGACTTAAAGTAGCAGACAACACAGGTGCTAAAGAGTTACTGTGTATCCGTGTACTTGGCGGTTCTACAAGAAGATATGCCAATATCGGAGATGTGATCGTTGCGACTGTTAAAGATGCAACACCAGGCGGCGTTGTAAAAAAAGGTGACGTTGTGAAAGCTGTAGTTGTCCGTACTGTTAAAGGCGCACGTCGTAAAGACGGTTCCTATATCAGATTCGACGAAAATGCTGCTGTTATTATAAAAGACGATATGAACCCACGTGGAACACGTATTTTTGGACCAGTAGCCAGAGAGCTCAGAGACAAGAAGTTTATGAAGATTGTTTCTTTAGCTCCGGAAGTACTGTAGGGAGGTGCCGAGAATGTCAACTATGAAGATCAAAAAAGGTGACACTGTTAAAGTGATCGCTGGTAAAGATAAAGACAAAGAAGGCAAAGTAATTGCTGTTAATAAAAAAGACGGAAAAGTTCTGGTTGAAGGCGTTAACATGCTGACAAAGCATACAAAACCAAGCGCTGCTAACCAGAATGGCGGTATCATCCATCAGGAAGGACCAATTGATATTTCCAATGTAATGTATGTACACAAAGGAACAGCTACAAGAATTGGTTTCAAGATGGATGGAGATAAGAAAGTACGTTTTGCTAAATCAACAGGCGACGTAATTGATTAATTCAAGGAAGGAGGTCCTTTAACTTTGAGTAGACTGAAAGAAACATACCAGAATGAGATCGTTGACGCAATGATCAAAAAATTTGGATATAAAAATATTATGGAAGTGCCGAAACTTGATAAAGTTGTTATCAACATGGGTGTAGGCGAAGCGAAAGACAATGCGAAAGTATTAGAGTCAGCAGTCGCTGATCTTGAGAAGATTTCAGGACAGAAAGCAGTTCTTACAAAGGCTAAGAACTCTGTCGCAAACTTCAAAATCAGAGAAGGCATGGCTATCGGATGTAAAGTTACTTTAAGAGGAGAAAGAATGTATGAATTCGTTGATCGCCTGATCAACCTTGCATTGCCTCGTGTACGTGACTTCAGAGGTGTTAACCCGAACGCATTCGACGGAAGAGGTAACTACGCTCTTGGTATCAAGGAGCAGCTGATTTTCCCTGAAATCGAGTACGATAAAGTAGATAAAGTCAGAGGTATGGATGTAATTTTTGTTACAACAGCTAAGACTGACGAAGAAGCTCGTGAATTATTGACTCAGTTCAATATGCCATTCACTAAGTAAAGGAGGGAAATTCATGGCTAAGACATCAATGAAAATCAAACAGCAGCGTGATGCAAAATATTCTACAAGAGAATATAACCGCTGCAGAATCTGCGGACGTCCACATGGATATTTAAGAAAATATGGAATCTGCCGTATTTGCTTCCGTGAACTGGCATACAAAGGACAAATCCCAGGTGTAAGAAAAGCAAGCTGGTAGACATGATTTTCTTAGTGCGTGCGTCGCACACACTTAGAAAATCAGTCGTTCTTCGGGCAAAGCACGAAGAACATCCTTAATGAAGGAAGCTGTCAACTTTAAAAGAAATAGGAGGTCAATAATCAATGACTATGAGTGATCCAATCGCAGATATGCTTACAAGAATCCGTAATGCAAATACTGCTAAACATGATACAGTTGATGTTCCTGCATCAAAGATGAAGATGGCGATTGCTGAGATTCTTTTCAATGAAGGTTATATTGCAAAATATGACATCGTTGAAGACGGAAACTTCAAGACAATCCACATCACTTTGAAATACGGTGCAGATAAGAACGAAAAAGTTATTTCCGGTCTGAAGAGAATCTCAAAGCCAGGACTTCGTGTATACGCTAACAGCGAAGACATCCCGAGAGTACTGGGCGGACTTGGAACAGCAATCATTTCTACAAACAAAGGTGTAATCACAGACAAAGATGCCAGAAAGCTCAACGTAGGCGGAGAGGTTCTTTGCTTCGTTTGGTAGGCACTGAACACTTAATAAGTGCATAGCACGAATTTAGTGTGAAGGTCGTTCTTTGGACGAAGGACAAAGAACTTCCATACAACGAAACTGAAAACAGAGAAGCCTTCGCAGCTTCTCCGAGAATTTAAGTTATAGGAGGTACGGTATGTCACGTATAGGAAGACTGCCAATTGCAATCCCGGCAGGTGTTACTGTTGATATTGCAGAGAATAATGTAGTGACTGTAAAAGGTCCTAAAGGAACTCTTTCAAAAGAGCTTCCGACAGAGATGGAAATCAAAAAAGAAGGCGAAGAAATTATCGTCACAAGACCGAATGACCTGAAGAGAATGAAATCTTTACATGGTCTGACAAGAACACTGGTCAACAACATGGTTGTTGGTGTAACAGACGGATACCAGAAGGTTCTGGAAGTTAACGGTGTTGGTTACAGAGCAGCAAAAGCAGGAAACAAATTGACATTAAGCTTAGGATACTCTCATCCAGTTGAGATGACTGATCCGGAAGGTGTTGAGACCGTTCTGGAAGGTCAGAATAAAATTACTGTCAAAGGTATCGATAAAGAAAAAGTAGGCCAATACGCAGCTGAAATCAGAGACAAGAGAAGACCGGAGCCATACAAAGGCAAGGGTATTAAGTATGCTGATGAAGTAATCAGACGTAAAGTTGGTAAGACTGGTAAGAAATAATTAAGGAGAGTGTGAAAATGGTTAGTAAGAAATCTAGAAGCGAAGTTCGTAGAAAAAAACACATGAAATTACGTAACCGTTTCAGCGGTACTGCTGAAAGACCACGTTTAGCTGTGTTTAGAAGTAATAATCATATGTATGCTCAGATTATTGACGATACAGTTGGAACTACACTTGTTTCAGCTTCCACTCTTCAGAAAGACGTGAAAGCAGAATTAGAGAAAACCAACAACGTTGATGCAGCAGCATATTTAGGAAAAGTTATTGCCAAAAAGGCAGAAGAAAAAGGTATCACAGATGTTGTCTTTGACAGAGGCGGCTTTATATACCAGGGTAAAATCAAAGCATTAGCAGACGCAGCCAGAGAAGCTGGGCTGAATTTCTAAGAAGGGAGAACACATATGAAACAAGAACGTATTGATGCTAGCCAGATGGAATTAACAGAAAAAGTGGTATCAATTAAGCGTGTTACCAAAGTTGTTAAAGGTGGTCGTAACTTCAGATTCACAGCTTTAGTAGTTGTTGGCGATGGTAAAGGCCATGTTGGTGCAGGTTTAGGAAAAGCTACTGAAATTCCGGAAGCTATCCGCAAAGGAAAAGAGGATGCAGCTAAGAAGCTGATCACTGTTGCAATGGATGACAACGAAAGTGTAACACATGATGTTATCGGAAAATTCGGAAGTGCTTCTGTATTACTGAAGAAAGCTCCGGATGGTACAGGAGTTATTGCCGGAGGACCGGCACGTGCGGTAATCGAGATGGCAGGAATCAAGAACATCCGTACAAAATCTTTAGGTTCTAACAATAAGCAGAACGTAGTTCTTGCTACAATCGAGGGACTCAGAGAGATTAAGACTCCGGAAGAAGTTGCAAAACTTCGCGGTAAATCAGTAGACGAGATCGTAGGCTAAGAAGCTGGAGCTGTGCTCTAGCGCATATGAAGCATTCCGTAGGAGGTAAAATAGGATGGCAAATTTAAAAGTTACACTGGTTAAGTCTACAATCGGTGCTGTGCCTAAACATAAAAAGACTGTTGAAGCTCTGGGACTTAGAAAGCTCAACAAGACAGTTGTATTATCTGATAATGCAGCTACCAGAGGTATGGTACAGCAGGTTAGACACTTAGTGAAAGTTGAAGAAGCATAAATTATAAAAGATAAGGAGGTAATATCATGGACTTATCAAACTTGAGACCAGCAGACGGCTCTAAGCAGAGTGATAATTTCAGAAGGGGCCGTGGACACGGTTCTGGAAATGGTAAGACAGCCGGTAAAGGCCATAAAGGTCAGAAAGCCCGTTCAGGAGCAACAAGACCAGGCTTTGAAGGTGGTCAGATGCCTTTATACAGAAGAATACCAAAGAGAGGTTTCACATGCAGAAACTCTAAAACAATTGTTGGTATTAACTTAAATGCTTTAGAAGCATTTGAAGATGGCGCTACAGTTTCAGTTGAAACATTAATTGAGAGCGGTATCGTAAAGAATCCAAAAGACGGTGTTAAAATTCTTGGAAATGGAGAGTTAACTAAGAAGCTCACTGTTCAGGCAAATGCATTTAGTGCAAAAGCAGCTGAAAAGATAGAGGCCCTTGGTGGAAAAGCAGAGGTGATCTAATGCTAGATACTGTACGAAGAGCATTTCATATCGAAGATATCAGAAAAAGACTTTTCTATACTTTCGTAATGCTGGTCGTTGTAAGACTTGGTTCCCAGCTGCCAACGCCGGGAGTGGATCCGACCTATATTCAGAATTTTTTCGCGAATCAGACCGGTGATGCATTCAATTTTTTTGATGCATTCACCGGCGGTTCCTTTACTCAGATGTCAGTGTTTGCATTAAGCATTACACCGTACATTACATCTTCCATTATCATGCAGCTTCTTACCATCGCGATTCCAAAACTGGAAGAGATGCAGAAAGAAGGCGAAGACGGAAGAAAGAAGATCGCAGCGATTACCCGTTATGTCACGGTTGCACTTGCACTGATTGAATCAATTGCTATGGCAGTTGGATTCGGACGTCAGGGACTTCTTGTAGAATATAACTTTGTAAATGCTGCTATTGTAGTATGTACACTTACAGCAGGTTCTGCATTCCTGATGTGGATTGGTGAGCGTATTACAGAAAAAGGAGTGGGCAACGGTATTTCCATCGTCCTGCTTATCAACATTATTTCCCGAATACCCGATGACTTTGCCCAGCTCTTTACACAGTTTGTAAAAGGCAAGACGATCGCAAAGGGAGGACTTGCAGCAATCATTATCATTGCAGTCTTACTGGTTGTAGTTGTCTTCGTTATCATCCTCCAGGGTGGTGAGAGAAGAATTGCAGTACAGTATTCCCAGAAGGTACAGGGAAGAAAAACATACGGCGGACAATCTACACATATTCCGCTGAAAGTGAATACAGCTGGTGTTATCCCGGTTATCTTTGCATCATCACTGATGCAGTTCCCGACCGTTATCGCTTCCTTCTTAGGAAAAGGGAACGGCACAGGAATTGGAAGCCAGATCCTGAAGGGTATGAATTCCAATAACTGGTGTAACCCTGAAAATTTAATATATTCATTAGGACTGATTGTGTATATCGCACTTACTATTTTCTTTGCATATTTCTACACATCAATTACCTTTAATCCGCTGGAAATTGCAAACAACATGAAGAAGAGCGGTGGATTTATTCCAGGTATCCGCCCGGGTAAGCCGACTGTTGAGTACTTACAGAGGATACTGAACTACGTTATCTTCATCGGTGCATGTGGACTTGTTATTGTTCAGGTAATCCCATATTTCTTCAACGGTGTATTCAAAGCAAATGTTTCCTTCGGCGGAACATCTTTGATCATTATCGTTGGTGTAGTATTGGAGACAATCAAACAGATTGAGGCACAGATGCTTGTACGTAATTATACAGGTTTTTTGAATAGTAAAGGAAATTCCATGAAGAACAGTTTCCTTGGATATTAATTTAAACTATTTAGCTCGCCTGAGTTTTGTCCCAATAAGGATAAAACCGGCGGGTTAAAGTGCTATATGGAGGATACATTTATGAAGATTATTATGTTAGGGGCTCCTGGGGCAGGCAAAGGAACACAGGCAAAAAAAATTGCAGCAAAGTATGATATCCCTCACATTTCCACAGGTGATATTTTCAGAGCTAATATTAAGAATGGGACAGAGCTTGGACAGAAGGCTAAGACCTTTATGGACCAGGGCCTCCTTGTTCCGGACGAACTGGTGGTAGACCTTGTAGTAGACAGAGTCAATCAGGACGACTGCACAAAGGGATATGTACTTGATGGGTTCCCGAGAACAATTCCGCAGGCGGAAGCTCTGGATAAGGCACTTTCAGGTTTAGGACAGAAGATGGATTATGCCATCAATGTTGAGGTGCCTGATGAAAACATTATCCGCCGTATGTCAGGAAGAAGAGCATGTGTGGACTGCGGAGCTACTTACCATCTGGAATATGCTCCGACAAAAGAAGAAGGAATCTGTGATGTCTGCAAGGGGAAACTCATCTTAAGAGATGATGATAAACCGGAGACAGTTAAGAAGCGCCTTGGTGTTTACCACGAGCAGACTCAGCCTTTGATTGAATATTATACAAACGCTGGTATCCTGAGAGAGGTAGACGGAACGATTGATATTGACGATGTCTTTGCAGAGATCGTGAAGATACTTGGAGAATAATATGGTATTTTCACCGGGAATGCTTGTCAGATCTAAAAAAGGACGGGACAAAGGCTGTATATATGTCATAATTGATGTCAATGCTGAATATATATATCTGGCAGACGGTTTGGATAGAACTGTCTGCCATGCAAAACGAAAGAATAAAAAGCATCTGCAGGTAATAAAGAAGACAGTTTGTCCTTCTTATGCAGATGATGAAGCGATTAAGGAAAAGATTAGTAGTTATTCTCGTTTGGACACGAATGAGAATAGTAAAGTGCCAAACGTGCAGGAGGATTAGAAAGTATGTCAAAAGCTGACGTGATCGAAATTGAAGGAGTCGTAGTAGAGAAGCTGCCTAACGCAATGTTTAAGGTGGAGCTGGAGAATAAGCATATTGTGCTTGCACATATCAGCGGAAAACTGCGTATGAACTTCATTAAGATTTTACCAGGTGACAAAGTGACGTTGGAAATGTCTCCATATGACCTGAGCAAGGGAAGAATTGTCTGGAGAGATAAGTAAAAAAAGTATTGACTTTACCGTAAGAACAGTGTTATAATATGAAATGGCTGTTTTTGGATAGGTGTGCCCAAAACCGGCTCGTAACATATGGTAAAGCAAAGGATGGAAGGAGGATTTGACATGAAGGTTAGATCATCAGTAAAACCAATCTGCGAAAAATGCAAAATCATTAAAAGAAAAGGAAGCGTCAGAGTAATCTGCGAGAATCCGAAACACAAACAGAGACAAGGCTAGAGCACTTAGCGAAAGCAAGCTGTAAGCGCAGCTTGAGGTTAGTGCAAAGCCTGTTCGAAGGAACTTAACGAGGTATTTTCGAGTTTAGTGAATCGAACTTCCTTATAAAAGGACCGGAGAAGCAAGGCAATGTTTGTGTAATTAATTAGGCGGCTGACAGCGCGACACGCCAGGAGGTGTGTGGGGCTGTTTAATATACAGTAGGGATACACCGTACTGCTTGGAATGCAGAAAATGCAGTGGTGGTGTCTTTTGTATATTGCTTATAATACCCGGGTGTCATTTGCGGGAAATAAACCGTGCCGGGAAAGGGCGTGCATGAATGTGTGTGCCTGGATGCTTTTGGAGAACAGAAACACCTTTCTGGAAACCAGGGGACATCCCAGTTAGGGACAATATGAAAACAGATTTGAAATGGAGGAAAGACACATGGCTCGTATTGCAGGTGTAGACTTACCAAGAGACAAACGTGTAGAAATCGGCTTAACTTATATCTATGGAATCGGTAGAACAAGCGCAAGCCGTATTCTGGCAGAAGCAGGAATCAATCCTGATACCCGTGTCAGAGATTTAACTAGTGAAGAAGTAAAGAAGATCAGTGAAGTAATCGATGAGACTCAGACAGTAGAAGGTGATCTCAGAAGAGAAATCCAGCTGAACATCAAGAGACTGAAGGAAATCGGATGCTACCGCGGAATCCGTCATAGAAAAGGACTTCCGGTACGTGGTCAGAAGACTAAGACTAATGCAAGAACATGCAAGGGTCCTAAGAGAACTGTAGCGAATAAGAAAAAATAATGTGCCTGAATTAAGCTGCATCTGCTATGCGGCTTAGAGCACATGACAGAAAATCGAAAATAACAAGTATTCAAGAAAGTAGGTTAGTTTAAATGGCTAAGAAAGTTACCAAAAAAGTGACAAAGAAACGTGTCAAGAAAAACGTTGAACGAGGACAAGCACACATCCAGTCATCTTTTAATAATACAATCGTTACATTAACAGATGCACAGGGAAATGCTCTTTCATGGGCAAGTGCAGGCGGTCTGGGATTTAGAGGTTCAAGGAAATCTACTCCATATGCAGCACAGATGGCAGCTGAGACAGCAGCAAAAGCAGCATTAGTACATGGTCTGAAAACGGTAGACGTTTTTGTAAAGGGTCCAGGATCAGGAAGAGAAGCAGCAATCCGTGCGCTTCAGGCATGCGGTATTGATGTAACAAGCATCAAGGACGTAACTCCGGTACCACATAACGGATGCCGCCCACCGAAACGCAGAAGAGTATAGTGATCGAGAGATATCAGAGTCGATAACAGATATTCAGGAGAAACTTTTGTGCGGATGCAAAGCCCCTGTGAGGGATATGATTTTCCGCTGATATTTTAGGAGGAAGCGAAATGGCAGTAAATAGAGTTCCAGTTCTTAAAAGATGCCGTTCATTAGGTATGGACCCAATCTATTTAGGAATCAACAAAAAATCTAACAGACAGTTAAAAAGATCAAACAGAAAAATGAGCGAGTATGGTCTTCAGTTACGTGAAAAACAGAAAGCTAAATTTATCTATGGTGTATTAGAGAAACCTTTCAGAAACTACTATGCGAAGGCAAAACAGTTAGAAGGTATGACAGGTGAAAACCTGATGATCATTCTTGAGACCAGACTGGACAACGTAATGTTCCGTATGGGATTCGCAAGAACAAGAAAAGAAGCAAGACAGATTGTTGACCACAAGCACGTACTTGTTAACGGCAAGCAGGTAAACATCCCATCTTACCTTGTAAAAGCCGGAGATACTATTGAAATCAAAGAAAAGCACAAAGGAAGCCAGAGATATAAAGATATCTTAGAGGCAACAGGCGGAAACATGGTTCCTGAATGGTTAGATGTAGATGCAGAAAACCTGAAGGGTACAGTAAAAGAGCTTCCAAGAAGAGAAGCAATTGATGTTCCTGTTGATGAGATGTTAATCGTCGAGTTATATTCTAAATAATCTTTAGGTATAGCTTGTGACGGAGACATCGTACCCCCTCAACATATTTTAACCCATAAGGAGGGTCTGTGTAGTGTTTGATTTTAATAAACCTAATATTGAAATTACAGAAATTTCAGAAGATAAAAAATATGGAAGATTTGTTGTGGAACCTCTTGAGAGAGGATATGGAACGACCCTCGGCAACTCCCTGAGAAGAATCATGCTTTCTTCTCTTCCGGGAGCAGCTATCAGTTCTGTAAAGATCGACGGAGTTCTGCACGAATTCAGCTCCATACCGGGTGTAAAAGAAGATGTGACCGAGATTATCATGAACCTGAAATCACTGGCAATCAAGAACACATCAGAATCAGACGAAGTAAAGACTGCATATATCGAATTTGAAGGTGAAGGCGTTGTAACAGGTGCTGACATCCAGGCGGATTCCGATATCGAGATTATGAATCCTGAACAGGTTATCGCTACATTAAGCGGTGGCAAGGACAGCAAGCTGTACATGGAACTTACCATTACAAAAGGCAGAGGATACGTAAGCGCAGACAAAAACAAGAGCGAAGACTTACCGATTGGTGTTATTCCGATTGATTCCATCTATACACCGGTAGAGCGTGTGAATCTGACAGTTCAGAACACACGTGTCGGCCAGATTACTGACTATGACAAACTTACATTAGATGTATGGACAAAGGGAACATTGCTTCCTGACGAGGCTGTCAGCCTTGCGGCTAAAGTCTTAAGCGAGCATCTGAAGTTGTTCATTGACTTGTCAGAGGTGGCTCAGGCTGCTGAAGTCATGATTGAAAAAGAAGATGACGAGAAGGAAAAAGTACTGGAAATGAGCATTGATGAATTAGAGCTTTCAGTACGTTCATACAACTGTCTGAAGAGAGCCGGCATTAATACCGTAGAGGAGCTTACCAACAAGACACCTGAGGATATGATGAAGGTGCGTAACCTTGGACGTAAGTCACTGGAAGAAGTGCTGGCTAAGCTGAAGGAATTAGACCTTGAGCTGAACCAGGGTGATGAGTAATATTATTTGAATTATCCTGTCAGTAAGACCGAAGGGCATGGCGGGAGCATTTGATTAATAAGACCGAAGACGCATAACCAAATGTTTAAAAATGGAGGATAAGAACAATGGCAAAGTATAGAAAACTCGGCAGAACATCAAGCCAGAGAAAAGCCTTAATTAGAAATCAGGTAACAGCATTACTGAACAACGGTAAGATTGTTACAACAGAAGCGAAAGCAAAAGAGATCCGCAAAGTGGCAGAAGGATTAATTGCTATGGCTGTAAAAGAAAAAGACAACTTCGAAGAAGTTACAGTAAAAGCTAAAGTTGCCCGCAAGGACAAAGACGGCAAGAGAGTGAAAGAAGTCGTTGATGGAAAGAAAGTTACTGTATATGACGAAGTAGACAAGAAGATCAAAAAGGACATGGCAAGCAGACTTCATGCAAGAAGAGAAATGCTGAAAGTTCTTTACCCTGTAAAAGAAGTTCCTACAGCAGCTGCAGGAAGAAAGAAAAATACGAAGGAAGTTGACCTTGTAGAGAAATTATTCTCAGAGATCGCTCCGAAGTATGCAGACCGCAACGGTGGATATACAAGAATCGTAAAGATTGGCCAGCGTAAAGGCGATGCAGCTATGGAAGTTCTGATCGAATTAGTTTAATTCTACCAGCAATTAGAAAATATAGAGAGCAGAGATATGAAGAGATTCATATTTCTGTTCTTTTTTTTATTCGAACATCAGTTTTGAATTTTATTTGTTTTGTGCAATATACACAATAAATGTTAAAAATATAACGTTAAAAGTTTGACAAAAGGCATATTGACAATATTTTAACGATAGGATATACTGATACCTGTAATTAAGAAAAACAATTCAATTACGGGAGGAAAAATTGAAATGGCAAAGAAGGATAAGGTCGTAGTACCTGAGGTAGTTGACAGCGTGGAAACACTGGAAGCAAAAATGAAAGCAATGCGCGAGGCGCAGAAAGTATTTGCTACTTTCACACAGGAGCAGGTAGATAAGATTTTTTATGAAGCAGCCCTTGCAGCTAATAAGATGAGAATTCCGCTTGCTAAGATGGCAGTAGAGGAAACTCAGAGAGGTATTGTAGAAGATAAGGTTATCAAGAACCACTATGCAGCAGAATATATCTACAATGCTTATAAGAATACCAAGACATGCGGTGTTATCGAAGAAGATCCTGCATTTGGTATTAAAAAAATTGCAGAGCCGATCGGTCTGGTAGCAGCAGTTATCCCGACGACAAACCCGACTTCTACGGCAATCTTTAAGACCCTGATTTGTCTGAAAACAAGAAATGCTATTATCATAAGCCCACATCCGGCAGCTAAGGCTTGTACAATCGCAGCAGCTAAGGTTGTTCTGGACGCAGCTGTAAAAGCAGGTGCACCGGAAGGAATCATCGGATGGATCGATGTTCCGTCACTGGAACTGACAAACACTGTTATGAAGGATTCTGATATTATCCTCGCAACAGGCGGACCGGGAATGGTTAAGGCTGCATATTCTTCAGGAAAACCGGCACTCGGTGTTGGACCTGGAAATACACCTGTAATTATTGATGATACAGCAGATGTGAAGATGGCAGTAAACTCTATCATCCACTCTAAGACATTTGATAATGGTATGATCTGTGCTTCCGAGCAGTCAGTTACTGTACTGGACAGCATTTATGACGAAGTAAAGAAAGAATTCGCTTACCGCGGATGCTACTTCCTGAAGAAAGGCGCAGAACTGGATAAGGTTCGTAAGACAATCATTATCAACGGTGCCCTGAATAACAAGATTCCAGGAAAGTCAGCATATGAGATCGCTAAGCTGGCCGGTGTAGATGTTCCGGAAGATACAAAGATCCTGATCGGTGAAGTGGAATCAGTTGATATATCAGAAGAATTTGCACACGAAAAATTATCTCCTGTACTTGGTATGTATAAAGCAAAAACTTTTGATGAGGCACTTGAAAAGGCAGCCCAGCTGGTAGCAGACGGCGGATATGGACATACAGCATCACTTTACGTACATCCTGCACAGACAGAAAAAATAGCAAAACATGCGGCAGCAATGAAAACTTGCCGTGTACTTATTAATACACCTTCTTCTCACGGCGGTATCGGAGACCTGTACAACTTCAAGATGGCTCCGTCTCTTACACTGGGATGTGGTTCATGGGGCGGAAACTCCGTATCTGAAAACGTAGGAGTAAAACACTTACTGAATGTGAAGACAGTAGCTGAGAGGAGAGAAAATATGCTTTGGTTCAGAGTACCTGAAAAAGTTTACTTCAAGAAAGGCTGTATGCCAGTGGCACTGGATGAGCTTGGAACAGTTATGAATAAAAAGAAAGCATTTATCGTAACAGACTCATTCCTGTATAAGAACGGCTATGTAGCACCAATTGAAGCGAAACTGGACGAGATGGGAATTCAGCATACATGCTTCTACGAAGTAGCTCCGGACCCGACACTGCAGTGTGCACGCAAGGGTGCTGACCTGATGCGGTCCTTCGAGCCTGACACAATTATCGCACTCGGCGGTGGTTCTGCAATGGATGCAGCAAAGATTATGTGGGTAATGTATGAGCATCCGGAAGCAAACTTCGAAGATATGGCTATGGACTTCATGGACATCAGAAAGAGAGTATTTACATTCCCTAAGATGGGAGAGAAAGCTTACTTTGTAGCAATCCCTACTTCTTCAGGAACAGGTTCCGAAGTAACACCGTTCGCAATCATAACGGACGCTGAGACAGGCGTTAAATGGCCGCTGGCAGACTACGAACTGCTTCCGAATATGGCAATCGTTGATGTTGATAATATGATGACCCAGCCGAAGGGACTGACAAGCGCGTCCGGTATCGATGTTATGACACATGCAATCGAGGCATACGTTTCTATCATGGCAACAGACTTCACAGATGGTCTGGCTATGAAGGCTGTAAAGAGCGTATTTGATTACCTGCCGTCAGCATATGAGAACGGGGCTAATGATCCGAAGGCACGTGAAATGATGGCAAATGCTTCCTGTATGGCAGGTATGGCATTCGCAAACGCATTCCTCGGACTGAACCACTCTATGGCTCATAAACTGGGTGCTTTCCACCACCTGCCACACGGTGTTGCAAATGCAGTTATCCTGACAGAGGTTATGAAATATAACTCAGCAGAAGTACCAACCAAGATGGGTACATTCTCACAGTACCAGTATCCACATGCACTTGCTAGATATGCTGAATTAGGACGTTTTGCAGGATGCACAGGAAAGGATGACCAGGAAGTATTTGATAACTTCATCGCTAAACTGGAAGACCTGAAAGAGAAGATCGGTATCAAGAAGACAATCAAAGACTACGGTATCGATGAGAAGTACTTCCTCGATACACTGGATGACATGGTAGAGCAGGCATTCAATGACCAGTGTACAGGAGCTAACCCGAGATATCCATTAATGAAGGAAATCAAAGAGCTCTACTTAAAATGCTACTACGGCAAATAAGCCTTTCAAAACTTATTGACCCTGGTAGTCCAATAAGGATAAATTTTTTCTCACGGGCAGGAGCGCGGCATTTAGGTGCCGCGCTCCTGCATTTGTGCGTGATAGAGAAAACCTCCCGCCTTCTGCATGGGTAATTTATTGGTTAAAAAAATAACAATATATAAACTATAAAAAACTTAGTTAAAAATTGCACAAAATTTACATATGGGGCTTACATTGTTAAAAAAGTTGATGTATAATAAAAACAACTTAAAAAACGGCAGCAAAATCAGGAGGAATAACTTATGAAGCTGGAAGAAAAAAATTTAATCGTAGAACGTCCTTATAAGAAAGTATACAAATGTGATGACAGCGTAGTCAAAGTATTTGAAACGACACATCCGAAGTCAGATGTATTTAATGAGGCATTGAATACAGCAAGAGTGGAAGATACCGGTCTGGATATACCGAAGGTTAAGGAAGTCACCCAGATTGACGGCAAATGGGCGATTGCAATTGAATACAAGGCAGGAAAGACACTGGAAGAGATGATGGAAGGCGACAGGGGCAATCTGGAGAAATATATGGAAGACTTCGTAGACCTCCAGATTACGGTACACAGCAAGACATCTCCGCGCCTGAATAAACTGAAAGATAAGCTGTCAAGCCAGATCAACAGCCTGAAAGAAGTGGACGCAACGACACGTTACGAACTTCTCACGAGACTGGAAAGCATGCCGAAGCATAATAAAGTGTGCCACGGAGATTTTAACCCGAGTAATGTTATCGTTGCAAAGAACGGCAAGATGACAGTAGTTGACTGGGCACATGCCACACAGGGAAATGCAAGCGCTGATGCTGCTATGACATATCTCCTGTTCGCCCTGAAGGATCAGGAAGCGGCAGATATGTATATGAAGATATTCTGCAGAAAGAGCGATACTGCAATGCAGTACGTACAGCAGTGGCTCCCGATCGTCGCAGCCGCACAGCTGACAAAGGATAATGAACTGGAAAAAGATTTCCTTATGAAGTGGATTGACGTTTTTGATTATCAGTAAGGAATGAAGATAAATTAAAAATAAAAGAAGCACTGTATTATGGCATGCATAGTAATATGCGCCATAGTACAGTGCTTCTTTTTAAGCCGGATTTCGTGCCTACCAGCCCTGGAAGAACAGGTTATTGCCAATATTAACGCCGGGCCTGTCCGTTGCCCCTGCATAGAGGAAATAGTAACAGTCCTGTACTGCGGCAAGCCTTGCACCATTTATCGCATCCTGTGCCACGGTATATGCCAGATCACTGGCGCCGCTCGACAGTACAGCATCGAGCCTTCCGGACCAAACCGGTTCGAACTGCCCGGAAGCATAGACAACGTCTGTAATACTATTCGGGAATATAGGACTGTAAACACGGTTCATAATCACCGTTGCGACAGCAAGCATGGAGTTGTAATCATGCATCGCTTCACAGTCCAGTATAGCTGCGAATACATCCAGATCACTTCCGCCGACATTCGTGGATCCGCCATTTACAACACTGTCATCATACCCGCCGCCTCCGGAATTGCCGCCGCCTGAGCTGCCGTTGTCGGAATTATTATTACCGGAAGTACTGGCGTTGGCTTTTGCATTTGCCTCCTCGGCAGCTTTCGCTTTTGCTGCAGCTTCGGCAGCAGCCGCGGCTTTTGCTGCCTCTTCTGCCTTAAGCTTTTCGAGCTGTGCTTTGTATGTTTCCAGATCGGTTGAGGTTTCCTTTGCCTTCTGCTTAAGCTGCTCCTCCTGTTTCTCCAGATCTTTCTGGATCGCCACGAGGGAAGTCTGCTGTGCTTCCAGCGTTTCTTTCTTATCTGCAATTTCCTGACGTGTCTTCTGAAGCTCGGTCAGCATGTCCCGGTCATAGTCGCTGATATTCTGGATAAAATCCGCCTTGTTTAAGAAATCTGTCATGCTTTCTGCTGAAAACAGCATTTCTAAAAGTGTTGCGTTGCCGGTTTCGTACATATACTTAATACGGGTCTTCATGTCATCGTATTGTTTAGCTTCGTTAGCCTTGGCTTCATCTAAGGAATCTTTCGTTCTTAGGATTTCACCATTAGTTATTTCGACCTGCATTTCGGCAGTGGAGATCTCGTCACTTATGGCCAGAAGATCCTTGTTGATGCCGCTAAGCTGATCCTGCAAATCAGAAGTTTTGCTTTTCAGACTTTCCTGGTCCTCTGCATATACGGGGAAAACGGAAAGTACTAATACGAGAGAACAAACAAATGCCAGTATGGCCCGTCCTCCGCGTTTTGAGCGCAATTTCATAATTTCCAAATCCTTTCTTAATTGTTTTTTACTTCCTGCAGGCAAGCCTGTACAGGGTAAAAATTGTTTTGCGTTTGTATTATACTATAAATTGCTTTAATACGCAAATTTTGATAAAATAAGTTATACTTATTTCATAAATCGGGAGATTAGTAAATTATAAAAATATAAGAAAAGTATGAGGAATGGGAATCAGATGAAATATAATATAAAGATGATCGGGCTGGACTTAGACGGGACATTGTTAACGGAAAAGAAGGAACTTCTGCCTTACACAAAACAGATACTGCATGAGGCGATAGAAAAGGGGATTATCGTATTGATGGCGACAGGCAGGCCGTTCATGGGAATACCGGAAGAACTCAGGCTTTATCCGGGCATCCGGTATGCACTTACATCGAACGGGGCAAGGGTAGTTGATATGCAGGAAAATAAAGTCCTGATTGAAAAGCTTCTTCCTCTGGAAAAAGCGAAGAAAGCATTGGAAACTCTGGCAAAATATGATACATTACAAGAGGTATACTTTGACGGACAGGGGTACGCTGATGCAGATAAGATGAAGCATATCGGACGTTATCATCACAACCCGTATATGTGGGAATATCTGCTGACGACAAGAAAGGCGGTGCCCGATATTATGGGGCTGGTGAACGAACAGAACAGGGACATGGATAAGATACAGGGGCTGTTTGCTGATATGGACGAAAGACAGGCGGCATGGGCTGAACTGGAGCAGCAGGATGGTCTCGCCTTGGTCGGTTCTCTGGGCTATAATATTGAAATTAATGCGTCTGGGGTCAATAAGGGTACAGCGCTCGTAGAACTTGGAAGAATGCTGGGAATAGAGCGGGAAGAGATTATGGCATGCGGAGACGGAGACAATGATGCCGATATGCTGAAAGAGGCCGGTTTGGGGGTTGCTATGGGGAATGCCATAGAAAAAGTGAAAGAAGCTGCTGATTACATAACGGTATCGAACGATGAGCAGGGGGCGGCAAAGGCGATAGAAAAATTTGCTCTTAGAGGAGGAGAACTATGTTAGAAGCATTAAAAGTAATTTTTCTGGGGATTGTAGAAGGAATAACAGAATGGCTGCCGATCAGCAGCACGGGGCACCTGATTCTGGTGGAAGAGTTTGTAAAGCTGAAGATGAGCGAAGGCTTCATATCCATGTTTAACGTGGTGATCCAGCTTGGGGCGATTCTGGCGGTTGTTGTGATTTATTTCCATAAGTTAAATCCGTTTTCCAGTACAAAGACACAGAAGCAGAAGATGCTGACACTGCAGTTGTGGGTGAAGGTATTGATTGCGTCCGTACCGGCTGCTGTGATTGGTCTTTTGTTCGATGATTTCATTGATGCACATTTGATGAATTACGTTGTAGTGGCAATTACACTGATTCTCTATGGCATAGCTTTTATCGTGGTAGAGAAGCAGCACGAGCATAAGAAACCGGCAGTCAGACGCCTGTCGGACCTGACGATTCCGATGGTCCTTATTATCGGATGCTTTCAGGTACTGGCACTGATCCCCGGAACATCACGCTCCGGTGCGACGATCATCGGCGGACTGCTGGTCGGGGCTGCCAGGGGAGTTGCGGCGGAATTCACATTCTTCCTTGCGATTCCGGTCATGTTTGGGGCCAGCTTTTTAAAAATATTTAAATTTGGATTTAGTTTTACAGGGATGGAAATATTCCTGCTTCTGCTGGGATGTGTGATATCTTTTGCAGTATCTATATTTGCGATTAAGTTCCTGATGCAGTATATCAAGAACCATGACTTTAAGGCATTTGGTTATTACCGGATTGTACTTGGTGCGATTGTCCTGCTCTACTTCGGACTTACAGCAGCATTTGCTTAAAAGGCGGGACGACTATGAAATTACTGTTTGCTGAGGATGAACCGGAGATGTCAGAGGCAGTTGTGGATATTCTGACGTTTCATAAATATGTAGTGGACGCTGTTTTTGACGGGGAAGAAGCGCTTGCCTATGCGCGGGAAGAGCATTATGACGGGATTATACTCGATATTATGATGCCAAAGAAGAGCGGGCTTGAGGTGCTGACGGAACTTAGAAAGGAAGGCTTAAGGACACCGGTCCTGCTTTTGACAGCGAAAGCCGAGGTGGAAGACCGGATACAGGGGCTGGACCTCGGGGCTGACGATTACCTTCCGAAGCCATTTGTTATGGGGGAACTTCTGGCGAGAATCCGGGCAATGCTGAGAAGGCGTGAGGAATTTACCCCGGACATTTTAAAATGCGGCAATATTGAGTTGAATCTGCACAGCTATGAACTGAGCGGGAATGGTCAGGCTTTCGTACTACCGAAACTGGAATATCAGCTGATGGAGCTCCTGATGCTGAATCAGGGAATCTATCTTTCTTCAGAGGACCTTCTTGTCAAAGTGTGGGGATACAATACAGATGCAGAGCTGGGGACCGTGTGGGTCTATATTTCCTATCTCCGCAAAAGGCTGTCGGCCCTAAATGCAAATGTGGAAATCAAGGCAAAACGCAATATTGGTTATACTCTGGAGGTAAACGAATGATAAAGACGCTTCAGAAAAGATTTGTCACGACAGCCATGCTGGCTATAACCATACTGCTGCTTGTCCTGTTAGGGGCGATTAATATAGGTTATTCCCTTATATCAGGACGGCAGGAGGGTGTGATGCTTGATATGCTTTCCCAGAACGAGGGGATGGCTCCGCCGGATATGGCACCTCAGGGAAAAGAAAAGAAGGGGTTTCTGGAGCCGCCTATGAACGAAGATACAGCCTTGTCGGCGAGATATTTCCTTGTGCGCCTGAATGCAGAGGGGGAAACCGTACAGGTTGATATAAGCCGGATTTCGTCTGTGACAGAGGCTCAGGCTGTGGAGTATGCAAAGGAAGCGGTACAGCGTACCGGTGATACAGGCAGCATACATTCATTTAAGTACAAATCAGCCCCTGCACGTGACAATAGGGGACAGGTTATTATATTTCTGGATACGACCCTCCAGCGCCATTCTACGATGATGGTGCTCTTTCTTTCCATATTTATAGGAATTCTGTGCTGGGGCTGCATGCTCCTGCTCGTGATTCTGCTTTCTAAGAAGGCGATTCTTCCGATAGCAAGAAATATGGAGAAGCAGAAGCAGTTTGTTACGAATGCAGGACATGAGATCAAGACACCGCTGGCCATCATCATGGCGAATACAGATGCAATGGAACTGCACGGCGGGGAAAGCAAGTGGAGCCGTAACATCCGTAATCAGACGATCCGCTTAAATGGCCTGATGCAGAATCTGCTGACACTTTCAAAGATGGACGAGGCAGGGCCTAAGCTTATGAAAGAGGATTTTTCCGTCAGCAGGCTTCTGGAGGACACGCTGCACCCGTTCTATGAATCCGCGGCATTAAAGGGGATTTCCATTCATGAGGACATCCAGCCTGATGTGATGATCCATGCGAATCGCGAGAACATCATGCAGCTGATATCAATCTTGCTGGATAATGCAGTAAAATATACGAACAAAGATGGCGAGATCGGCGTAATCCTGAGAAAGGATGACCGTAAAGTCAGGCTGCACGTAAATAATACCTGTGACAGCCTGCCGGAAGGGACACCGGAAAAGCTGTTTGACAGATTCTACAGGGGCGACAGCGCAAGGACCCAGAAAAGCGGGGGCTACGGTATTGGGCTTTCAGTTGCCGAGGCGATCGTCGAGGTGCATAAAGGAAAGATTTCCGCAAAATATGAGGGCGGCGGGATTAGTTTTCAAATTGACTTATAGGAGAAATGCTATGCAAAAAGAGATACTAGATGCATAGCATTTTTTTGCGTCTAAAATACAAATACAGTCTAAGGTTCATCTAAGGTTCCCCATGTAAAGTGTGTGTTAAATAATTATGAAAGGAGTGTTTACATGAATTACAGGCATGAGTGGAAGCACGAGATTAATTTCTCTGACCTGATTACCCTCAGGCAGCGCCTGCGGGCTGTCGCAAAGATAGATGAGAATGCGGCCAATGGAAAGTATGAGATCCGGAGTCTGTATTTTGACAATCCTGCGGATAAGGTCCTCAGGGAAAAAATAGACGGGGTAAACATGCGTGAGAAGTTCCGGATACGTTTATATAATCATGATGTTTCTCTGATTCATCTGGAGAAGAAGAGTAAATACAATGGTCTTTGCCGGAAAGAAATTGCAGAATTGTCTGTATGGGAAGCGCAGGCGATTGCCGGCGGGCAGTATGAATGGATGGCGGACAGTAAACGGGAGCTTGTAATAGAGCTATATAGTAAAATGATGCAGCAGGGGCTCAGGCCCAGAACAATTGTAGATTATATGAGGGAGCCCTTTGTATACGGTCCCGGAAATGTGCGGGTTACTCTGGACTACAATATCCGCACTGGTTTAAGGTGTACGGATATTCTGGATCAGGACTGCATCACGGTCCCGGCGCCGGGAGATCCGATTATCCTGGAGGTGAAATGGGATGCTTACCTGCCCTCGGTAATACGCGATGCCGTGCAGCTTCAGGGCCGCCGTACCGCAGCCTTTTCTAAATATGCGGCCGGCAGGGTCTGGGGATAGTATGGTGCGGAGAGTGAAAAAAATACAGTAAATTAAAGGAGAATTATAAAATGACTTTTAATGATATTTTTAAATCTAGTTTTCTTGAGAATGTTTCCAGTATCAGTATTTTAGATATGCTGATTGCCCTTGTGCTCGCATTCGGGCTCGGGATGTTTATTTTTCTTGTTTATAAAAAAACGTTTCAGGGAGTAATGTATTCTTCCAGTTTCGGGGTAACCCTCATTGCACTCACAATGATAACGACTGTCGTTATTCTGGCGGTAACATCAAATGTCGTGCTGTCACTTGGTATGGTTGGTGCTCTGTCTATCGTACGTTTCAGGACCGCGATAAAGGAACCACTTGACATTGCATTTTTGTTCTGGTCAATTGCCGTGGGGATTGTTCTGGCAGCAGGGATGATTCCGCTTGCTGTAATCGGGAGCGTCGTAATCGGAGTAATCCTGCTTGTGTTTGTGAATAAGAAATCCTATGTGAATCCATACATCGTTGTAATCAGCTGTGAGAGTCATGACAGTGAGATAAAGGCAAAGGATTTTCTGGATAAACAGGTACAGCGGTGTGTGGTTAAGAGCAAGACTGCGCAGAAAGGGGCGATTGAGCTGAACATGGAGATCCGCATGAAGGAGGAAAATACGGATTTCATTAATATACTTTCTGAAATGGACGGTGTGAACAGTGCCGTGCTTGTCAGCTATAACGGAGAATATATGGGATAGGAGGCGGTGCCATGTCTACACACAGACATATTGATAAGATCTGCTGTGCCGTCCTTTTGGTTGTCTTCATTCTGACTGCCGTATTCTGTAATGCAGAAGCTCTCGGAGTCGAGACTGTCTCGTCTGCTTTTGGGTATGAAGGGAAACTGTTCGATACTTCGTCGGTCCATACAATTGATATAGTAATGGATGACTGGGACGGATTCCTGGAGACATGTACGAATGAGGAATATACGATATGCGCTGTAGTGATTGACAACGAGGCGTATAAAAATGTAGGAATCCGTGCAAAGGGGAATACGTCTCTCAGCTCGGTGGCTGCATATGGAAACGACAGGTACAGTTTTAAGATAGAGTTTGACCACTACGATGACGCAAAGAACTACTATGGTCTTGATAAAATCAGCCTTAACAATATTATTCAGGACAATACCTATATGAAGGATTACCTCTCATATCAGATGATGGGCTATTTCGGTGTGGATGCGCCTCTTTGCAGTTATGCGAATATTACAGTAAACGGCGAAGACTGGGGCCTGTATCTGGCGGTCGAGGGCGTGGAAGAAAGCTTTCTTACGTGGAATTATGGCAGTGACTACGGAGAACTCTACAAACCTGACAGCATAAGCATGGGCGGCGGACGCGGTAACGGCGGCGGATTCGACATGGAGGACTTCGAAGAACGGTCCGGACAGGACGGGGAGGCAGATACGGAGGAAGACAGCGGCAAAGACACGTCCGGAAAAGCCATGCCCGGCGGCGGGATGAAGCCGGGAGGCCGCGGGCAGCCGGAAGATGGAACAATGCCTGAAATGGGTGATATGCCTGATGCGGGAACAATGCCCGAAAAGGGCGCTGCACCAGAAGACGGAACACTGCCTGAAATGCCGGAAGATGGCGCGATGCCCGATATGGGGGACATGCCGGAAGATGGGATGATGCCTGATATGGGAGACATGCCGGAAGATGGAATGATGCCTGATAGAGGAAATATGCCGGAAGATGGCGCCATGCCTGCCAACGGGGGCGGCATGGGGATGGGCAGCGATGACGTCTCCCTGATTTATTCTGATGATGATCAGGACAGCTACAACAATATATTTGATAACGCGAAAACAAATGTGTCAGATGCTGACAAGGAACGTCTGATAGAGTCCCTTAAGACACTTAATGAAGGCGGGGATATAGAAAGCGTTGTGGATGTGGACGAAGTGATCCGGTACTTCGTGGTGCATAATTTTGTCTGTAATTTTGACAGCTATACCGGTTCTATGATTCACAATTATTACCTCTACGAGGAGGACGGTGTTATGTCTATGATACCGTGGGACTATAATCTGGCCTTCGGCGGTTTCATGTCTGGATCAGATGCCGGAAGTCTTGTCAACTATCCGATTGACACCCCTGTATCGGGCGGCACGGTAGAATCAAGACCCATGCTTGCATGGATTTTCAATGAGGAAGCATACACGGAAATGTATCATGAGTACTTTGCAGAATTTATCTCAGAATATTTTGACAGTGGTTACTTTGAGGAAATGATTGATTCCGTCTCTGAGATGATTGCTCCGTACGTGGAAAATGATCCAACGAAGTTCTGCACGTATGAAGAGTTTGAGGAAGGCGTATCGACGTTGAAGGAATTCTGCCTGCTGCGGGCCGAAAGCATAAACGGACAGCTGGACGGCACGATCCCGTCGACGTCTGACGGGCAGGGGGAAGATGACAGCGCGTTGATAGATGCAGGAGACATCGAGGTCTCTGCGATGGGGTCTATGGGAAATATGATGGGGATGGGAGGCTCTAAAAATAAAGACAGATAAGATATTGTACAGGGAGGTCCGTTAGTGGGCCTCCCTGTACTGCTCCGGTGTTATGCCTTCGTATTTTTTAAAGACACGGAAGAAATATTTTACATTGTCATAGCCGACTGCTTTGGCAACCTGATACATTTTCCGGTCAGAACCTGAGAGTAGTTCTTTGGCTTTGTCAATCCGGACCTGGTTCAGGTAATCTACAAATTTCTGATTTGTTTTGTTCTTGAAAAGCTGGCTTAAGTAGCTGCGGTTCAGGTAAAACAGACAGGAGATAAAATCCTGGGTCAGGTTTTTCTGGTAGTTACGGCTGATGTAGATCTTGATTTTTTCTATGACGTCGTCGATTGCGTACACGCTCTGCGGTTTCAGCAGTGCAGTAATATTGGTGAAAAACTGCATATAATAATTTTTTAATTCTTCCAGAGAGAAGATATAGCTCATTACATTCTGCATGCTGCTGGAGTCGGCAGAAGAACCGTTCTGATTCAGGTAGGAATTCATGATCAGGCGGCACTGGCTTCCCAACTGGTAAAGATGATACTTCACATCCGCAAGTGTACATCGGGGGACTGTTTGATAAAAGAAAAACAGTTCATCAATCAATATGTGAACTTCCTCTGTCATTCCTGCTTCTACACGGAAGAGGAATTCTTCCTGTTTATCCCAGGAAATAAAAATCTGTTCTTTCCTGTTTATGTTAAAATAATACTTCAGCTCTTTCTGACTGAGACTCTGGCTGTTCAGTGCATCAGAGGTTTCAAGGAAAGCGTCGTGGAGTTCAGTCAGTGAATTATGTGTACGGCTGATCCCTGCTGTTGCACGGGAATCATGTCCGTTAAGCCATGCAAGAAGAGCCTCTGTGATCTGGAGTGCAAGCTGTTTGTCTGTGAGTGTTCCTTCCTCTGGTACAAAGATGATGATAAAACCGAGCTGGCTGTTATTCGGGTTTTTGAGATATATTGCCAGATTCTCAAAATTATGTTCAACAATAAATTCTTCTATGCTGACATCCTCAAGTGGTTTTTCGAAATGTAGTGTCAGGAGGAGAAGGTTATGTGTCTCATTGATGAAACCCAGCTTTCTGGAGCTAATTGCAGCAGAAGCAGTATGATATCCAAGAATCAGATTTTCCAGCATTTGTATATCATATTCGTAGTAATTGGCTTCAGCCTGTTCCTCGTTTGAGAGCAGCGTCTGATAGGAAGCATCATTATCAATACGGGCTATTGCGTCTAACATGGCTTTTTGAACAGTATCCCGGCTGAACGGCTTTAGGATATAGTCAATCGCATTTGCTGAAATGGCATGTTTTACATAGTCAAAATCGCGGTATCCGCTGATAACGATCAAGGGTTTATTCGGATATTTCTCTGAGAGATAAGGCAGTAGTTCGGTACCGCCCATGACAGGCATCTGCATATCCAGTATGATGATATCCGGATTATACTCTTCAACAAGTTTCATCCCTTCGGCCCCGTTATCGGCTTGTCCGATGCATGTAATCCTGTCGTTCAGATCTGAGAGTTTCTTCAGCGTTCCCTCACGGATGATTTTTTCATCGTCAATAATGATGAAGGTATACATGTGTGTCCCCCCTTATCCTGATGTTGTTTCTAACACAGGTAACTTGATCTGTATCTGTGTCCCTGCATTTTCTGTGCTTGTCACAGTCAGCCCATAACCCCGGCCATAGTAAAGCTCGATACGTGTCTGGATGTTTTTCAGCCCGATACTGTGTTTTGTGCGGTGTCCGAGTTCTGTGAAAGTAGCCTCTTTAAGCAGGCGTTCATTGAGTTCCGTTAAGGTCTCTGGCGGCATGCCTTTTCCATTATCGTCCACATTGAGATAGATATAATGATTCTCTATATGTCCATGTATTGTAATTGTATCACCTGCGGTACAGTAATTTAGTCCATGATACAGGCCATTCTCCACAAGTGGCTGGAGAATCAGCTTCAGCACCTTCTGTGAGTACATTTCAGGAGGAATATCCACGTTTACGGAAAATTTATGATCGAACCGGATCTGCTGGATACAGACATAATCCTGTACGTTTCTCAACTCATCTTCGACGGATACAAGTTCACTGGGAGTCTTAATGCTGTAGCGGAACATATTACCGAGAGCAAGTGACATCATTGCGATCCGTTCATTTTCTTCGATTTCTGCTATGCTGTTGATAGATTCAAGAGTATTAAATAAAAAATGTGAGTTGATTCTGGCCTCAAGAGACTTCATCTGGGCATCCAGTGCGATCAGTTTATCCTGATAATCCCGTTTAATAGAAGAATTCAGTTCTTCAATCATGCTGTTATACTCGTTGTATAAGGTGCCAATTTCGTCTGTACGGTTCAGGTACTGTGAGGATGCAGAAAGGTGACGGCCGTCCTGTTTTGCCATTTTCCTGCTTAAATGCTCGATTGGCTGGGTCAAATTGCGTGACAGCACTCTCGCAGTTAATATAATTCCTATGCCGCATACGAGTGCGGATACAATCAGGAGAATCCCGGTAAAATTAAATTCTTTGAACATTGCATCATAATCGACTTTTGCAGTCAGCAAAAGATTATCCAGATCCAGTGTCTCAGAGTATGTCTTATAGTTCCGGCCTGATTCATCTGCTGTAAGATCATTATGGCCGGAATAAAGAATGCTCCTGTTTGTTGTATCCTGCAAAGTAAATTGTATGATTTCTGGCATAGTATTGATATTGCTGATATCAAAAATCTCGGGGTTACAGTCAATGACCAGTACTCCGAGAAATTCATGGGAGTATACATCATAGAGGCTCTCTGCGAAAAACACACTTTCCTTTTTGCCGGTGAACATCTCATGATCTTTAACGGGGCTGACATATAAAGCCCCGTTTTGGTCAAGTACCTGCTGATACCATTCGGTACCGTCAGGATGATATCCGACTACGAGATCCCCATTCTGTGTGCCCCTGTAGCTTAAGACAACGTCTGACGGTGTGAATACATATAAGCCATAAATATAATCATAGGAATACAGGACATTCTGGCAGACGAATTTTGTATTATTATTGGCTTTTAATACTTCAAATGAGCTGTGTTGTTTCTCAGGGTCTGAGAATTTCTTTAAGTTTTCTATAATGGAAAAATCACCATCGGAATAAAAGGTAAAAAGCCCCGCTGTCTGTTTGATTGCCTCTATGGTATCATTAAGTTCAGCCGTCGCGTTATGAAAAATATTTGCCGATATTTCGTCCATCCGCTGATTGGTTGTCTGTGTGTAACGGCTGTATGCAACTGATGTGATCAGAAGCAGCGGAATGATGGCTACGGTTATAAATATGCAGAAAACCTTGGTTCTTAACTTCATAGGCACCTCCGTTTTAATACAAAAAAAGTATACCATAACACCTAACAAAAGTACACCATCCTTGTGATAGAATGAATTTAACAAGTAAAGGAGGAGAAACATTATGAAATTAAAAAAGATTGCAGCGCTGATATGTGCTGCGGCAATGGTTACCTTATGTGCAGCAGGCTGCGGGGGCGGTTCTTCCGATGATAAGACAGAGGATGCGCAGAAGAAGTCTGAACCTGTGGAAGTCACAGAATATGATTCTCAGGCAATCGAAAATGCAGGGGACATTACACTGACACTGATGATGTCCGGAACTGAAGTGGAAAATGATTTTGATACGGAGGTTTTGCCAAAGCTTGTGAAAGAAAAGTGGCCCAATGTAACACTGGAGGTTACTAAGCTGCCCGATGACAATTACTATACCGCACTGAAGACAAAGCTTGCTTCCGGCGAATGCCCGGACATGATTCTGGTACAGCCCATGTATGCGGGATCAAATGCATGTTATTCTCTGGCAGATTCCGGATATCTAGCTCCTCTTGATGATTTGAAGAGTCTGGACAATATGGAAGACGTATCAGGAATGACTTATAACGGAAATGTATACGGACTTCCGAAAGGTGTTTCTATACTTGGTACATATTATAACAAAGACATGTTTGAAGAATGCGGTATCAAAGAGGAACCAAAATCATGGGATGATTTTCTGGATGCATGTGAAAAGCTGAAAAAGGCGGGACACCAGCCGATCGTTATGGGGGACAAAGACCAGTATGTTCTGCAGTTTGGCTTATATCAGCTGGCTGCAAATGAGATTTACCCGGATAACGCGGCATATGACGAAGAATTGAGGACAGACGATACCTCATTTACAGATGAGGGAACATGGGACCATGTATTGGAAATGTACAATACATTATATGAAAAGGGATATATTGATTCTTCACAGTCACTGGGACTGAGTGCCTCACAGGCGATACAGGAATTCATTGACGGGAATGCGGCAATGACATTTGATGGTTCTTTCAATGCCACGGCACTGCTTGCAGATGGTGCGGCAGGAAGTTTCGCCAGAGGTTATTTCCCTCTCCCGGGCGATAAGGGTGATGTGTATACAGCAACCTGCCTGTCAGCGGGGATGGGGATTTATTCTAAATCCGAATATATTGACGAATGCAAGGAGCTTTTAGATTACTGGTTTGACGGCGAATCTGAAATCTGGGATGCGTATATTTCTACCGGAAAATATATTATGACTTATGGAAATGGTGCTGAAACAGCTCCGAATTACGAGATGTTTAGGCCATTCGTTGACCTTTTAAATGAAGGAAAGGCATTTCACTGGTGCAATCAGTCCTGGCCGGCAGGTACAGAGACAACAATGGAGGAACTGTTCAGTGAAATGATAGGCGGACAGGGAACTACGATTGAGGATATAACTGAAGGCATGCAGGATAAGTTTGAAGATCTGCTGGATGAATAATCCTTCAGGTGAAATGATGAGAGGATATTCCGTATATTTGCCCGAATCAATGTACGGGGTATCCTTCTCTTTTGAAAGAGAGGAAAGGTAAATGAGCGGTCAGACGAAAAAAAAGAAGAGGGGCGGGAATCTGTCTTTGGTTTTCCCAAACCGGATGTACACCTTTATTATACCGGCAGTAGCAATGTTTTTTGTATTTTGGATTCTGCCAATCTTCCAGCTGTTTTATTACAGTGTAACGAATTTTAACGGGATTAATTATAACTATGATTTTGTGGGCCTGAAGAATTTTATCCGGATTTTTGAAAATGGGACCCTCACCAACTCAATCCGTATTACGTTAATCTATGCGGTCATGATTGTTCTTCTGGGGAATCTGATCGGGCTGGCAGTTGCGATGCTTCTGAATATGAAGATCAGGGCAAAGGGATTATTCAGAACCTGTGCCTACTTCCCGGCACTGTTCAGTGCAATTGTGGTAGGATTTATCTGGTCTTATGTTTATATGCCAAAGTCAGGCATGATCGCAAGCCTGCTTAATCTGATCGGTATGAACGGCGATGCATTCAATCCGCTGGGGAATTTTAAGACGGCGTTATATGCCATTGCGATTGTTGAAGTATGGAAAGCATTCGGAACTACAATGATTATTTATCTGGCAGGCCTGCAGACTGTGGATGAAAGCCTTCTCGAAGCCGGACGGATTGATGGATGTACGGAATGGCAGCTGATACGGAAGGTAAAGCTTCCTTTGATCTCTTCGACGATTACAATCAACGTGATTCTGAACGTCATTGCAGGTCTGAAGGCATTTGATTATGCATTTATTATGACAAATGGCGGCCCGGGGAAATCTACAAAAACGTTGATGTTCCAGATCTATGAAATTGCATTCACAGATCAGAAGATGGGACGTGCGAGTGCGTTCTCGGTTGTGTCGTTCCTTGTTATCATTTTGATTACGGTATTCATGCTTTACTTTTTAAATAAGAGGGAGGTGGAATTATAATGGCATTCGGCAGAAAAAAAGATGTATATAAAGAAAAAGAATCGTACGAAAAATTAACACCGCAGATTATTCTTGTTTATATTGCAATCGTCCTCTTTTGTGTGATTGTAATTGCGCCGCTGGTCATTGTATTTTCCAGTTCACTGAGGTCTCCGGGAAATATGGATACCCCCCTAAAGCTGTTTCGGGAATTATCAACGGCAAGTTATGTCAAGGCGTGGACGAACATGAATTATCCCGGCACATTGTTAAACAGTGTGTTGACGACTGCGGGTTCCGTGCTGGTTATTGTTCTGATCGGTACGATGGCGGCATACCCAATCGGGAGAATTAAGGCAAAACCGGCCAAGTTCCTCTATTTCTTCTTTATCTCAGGTCTGGTTATTCCGTCTCAGATGGTAATCGTTCCGATAGCCCAGATGATCTCCAGACTTAATATACCGAACACAAGATTTACTCCGATGCTCATGTTTATCACCTGTTCGCTCCCGTTCTCGGTCTTTTTATTTACCGGATTCATGAAGAGTGTGCCGATGGAGATTGAGGAGTCTGCGTATCTGGACGGGGCGGGCCTTTGGCAGAGGTTTTCACAGGTCATGTTTCCGCTTCTTAAGCCGGCTACAGTATCAGTTGTGATTACGCAGGGACTCTGGATCTGGAATGATTATTTTTACCCGATGGTGTTTATTTCAAAAAAGAACCAGTATTCGCTGCCGGTAGCAATGATACAGTTCCTTGGGGATAAGGAAAATCCGGCACAGTGGAATGTCTTGTTTGCAGCGTGTGTGCTTTGTGCACTGCCGCTGATCCTGGTGTTTACTTTACTGCAGAAGCAGTTTATTAACGGAATTGCAGCCGGAGCCGTGAAAGGTTAACCGGGCGGAAGACGGAGGAAGCATGAAGAAAAAACTGGAGTACTTCTGGACTTATTATAAATCCCCATTCCTTATTATTCTGGCAGTGTCAGTCATAGCAGGGCATTTCATCTATGCTGCTGCGACAGAGAAAGAATCTGCATTCACGGCATACATGTTTGATGCCCATGCCGGCAGCGGGCAGGACACCGCTGCAGCGGAGTTTGCAGAATTTGCAGGGATTGATACATCCAGAGCTTCTGTTACGATTGATGCTTCCTTTTTGCTTGCAGACTCTTCTGCCGGTAATTATACGATGACGAGTCTGGCAAAATTCTATACAGAAATCGGGACAGAAGAGCTTGATGCATGTATGATGACGGAAGAAACCTTTAAGACCTATGCGGGAACAGATGCATTTCTGGATTTGCGCAGTTGTTTGAGCGAAAAACAAATAGAGAGATACAGGGAATCATTTGTCTATGAAAAGGATGTTCCGGTAGGGATCAGAGGAAATGAGTTTGACTGGATCAGACAGACGGGCGGATATGAGGAAAACCCATGTATATTTGGCATTGTATATAATTCGGGCCATGTAGAAAATGCTGTAAAGTTTTTGGAATACTTAGATGGAGGGAATAAGAAGTGAAGATATTTGCACCAGATGGTTTTTTAGCGAGAACATTAAACAGGACAGGAGATCTGATTATTTTAAATCTGCTTACAATTATCTGTTGCCTGCCGGTTGTAACCGCGGGGGCCGCGATTACTGCGCTGTATTCTGTGACACTTTGTATGGTGAAGAATGAGGAGGGACACGTGGCTGCCGGGTATATGAGGGCTTTTAAAGAGAATTTTTGTCAGGCCACCGTACTCTGGCTGGGAGCAGCGGCAGTCATTGCAATTCTGACAGGTGACATTTATCTTTTGAAGGGGACGGCATCGGCCGGACTGGAAGTATACAGGGGCGGCCTGATCTTTCTGCTGGTCCTTGTTCTTATGGTGGTATCTTATTTATTTCCGGTACTGGCACGTTATGAGAATACGTTAAAAAATACTGTGAAAAATGCATTTTTGTTTTGTATGGTCCATCCGGTACGTTCTCTGATGATGATACTTATTTTCAGTATTCCGGCGGCGTGCCTGTGTATTTCTTACAGATTCATATCTGTACTTGTATTGGCTGGTATATCCGGTCCGGTTTTTTTAGCAAGTATGTATTACCGCTCTGTTTTTCAGAAATATGCCAGAGAGGAACGAGAAGTCTCTAAGAAATTTATAAAAGAAGAGGAAATTTTATTATGAAGAAAGAAATCTGGAAGGACCCACAGAAGGAAAAGAGCCTGGATGGTGCACAGTCTCCGCTGTGGTTCTGGAATGACAGGCTGGATGAAAAAGAACTGATCAGACAGCTCGAGATGCAGACGGAGAACGGGGTGGCTTCTACAATCCCCCATGCGAGGACGAATGGCGGGGAAGGGTATATTGGCGGCTATCTGGACGAGGAGTGGTTCGACCATATTAAAACTGTTCTGGAATATAAAAGGGAGCATAAAGAACCAGTCTGGATGTATGATGAGATCGACTGGCCGGCCGGAACCTGTAATAAGACGATTACACAGGATGAGAGGAACCGGGAGCAGTATTTGTCTTTTACACGTGAGAAAATACCGGCGGGAACTCCATTTCGGGCACAGCTGAAAGATCTGAGGGGAAAGCCTCTGGGAAAGTTAAAAGAAGACACGGATAAATCAGGCTGTGCATTTAATATCTTTATTCTGGATGCGGAAACCCGGGAGCAATACGATATTACTAACTATTTCAAATATCTGATATTCGGGCCGGAACTTGAGTTTGTATCTGACAGGGATGCTCTTGCATATATAGCAAAGGTTCGTGTCGATGCATATGAGTATGGGGGATCGAATCAGGTGAATTATCTGGATGCTTCTGCAACAGGGGCATTCTTAAGTTCCACTTACGAGAAATATTATGAAAGGTTTTCGTCATACTTCGGCAGTACGATAAAGTGCTTCTTTAATGATGAGACAAGAATGTGTAATCCGCTGGCGTGGAGCCGTGACCTGCCGGATGTGTTTCGGCAGAGAAAAGGGTATGACCTGATGCCGCACCTCGTAGATCTGGTGCTGCCCGGGGAAAAAGCTGGACGTACGAAGTGTGATTATTTCGATGTCCTTGCGTACTTGTTTCAGGAGAATTATTTCGGAGAAATACACAGATGGTGTGAGAAACATGATACAAAGCTTTTCGCCCACCTTCTTGGTGAGGAGACTTTATACGGCCATATCCGTTACAGCGGGGATTATCTGCGGCAGAATAAATATCTGGATATTCCGGGAGCTGATCATCTGGGCAAGGGAATCGGCAGCCTGAATATTAAATATACTGCATCGGGGGCACATTCCTACGGACATGAAATGACAGCGGTGGAAGTATTTGCCGGGTGCGGCTGGGATTTCACTTTTGAGGAATACATTCGGATGATATCCTGGCTATATCAGCAGGGCATGCAAGTAATCATTAATCATGGTTTTTTCTATTCAGACAGAGGGGAACGGAAAAATGACTGGCCGCCGTCACAGTTTTTCCAGTGGCAGGGATGGCCCAGAATGAAGGAAGGAAATGCAATGGTGCGCCGTCTGCATTATGCCCTGACGGGAGGAATGAATGAGATGGACATACTCGTCTACCATCCGATAGAAAGTGTGTGGCTGAATTACGAACCGGATCTGAATTATACACATGGTTTTGCAGAAGGGGGATTTCTGGGGAACGGACAGGCTGCCAAAATAGATAAAGAGATGCAGGTTCTGATGAATGGACTAATGTCGGAAAATCTGGATTATGAGCTTATGCATAAAGATGCCTGCAATAATTTTAAAGCTTCTGGCGGGAAAATAAGAAACCGCAGGACAGGGCAGGAATTCTCAGTCTTAATCCTGCCGATGTGCCGTGTGCTTCCTGTAGAAGCTGCCAGGCTATGTCTTGAATTTACACAGCAGGGCGGAAAACTGATAGCGTTGGATGAAATCCCTGTATATGCGATGCCGAGGGAAAAGGATAAAGAACTTGCAGGAATCTTCCAAGCGATAAAAAAGACGGGAAATCTGGTGATTCTCCCTGTTGAAGAAAAAGAAAGATTGTACGCGTACATACGTGCAAATATACCGGCTCCTGTAACAATCGTGGAAGGAACGGGGAAAACAGTAAACAGTCATCCCCACTATCCGGATTATATGATAGACCCCTATCTCCACAATGGCGAGAATATCACAGGAGTACAGTTTACACGGTATGTGAAGGATGGAAAAAGAAACACCCTGTTCGTGAACTATGGAGAGGCAGAGGAAACGATATTGGTAAAACTTGAGGCAGAGGAAATTCCGGAGATATGGGATACATTTACCGGAGAGGTTAAAAAGGCAGAAGTGACAGAGCATGTTGGAGGATATTATACAGTCAGACTTACACTGCCCTGTAATTACGGCGTATTTCTGGTAGGTTAAGAAGACTGTAATAGTACGGAACAGGAGCGGTGCTATGAATGTGAAAGAACTTATAAAAAAGATGACTTTAAAAGAAAAGGCTGCAATGTGTGCCGGTTCAGATTTCTGGCATACAATGCCTGTAGAAAGGCTTGGGATTCCATCCATTATGGTTAGTGACGGACCTCACGGACTACGGAAACAGGAAGAAGACGGTGACCATCTGGGCCTGAAGAAGAGTATAGAGGCAGTCTGCTTTCCGGCAGCCTGTGCAACGGGATGTTCCTTTGACAGAAACCTGCTTCGGGAGATGGGGGAGGCGCTGGGTAAAGAATGTCAGGCAGAAGATGTTGCGATACTGCTGGGACCGGGCGTGAATATGAAACGATCCCCTTTGTGCGGACGTAATTTCGAATATTTTTCCGAGGACCCTTATCTGGCAGGTGAGCTGGCAGCGGCATATATTAAAGGGATACAGTCGCAGAATATCGGTACTTCGCTGAAACATTTCGCTGCAAATAATCAGGAATTTGAACGGCGTGTCAGTTCGTCGGAGATTGATGAAAGGACTCTGCGGGAAATTTATCTGCCGGCATTCGAAATAGCTGTCAGGAAAGCCTGTCCGTGGACTGTGATGTGTTCCTACAATCAGGTGAACGGGGTACAGGTCTCTGAAGATGAATACCTTCTCAGAGATATTTTAAAGCAGGAGTGGGGATTCGAAGGATTCGTTGTATCTGACTGGGGAGCTGTATGCGACAGGGTCAGAGGGGCAGCGGCCGGGATGGATCTGGAGATGCCGGGAAATGGCGGTATTAATGAAGAGGCTGTTATAAAAGCAGTTCAGGACAAGACATTGGATGAGGAGATACTGAACGATAACGTTGAACGGATTTTGAATATTATTTTCCAATATACCGAGAATAAAAGGGAAGAATTATTTGACAAAAAGAAGGATCATGAACTTGCCGTCCGGATTGCAGAGCAATGCATCGTGCTTTTAAAAAATGAACAGGTACTGCCCCTGAAGAAGAATCAGGAAAAGATACTGTTTGTAGGAGGCTTTGCAGCGCATCCGCGCTATCAGGGCGGGGGGAGTTCTAATATCAATGCATGGAAGGTGCCTTCTTTTCTGGAGGCGGCAGAAATTTATGCTGACGTGGAATATGTGGAAGGTTTTCCCTATGACTGTGATTATTGGAATAAAGATAGTGCAGGGGAAGCAATAAAAAAAGCAAAAGAATCTGAAATGGTTATTGTATTTGCAGGACTTCCGGACAGCTTTGAGTCAGAGGGCTATGACAGGACACATATGCGTCTTCCGCAGTGTCAGGACCGATTGATTGAACAGCTATGTGAAGTAAATCAAAACGTAGTCGTTGTACTCCAAAATGGTTCCCCTGTGGAAATGCCGTGGGCCGGTAATGTAAAGGCAATTGTAGAGGCATATCTGGGAGGTGAGGGTGTTGCGGAAGCGGTACTTTCAATTCTGTTTGGTGAAACCAATCCGTCAGGCAGGCTGGCAGAGACTTTTCCGGTCCGGCTTCAGGATAATCCTACATGGCCCTGCTACCCGGGGCGAAACCGCAGGGCGGATTACCGGGAGGGAATATTTATTGGCTATCGCTATTATGATACGAAAGAAATGGATGTACAATTTCCATTCGGTCATGGCCTGAGCTATACGGAATTTAAATATTCCAACCTAAGAGTCACACCTCTAAACATGCGGGATACAGAAGAGATGACGGTAAGTGTGGATATCAGCAATACAGGAGAATATGCAGGGAAAGAAATTGTTCAGCTCTATGTAAGAGACCTGACAAATGAAACCTGTCGTCCAGATAAGGAACTGAAAGGCTTTGCAGCGGTATATCTGGAACCGGGAGAGACTAAGACTGTGGTAATGAAGCTCAATAAGCGTTCCTTCGCGTGGTACCACACAGGGATGAAAGACTGGTATGCTGCGGACGGCAGCTATGTAGTTATGATAGGGAAGTCGTCCAGACAGATCGAGATGACACAGACGGTACATATAGCCAGTACGAAGCAGCCGGAGCTGACAGTGGATAAAACTACGACTATCGGACAATTACTTGACGACAGCAGAACAGAAGATTATGTGAGACGGGTGATTATTCCCAACTGTCCGTTTGCAGAGAATTTAAAGGCAGGACATTCCGGCAAAACGGCAGAAAATCTGATGAGGAATTGGACAATATATTCTCTGCGAAGTTTTGGCGGGGGCGATAACCGGAAAATAGAAGAATATGTAAAAGAATTGAATCAATTGCTGTAGAATTGTGCAGATTCGGATTGTACGGGGTTGGTCCTTTTTCAAAAGGGACTGACCCCTTTGAACAGGATCGGAGGTATTATGAATCTGGAACATTTACGTTATTTTCTTGTGCTTTCAAAGTATGAGCACTACGGCAGGGCGGCCGAAGAACTGTGTATTTCCCAGCCAGGACTCAGTCATGCAGTTACTGCATTAGAGACAGAACTGGGTGTCAGATTATTTTTGAAGACCGGACGTAACATTAAACTGACACAATACGGGGAAATACTGAGGCAGGAGGGGGATAAGATTATTAATCTGGCAGACCGCTGTGAAAATCTTTTTTTTCGTATACAAAGTGGCGGGGGGACATTAAGGCTGGCCGGTGTGATTAACCTGATGGGCGGGACGATTCCGGAACTGGTACGGGATTTCAGGAAAGAAGAAGACTTCCCGGGGGAATTTCAGTTTTATACAGAAGCGACACAGAAGATTATAGAGGGGGTCAGAGACGGAAAATATGACATTGGTTATTGCTCCCGAAGTGACTGGAAAAATGATATAGAGGCAGTACCTTTTCAGCGTCAGGACATGGTGGCTGTTATGGATCCGGGACACCCTTTGGCAAAGAGAAACGGTATTACATTGAAAGAGACGTTTTCTTATCCGCAGATTCAATTTTCAGATTCCAGCGCACTTTATCCGGTTCTGAAAGAGTTCTTTGCCCTGGCAGGAGGAATACCGGAAGCTGCGTACAGGGTTGACAGAGATGAGGTAATAACCGGGATGGCTTCCTGCGGGTTTGGACTTGCGGTTATGCCGAGGCTTCCGTCGGTATACCGCCCGGACCTTGTGACCGTTCCGATTACATCCCCCTCCTGGGAAAATATATTTTATATGATCCGCAGAAAGGAGAATTTTTGTACAGCTCTTGAACAAAGCTTCTTTCAGTATTGCAGGGATCAGGCGGCTTTGTAAGTGCCGCTGAACAGGATTCTTTTTGAAAGGGCGGTCTGGATGATGTCAACAGTCTTTCCCGTGAATAGGGCACAGACTACAGTTCCGATACCGATTCCCAGAAGCTGGTGAAGACATCCGAGGGAAAGGAACAGTGCAGCAGCCAGAAATGTGATATCATAAAAGGTCTTTACTCCGGCGTAAGAAAGTGTAAACATGACGGAGATGTCTCTGGGAAAAAGATCAGTTGGCATAATAGGCAGATGGCTGTTGTTCGAAACAAAGATACCGAGGGCCATGATAAAGAATCCTGCAATAAAACAGAGGATCCTTATGAAATATGTGTCCGGCAGCAGATTGAGCCAAAGTTCATGTACGTCAATCATCTTGCTGAAGGCAAAGGCCAGAATAAAGGAAAAAAAGTATTCTGATTTCCACTTTCGACCGAGAAGCGTTAGCGATAAAATCAATAAGGCCTGAATAAGAAAATTCCATGTCCCAAACCGGAAAATTGGAAAGGTTTTGCTCAATAGAAAAGGTACAGCGGCGATGGAAGACATTCCAAAGCCGCTTTTACTCATTAAAGCGATAGAAAAACTATATACAATAATAATAAATAAAAGTGCCGTGACCTTGCGGACATGCAGAGTCCGGGCAGCCGGGCTGACAGATGGTTTCATAAACATAACTCTCCTTTTTCGTTTGCTTTTTAACTGGTTTGTCATGACAGTTTAAGTATAAGGAAAGACTGAGGAGAAATCCAATGATTAATAGGAATGGTTCTATTCGAATTAAGAATGATAAACTTTTGCCGTAGTTCAACAGTTTTGCAGAATATTAATGGAAAAATAAGGCTACGTCTTGTTTTTTGGAAAAAACATGATAAAATATAGAGATAATGTGCATTATTATGCATATCAAGAGAAATTTGGAGGAATGAAAAGATGAAGAAGAAAGTTTTAAGTTTATTATTAGTGACAGCATGTGTATTATCTATGACCGCCTGCGGTTCAAAGAAGGAAGCAGATACATCCGATTCAGGAGATTCTGCAAAGAAAGAGACTCTGATTATGGCAACAAACGCAGAATTCCCGCCGTATGAATTTCACGAGGGAGATGAAGTAGTCGGAATCGATGCAGATATCGCTGCGGCAGTTGCAGAGGAGTTGGGAATGGAACTGAAGATTGAGGATATGGCATTTGATTCCATTATCACGGCCGTTAACAGCGGTAAAGCGGATATCGGGGCAGCAGGTATGACTGTAACAGAAGACCGTCTGGAAAATGTTGATTTTACGGATACATATGCAACCGCAACACAGGTTATTATTGTAAAAGAAGACAGCGCTATCACAGGGCCGGATGATCTGGCAGGCAAGAAGATCGGTGTTCAGCTTGGAACAACGGGCGACCTTTATGCAGATGATATCGAAGACGCAGAAGTAGAGCGTTACAACAAGGGATTCGAGGCTGTCCAGGCTGTACAGCAGGGCAAGATTGACGCAGTTGTGATCGACGGTGAGCCGGCGAAAGAATTTGTAAAAGATGCAGAAGGATTAAAGATTCTGGACGAAGCTTTTACAGAAGAAGAGTATGCAATTGCAGTGAAAAAAGGAAATGACGAACTGAAAGAGAACATCAACAATGCACTTGCTACATTAAAGGATTCCGGAAAGCTGGATGAAATCGTAGCAAAATATATCAGCGCTGACGGCGAGTAAAAGAGGCACCCATTATGTTGCAGACATTCCAGGATAAGTTTTATCAAAATTTTATAGAAGATAACCGCTGGAAATATATAGCGGAAGGACTGGGAGTTACACTCGAGGTAACCTTCTTCGCAGTTATTATAGGTATCGTCATTGGTTTTCTGGTAGCGATTGTACGTTCTACATATGATAAGACCGGAAAATTAAAAATACTGAATGTTATCTGCAAGATCTATCTGACCGTGATCCGGGGGACCCCGGTTGTTGTGCAGCTGCTGATTATTTACTTTGTTATTTTTGCAAGCACAGATGTGGATAAAGTAATAGTTGCAATCATGGCGTTTGGATTGAATTCAGGTGCTTATGTTTCTGAGATTTTCCGTTCCGGAATCATGTCGATTGACAACGGGCAGTTTGAGGCAGGACGGAGTCTCGGGTTCAATTATGTACAGACGATGATCTATATCATTATGCCGCAGGCTTTCAAGAATGTACTGCCGGCGCTCGGCAACGAATTTATCGTACTGTTAAAGGAGACATCTGTTTCCGGGTACATAGCGCTCCAGGATCTGACAAAGGGCGGCGACATCATACGAAGCCGTACATATGACGCATTGTTCCCGCTGCTGGCCGTAGCCTTCATTTACCTCATCATGGTAATGATATTTACAAAGCTTGTAAATATGCTGGAGAGGAGGTTAAGAAGCAGTGACCACTAATGGAGATGTATTAATAAAAGTAAAAGACCTTCATAAGGTTTATCACAACAGGCTTCACGCATTGGACGGGGTGTCAGAAGAAATCTTAAAGGGCGAGGTTGTTGTTATCGTAGGGCCGTCAGGCTCCGGTAAGTCTACGTTCCTGCGTTCCCTGAATCTGTTGGAAGTACCGACGACAGGGCAGGTTTATTTTGAAGGCGTGGATATTACGAGTAAAGAGACAGACATAGACCGACACCGCCAGAAGATGGGGATGGTATTCCAGCATTTTAATCTGTTTCCTCATAAGACGATCCTTCAGAACATTACGTTAGCGCCCGTCAAGCTCTTGAAAAAGAGTAAAGAAGAGGCCGAGGCACGCGCAATGGAGCTTTTGAAACTGGTCGGGCTGGAAGAGAAGGCAAACGCTTATCCGTCCCAGCTTTCCGGCGGACAGAAGCAGCGTATCGCAATCATACGCTCCCTTGCAATGGACCCGGATGTAATGCTGTTCGATGAACCGACGTCAGCACTGGATCCTGAGATGGTAGGGGAAGTACTGGAGTTGATGAAAAAACTTGCGAATGACGGCATGACGATGGTTGTTGTGACACATGAGATGGGATTCGCAAAAGAAGTGGCGACAAGGGTCATTTTCATGGACGAAGGAAAGATAAAGGAACAGGGGGCGCCCAAAGAATTCTTTGAGAATCCGAAGGAACCGCGGTTAAAAGATTTCCTCTCCAAGATATTGTAAAATTAAAATATAAGATTCAGTACGGCATTCACTGCCGGCCAGAGGGAGAACCCCGGAGCGATTGATATGCTCCGGGGTTTTTGCAGATGAAAGGGGATTTTTGAGGGAAGGGAATTTCTGAGAAAAGGGAAATTCTTTTTACAAAACATGTGTTCCGTGCTAAACTTATTTCATAACAGATAAATGATAGGAAAAGGACTAAGATAGGATATATGAGATATGAAAGAATAGATAAGGCTGTATTTCTGGAACGCCCGAACCGGTTTATTGCATATGCGGAGATTGGCGGAAAGAAGGAAACGATCCATGTTAAGAACACTGGGCGATGCGCAGAACTTCTGAAGCCTTTGGCACCTGTTTATGTACAGAAGAGTGATAACCCTGAGCGGAAGACGCAGTGGGACCTGATTGCCGTAGAAAAAGGAGATATTCTTGTGAATATGGATTCCCAGATTCCGAACCGGGTCGTTCAGGAATACATAGAAAAAGGGAATCTCTTCGGTGAGAAGCCATATGTAAGGCCGGAGACAACATACGGCAATTCCAGATTTGACCTGTATGTGGAATCCGGGGAAAGAAAAATCTTTATCGAGGTAAAGGGAGTAACGCTGGAAGAAGACGGTGTGGCACGTTTCCCGGATGCCCCGAGTGAGCGGGCGGTCAAACATGTTGAGGAATTGTGTCTTGCTGTAAAAGAAGGGTATGAGGCTTATATTATATTTGTGATCCAGATGAAGCCGATCCGCTATTTTACCCCGAATATGGATACGCATCCCGCTTTCGGGGAGGCTTTGAAGAAAGCAAGGGCTTCTGGTGTCAAAGTGCTTGCCTATGACAGTATAGTGACCCCGGAGAGCATCGAACTGGATCAACCAGTGCCTGTTGTGCTGGGGAATCCGCTCTTAAAAGAGGCTGCACTCCCGCTGGTGGAATGGTACAGAAGCAGTAAGCGCGACCTCCCGTGGCGGCATGATATAAGTGCATACCGTGTATGGGTTTCTGAAATTATGCTCCAGCAGACCCGTGTGGAGGCGGTGAAGCCGTATTTTGAGAGGTTTTTAAAAGAGCTGCCGACAGTGAAAGAGCTGGCTGAGGTTCATGAAGATAAGCTCCTTAAGCTGTGGGAAGGGCTTGGTTATTATAACCGTGTCAGGAACATGCAGAAAGCGGCCCAGCAGATTATGGCAGATTTTCACGGGGAATTCCCTGAAAGTTATGAGGAGATCCGGTCGCTTGCGGGCATTGGAAGCTACACGGCAGGTGCCATCAGCTCTTTTGCCTATGGAGTGCCGAAGCCGGCTGTTGACGGAAACGTGCTGCGGGTCGTATCGCGTCTTCTTGCAAGGGAAGATGACATTATGAAAGCGAGTGTGAAGACTGGTATAGAGGAAGAGCTGGAAGAAGTGATTCCACCAGACGCACCGGGAGACTTTAATCAGGGACTGATCGAACTGGGGGCCATCGTATGTGTGCCAAACGGAGAGCCTAAGTGTGAACAGTGTCCTCTTTCACATCTCTGTCAGGCCCATGAGCAAGGGATTGAGACAGAACTGCCTGTAAGGACAAAGGCAAAGGCCAGGAGGATTGAGAAGAGAACAGTCCTGATTCTGAAAGACGGGGATACACTCGCCATTAAGAAGCGTCCCGGAAAGGGGCTTCTTGCGGGATTATATGAACTTCCCAATGTGGAGGGACATCTTACGAGAAAACAGGTCATAGAATATAGTAATTCCATCGGACTTGCCCCGATCCAGATTAAAAAGGCAGAGAGTGCCAAGCATATATTCAGCCATGTAGAGTGGCATATGATCGGATATGAGATTAAGGTGGATGAATTGGAAAAAAACTGCAGTGAAGAAATGATATTTGCCCGGAAAGACGAAATTGAAGAAAAATACTCCATTCCGTCGGCCTTTGAGGCATACAGGAGATATGTACTTTAATTTAGAGTCCGCTCTGTTTTCTTGAAACCCGTATTGATTTATGGTATAATGCTCGTACTTGGCGAGGTATTTTCGAGCCTAGTAAGACATACACCTAAATACTTAACGAGGTATTTCACGAGTTTAGTATTTATGGTACAATTGCTGTAATATCCTGACAGGTATTATGAGGAACGGTTAAGACTGTATGGCACAACATAAAAGGAGTGTACAGCTATGGGCGATAAAACGGAGTTATCCAGACAGCAGCAGAAGTCTAAAGAGACGAAGGAACGTATCTTCAGGGCGGCCAAACGTATTCTGCAGAAGAACGGATATGAGGAGCTTTCTATAAAGAACATTTGTGAAGAGGCAGGTGTTTCTAACGGTAGTTTTTACCATCACTTTAAGACAAAAGATGACCTGCTTTCCTATTATATAGAGGATCAGCCGAATATCAACCCGGACCTGCTTGATCTGCCGAAGAATGCAGATGAGGCTAAGATTGCTATTATTCATGTATATCTGAACTATGTGGAGTATTGCAGGGAGCTGGGGGTGGAATTCATATCCGGCTATTATGACACGAAGAACCAGGCCCTCAACCCTGCAATCCGCACGGAGCGGCCATATCCGATAGTTACGGTGCAGACATATGTAGAGAAAGCAATACGGGAAGGGATCATTCAGATAAACGTGCGCATTGAGGAGTTTACTACGGATATCCGCATGATTGTAATTGGCAATGTATTTGAATGGTGCCTGAGGAACGGTGAGGCTGATTTTGAGGGAAATATGCGCCGTTCTCTAGGGAAGTATCTGGACAGCACGGTTTCTTAATGAAAGGATAACTGCAAAGGGGTACAGATGATGAAATATACATTTATATTGAATCCAAATTCACGTTCCGGCATGGGCGGCATGATATGGGAAACCATAGAGCCTGAACTGATAAAAAGACAGGTAGAATATGAATGCCTGCGCACGGATTATCCGGGGCATGCCATGAAACTGGTCAGAGAGCTTACGGCTGACCGTGAGGAACATATACTGGCAGTGCTCGGCGGGGATGGCACGGTTAATGAGGTAATTAACGGAATCTGCGATATCAGCAAGGTGACCCTTGGTTATATCCCAACTGGATCAAGCAATGATTTTGCGAGGGGGATGAAGCTTCCGAAGGACCCGCTGAAGGCGTTGGAAGTGATACTGAATCCCGGGGAAATAAAGAAGATGGACGTAGGTCTTCTGACACGCGCCGGAAAAGAGCGCAGATTTGCTGTGAGCACGGGTATTGGCTTCGATGCGGCAATCTGCCACCAGGCAGCCGTTTCTAAGCTGAAGGTGCTGCTGAACCGACTGAAGCTTGGAAAGCTGACCTATGTGGGAATTGCGTTAAACCGTCTGTTCCATGACAAGCCGGTGAAAGCGGAAGTGACGCTGGATGATGGTGTGACGAAGCAGTATAAGAAGGTATATTTTATTGCTGCTATGAATAATCCTTATGAAGGCGGGGGATTTTATTTTTGCCCGGATGCCAGAAGCAGCGACAGGCAGCTGGACGTGATCATCATATCCAACCTGCCGAAACTGGCCGTACTCCTGCTGCTTCCCACCGCATATAAAGGGTGGCATGTGCATTTCCCGGGAATATCTGTCATGCAGTGCAAAAAGGTGTGCGTGAAGATGGAACGTGCGCTGCCAGTCCACACGGATGGTGAGCCTGTATTTTTAAGGAAAGAAATCAAGGCTGAACTTTTAAAAGAACAGATCAGAGTTATATCAGCCTGAAAGAAGGAACGCATTATGGCTGGAATTATTACAGCAGTTGTGATCGTATATTTATACTTATTTATGATAGCACCGCGGATGACACAGCGCGGACGGATGAAGCCTTTTCTGGGAACACACTGGGCCCACAGAGGGCTTCACTGCATTGAAAAAGGAATACCTGAAAATTCTATGAAGGCATTCCGGATGGCGGTAAAGGAAGGGTTTGGGATTGAACTGGACGTGCACCTGACCAGAGACGAAAAATTAGTTGTCTTCCACGATGACACACTGAAGCGGGTATGTAAAAGACCAGGAAAAGTGGAAGACATGACCTACGAAGAACTGAAAAGCTGTTACCTGAGCGGGACTTCGGAACGGATTCCGCTTTTTTCGAGCGTTTTGAAATATGTAGACGGCAGAGTTCCGCTTTTGATCGAAGTAAAGCTTCCAACACAGGACACAAAGATCTGTGCCAGACTGTCGGAGGAACTGGCGGATTACAAAGGAGCCTTCCTGATCCAGTCCTTTAATTCCCTTGTAATCCACTGGTATAAGAAACACCGTCCGAAGGTCCTTAGAGGGCAGCTTTCTTCAAATTTGGTGAAAAGTGACAGGAGCCCGCATTATCTGCTTCGTTTTTGCGTAAAATATTTGTTAAGTAATTGTTACACAAGACCTGACTTTATTTCATACAAGTTACAAGACAGCCATAACCTGAGCCTGTGGCTCATACAGCACCTGTTTCTTTCGCCGGTGGCGGTGTGGACGCTGAAAACGGCGCAGGAGGCGGAAGAAGCAGAGCGGCGGTTTGATATGTATATTTTCGAAGGAAACGGCCGGCAGAGTGTGTAAATTCAAAAGATTTTGTTAAGGTTTTATGAACAGTGTTGTTGTCCACAGAAATTCGTGCTATAATCGGGGCAAGTTAGAGGGATTCAGTATAAGCATTCGGCAAAAAGGGAGCGTTCGGTATGAACATGAAAAGCAAGGCGGCAGCCTTCATTAAAAAATATAAACATGCCTGGGTATTTATGTACATTTTGATTTATATGCCCTGGTTCATGTATCTGGAGAAGCACGTAACAAGTAACTATCACGTAATTCATTCTGTGATTGACGATAAGATACCATTTATAGAATATTTCATTGTTCCGTATTTATTATGGTTTGTATTTATTGCCGCCGTATTCCTTTACTTTTTCTTTACCGACGTAGAAGGGTTTTATAAGATGGCAAAGCTGATGTTTACGGGAATGACGATTTTCTTGATTATATCAACGCTTATGCCGAATGGACTGCACTTGAGACCCATGTTTTTTGCGCGTGACAATGTATTTGTAGACATGGTAAGAATGCTTTACCGGGCTGACACACCTACAAATGTTATGCCCAGCCTTCATGTATTTAACTCTATAGGCGCATGTATCGCAATCTACAACAGCAAGGCGCTGCGCAGACATAAGATTATTTCATGGAGTGCCTATATTCTGGCGGGTTTGATTATCCTTGCGACTATGTTTTTAAAACAGCATTCTGTAATAGATGTCATGGCAGCATTTTTAATGGCATATACGCTATACCAGTTTGTCTATGTGACACATGGGAAAAAAGTACCGAAACTATCCCGCCAGACGGCTTTTTGGCTGAAGTAGGCTGTATCCGTCAGGCGGTTTGAAAGAACAGTGAAGTTTGAAGAGAGCGAGAGACACCCGCCCGGGAGCCTCCCGCTCTTTTAGCATTTTGGCTGCTGTGCACGGCACGGCATGCACAGTAACGCATTTTGTACTGCCTGGCCCCATTTTTCTGTTTATGTAGTAGCCAAATAAGCGGGGTTAGTGGTATAATGTGAGCAGATTACGAGAAATGGATTAGGAGGAACATTATATATCATGGGAAAGATTATGTTAACAGGTGACAGACCTACTGGAAGACTGCATGTGGGGCATTATGTGGGCTCTTTGAAACGAAGAGTGGAGCTGCAGAATACAGGAGAGTTTGAAGATATATTTATTATGATAGCTGATGCACAGGCGCTGACTGATAATGCGGATAATCCGGAAAAGGTCCGCCAGAATATTATTGAGGTGGCTCTGGACTACCTTGCATGCGGACTGGATCCGGAGAAGTCAACATTGTTTATCCAGTCACAGATTCCGGAGCTCTGTGAGTTGTCTTTTTACTATATGAATCTGGTAACTGTATCCAGACTGCAGCGTAACCCTACGGTGAAGTCGGAGATTCAGATGAGGAATTTTGAAGCAAGCATCCCGGTCGGATTCTTCACATATCCGATCAGCCAGGCGGCAGATATCACTGCTTTCAAGGCAAATACCGTGCCGGTTGGTGAGGATCAGCTGCCGATGCTGGAGCAGACGAAGGAGATTGTAAGAAAGTTTAATTCGATTTATGGCGATACTCTTGTGGAGCCGGATATCCTGCTTCCGGAGAATACGGCATGCTTAAGGCTTCCGGGGACTGACGGGAAAGCAAAGATGAGCAAGTCACTGAACAACTGCATCTATCTCTCAGAGGAGCCGGATGAGATTAAGCAGAAAGTATTCAGTATGTTTACGGATCCAACCCATATTAAGATTGAGGATCCGGGAAAACTGGAGGGGAATACAGTGTTTACCTATCTGGATGCATTCTGCAGACCGGAATATTTTGAGGAATTCCTGCCTGATTATGCGAATCTGGATGAATTGAAGGCACACTATCAGCGTGGCGGCCTCGGTGATATGAAGGTGAAGCGTTTCCTGAACAACGTTCTTCAGGCGGAATTAGAGCCGATCAGAAAGAGAAGAAAAGAATATCAGAAGGATATCCCGTATGTATATGAGATACTGAAGAAGGGCAGCGAAAAAGCTGAGAGCGTAGCGGCCCAGACATTGAAAGATGTAAAGGAAGCCATGAAAATTAATTATTTTGAGGACCAGGAATTAATCAATGCGCAGGCAGAAAGGTTCCGGGGATAGACTTAAAAAGGGGTCATTAAGATGCAGGATGTGAAGAATTCAGAGGAATACAGACTTCTTCTGGAAAGAGCGAACTACGATGATCTGACCAAGGTACTCAACCGCAGGGCGGGGAAAGAATATCTGGAAGGACTTCTTGAAAAAGCTAAGTCCGAGAAGAAGATGCTTGTTGTAGCACTCTGTGATATCAATGAACTGAAACAGGTGAATGACAGATTCGGGCACAGAGAAGGCGACCACATGCTTCGCTATGCAGCATCGTCAATGACACGGCAGCTGGCAGCATATGATCTGGTTTTCCGGCTGAGTGGTGATGAGTTTGTGATGGCATTCTATGACGAGGACCAGAAAAATGCAGACAGCCGGATGAAGATGATTCTGTCGGATTTAGAGGAGAAGAGGACTGGGAATGGGATATTCTATGATGTTTCCTTTTCCTATGGCCTAATGGAGATATATCCGGAAGAAATGTATACGGTTTCTGATGTGATTGCGAAGGCTGATTCCAAGATGTATATCCAGAAACGCAGTTACCATATCATGCGGGCAAAACAGAAACTGGAAGAGCAGCAGGAACGCATTTCCGGGATCCGCAATTTCGAGTATGATAAGGAGCATCTCTATGATGCGCTTGTAAGCAGCACGGATGACTATATTTTTGTCGGGAGTATGAAGACGGGAATCTTCCGGTATCCGCCGGCGATGGTGGAGGAATTCGGACTGCCGGGACAGATTGTCGAGAATGCAGCGGCCTTTTGGGGGACGATTATCCATCCTCATGATGAACAGGGGTTTCTTGAAAGCAATCAGGAAATCGCGGACGGAAGGACAGAGTACCATGATATAGAATACAGGGCTCGCAACGTCAGAGGAGAGTGGATCTGGCTGCGCTGCCGCGGCAGGATGATACGCGATGAACAGGGGGCACCGAATCTGTTTGCAGGCATGATCACGAATCTGGGGCGCCGGGACCAGATTGACCATATGACAGGACTATATAACCGCTTTGAATTCGAAGGGGATGCAAAGAAGTATCTTGTAGATGGCAAAGGCACAAAAGAGCTTGGTATTATGATTCTTGATATGGACAGTTTCCGCAATATTAATGATCTGTACAACCGTTCTTTCGGTGATGAGATTCTCAGGGTGACAGCGCAGAAGATAGCAGCTGTTCTTCCTTATAATGCAAAAGTATACCGTCTCGACGGGGATGAATTTGGCATTCTGATTCTGAATGGAAATGAAGAAGAAGCCCTGGAGATTTTTAACCGTATCCAGCAGAAGTTCCAGAAGCAGCAGGATTATAATGGAAGAAAGTATTATTGCACCATTTCAGGCGGGTATGTTATCAGTCCGAGAGATTCAGAGAATTATCAGGAATTGCTGAAATATGCCAATTATTCTCTGGAGACATCGAAATCTATGGGGAAAAATAAAATAACGGTATTTACACCCCGGATATTGCAGCAGAAGGAAAGAAAACTGGAAATGACCGAACTGCTCAGAGAAAGCATGGAGCGGGAGTGCGCCGGGTTTTCTGTCAGGTACCAGCCGCAGGTGGATTCCGCGACTAAAGCCCTGTACGGTGCAGAAGCGCTGGTCAGATGGAACTGTACGTCCTTTGGACAGGTCTCCCCGTTGGAATTCATCCCGATTCTGGAGCAGAGTGGTATGATCATTCAGGTGGGCAAGTGGATTTTCCGAAGGGCAGTGGAACAATGCCGTGAATGGAGAAAGCTGAAACCGGATTTCCACATGAGCATCAATCTGTCTTACCTCCAGCTTCTGGAGGAAGATTTTATCATATTCGTTGAAGAAACACTGGAGGTGCTCGGTGTACCATACGAGAACATCACTCTGGAGCTCACAGAGACATATCTGATTGAACAGGATGGAACTGTGCATGATATGCTGCAAAGCCTTCAGGAAAAAGGCATACAGGTTGCAATGGATGATTTTGGTGTTGGGTATTCGTCTCTGTTTGAGTTGAAGAATACACCGGCAGATATTGTGAAGATAGACAGAGGATTTGTAAAGGGACTGACTTCCGATGTATTTACGGCGACATTTATCCGCTCTATTACAGAGTTGTGCCATAATGTCGGAAAACAGGTCTGCATGGAAGGGGTAGAGACGTCGGAAGAGTACGATATTGTAAAAGACATCGGGCTCGATCTGATACAGGGGTTCTATTTCGGGCAGCCTATCGTTCCGGAGATGTTTGAAAAACGGTTTTTCTAAAGAAGAGAAAAGAGCACGGTCTGCTTTCGGTACGAAAACGTGGAACAGCCAGAAGCAAGCTCCATCGCCAAAGGCGATTTTCATGGGCTTGCTTCTGGCTGTTCATGGTCCTGGACAGTTCCAACGATATTTATAATCGTAACGTAAAATAAGAAAATCCCATGAAAGATCAAGTGCTAAAAGCCCTGAATCCCATAGGATCTTCTTTTTCTTTAATAAAGAGCCCAAATGACTCAATACAAACGTGCGCGAGAAGATTCGAACTCCCGACCTTCTGGTCCGTAGCCAGACGCTCTATCCAGCTGAGCTACGCGCACATGCTGTTATAACTCGTTCACAGCGAAATTTAGTATATAATAGATTTCGACATTTGTCAAGCGATTCCGGGAAAAAAGTTAAAAAATCCGGAACCGCCTGATACAATTCTTATATATTGCGGAATAAGTGTCTCGGAATTCCGTCTACCATAACAGGTGAAACGTCGCCCTGAATCAGCGGGCGCACATAATTTACAAATTCATCTGTTACATAGCTGCCGTCCTCGTTGACCCACTCTCTCGGGACAAGCTTCTCGTCATTGGCAATCTTGTGTACATCCTTTACCTCGGTTCCGCTCTGGTATGGATCATCAGACAGTCTCTGGATGACAACCATTTTACCGGAATCTCCCTCGTCCGCTGCTTTTACGGCGGCACCGCCTACCTGATATGCCTCCAGAATATCTACACGGGAAGCACAGTGGGAAGCAGAACGCTGAAGGCTGCTCAGTTCAATTGCGCGGGTCTTGCTGCCGATCTCTCCTGCGATATAGCTTGCCAGATAATTCGCAGTACCGGAGAGCTGTTTATGTCCAAATGCATCCACAAAGTCTATGCTCTGTCCCAGTTCGCAGACGTAACGGCCGTCCGCCAGACGGATACCCTCAGATACTGCGACTACAACAGAAGGTTTCTTTGCCAGAAGCTCTCTGACCTTTGCACCAAACTTCTCGATATCAAAAGGCAGTTCCGGCAGATAGATCAGATCAGGCCCGGAGCAGTCCTCACCTTTTGCCAGAGCTGCGGCACCTGTGAGCCATCCGGCGTTACGTCCCATGATCTCAACAATAGACACAAGTCCTTTCTCATATTCCAGACAGAAGCTGTCACGGATGATTTCCTTCACGGATGTTCCGATGTACTTGGCAGCGCTTCCGAATCCCGGTGTATGGTCGGTGAGGGCGAGGTCATTGTCAATTGTCTTCGGGCAGCCGATAAAGCGTGTTGGATGACCTGTCACTATCGCGTAATCGGACAGTTTCTTTATCGTGTCCATCGAATCGTTGCCGCCGATATAAATAAAGGCTTCAATATTCAGCTTGTTCAGTATGGCAAAAATCTTTTCATATACAGTTCCGTCCTCATGAATCTCCGGCAGTTTATAGCGGCAGGAGCCGAGGAAAGCTGCCGGTGTCCTCTTAAGCAGCTCGGCATCCAGTTCTGTCTGGATATATTCTGACAGGTCAATATACCTCTCCTGCATCAGTCCCTGGATTCCATGCAGCATACCATATACTTTCTGGGCACCGCGGTCTTTTGCGGTGCGGTATACGCCTGCAAGGCTTGAATTAATCGCGGCGGTAGGGCCTCCTGATTGTCCTACTATTACATTTCCTTTCATGTCTGTTACCTCCGTGTCATTATTATTGTCAGTCATGCTTCCTTCGAAAGGAAACAACTCATATATCTAGTTTAGTGCATAATGCTCAATTTGTAAACGAAAAAAATAACTTTATGGTGAAAATGACTAAATATGATGGCGGGGATTTATATACAATGTATGTACATTATGTCGTTTTGATGTTATAATAATGCTCGGAATACCAAGGTTCTGAAGGGCGGGTCCAGAGGACCGGAAGCGGAATCAATATTAGGAGGGCAGCGAAATGCATCAGTATGATTATTTGATAGTTGGTTCAGGCCTTTACGGTGCGGTAATGGCACATGAACTGAATAAAAGCGGGAAGAAGTGTCTTGTGATCGACAAGCGTGATCATATAGCAGGTAATATATATTGCGAGGATATCGAGGAAATCCATGTGCACAAATATGGAGCACACATTTTCCACACATCCAGCAAAAGAATCTGGGATTACATGAACCAGTTTGCAGAGTTTAATAACTACATCAACTCACCAATTGCAATCTATAAAGATGAATTGTATAATCTTCCATTCAACATGAATACATTCAGTAAGATGTGGGGAATCAGGACTCCCCAGGAAGCAAAAGACATGATTGCAAAGCAGGTGGCGGAGACCGGGATCACGGAACCGCAGAACTTGGAGGAGCAGGCGCTTTCCCTTGGCGGACGCGATGTATATGAGAAGCTGATTAAAGGCTACACCGAGAAGCAGTGGGGGAGAGACTGTAAAGAGCTCCCGGCGTTTATCATCAAGCGTCTTCCGTTCAGGTACACGTATGATAATAATTACTTTAATGACAGATACCAGGGAATCCCGATCGGCGGCTACACGGCAGTTGTGGAGAAGATGCTGGAAGGAATCGAGGTAAGGACCGGGGTCGATTTCTTTGAATTCAGAAAAGAAAATCCGGATATTGCCGGTACTACCATCTTTACAGGAATGATCGATGAGTACTTTGGCTATCAGCTCGGGGCTCTTGAGTACCGTTCCGTAAGATTTGAGACAGAAGTACTTGACTGCGATAATTATCAGGGTAACGCTGTCGTAAACTATACGGAGAGGGAAGTGCCGTACACCAGAATTATTGAACACAAGCACTTTGAGTTTGGAAAGCAGGAAAAGACCGTCATTTCCAGAGAATATTCTTCGGAATGGAAAGTGGGCATGGAACCCTACTATCCGGTCAATGACGAGAAGAATATGAAGCTTTACGAGCAGTACAGGGAACTGGCAGAGAAAGAAGAAAATGTCATCTTCGGGGGACGGCTCGGCGGCTATAAGTATTACGATATGGACAAGGTTGTCGAAGCAGCACTGGATAAGCTGGAAGACATACAGAACGGAATGAATTAAGTGGAAATATAAGTTAAAAATGCAGGCGCGAAAGTGCTTGCATTTTTTATATAAATCGGGTAAGATACAGATATTCTGATAGATCTGGTTTATCTGTCATTTCATGTTTAAGTTCGGTATCATTTCTGATAACGTTTTCGACTGTATTGTTTAAGCTGCGGAAAGGAGTTTTGTTGATAACAGCAGAAAGTTATGATGTTTTAAAATTTGTGGAGCATGGGGGAAAATGCAGGGCCAGTATGGATTGTGAGCGGGGCCGGCTGCTCATTCAAAGGCTGGGAGACAGCGGGGGCATCACGAAGGAACAGCTATTTAAATGGTTTAAGCAGCTGGTGTGTGAACTGGAGAAATACCACAGGTATCAAAACGGGAAGTGTTACCGGTATCTGAATCCTTACAGCATTCTTGTCACGGAAGAGGAAAAAATCATGCTGCTGGACCTGAGCTCCAAGAGCAGTGGCTTTGTCTTCAAGAACATGCAGATGCCTGCGATGAGGAAACATTTTCTCAGTCCGGCCTCTGCTGTGGAAAATACCGCGCCGGATGAAGACTTTTATAATCTGGGGAAGACGATACAGTTCATGCTCGCCCGGACAGAGGATTACATAACCCTCACAAGAAGAGAAACATATCTATTATCTAGAATCATTGATAAGTGTCTCGGTGAAAATCCGAAAAAGAAGTACAAAAATCTAAAGCAAGTTCATAAAGAGTTACCCGATATAACATTGAAACGAGTAAAAAAGCAGAATAAAAAAACAATACTTATCATACTGGCGATCGTGCTGGCGCTGACCGGGATTTGCACGGTAAAAGCAGCGGCGGACGGTGGGAAAAACATCAGCGGTAAGGATATATATCTGACGTATAAGCAGGCAGATGAAGAATAACAGGGAAATGACAGCGGAATATCAGAAAAAGCCCTTAAAAGGGAGGATGCCGGGTAGTCGCTTTTGCGGCTCCCGGCATGTATTATGAAAAAGTTTATTCAAATAGTATTGCACTTGTTGTCGGATGTGCTGTCAAATGAAGTTTTTTCGTTCTTCATTTGATATATTTAGTATAGTCAAGAGAAATGAAGAAAACATGAGGAGAAAATGAAAGCTTTTTGAATAATAAATGAACAAACTATGAACAGCAGGATTAAGAGAATGTTACAGAAGAAAGGATAACAGAAAACGGCCCCGGAAAAACCCGGAGCCGTTTTCTATTTAAACTTTAGGAAAGATAATTGGTGGTTTATGCTTTATGAAGCCTGATCTTATGGCCAGATAGCTCTTGCTTTCTTTGCATCTACAACACGTTTTACAGCGATCAGGTAAGCGCCTGTTCGCAGTGTTGTGTGCTGCTGGTCGGCAATGTTCCATACTGCATCGAAAGCAGGATCCATAATGTTTTTCAGCTTTTCGTTGACAGTTTCTTCTGTCCAGCTTACTGACTGGATGTTCTGTACCCACTCGAAGTAGGAAACAACAACACCACCTGCGTTTGCGAGGATGTCAGGTACTACGATGATACCTTTTGCGTTGAGTACATCGTCAGCTTCAGCAGCGATTGGTCCGTTGGCAGCCTCTACAATAATGTCTGCTTTAATGTTGTCAGCATTGGAGCCGTTAATCTGGTTCTCTAATGCAGCCGGTACGAGTACTTTTACGTCAAGCTCAAGCAGTTCTGCGTTGCTGAGACGTGTCATGCCTTCTTCTTCATATCCGCTTAAGAGGTTTCTGCGGTCTTTGGAGAGGTATTCAAGGATAGCTGGGATATTCAGGCCGTTCGGATTGTAGATACCGCCGGATACATCGCTGACTGCCACAACTTTCATGCCTTCTTTGTGGAGCAGTTTTGCTGTGATGCTTCCTACATTTCCCATACCCTGGATAGCGACTGTTGTTCCGTTTGGATCTAAGCCGAGTTTTTTCAGGATATTCTTGGTTGTGAACATAACACCGCGTCCTGTTGCTTCGTTACGTCCGAGAGCGCCGCCCAGTTCGATTGGCTTACCTGTAACAACACCGTGTACACAGTGTCCTTTTAACATACTGTATGTGTCCATCATCCAGCCCATAACTGCTGCGTTCGTTCCTACATCAGGAGCCGGGATATCCTGCTCTGGCCCGATCAGGGGAGCGATAGCGGCAGTGAATCTTCTTGTGATTGCGCGGATTTCGTTCTCTGACAGCTGGTTAGGATCGCAGACAACACCACCCTTGCCGCCGCCGTAAGGAATATTAACAACCGCACACTTGAAGGTCATCCAGGCTGCAAGTGCTTTTACTTCGTCCAGGTTTACAGCCGGATGGAAACGGATTCCGCCCTTTGCAGGACCTCTTGATGTAGAGTGCTGGATACGGTATCCTTCGAATACATGTGTGGTTCCGTCGTCCATACGAACCGGGATTGCAACTTTCAATTCTCTCTCAGGATATTTAATTGCTTCGATGTCGCTGTCTGAATATCCGAGGATATCAGCCGCTTCTTTTACTACCTTTAAAACGTTGTCATAAGGATTATACTGTCCCATAATAAATTCTCCTTTATTATTGAATATTTTTATTGCTTCATTAAAAACTTCAGTTGATACTTTAAAACTTAGTTCATTTAATGTGGCAGGCATTAAATGAGAGGTGGCAATCATTTTGGTTTTTATTAAATCGGTTTACTTTTTGATCTTATTTCTCTAATAGTTTCTCGATTCCGGCGATTTTTACACATAAGGTAAAGATATCCATTGCTTTTTCCAGCTCATCGATAGTAGGATAAGTCGGTGCGATACGGATGTTGCTGTCTTTTGGATCTTTTCCGTATGGATATGTAGCTCCGGCTCCTGTCAGTGTCACTCCGGCATTCTTTGCGAGTTCAACTGTACGTTTTGCACATCCGGGAAGCGTATCAAGTGATACGAAATATCCTCCCTTCGGATTACTCCAGGATGCAAGGCCGCTGCCTGAAAGTGTTTCGTCCAGCTTATCTAAAACCATGTCGAATTTCGGTTTTAACTCTTCCGCGAGTTTCTTCATATGTGCCCTGATGTTTTCCGGGGTCTTGAAGAACTGTACGTGGCGTAGCTGGTTTAACTTGTCGTGTCCGATGGTCTGTGCGGACATGTGTCCCTTCAGCTCTTTTATGTTTGCCGGGCTGGATGCAACAAGTGCGATTCCTGCTCCGGGGAAGCTGATTTTGGAAGTGGAGAAGAAGTAGTATACTCTGTCCGGGTTGCCGCATTTCTCACACTCTTTAATGATATCCTTTAAAGCAACATCTTCGTATATATGATGAACACCGTATGCATTATCCCAGAAGATGCGGAAGTCTTTTGCTGCTGTCTCCATAGAGGCAAGCTGTTCTACAACTTCGTCACTGTAGCATACGCCCTGCGGATTGGAATGAAGCGGAACACACCAGATACCTTTGATGGATTCGTCTTCGCTTACAAGTTTTTTTACAATATCCATATCAGGTCCGTCTTCGTTTAAAGGAACCGTGATCATTTCAATTCCGAGTTCTTCACAGATTGTGAAGTGGCGGTCATATCCGGGTACCGGGCACAGGAACTTGACAGGATTTCCATTGTGCTTGGAATAAATCCAAGGTTCGCATCCGCCTGTACCGAAAAGGCACAAAAAGCTGAGCGTATCAAACATCACGTTTAAGCTGGCGTTTCCACCTATAATAATCTGGTCAGGATTGATCCCGAGAAGTTCACCAAACAGTTTTTTGCATTCCGGGATTCCATCGAGGATACCATAGTTTCTGGCGTCTGTTCCGTCAGCCAGTGTGTAACTCTCCATTTTATCCAGCAGTGCGTTGCTTAAGTTAAGCTGTGTGGTTGCCGGTTTACCTCTTGCCATGTTCAGTTTCAGGTTCTGTGCCTGGGCTTCTTTATATTGTACTTCTAGGTCGTTGAGAAGTGCGCTCAGGTCTTCGCTTGAGTAATCTGCGATTGGTTTCATAAATCTCCTCCTTGTAAGTGAACTATAACGACAGATCTCTTAGTTCTTGCTTTTATTATAGAAATATCATAAAATAAAAACAAATATTTATATTTATATAGTTATTATAACTAAATGGTTATGGGGATTGGAGGAACGGCATGTTCAGCGGTATGAATTATGTTTATGAGGTTTATAAAGAGCGCAGTTTTTCAAAGGCGGCAGAGAATCTGTATATCTCCCAGCCAGCTTTAAGTGCTATGATAAAGAAAGTAGAGAGTAAAGTGGGGATGCCCCTGTTTGACAGGAGTACGACGCCGATCCAGCTGACGGACTGTGGAAAGCGTTATATTAAGACGGCTGAGAAGATCATGGATCTGGAGGATGAGTTCGCGTATTATGTGGGGAATCTGCACGAATTGAAGACAGGGCATTTGTCTGTGGGAGGCACATATCTGTTTTCTTCCTTCATATTTCCACCGATTATTGCGAAATTCCGCGAGACTTATCCACATGTGAAACTCAGCCTGTTTGAGGGGCATACCCCTCTTCTGGAGCAGAAGCTTTTTGCGGGGGAGCTGGATATTATTATTGATAATTATCTGCTGGATGAGTCTATTTATGAGAAGAAGATTTTCATGGAAGAACATCTGCTGCTTGCGGTTCCGTCTTCCTTCGACAGCAATAAGAGGGCGACAAAGTACCAGCTCACTGTGGAGGATATCCGGGGAGACCTGCACCTGCAGCCTGAATTCCCGGGAGTGCCTCTCCGGAAATTCAAGGATGAACCGTTTATTGTACTGAGGGCACATAATGATACAAGGGAAAGGGTGGAGGCCATCTGCAGCAGGGCGGGGGTCCAGCTGAACATTTCATTGAAACTGAACCAGCTTCTGACTACATATCATCTGACGGAATACGGAATGGGGGCTTCTTTTGTGAGCGATACGGTTGTCAAGAGCCTGCCGCCGAACCGCGATGTCATCTATTATAAGGTGGATGACCCGGAAGCCGTCAGGGAGGTCTATCTGTACTACCGCAAGAATAAATATCTGACAAGGAGTATGACGGAGTTCATGAAAATGGCCATCCCCGACCTGGAGATCGAACCCCATGACAGGGCATAGTGAGTCAGGCTGTGCACGCCCGCGTGGGGTGAACGGTAACATATAAGCAAATGGTTATACAAGATATAACTTTGAAGTATTTGCTATTTTTAGCAGATTATTTTACACTGAAATCAGGACAAGGAGAATGTCGCATAAGATGTGGGATTGCTCCCCGAAGATCATGAAAAGGGGGATATGGAACATGAATGGCTGGGAAGAACTGATGAACAAAGAAGAGATGACGGAAGATGAAAAGAAGATAGTGTGTAACAGCCTCATGACGACAGAAGCGAGGATGGAACGGCTTATATTGAAGCTTTTTTCCCCGGAAGATTTCAGAAAAGTCTGGGAAAGGCGCATAGGCGACGGACTGATCGGCGGGAAAGCATGCGGGCTTCTGGTTGCCAGAAAGCTCATCAAGGTGCGTCTCCCGGAATTTGGGGAATTCATAGAACCGCATCATTCTTATTTTATCGGATCAGATGTATTCTGCAAATTTCTTGAGCAGAATGACTGTATGGAGCTCCGTGAGAAGCACCGGAGGGAGAAAGAGCATTTTAAAGAAGCAGAGGAACTGAAAAGCAGGCTTAGAAACGGGGTATTCCCGGAACATGTGCGTATGCAGCTAAAAGGCGTGCTTCAGCATTACGACAATACACCAATTATCGTACGTTCCAGCAGTTTTCTGGAGGATGGGTACGGCAATGCATTTTCCGGGAAATACGAATCGATTTTTTGTATGAATCAGGGAACTGAGGAGGAACGTCTTCAGGAGCTCGAGGATGCGGTGCGGCAGGTGTATGCCAGTACGATGAATCCTTCTGCAATTGAATACAGGAGAAAGCGGAAGCTTCTGGATGTTGATGAGCAGATGGCGCTTCTTGTACAGAAAGTGGAAGGGGAGCGCTATGGCGACCTTTATTTTCCGGTGGCAGCAGGTATGGGCTGTTCCTACAATCCTTATAAATGGATGGAGCATATGAACCCGGATGCGGGAATGCTCAGAATCGTTGTCGGACTTGGGACGAGGGCGGTGGAAAGGACACCGGGTGATTATCCGAGGCTGGTGGGTCTGGACCGTGCACAGGCGAATATCCGGACTACGATAGCCGAACGGCATAAGTTTTCCCAGCGGCAGGTGGATGTTCTGGATTTCTCGCAGAACAGACTTACGACAAAGCCGCTTGAGATGGTAATCCAGAAGATGACAGACTGGCAGAAGAAGACCGTTCTGAGCAGAGATTCGGATGCAGAATATATGCTGTCCCAGAGAAGGCAGTTCCGCAAGGTATATTTTGCGGATTGTCAGGGTCTGGTTGAGAATAACGAGTTTATCAGGATGATGCGAAAGATACTAAAGATGCTTGAGGCAGAATACGAACGGCCGGTTGACGTGGAATTCGCGGTAAAGAATTCTGAAGCCGGTGTCTGGAAGGTGAACCTTCTGCAATGCCGCCCGCTGCAGACAGCTGCATCAGAAAATGTAGTCATTCCGGAAGGGATTGACAATGAACTGCTTTTCGACGTGCGCCGGACCTCCATGAGAAGGTCGAAAAAGGAAAGTCTGGACCGGATTGTATGGGTGGACCCGCAGGCATATTATGAATATCCTTATGCGAAGAAGCCGGATGTGGGACGGATGATCAGCCAGATCAACCAGCGGTACGAGGAGGAAGATAAGAAACTTATGCTGCTTGTGCCGGGGCGCATCGGAACATCATCCCCTGAACTGGGGGTCCCGGTTGTCTATGCGGACATCAGCCAGTTTATCGCCATCTGTGAGGTGGCTTACAGCAAGGCCGGATACCGGCCGGAATTATCCTATGGGAGCCATATGTTCCAGGACCTTGTAGAAGCGGATGTATACTACGGGGCGATCAATGAGAACAGCAAGACAAGGCTTTACCAGCCCGGGCTCCTGAAGAAGTTTCCGGATGTATTTTTAGAATTGTGGCCGGAAGAGAAGGAGCTGTCCAACATCATCAAGGTATTTGACGTTTCAGGAAGCGGTACGTCCCTTCTTCTGGATGCGAAAGACGGGCGTGCGGTATGCAGGCTCGGGATGGGCAGTAACGGTTAAGGTGCTAACGGATCAATTGGCGGCAGATATCCAGAAACTGAAGGCAGGTCGGTGTAAAATAACTGTCTTTCATCCATGCAAGCCTGAATACACGCGGGGATGAAAAGCTGCGGATATGTATCTGGCTGAGACGTCCCAGGTTCAGGTCATCCTGCACTACGAAACGATAAATAAAAGAGATCCCGATATTTTCCATTACTAATTTCTTGACAGCATTGATGGTCCCTATCTCCACATAGGAGCGGAAATTGTTGATATCCTGGTTGTTTGACTGGAGTATATTCATCAGATTATGTTTGGAGTAGGTATCATTTTCACGGAAGACGAGCCGGTAATCGTTTAGTTCGTGAAAGTTTACCTCCTTACCGGCCAGCGGATGGGCTGGGGAGCAGACACAAATTGTTTCGGATTCAAACAGTTCCTCGCTCTCGTACTCATCCTGCGGGCAGGCGAGGTCTGTGACACAGAAGTGGATGCGGCCGTTTTGAAGCTGGACAAGCAGGGCATCTGCTTCATCGAGGTACATACTGACTTTTTTGCCGGGATATTTGCGCAGGTATTCTGCGACCATGTGGGGGACGAGTGATTCCCCTGTGGTGACGATTGTACCGATTCTTATCTCTTCCGGCTCCTGCGGCGGAGACTTCAGGCGCTCTGCGATATCAAGTGATCCTTCTTTGACCGTCTGGGCAAAAGCCTGCAGTAATCTGCCGTGTTCTGTGAGCTGGAGTTTCCTTTTTTCATCATAATAGAGCAGCTTTGTCTGATAACAGCTTTCCAGATGCTGGATGTGCTGGGTGACGGCTGGCTGGGTGATGTTCAAAATACTGGCTGTCTGTGTGTAATTTCTCGTTTCGCACAGTACAAGAAAAGTATCGAGTTTCAAATCTAACATAATTCCCACCTTTCTGAATATTCTGACAGTATTCTCTATAATCTGAACTTATCGGGCTATAAAATAATATAATTTCATTTTATTATTTCTTTATGCTAAAATCAAGTTATTAAATAAACCGGAGACAAAAAAGAAAGAAAAAATTGAGAATACAGCAAGGAGGCTTATCTTGGAGAAAAGGATAAGTCCCTTTTTGTATAAAGCTGCTATGGTGTTTGAAGGAAGGAGAAACATGTGAAACAAAGAAGGAGGTGGGTGATTTGAAGATTGGAGCGGTTACGATCGGGCAGTCGCCGCGTGTCGATGTCACACCTGACATCATGCCGATATTCGGCGAAGGCGTGGAGCTGCTGCAGGCGGGAGCACTGGATGGTCTTACGAAGGAAGAGATCAATTCAATGGAGCCGCTTGAAAATGACTATGTGTTAGTATCGCGTTTGAATGACGGTACATTTGCAAAGTTTGGAGAGAGCTTTATTCTGGACAGACTTCAGGACTGCATCACAAGGCTTGAAGATCAGGGGGTCTGTCTGATTATGTTTTTCTGTGCAGGTACGTTTCCTGACATATTTAAAGCAAAAGTACCGCTTGTGTATCCGGCTAAGATTTTAAACGGCCTGGCTGCGGCGTTGAGTAAGAACTCCAGCATCATAGTGATAACACCAGATGAACAGCAGGTACAGCAGGCATATGACCAGTGGGGGCCGATCATGAAACAAGTGACGCCGATTGCGGCAAACCCTTATGGCGATATGGATGAAGTGCGAAAGGCGGCAGAAAAAGCCAGAGACATCGAGGCAGATTTGATTGTTATGGACTGCATAGGATTTACGAAGGAGGCAAAGGAAATCGTTGCGTCTATTGCAAAAAGGCCTGTCCTTTTGTGCAGGACGACGCTGGCACGGACAGTCAGTGAGCTGTTAGACCTTTAACCAACAGTAACGTAAGATGACATAACAAAAGGAGGCGTTTAAATGAACGGACAAACAAGTGGAAAAGGGAATCAGGTAAAGGACCATCCGTCCGCCCTGAATCCGGCGATTCTGGTCCTGAATATCATTCTTTCAATTTTAGGGGCAATCATTGGTCTGGAATTGATTGTTCGTGTTGGTATCAGTACAAATACATCTATCATAGGTGCATTGTTTGCGATTATCCTTTCGAGGATACCGATTGCATTTTTTAAGAAATACAGAAATATCCACGCACAGAACCTGGTACAGACAGCTATTTCCGGTGCCACCTTCTCAGCGGCGAACAGTTTGATTCTTCCGATTGGTATTCCGTATCTGATGGGAGAACCCCAGCTTGTCATTCCCATGCTGGTAGGTGTACTTCTGGCAACAATTATTGATGCGACGATTCTGTATAAGACTTTCGACACACCGATGTTCCCGGCCGATGAACCGTGGCCGCCGGGAATTGCATCAGCAGAAACGATACTTGCTGTTGTTAACAAAGGTAAGAAAGCGATGCTCCTCCTCGTAGGTATGGGTATTGGTATTGTCGGAAAGGCATTCGGAATACCGACAGATCTTCTCGGTGTTACGTGGATTGGTGACATGTGGGCGCTTGGTGCTTTTGGTGTTGGTGCCCTCGTTATTGGTATCAGTACAGACCAGGGATTTAACATCAGCCAGTATTATGTTCCTCACGGTATCATGATCGGTGCAGGGCTGGTTGCGCTGATTCAGGTCGGACTTATGCTCTTTAAGAAGGAAGACGGCAAGAACAGCGTCGCAGGAAAGTTTACAAGCAGCATCTCGGATATGAGGGGCGCGCTTGCAAAGGGATATATTGCATATGTAGTAGTAGCGATCGGACTGGCGGCAGTATCCGGCATATATTCCCAAATGTCTGTTCCGAAACTGATTATCTGGGTAGTATTCGCGGCTTTTGCAGCAATCGCATCAGAGCTGATTGTTGGTATGTCAGCAATGCATTCCGGATGGTTTCCGGGATTTGCTACTGCCCTGATTTTCCTGATTGTTGGTATGATGATCGGATTCCCGAAGCTTCCTCTTGGTATACTGGCAGGTTATACCGCGGCAACCGGGCCGGCATTTTCAGATATGGCGTATGACTTTAAGTGCGGCTACATCCTCCGCGGAAATGGGGCGGACCCTGACTTTGAGCGTGCAGGAAGAAAGCAGCAGTATATGGCGGAAATTGTGTCTTTCTTTGTAGCATTCGCAGTTGTACTTGTGATGTGCAATACATATTTCAAACAGGACCTGTTTGCGCCGGTCGCGCGTACATTTGTAACAACAATCGAAGCAGGTTCCAGTCCTGAAATAGCAAAATGGCTGATTATTTTTGCTGTTCCCGGTGCGATACTCCAGTTCATCGGCGGCCCGAAGAAACAGCTTGGTGTACTCTTTGCAACAGGTATGCTCGTTGGAAGCACGATTACAGGTATTACCGTTATTGTAGCTTTAATTATCCGTATTGTTGTTGTCAGACTCAAAGGAGAAGAAGGACAGAGTACTCTGTACATTCTCGGTGCAGGTTCCATCGCGGGTTCTGCATTGTACAGTTTCTTTACATCTACTTTGCAGTTAGGGAAAAAGAAGTGATGTTTTTGGTACAGTGATACACGAAGACAGCCGGTCTTCCTAATGTTGGAAGAGCCGGCTGTCTTCATGTGCAAGTGTATCTAATCAGGGAGGGAGCCCTGCCTGTGGAAGACGGAAGAATCCAGTACCTCATTACATACGTCAAGAAACTGCAGGTTTGCAGGTTCAAAGAAGCTGTTTTTCATCCAGACAAAGTTAAACATGGAGTGGGAAGAAAAATTCCGGATATGTATCTGGCTCAAGGCGCCGCTGTCCAGCTTTTCCTGTACTACAAAGCGGTAAATAAAGGAGATACCGATATTTTCCATGACCATTTTTTGCACAGTATTGATCGTTCCGATTTCCACATACGACCTGAAATTGTTGATATCCTGATTGTGCGCGTGCAGAATCTGCATCAGATTACGGTGCGAGTTGGTATCATTTTCACGGAAAATAAGGCGGTAGTCGTTCAGCTCCCGGAAGTCGACCGTTTTGCCTGCCAGTGGATGCTCCGGAGAACAGACACAGACCGTATGGGCTTCGAACAGTTCACGACTCTCGAATTCCAGAGGCGGACAGTAAGTGTCTATGATACAGAACTGGATACGTCCGGCCTTCAGCTGCTTCTGAAGCGCGTCAGCCTCACCGAGGTACATGCTGACTTTTTTCTCGGGGTATCTCCGGAGATATTCTGCAACCATATGCGGCACAAGGGACTCACCGGTGGTCGTTAATGTACCCAGTTTCAGCTCGTCAGGCTGGTCGGGAGGGCTCTTCAGCTTCCGCTCGATGATCTGGGCGTCTGCTTTGATCGTCTGGGCATACGCGCGGAGCAGTTTCCCGTGTTCTGTGAGATGCAGGCGGCGCTTTTCATCGTAATACAACAGCTTAGTCTGATAGTAGCCTTCCAGATATTTGATGTGCTGGGTGACGGCTGGCTGCGTAATGTTCAGCAGAGTCGCGGTCTTTGTGTAATTCCTTGTTTCACATAAGGTCAGGAAGGTATCCAATTTTAAATCTAACATTTCACCACAAATCCTTTCTGAATTTTCAGGCAATTATCCATATAATCGGAACTTATTATGCCATAAAATAATATGATTTCATTTTAAAAGAAATTTGTGTTATTATCAAGACAAATGAAGGACTTTTTTCTGCAGCCTTGAAATGAATCGAAATTAGAAGGGCGCGGAAGCAAAAAAGAATGGAGGGATATTCATGGACTACCCGATTGGAGTTGAAATGACAGAAACGTATCTGTCCTATGAAGTGCAGCGTGCGGCAATGAAGCTGGTGCGGGACGTCATGCTTGTAAAGCCTGGTGAATCTGTTGTAATCACTGCGGACACTTCAACTGATATGCGTGTTGTAGATGCGGTGATGGGGGCGGCATATACCATTGGAGCGGACCCGGTGCTGATTAAATATCCGACGACCGGAAAAGCCTTTGAAGAACCGTTTCTCCCAATAGCTAATGCGGTGGCTGCTGCGGACGTATGGATTGAGTTTGCGTATTATTGTGTTATGCATTCACCCTGCTTCCAGAAGGCGATTGCAAACGGGGCCAGATACACATGCCTGTGCGGTATGGATACGATCATGCTTGTAAATACGGTTGGAAGGGTAAAATATGATGTGCTGGTGGAATTCGGTGAATATCTGACCCGGAAGGTACAGGCATCTAATGAAATTATCGTACGGGATGCCAACGGAACGAACCTGAAGGCTTATAACCAGGGACGTAAAGTAAAACATTCCGGACAGCTTGCGACGAAGAAGGGCTACCCTGTTATGCTTGGAGGCCAGGTAAGCTGGTGTCCTGTGGAAGAAACGATCGAAGGGACGCTGGTATTTGACGCAGCACTGTTCCCGCCGAGTGAAATCGGGCTTTTGAAAGAACCTGTCAGGCTGGAATTCAAAGAGGGACGTCTGACAGAGATTACCGGAGGGGCACAGGCCGAGGTCTTTAAGAAGTGGCTGGCATCCTTCGACGATCCGAACATGTACCGTCTGGCACATTATTCAATCGGATTTAATCCGGGGGTACGCAAAGCCACGGGCCGGATCGTAGAGGATGAAAGAATCTTCGGATGTATCGAATTTGGCATTGGCAGCCAGGGGGCAAGTCTGATGGGCGCGTTCTGGGATGCAGCGTCACATACGGACGGAGTCGTATCAAAACCGACCATCATCCTGAACGGTGAAGTGTTGGAGGAAAATGGAATCTACAAAGAAGAAACATGTATTTCATTCTGCAAAAAACTGGGAATTGCAGATTATGAATAAATAAAAAGGGTTAAGAAAAAGGAGGAAGAATTATTATGGAATACCCAATTGGAATCGAAATGGCACCAGATTATTTATCTTATGAGGTGAGCAAAGCCGCCTACAAACTTGTGAAAGAAGTTATGCTGGTAGAACCCGGGGAAAATGTCGTTGTAACAGGTGATACCTCTACGGATAAGAGAGTTCTGGACGCAATCATGAACGCAGCCTACATTGTGGGTGCGAACCCGGTACTTGTCTATGTCCCGACAAATGAAAAAGCGTATGCAGAGCCGGTTGCACCTCTCGGCAATGCAGTAGCGGTAGCAGATGTATGGATCGAATTATCTTATTCATCCATCATGTTGTGTGAATCATGGAGAAAAGCAATTGATTTCGGATGCCGCTACATCAACCTTACAGGTATGGATGTGACTATGATCGTAAACTGCATCGGAAAAGTAGATGTAGCACGTGTTGTAGAGCTGGGAGAAGCTCTCAAGGCTAAGATGGAAGCAGGCAACGAGATTATCATCAAAGACGAAAACGGTACATATCTGACAGCAAGAAATGAAGGCAGACCGGTTCGTCATTCCGGACAGCTTGCTACCTTCAAGGGATATCCGTTTATGATGTGCGGACAGATCAGCTGGTGTCCGATTGAGGAGACGATCAACGGAAAACTTGTATTTGATGCAGCGATCTTCCCGCCTACAGATATGGGTATCCTGTCAGGAAATGTAGAGCTGACACTGGAGAACGGCCGTGTTACAAAGATCGAAGGCGGAAAGGATGCTGAGAGGTTCAGCGCATGGCTCCATTCATTTGACGACCCGAACATGTTCCGTCTTGCACACTATTCATTAGGCTTCAACCCCGGTGTTTCAAAAGCGACAGGCCGTATTGTAGAAGATGAGAGAATCTTCGGATGTATGGAATTCGGTATCGGCAGCCAGGGCAAAATGATCCGCGGAAGCTATTGGACCGCATCCTCACACACAGACGGTGTTGTTTCCAAACCATCTATCATTCTGGACGGTGTGGCAATCGAAGAAAATGGTAAGTATGTAGATCCGGATCTTGCTGAGATCTGCAGGAAAATGGGAGTAGCAGGGTATTAAACTACTTTGAAAAGAGTACCCGGATAGTCCTTCTATCAGGGTGCTCTTTTTTTGCGCAAATTTAGCCTGAAAATGGCAGGTAAACTTGAAAACAGGTTTTTTGTGTGATAAAGAAACGGGAAAAATTTAAGGAAAAGGAGTTTGATGAGGAGATTATGGAAGAAAAAAATTCAAAAGCCGGGGCGTCCACATTCGAGAAAATACGTTTTTCAGAACCGGTCACAATCATCTTTGGTTCCATTCTGGCAGTATTGTCCGGTATTATCTGTATGCAGATCATGGGGAAGGTGGGGGTCTCAGCGAATACATCCATATTAGGTGCGGTATTTGCAATGCTGATATCCAAGATTCCGATGACTTTATTCGGAAGATTCAAGAGTCTGGAACGTCAGAACTATATCCAGACGATCGTATCCGGGGCGGGATTCTCCGCTGCTAACTGTGCATTCGTTGCGGTTGCGATCCTGTTTGTCATGGGAGAGACAAAAGCAGTCCTGCCGATGGCGCTGGGATGTATCTTCGGAACGGTTATTTCTGTTTATACAGTAGGGTCACTGTTTGATTCTCCGCTGTTTCCGGCAAGGGAAGCATGGGCACCGGGAGTTGCGACGGCGGAAGTACTGGAGGCCGGGGACGAAGGCGGCGATAAGGCGAAGAGAGTTATTCAGGGAATCATAGTGGGAATCGTAGGAAGTATCTTTAAACTGCCTGTGGGAGCTGTAGGTATCGTATTTATTGCAAATATTGTGTCCATGCTGGCACTCGGAATCGGACTTCTGATTCGCGGATATTGTGCACCGCTTACAGGATTTGACCTTGGTGCGACAAGTATTCCGCAGGGCTTCATGGTAGGTGCGGGACTGATCGCACTGCTCCAGTCCATTGTTTCTATCTACCAGAGTTCTTCAAAGAGTAAAAAGACAAAAGCCGATCAGGAAGCCTGTGAGGAAGGTCTGACGGTCAGCGGGGGAAAGACAAAGAGAACTCTGATCGCAGCACTGCTTACACATGTGGCAGGCGGAGTTTTTGTAGGAATTATCTGTGGGATTTTCACGGGCATGTCTCCGGCCAAAATGGTGCTCTGGGTGATCTGGACCGCGTTTGCATCAGTTGCTTCTATGATTATTATAGGTAAGGCGGCAATGTATTCAGGATGGTTCCCGGGCTTTGCGGTAACAACGATTTTTATGACTATCGGTGTGCTGATGGGATTTTCCCCAATCGCAGTAGCGGTACTGACAGGGTATATCAGTTCAGTAGGACCATGTTTTGCGGATATGGGATATGACCTGAAGACAGGCTGGATCATCCGTGGAAAAGGCAAAAATGCAGAGCGTGAAGTATATGGGAGAAAACAGCAGGTGTTCATTGAAATGCTGGGGGCATTCATCGGTATTATTGTTGTCATTTTCTTTGCAGACATGACTCTGAAAGACGGGCTGATTCCTGCAACAAGCGTTGTGTTTGCGACGACTGCTGAGATGGGAAGTAATCTGGCTCTCTTGAAAGAACTGGCGATATGGGCGGTTCCGGGAGCGATTGTACAGATTCTGGGAAGAAAGTACATGTTTGGCGTACTGCTGGCGACAGGACTGCTCATCAACAACCCGATCTATGGTATCGGTGTCATTGTGGCAGTGGTCTTCCGTAAGATTATCGGTGATGAATTCATGAACTGCCGTGATGCGGGACTCATCGCCGGAGACGGCTTGTTCAGCTTCTTCTCGAGTCTTGTAAAAATGTTTATATAAAAGAGTTTAGAACTGTTCTGGTTCCGGCATTTAGGATATAATAAGGATATCCGGGTAGAGAAAGAAGGTAGAAAAATGTCTGATGTTGAAAAAGTAATTTCTTATTTTAAAAAGGTCTGCTCCATTCCGAGAGCCTCTGGGGATGAGAAGGCAGTCAGTGACTACATTGTTGATTTCGCAAGGGACAGGGGACTCGATGTGACGCAGGATTCCTGCTATAATGTGATTGTCAGAAAACCGGCAGCAGTTCCTGATGCGGGAGAACCGGTTATACTTCAGGGACACCTTGACATGGTCTATGTAAAGGAGAATGACAGCAGCCATGTGTATGAAAACGGGATTGAGGTGAAGGAGGACGATGCGTATTATTATGCCGATGGGACTTCCCTTGGTTCTGACAACGGAATTGCGGTTGCGTATTGTCTGGCAGTCCTCGATAGTGATGACATTCCCCACCCCGACCTCGAAGTTGTATTTACGGTAAAAGAAGAGGTCGGCCTGGTCGGCGCGGATAAGATTGATATATCTTCTTTGAAAGGAACACGTTTTATTAATCTGGACTCCGAGGAGGAAGGAATCTTTTATACGAGCTGTGCCGGCGGATTACGCTGCAGGATGATCTGGGATCTGGAGACGGAAAAGATGGAAGAGGAAAGAGTTCCGTTAAGGGTAACATTCCGGGGGCTTGCCGGAGGACACTCGGGCATCAACATCGGCATGGGACTGGGAAATTCTATTGTACTCCTTGGAAGACTTTTGTATTTCCTGAAGGATATGCAGGTTAGGGTTAACCAGCTGGATGCTCCGGGAAAGGCAAATGCGATTGCGAACAACGGAAGTGTGTGTTTCTACGTGAAGCCGGAAGAACTAGACGAAGTTAAGGCAAAACTTGCAGAAGCAGAGAAAACATTCCAGACGGAATTACAGTATACCGATTCTATTTCATTCGAGATTGAAGAGGGCGCTGCACAGACAGGGGCAGAAGTCTATACGGCTAAATACCAGAAGGAGATCACGGAAAGCCTGATGTTATTGCCATACGGTGTTTCAGGATATTCCTTTGCGATTGACGGCCTGATTGAGACATCCATGAATCTTGGGTCACTGACCTGTGAAGACGGAAAACTGACACTTCTGATGTCTCTGAGAAGTTCTGTGGCGTCTCAGAAATACATGCTGCGTGATAAAATCCAGATCATTGCGGACTCAAAATGCGATACATGCATTTTTGAAAGCGATTACCCGGGATGGCAGTACAGAAAGGATTCCCCGCTGCGCGATACAGCTATTGCACTGTATGAAAAGCTTTTCCATAAGAAGGCGGAGGTTGCGGCGATCCATGCGGGACTCGAGTGCGGCTACTGGGACAGTAAGAAGCCGGGAATGGATATCATTTCTACGGGACCGGATCTTTTCGATGTACATTCAACAAAGGAAAAAGTATCGAAAGAATCTATCGGGCATATGTGGCTGTATCTGAAAGAACTTCTGAAGGAACTGTCAAAGGCCTGATTTTACTGGTTTTTTGTGGACCGTAATATACTTAGAAAATTATAAGAAAATTTTAAGGACCTTATACTTGGAAAGAACCCTTTAGTGTGGTATTCTAAGTGAAAGGTCCTGTTTTTTCACAGTAATACCGGCAGCAGATGTTGATAAAAGACGGAATGTGTGGATATCTTATGAAATGGGACAGAAGTGTGAAGATATCTGTTAGGAGGAAAAAATAAGATGACACGGAGTGAATTTCTTCAGGAACTGCGTCAGGCATTGGAAAATGACCTGTCTGGCAGCATCGTTCAGGAGAATGTACAGTTTTATAACCAATACATTACGGATGAGATGGCAAAGGGAAAGAGCGAAGAAGAAGTCCTTCAGATGCTGGGCGATCCCTGGATTATAGCGAGGACCGTCATTGATGCAGCAGACGGAACCGATAAGTCTACCGTGTACGAGGCAGGCGGCGGTTCATATACCGGTTATGAAAGCGGCAGGGAACAGGCACGTGAGCAGAATCCAAAGGTACACGTGTTTGGATTGAACACATGGTGGAAAAAACTGCTTCTTATTTTGGGAATAGTGATGATGGTAGTGGCTGTATTCGCAATCATATCAGGCGTAATCAGCCTGCTGGCACCCATACTGGTTCCGATCCTGATCATCATGATTGTGATCCGGTTCATCGGCAACCGGCGGGGATGACATCAGACACACAGCCAGTGCCGGGAAAAGAATTACTAAAAGGGGCCAGTGGGCGTACAAAAGCATCCGCTGGCCTTTTTCTATTTCTTTTAAAAAGCGGATCAAAAACCACGTATTAAGCGTGGCTTTGGCACTCTGTCTCAGAAAAAAGCAAAGTAAAAGACCGATGGGGGAGCCATCGGTCTTTTGAGGGGAGTATAAATAATTAATAAGGGGTTGTAGAAAGTAACCTTTCTACAATGATAAGTATAATATATCAAATTGGAAAAAGCAAGCAAAAATAAAAAAAATATTAAATAAAAAGATACAGCGGATTTTGTAAATTGTGAATAAAAAATATATATTAATGAGACAATATGAGTGTACCAAATAAATTTTCCTAGGAGGGACACTCATGTCAAAGAATTATAACAACTCAAATAACTCAAACAGTAACTCAAACAATTCAAACAACTCTTCAAAGAACACAAGTAGCAATTCATCTTCAAACTCTACTTCAAACTATTCAAAAGAGCAGAGTAAGAACAATAACTCAAGCAAGAACTCATCTTCTAACTCAACATCAAACAGCAGCCAGAACTGCCACAACACAAAGAACATGAATTCTTACAACAACGAGAACAACTACTAAACAAAACACTATTTGCAAAAAGGTACAGGGCAAAAGTCATTTTGGTACACGTCTAACTTCAATTGGGGACGTAGTAAAGTTGAACTTTACTACGTCCCCAATTTATAGTAATATGATACATATACTCTGTGGTGTGTCGGTTTGATGCACGGGGAACTACTGGCAGAATAAGTACAGCATATGGAGGCGTTTGGATGGATAAAATAGAATTGATAGCACCATGCCATTTTGGGCTTGAGGCAGTACTGAAGAGGGAGATTCAGGATCTTGGGTATGAGATTTCTCAGGTGGAAGACGGCAGGGTTGCATTTTATGGTGACAGTGAGGCAATATGCAGGGCAAATATTTTTCTGCGTACGGCAGAGAGGGTTTTGCTGAAGGTTGGCTGCTTTAAGGCGGAGACTTTTGACGAGCTGTTTGAGAACACGAAGACCATTCCCTGGGAGGAATATATACCGAAGGATGGCAAGTTCTGGGTGGCAAAAGCGGCGTCTGTGAAGAGTAAGCTGTTCAGTCCGTCTGATATTCAGTCGATTATGAAAAAGGCTATGGTGGAGCGCATGAAGGTGCACTACCATATAAAATGGTTTGAGGAGAAGGGGGCATCGTATCCGGTCAGAGTGTTTCTGATGAAGGACATGGTGACCGTGGGTATTGATACTTCCGGTGTATCTCTCCATAAGCGGGGATACCGGCAGCTGGCGGGAAAAGCGCCTATTACGGAGACGCTTGCCGCGGCATTAATCATGCTGACACCGTGGAGCAGGGACAGAGTACTTGTTGACCCATTCTGTGGTAGCGGTACATTTCCGATTGAAGCGGCAATGATGGCGGCAAAGATTGCACCGGGAATGAACAGGTCTTTCCTTGCGGAAGAGTGGGGCAGTGTTGTATCGAAGTCTCAATGGTATCAGGCGGTAGATGAAGCCAATGATCTGATCGATGATGAGATTGATGTGGACATTCAAGGGTATGATATTGATGCAGATGTATTGAAGGCCGCAAGGCAGAATGCAGAGGATGCGGGAGTTGGACACCTGATCCATTTCCAACAGCGGGATGTCAGGGATCTGAGGCACCCTAAAAAATATGGGTTCATCATCACTAATCCTCCATATGGTGAGCGTCTGGAAGAAAAGGCAGTCCTGCCGGAACTTTACAGAGATTTTGGGGAGAGTTTCCGCAATCTGGACAGCTGGTCTGCATATATGATAACCAGCTATGAGGATGCAGAACGCTACTTCGGCAGACAGGCCGATAAGAACAGAAAAATATATAATGGTATGATTAAGACTTATTTTTACCAGTTTATGGGGCCTAAGCCTCCAAAACCAAAGAATTAGAAGGTATGGATATGGAAAAGAGAATAATCTTCGCAACAGGGAACCAGAATAAGATGAAGGAGATTCATATGATTCTGGCTGATTTAGGAATTCCGATTTATTCAATGAAGGAAGCCGGTATTGACATTGATATTGTTGAGGATGGTTCCACATTTGAAGAAAATGCCGTAATAAAAGCAGAGGCAATAGCCAGATTACTGCCGGATGATATTATACTTGCTGATGATTCAGGACTTGAAATTGATTATCTGGACAAGGCTCCCGGAATCTATTCGGCCAGATTTGCGGGTGTTGATACGTCTTATGATATTAAAAACCAGATGCTTTTAGACAAGCTTCAGGGCGTACCGGATGAAAAAAGAACTGCACGTTTCGTATGTGCGATAGCCGCAGCATTACCGGACGGGACAGTCGAGACAGTCAGAGGTACGATTGAGGGTATAATCGGTTATGAGATAGCAGGGGAAAACGGATTCGGGTATGATCCGATATTCTACGTGCCTGAATATGGCTGCACGACGGCCGAGATGAACCCGGATCAGAAGAATGAACTTAGCCATCGCGGAAAAGCACTCCGTGCTATGCGTAAAATACTGGAAGAAAAGCAGCTTGATTCGGACACACAGTAGAAGAGCTGTTTAAATGAAGCGGAAAATCCGGTTAACAGGCAGTAACTTGGCAATTATTATAAGAAACAGGGTGCGAGTGATATGAGAGTATTGATAGTGAGCGATACACATGGAAATCATAAGAATCTGGACAGGATATTGGAGCAGGCAGGACAGATAGACATGTTTATCCACCTTGGTGATGTAGAAGGCGGAGAAGAGTATCTGGATGCTGTCCTTGACTGCGAGAAGCATATGGTGAGGGGGAATAACGACTTCTTTTCAGATCTTCCTAAAGAGGAGGAATTCAAGATAAGGGACTATAAAGTATTTATTACACACGGGCATGGATACTATGTGTCCCTCGATCCTGAATATATTAAAGAAGAAGGCAAAGCGCGCGGTGCTGACATTGTAATGTACGGCCATACGCACAAGCCGTACTTTGATAAAAATGAAGAAATTACAATTTTGAATCCGGGGAGCGTATCTTATCCAAGGCAGGAAGGACGAAAAGGCAGTTATATGATTATGGAATTAGATGACAAAAACCAGCTCCGGTTTCAGCAGTGTTACCTTGACTGAATGTTTGAAATCAGGCGCTATTTCAACACTTTTCTGCGTAAAATCAGGCGCGGTGAAAAAAATGTAAAAAAATAAAAAATAGTTGTTGACATATTGCCAAGCCTATTATATAATAATTCTTGCGTCACGGGTAAGCGTGACAAGCAAAAAGAACATCGGGGTGTGGCTCAGCTTGGCTAGAGCGCCTGGTTTGGGACCAGGAGGTCGCAGGTTCGAATCCTGTCACCCCGATAGTGCGGGTGTAGTTCAATGGTAGAACACTAGCCTTCCAAGCTAGATACGTGGGTTCGATTCCCATCACCCGCTTTCTTACAGCAGATGTTGTAAGAAGCAGAGTAAGGGGATAATTGCATATGAGTCTGTAGCTCAGCTGGATAGAGCAACGGCCTTCTAAGCCGTAGGTCGA
>NZ_CAJJZH010000008.1:0-277873 GCF_905197545.1 Faecalicatena orotica
GAAAAGATTTTATTTTTTTAATTGTCTACTTGACGGGGAGCGGTTCACATTTTGCAGCACCCCTGTTATATTGTCCTATTCCTCCGCAATTGCCCATACACGGACCGGCAGACCGGTCGCACCTTCAATCGGCGGAAACGCCGCGATTACAATCGCACCCGCGGGTGGAACCTGATCCAGATTACATAGTACTTCTACCTGCAGCTTTCCCTTATCCAGCACATATCTTTCGCACGCAAGGTCACCTGCCTGCCCAGCAAGCACGGACGCATCCGTATCAAGCGTCTCATGTCCGTTTGCCGCTGCCCCACGTTCTTCATAGATATACTTCAATGCTTCCATCGACCATCCCGGAGTATGTTCCCCGCCTTCGTCGTCATAATTACAGATCGCATCCATATCCGGCCAGCGCCTGCTCCAGTCTGTTCGGAGTGCAACAAAAGCCCCGTCAGGAATATCACCATACTGTTTTTCAAACTCTTTGATGTCCTCCACTGTAACAGCATAGTGTACATCTTTTTTCACCTTCTCAGAAATATCAATTACCACAAGGGGGTATATCATATCTCTGACACCATACTCTTCTGATAATTCTCTCCCTTTTATAAAATGTCCGGGGAAATCAATATGGGTTCCAAACTGTCCGGGAAATTTAAACGTCTGAATCAGGCAGTTCAGCATCTCATTTCCCCAGTCGAAAACTGTCTCTGACAATTCCACCGCCCCGTCCGGGATACCTCCCCAATAGGGGCTGTCATTGTTCAGCGGGTGGGAAAGTTCTATCCACCGGTAACTCTTCAGTCTCTCAAGGTCTTTCCATAACTGATACATAATAACCGCACCTCCTTACATGAGCCGCTTTAATCCGCGATATATCCGCCCTTTTTCAGCTCTTCCTTTGCCTTCGCAAGGTTTGCATCTGCTACAAGGATAATCGGTCCTGTACAGCCCATTCCGCTTTCTGCATACACTCCGATCTTCCAGAGTGCCTGAACGCCGTCTTCCAGATCCATGATCTCGATTCCCGCGATCTGTGCAGTAACTACTTCTTTTGCCGGCGCTGTTACAACTTCCTGTGCCACTGCGGATTTGTCAGAAGCTTTTCTGGCTGCAAGTATATCTGCAAGTCCTGCTTTATTTGCTGCTGCAAATTCTGCTGCTGCCACTTCGAAAATTCTGCCTTTTACAAGCTGTGCCGCATAACGGATCGCTCCTGCAATGAGAGGCGCCCCTGATGCACGTGAAATGATCATGACAAGCTGGTCATACCCCTCGCCAATTCCCGGGCCATATCCGTATCCTGATGCTTCATAGCTGCCGCCTGTTGTGAAGGAGGAAAGCATTTTGATCAGGATATTTCCGGATAAGGAATCACATACCATGATGTCCGGTGTCCCCTGAAGGACATCGTTTCCTCTCATGACACATCCTCCGTCAGCTCTTGCTGACTCAGCAAAATTGATGTGATAGCCGTTATCTTTTAACTGCTTCAGGGCGATCTCTGTCTGGCGCGCTCCGTCCACATTCAGAATTCCGACTGTAGGTTCTGCATTTCCGCATGCTTTTGCTGCAATGATTCCGTAAATTGCATTTTTGATCATGCCTTCAATACGGTCAGCACTGGATGTACCCGTTGTTGTTGCCACATACATCTCTCTGCCCCTGCCCGGTGTCACAGCGCGTCCTACTGTAGATACGCCGATCGGGAACGGGTAATGCATGGTAACTGCTCCGTCTACTTTCTTTTCTTTCAGAAGTTCTTCCATCTTCTTGTGGGCCGCTTCTTCATCTTCAACCTTTACAGTGATAACATTGCCTGAAGAATTTCCATTCTCTTCTGACTCTAAAGTTCCAATGTAATATACATCTATTCCGTCTTTTGCAGCGGCAATTGCTGCTTCCATTGCGTTTGCTTCACCATGTTCGCTGCCCATGCCTGTCAGTGCAATTTTCGGTCTTTTACTGAAGCTTCCTGTCTCCAGGCCCTCCGCCATCTGAAGGAAGGTATCGGCGATCATTTTCTGAATATTATCTGCCATAGTCACTGCCTCCCTTACTCTGCCAGTAAAGAAGCTGCAAAATCCTTCATTGCGTTTGCTATCATCTTCTTTACTTCATCCTCTGAAACACCTGCGTCTGCTGCACTCTCCTGTGCTGCTGTATTTCCGTGCATTACAAAGGATACACCATCGAATAAGTTTGTCATTCTTCCAAGGAACAGACTTCCCTTACCGATGATCATTGCATTATTGATCCGGCCCTCTTTGATGTCTTCACTTGCGAATCCGATATAAGGCACACCTGAAGGAATATGTCCCTGTGTAGGAGCCCATCCGGTAAGTCCGTGTGAAGCTGTGAAATCAGCCAGTGCTTTTCTGTCGAGCTCGCCGCGTTTTACAGCAAGCGCACCAATCATCTTGTAATTGGCAAGCGGAACATCTCCTGCACCTGCCGGTTTTGTGATGTCCGGGTTCTGGAGCTCCGGTGCAAATTTGTCAATATCTGTAATCTTCATGCCCACTCTGTCAAGTGATTCTGTTACAAGGCTTCCGATAACTGCCTGCGGTGCAGAACCGGTTCCTACACTGTGGCGTCCCAGAAGATTCAGGTCGATCTCAGCGCTGACTCCGTCATTTTCAGAAATAACAACAGCAAATCCGCCGAGGCAGTCTTCTAAGATTGGAAGGCCTTTCTTGATGTGGTCCTTTCCGTTCATTCCCAGTTTCGCGGTACATCCGCCTGCTGTTACAACAACTGTCTTGTACGCACCTGATTTAACCAGTGCTGCCGCTTCAATTACTGCGTGTACAGGTGCCGCACAGAATCCTCTTACGTCTGATCCGGATGCGCTGACAAGTCCTGCCACTTCGGCTGCCGCCTTTGCAAAGTTTCCGCCGCCTCTCTGGTTCATATCGCCGCATGCTTCCTCTGCACAGTCGATAACATATTCAACATCAGACTTCTCAATTCCTGCATTGCGTACTGCATAAAGCAGGGCAAGAACGCTGGATGCCTTGCTCATCAGGTTTTCATGCATAACATGTGAAGATAAATTCACATCAATATCATGTGCCGGTTTTACACATCCAACCAGTTTATTCTGGAAGTACAGGCCCTCTGCGTGATCATTGTTTACGAATTCTTCGATCTCAGAGAGTTCAGCGCCTTCCGTGATTTTTTCTACGATATCTTCTGAAATGATCGGGTTTTTCGCAAATGCTTCTTTGTATTCTGAAACAAAACCTTTTTCCAGTTTTACAACCTCGAACATGTCACATGCCTGTACAAGGAATAAGAATTCTTCCTCCGGCATGATCTCGCCGAATTTTCCGTAACGGCCGGCATCTTCTTTCTTCTTGTCATACCACGGAAATTCTACCCCTGTAAGCTCATCAGGATGTACATTTCCGATATAAGTCTGGTTCGGCCAGTAGGAAACTGCTTCCTCATAGGAACGCAGGTGGTTTGGCACTTCTTTTAAATACTCTGATTCCGGGTTAACAATCTTCTCTGTTGTCTGTGTTGTACCATTATATAAAACCATATCAGGAGTATGTACTAATACATAGCTTGCTCCTTTAATTACACTGTTCATTGGTTTTCCGCCTTTCTTAAGCTCATATAGTTTGATTCGTGATATAAATTCCGGTAAGGAACTGTATTAACAGGAAAAAAAAGAGGGCAGGCCCTTATCGGGTACACTTAAGGCCTGCCCCTCTTAACTTGTGAAGTAGAACTAACAGTCTATAAGTTTTATTAGAACTTGCAGTACTGCTCTCTGATGTCGGTCATTTCATTGATAATATCATCAACATCGAGTACCATTTCCATCATACTGATCTGTTCATCATAAACGGCTTCATCAAATTCTTCTTTCATCTCTGGTTCACATACGTGATATACCTGAAGTCCAAGCTGGACTCCTGTCAATGGACCTGCAAAAGTAGGATCACCTGCTGTTACAGTCTCAGCTGCAAGACCTGCAGCTTCACCTTCTGCAGCACCGAGAACTACTACTAAGTTCTCTGCACCGTATTCGTCAGCAAATTCTTTTACCCTCTTCTGATTCTCTAAGTCCATTGCGCCTGCGCTCGTTCAGACGAAACATTCCGTGGATGAAAATACAATTTCAGCGCCGGCAGTTTTTACACATTCTGCGATAGCCGGTCCCGGAATTCCATCACGGTCTCCGATAATTATTGCTTTTTTACCTTCTAAGATAGCCATAATTATTCGATCTCCTTTCTTGTAAGTTATATCACTCATCTTGTAATCTATGATCTAGAAAACATCTGATTAGATGTATTTCTTAATCATTGCTTCAATGCTCTCCGGAGTAGCATCATCTTTCACTACTTCGTCGATCTTCTCTCCGCCTTTGTAAATTGCCATAACAGGAAGTCCAAGAACTTTCTGTGCAATCGCAAGACGACGTGCTTTTGTTGTATTCAAAGATGTAAATTTCATCTTATCGCCATATGTCTCTGCAAATTCATGTACCTTCGGCATCAGTGCCTGGCATGGCACACAGCCGTCTCCGTAGAAATCTACGAATACATATCCTTCTGCTTTTAAAACTTCTTCCTCAAAATTAGTCTTATCCAAATCTACCATTGGTCAAACCCTCCATTCTTGTAAAGTACTTCCTTTGGTTACTGTATGTCCTAGAAATAATCTGACATACTTCTTTCCACCTGAACGGCTGCGATTGCGCCGTCAGCAGCCGCTGTTACAACCTGTCTCAGGCTCTTGATGCGGACATCTCCTGCCGCATAAACACCCGGGATATTAGTATGCATATCAGCGTCTGTTTTGATGTATCCTCTCTCGTCCATGTCAATGATTCCCTTGAACACGTCAGAGTTGGGAACTGTTCCAATGAACCCGAACAGGCCGAACATTCCATCATCCGGATCAGCCTCTACTGTTCTGATCTCTCCTGTCTTTACATTCTTCACTGTCATAGACTGAAGAATATCGTCACCGAAAAGCTCTTCCACTACAGAATCCCAGAAGAATTCGATCTTCGGATTAGCAAATGCCTTTTCCTGAATGGATTTTGCTGCACGCAGTTCATTACGTCTGTGGATAATGGTTACTTTTCTGGCAAACTTTGTGAGGTACATAGCCTCCTCAACTGCGGAGTCGCCGCCGCCTACTACATATACTTCAAAATCTTCAAAGAAATTGGCATCGCATGTTGCACAGTAAGACACACCCTTGCCCATAAACTCCCTCTCACCTTTACAGCCGATCGGTCTTGCGTGGGCTCCTGTTGCGATGATTACATTCTTAGCCTGATATTCTGCTTTCTCACTCTTTAAGATCTTTACTTCGCCTTCCAGTTCAACCTCTTTGATTGTATCAGATACGCGCTCTGCGCCAAACTTTTCAGCCTGCTGTGTCATTCTCTCGATCAGTGACGGGCCTGACTCCCCATCTACGATCTGTCCCGGATAGTTCTCGATCTCATCTGTGATCGCGATCTGTCCCCCGTCCTGTCCTTTTTCGATGATCAGTGTGGACAGACGGCTCCTGCCTGCATATAATCCTGCTGCAAGTCCTGCCGGGCCTGCTCCCAGAATAATAACGTCATATATTTTGCTCATAACGAAAGTTTCCTCTCCTTCGCGAATTCAATTGCAGGAGATACTTTCCTGATTATTATTATCAGGAAGGTATCCCCCTTTTTATTTTACTCGAAAATCTTCTGTCCGTCTACTTCTGTTGTTAAAGCATTCAGTGCTTTTACAACAATCCTGCGGCGGAGTTCTTTTTCCTCTTCGTGGCTTAATGCCGGGTTTCCAAGAGGATGTGGTATCGCGATAGCCGGAACGATTCTGTTCGCCCCTACTGTCATAGAAATCGGTGTTACAGTACAGATATGTACTACAGGGATTCCCGCTCTTTCCACTTCTTTCACCATCGTTGCACCGCAACGAGTACAGGTGCCTCAGGTGGAGGTGAGGATGACTGCGTCTACGCCTGCCGCAAGCAGTTTCTGTGAAAATTCAGCAGCAAATGCTTTTGAGTTGGCAACGGACGTACCATTCCCCGTTGTTGTATAGAATTTGTTATGCAGTTCCCCAATAACGCCTTCTTTTTCAAGGTCACGAAGCACATCTACAGGCAGTACCCTGTCTGAATCTTTGTTTGCGTATACCGGATCGTATCCGCCGTGTGCTGTCTCGTATGTCTCTTCTGTCAGGTCATATACACCTGTGATATCGTACTCTCCGTAGTGTGATGCACTGGAGCTTTCGATATGGTCCGGATTTCCTTTCGGAACAATACCGCCTGATGTTACAAGGGCGATCTTTGCATGAGCTAAATCCTTTACTGCCGGATTCGGGTCAACTCTGTCGAAGTCTGGCATCGGATACTCTGTTACGAACGGTTTGTCATTCAGTTTCTTAAGCAGCATCTTTACTGCCCTCTGTGAACCTCTTTCTTTTTCAAAGAAGTTTACACGGATGCCATTAGGCATGTAGCCTTCTTCTGCTGATGCACCGATCGGCTCGCCTTTTGCAAGCTTCAATGCCAGAGGTGCCATCTTAGAAACAGCGTCTCTCATACCTGCCGCATTGTTTTTCGTAGCAATCATATATACCTGATTCTTGAACATATCTGCACCAGGGTTCTCAACATACATACCTGTAAGTGCCGGGATTCCCAGTTCTTCCTGTACTGCAGCAGAGATCGTAGCACATGCCACGCCGTAACGTCCTGCGTTGAATGCCGGTCCTGCGATAAATACATCCGGAGCCTGCTCTTTTACCATAGCCAGAATGTCTGCTTTTGCCTTCTCCAGGTTCTCATTGAAATAAGAGTCACCGCACACGATTGTAGCGATAATCTCTGCATCATCTTTAAAGCTGGCTGTCAGTGCCATACCCGGTCCAACAACCTCTCCTACACGGATTTCTGCCGGATAATCAGCTTTTTCCTCTCCGCCAATCTGTGCGAAGAATTGATTAATATAATGAACAACTTTAATTTTAGCCATTTCTTCTCCTCCCCGCTATCTTGCACTCAGCTTGTTAAAGCCAGTTTCGTTTGTTGCGCCTGTGATAACCTGAAGCTCAACTTCCAAGCTTCCATCCTCGCGAAGAGTCTCTTCACTTGCACCTGCGATCTTAGTTACATAGTCCAGAGTACCGATCACCTTGTCCAGTTTAGGAAGAATGATCACCTGGTTTGCATTTCCGCCTGTGATAACAGCATCTGCTGCCGGGTCTGCGTCTGCGAGAGACTGGGATTTACCGTCACGTCCTGCATACTCATCTGTGATGATAACAGTCTTAACGCCTTCTGCCTCAATCTTCTTGCAGTTCAGGATCAGGTCTGTATCCGGATTTCCGAATCCTTCCTGAGAAACGATAACGCCGTCCAGATCAAGCATCTTGCAGAGCTTTGCTGTCCAGTCGGATGAACGGAGCTTGTCAGCTAAGTACACGTTCTCATTTGTAATGATCTGGCATACAAAGTTCAGAGTTTTTCCGTGCTGTTCGAATAAATCATGTACAACCGGATTGTTCAGGTGTACATATGTCGGGTTCTTGTCACATGCAGATACGCAGTTTCCTGATACAATCGCGCCGTCCATGATCTCTGTCGGGCTTAAGATTGTAGGAACGATTCTCTTTGCGTCTACGCCGTAAACATATGTGTCATGCAGAAGCCCCTGGCTCTGCAGCATCTGTACATATGCAACTCTCGGAAGGTCAGGATACTTCTCAATACCTTCTTTAATCGTGCATGTCTCATATACTTTTGTCTCATCAGGTGTCAGGTCGCGAGCTAATTCCCCAATATAAACTGCAACCCTGAATCCTGCAAGTCTCACTGCTTTTTCATAATCATGAGGTTCGATTCCCTCTTCCGGTTCACATACCATAACCAGGTTCTGTGTCTTTGAGAATGGTGTATATTCTGCTCCGGGGCCTGTCATATCAATGATACCTTCCTGGAATCCAACAATCTTGCCCGCTGTTACAACAGCCATTCCTTTCAGTGCATAAGTCTTGCCTTCTCCGACTGTATCAGTCTTAGAGATGACGCCCGGGAAAATTCCTCCTCTTCCCTCAACTTTTACTCTCGGTTCAATAACATCCTTTACCGGTGTGATTCTTACTGACTCTCCCGGTCTCGCAATATCAAGTGATACACTCTTAATCTTTTCCTCCTCCAGAGCAACTGCCTTCACAGCCTCCTCGGATACATAAAGGACTCCGTCTTCAATCTTTGACTCCGGTCCGAACTGGATATCCTTAATGTAAATGTGTCCCATTTCTAATCTCACTTGTCATGCCCTCCTCTCAATTATTTGATTACTATTCGCAGGTGCGAACAGTATCAGCATTTTCATAGTTTTCGTACAACTAGGCGATTCAAAACCTCTTTTGAACTTACTGGCGCTGGTGCTTCTCTTTGCAGCCGCCGCCATGTGCACCGGCCTACCAAAGGTCGGCTGATGCCAATCCACTTTCTAACAGGGTCCAGTCAATCATCTGAAAGTCTTTGTACACCCCGGCACCGTACTTGTCTGACTTAAATTCAAACTTCCGGCAGGCCTGGATGGCACTTTCAATGATCTGTACGGACCAGTCATCCATCTTCTCCTTTCCTTTTGTAATTAGAATTGATTTGTATGGTGTTTCATTCGGCTTTACGCTTCCTGATAACGGATGTGTTAAAAGCCGGTGACCATCGTGGATTCTGTCTCTGACGTCTTTTAGAATCTCTTCGTAAGAAATCTCCCTGTATATGACTTCGTGCCCGTCTTTCAGCTTTTCAAAAACAAGTGGATTGTTGGTTATGACTATGTAGTTGCCTTTGCTCATGTTACCCTTCTTCTCCTTTGGCTTTTCAAAGATAAAAAAAGACAATTTAAACACGCCCGTGTATAAATCGTCCTCCTTTCTGTTTGTTTGCCCTGATTTCTTTGTTTTAAAAAGCGCTCAGCACAAGATTCAGAATGTGGTACGTTTCCCAGTCCTTTTGCCTGAAAGTTTCACCCGTATACGTTCACCCTCGTATACATGGCTTGCCTCTTCGGCGGCCGGTCTGTCCGGCTCTCTCTTGAAAAACATCATCCCACTATGCAGTTTACTTATAGACAACTAGAACCCAGTCTATTGCCTGTTTCTATAATAACCAATTGTTAAAAAATTTGCAAGCTCTCAGGAAAAATTTCATCAAATTAGTTATTCTGCACAACCTGTTTCCCTGTTTGTTCCCGTTTTTCCGTTCCAGAAATCCAATACATTTATGCAGATTGTATAAAAGAATATTTCTATACTATTTATAGACATTTTCAATAACTGATATCAGCCAAGCTTTTTATTCCTATACTCATTGGCAGACATTTCTGTATACTTCTTAAAGACCCTTGAAAAGTGTGCAATATCCAAAAATCCGACCATCTCCGCCACATCACCGACTCTTAAAGAAGGGTCCTTCAGAAGCTGTTTCGCCTCTTTTACCCTGATCTCATTCAGGAGTTCGCTGAAGCTCTTCTTCATATGCTTATTCAGGAGTTTGCTGAGATGCCACTGGCTCACATACATCTTGTCAGCCAGCTCGGATAAGGTAACCTTTTCCGCATAATGATTCTGCATATATTCCATAGCATTCTTTACGATAAAGCTTCCTGCAGTTCCTTCGGAATCCTCTTCCGTGTCCTCATGCCCTGCCGCTTCCGGCTGTTTCTTCTTCAGTTCGCTTACCATGAATTGAACGGCCTCTTCCAGTTCGGTGAGGTTGGATGGTTTTAAAAGGAATCTGCATACACCTAGACGGATGGCGGTCTGCGCGTAATCAAAGTCCCGGTAGCCTGTGAGTATGGCGATCATGGCATCGGGCTGTTCCACGCGGATTGCCGCGATCATCTTCAATCCGTCCATGCCCGGCATGGCGATGTCTGAGAAGATGATATCCGGTTCCTGTTCCCGGATCACCTTCACGCCCTCCATGCCGTCATATGCAGTCCCGGCCAGACGGCAGCCGTATTCTTCCCACTTAATCACACGGGACAAGCCTTCGACTATAATCGGCTCATCATCGATAATTACAACTTTATACATTTTCCCACCCTCATAAACAAGGCATCCTGCGGATCTACCCTTTGATGGCTCCTGCAGTCATACCTTTGATAATATGCTTCTGTAATATAATATACACAATTATGACCGGAATGACAACTAATGCTACCGCTGCCGCCATAAGTCCGTAGTTGGTTCCCTCCATAGCAGTCAGCTCGTTCAGAAGGCGGGTGATGGCCCTCTGTTCCGGCAGGCGCAGCAGGAACATCTGTGTAAACAGGTCATTATAACTCCACAGGAATGAGAAAATCGCTACTGTCGCAAAAGAAGGTTTTGTCAGCGGCATCACCACCTTGAAGAAAATCTGGTAGGCATTGCACCCTTCCATGTATGCGGCTTCTTCCAGTTCAATTGGAAGAGACTTGATATAACCGCTCAGCACCACGATCGCAAATGACAGGTTCCCCGCGATCTGGGGCAGTGCCACGGATAAGAGGGAGAGCCACAGATTGTTTGTGTTGGCGATATGTATCGAATTCAGCATTCTGAATACCGGGATGATCGTCGAGAACACAGGGAACATCATGCCTGCTATGATCAGTGAGTAAACAAATTTCTTTAACCGGAAGCTGTAGCGGACGATGGCAAAGGATGCCAGCCCTGCCAGCAGCACTACGACAAGTGCTACGGTACAGGATATGATAATACTGTTCCGGTAAGCACTGAATATATTCAAACGTTCAAAGGCAGTTTTATAGTTAGATGTTGTAAACAGATCACCGACCGGCAGGGAAAATGAATTTGCCAGAATCTCGTTTTTTGCTTTAAATGAGTTCATGATGATCCAGAATATCGGATAAATTGTTGTCAGGGCCCAGAAGATGAGAATTGCATAAATCACTATCATGCCGGGTGACATACGTTTCTTTGTTTTTGTTTTCATGCCTTATCTCCTTCTTAGTAATCTGCTTCTTTGAACACTTTGTTGACGATTTTAGAGGTTACAATTCCAAGCACTACGATCACGACTGCGATTGCAGAGCTGTAGTCTACATTTTTCGTATTAAATGCCTGATAGTACATATAGGTACCGGTCAGCCATGTTTTGCCTAGCGGCATGCCCTTCGGGAACATAACCCACGGCAGGTCAAATACCTTCAGCGCTCCTGTTACTGCCAGGACAACGCATGTGCAGATGACATTTCTCAGCATCGGCAGTGTAATATACCTGATCCTCTGCCATCTTGTTGCACCGTCGATAGATGCGGATTCATATAATTCTTCCGGAATATTGTTGAGTCCGGTGATAAGGATTACAAAATAAAAACCTACATACTGCCACATAACCGGAAGCAGCATGATAACCAGCGCGTGTGCCGTATCTTTCCAGTCAGTCAGGGTTCCTTTTCCAAGGAATTCTAAAAGCTGGTTGACCATTCCCTTGTCATACAGGAAGATCAGGTTAAACATCAGACCTAATGCGGTAGCTGAGATAACAATCGGGAAGAAAAATACGGTACGGAAGAATTTTGCCCCCTTTTTGATGTTATCAACCATCAGTGCAAGTGCGACTGCGATTCCGACCTGGCCGACAATTGTTACAAGCATCATGATAATTGTGTTTAAGATTGCGGTCCGCATATTCGGGTCGTTGAACATTTTTACATAGTTCGTATACCAGGGGTCGTTCCATCCCTTGCTTGCAGCACCAAGGCTGGAAATATTCTGGAAACTGTTCAGAATATTTTTAACAAATGGATAGTAAAGAAAAATCACCATGAATATGAATGCCGGTATCAGGAACACAAACAGCGGTTTTTTGTTTCTGTATATATTAGATTCCATGACTCTGCCTCCTACTGAGTTTTAAAAACCGGAGGCGTGTCTGTTCACGGTTCTCACAGACACGCGCCCCGGTTATAAGTTTTATGCCTATTCTGCTGTCTGCTCTGCGTACATCTCAAGACCTTCCGCTACAGCGTCCTTTGCACTGACTTCTCCTGTAACGATCTGAGGCATACCGTCGAATGTTGATACCCTGCATTCTCCGTTGAAAATATCCTGTACTGCACCTGTCAGGGATGAAACACCTGCCATCATGTCAATGGCCTTGATCTGAAGGGAGTTAAACTCTGCATCATCTACTTCCGGAGCTTCCTTTAAGGCAGATGCTGTGTGCTGTGCGAATTTTGCAACCATATCGTCTGTTGTCATGTACTCTACGAATTTAACGGCTGCGTCTCTCTTAGCTTCATCGTCCCATGCCTTCTTTGTGATGTAATATCCTTCAGAAAGTCCGCCGATCAGGTCTGTTGCTTTTCTTTCCCCGTTAGTCGGAACATAAGTAACTGTGAATTTATCCAGTTTGTCTTTGTCAAGTGTGGATGCATCATCCGGGTCTGACTGGCATGCTGAAGCGATACCGCCTACTTTCCATGAACCATCGATTAAGAATCCGGCTTTTCCGCTTGTAAACAGTGCAAATGTCTCATCATCTTTTGCTGATAATGTATTTTCCGGGAAATATCCTTTTTCATACAGTTTCTTAATATCTTCCATACCTTCTACCCAGCCAGGTCCGTTGCCTTCATCTACACTCTTTGGAACCTCGAGATGGCTGTCAAGTGAAGTGTGGTTGAAGATACTGTATTCCCACCAGTAATGAGGGATCTCACCCAGTGCAGATGCGATCGGCGTGTAGCCTGCTGCTTTGATCTTCTCACAGTCTGCCTCGAAATCAGCCCATGTATAATCTGCTCCCGGAACTTCCACGCCTGCTGCATCCAGAACTTCTGTATTACAGAAGAGGCCTTCCCAGTATCCGTTTACCGGAACCGCATATTTCACATCATCTACCAGTGATGCCGGTATCAGGTCGTCATTCATATTAGATGCATAGTCTGGATATTCAGCCCTGATATCATCTATAGAAATAACTTTTCCTTCTTCGATGAATGAATTTGCATCTGCCCCGTTAAAAAAGAACAGTACGTCCGGTTCTGAACCAGCCTGGAAATCTGTCTCGATACGTGCCTTAAATGTTTCGTCTGAAACCGCGGATGAATCGTTAATCTTGATTCCAGTCTCTTCCTCAAATGCGGAAACGGCTTCTTTATAATTCGGTGCATTTCCATCTTCACCGGCAAATGTTGTTGTGACGCTTAAAGATAACTCCTCGTCCTTGCTGTCGCTTCCCTTTTTGGAACCACACCCTGCTGCCATTGTTCCAACCATTGCTGTTACAAGTAAAATTGAAACCACTTTTTTCTTCATAACTTCTCCTCCAATCGCTTATACATTCTGTATAATTTATACTTTTATTATGACGTTTTTTTAGGAAAAGTGAATAACTCAATCTGTGATTTCTTGCATTATCTTGCCATCTTCCCCGACAAGGATAGTCAAACGGGCCCGGACATGGTTTTCATCCAGTTTTTCCATGCTTAGTCCGCACGGCTCCCCGTACAGAATCTTAAGCCTCTGGTTCACATTTGCAATCCCCAGACTGCCTGAAGCCTCTTTGCTTGTATCATAATCCACATCCAGAAGCCTCTCGACCTTTGCCTCGTCTTCCTTCGTCAGATGTGCCTCGTTCACAATTTCCAGATATAAGAACCTGCCTTCTTTACGGCCGGATAAGACGACCGTCCCCTGACCGTTTTTCACGACGCCATGTTCAATGGCGTTCTCGATCACAGGCTGCAGGATCAGCCTCGGAACCTTGTACTGCATGATTTCATCGGGAAGCTCTTTCTTAATCGTAAGACGTTTCCCGAGCCTCTCGGCAATAATATAGAGATAAGCATTCACATAGATCATTTCTTCGGACAAAAGTACCTCCGGCTGCTTTTTCCTGTCTATTCCTGCATCCATCAGCGTCGCCAGGGCCTCAATCATCTGCGACACCTTCTGATTCCCGGACAGGCGCGCCTCCCAGTTGATAATCTCCAGTGTGTTATTCATAAAATGTGGGTTGATGTGGGACTGCAGCGCCATAATCCGTGCATCCCTCAGTGCCAGTTCTTCCTCATAGATATGGTCAAACTGGTATTTCAGCTTTTCTGACATCTTATTAAAAGAATCCGCAAGATAATGGAACTCCTTGCTCTCAGGTTCAAAATCCAGCTGATAGCCGAGATTTCCTTTTTCAATCTCCACGGCACCGTCCATCATCTTTTCAACCGGCTTTGTCACATGCCTGTAGAACACCCACAGAAGGATGGAAAGCAATGGGATCAGGCAGAGTACCATCCCGATCAGTATGGTTTTATATCCGTAAAACAGCGTGAAGGAGGAGCTGTCATCGAACCGGACAAGCGAAGTAATCCTGTGATCCCCCGCCAGCATGTCATGATAGATGCAGAGAATACCGTTGTCCCACGTATATCCGGAGACTCCCCCCATCTCCTCCTTTCCCGTTTCCTTTGCAGTAACCTCATCCCCAATTAGGCGGAGGTTACAGTCATCCACATAAAGTGTCACAGATGTCCCGGACGGGAAAACAGAATAGTTTTCAAAGCATTCATTTTTATTGATAAGCAGCACAAGTGTACCTGCATTTACATAGGATGGGCTGTAAAGATTACGCACCAGATACAGCCTGTTTCCGCTGCTGTAAAACTGCACCTTTGTATCAAGGTTCCCGGCCAGCGCCTCGACCGCCTCGTGGTCCTCGTCCCAGTATCTCTGTACCAGCTGGTAGGTCCCGCCCTCGCCGGTATTGTAAGCACTGCTGTTCAGTCTGGCCGGATCATCCCTGTACCACAGAATGGAGGCCTTAATGAGGCTGTCCCGCCCGTACCTGTCCCCCAGATAATACATACTGGATGCGAGCAGGTCGTGCTCCGGAATAGTCCCCTTCTTATACCTTACATAAAGGTCAGTAAGCGTCCCGTCATAAGATGCCTGACGGGACGCTTCTATTACCTTATTCAGACGCTCGGCGCTCACCTGGTCGTTGAACTTGAGCTGTTCGATCTGTTTCGAAATCTTGCTCTCAAACTGATTGCTTGAGATGTAATACACGTTTACCCCCGTGATCAGGATTAGGGGCAGAAGCCAGCATAAGACCATCAGTGCAATGATCCTTGACTTAATAGAAATCTTTCTTTTCGTCTTCATATGTTTCCTTTTCCCGGAAGCAGCGATCAGAGATCCAGAAATGTTTCAAATTCTTCACATAATGCTTTCGCCTGCATTTCATCCGGCATCTCGCAGAAGATACGCAGAAGTGGCTCTGTTCCTGAGAATCTGGCTATAATCCAGCCGCCGTTCTCGAAGTATACTTTGCACCCGTCCAGATAGGACACATCACGCATCGGCACATCGATCTTAGGCAAAAGCTTTTCTTCCATGAGCATATGGAAAATCTCTTCTTTGCGCTCCTGCGTCATCTTATAATCCCGTTCTTCCATGTGAATTGTGCCATATTCCTTCTGGATGTCTTCCATAATCTGTGACATCTTTTTTCCTGTCACGGCAAGCATCTCGACGAGGAGCATTGCCGCATACACCCCGTCCTTGCCGTTGATGTGCCCGCGTACGGTCAGCCCCCCGGAAGATTCCCCTCCGAGGATTGCTCCTGTTTCCTGCATTTTAGCGGAAATGTGCTTGAATCCTACCGGGACTTCATAGCAGGTTTCGCCGAACCCTTCCGCCACTTTATCCAGCATATGTGTGGTTGCTACATTTCTTACAACCGGTCCCTTCCAACCTTTATATTTTACAAGATAGTAATATAATAACACCAAAATGTCATTGGCGTGCAGAAATCTTCCTTTGTCGTCAATTACACCGATCCGGTCCGCATCCCCGTCTGTTGCCAGTCCGATGTCACAGCCGTAATCAATGACATACGTCTTGAGTGCCCGCAGTGTCCCGTCCGTTGGCGCCGGGAGCCGACCTCCGAACAGGGTGTCATGGCGTTCATTGATGAGGTTTACATCACACCTCGCCGTCAGCAGGATCGTTTTCAATGAGGTCTGGCTGACCCCGTACATCGGGTCGAGGGCAATGTTAAGACCCGCGTCCCTGATCTTCTGCATATCAATATTGTCGATAATATTATCCAGATATTCATTCAGGGGGTTGAACTCTTCGACAAGCCCTTCTTTTAAGGCCTTCTCATAGGACATTGACGGCAGCGGTTTTCCCCGGAACTCATCCTCTATTTCTTTAATGTAACATTCAATGTCCTGTGTCTGGATCTCATTTGCATCCCTTCCGCCCTCTGTAAACACCTTGATCCCGTTATAGATGGCCGGGTTATGGCTGGCCGTCACCATCATGCCATATGGCATATTGTGTTTCATCACATAGAACATGACAAGCGGGGTCGGGACGGAACGGTCGATGAACCATACCTTGATCCCTTCCTCTGCAAATATCTCACATGACCAGTAAATCGTTTCTTTCGAAAGGAAACGCCTGTCATATCCCATGACAATCCCTTTTTCCTCTACGCCTTCTGCCTTCATCTTCCTCGCCATAGCCTTTGCAAGGACCTGTATGTTTGCCTTTGTAAATTCATCTCCAATAATTGCTCTCCAGCCGCCTGTACCGAATGCTATCATAACTGTGCCTTCCTTTCTCCCATAATGATTCTGACTGTATGTTCTTTCTGATCTGCTAAAAATGGGATCTGTGCAACAGATCTCTCTGCCGACTGCCCGGATGTATCTCCCTCTCTGACAAGCCCTGCACTGGAAAATGCCGGTGCATAAGTTTCCCCGTCCAGATACAATTCCTTCACTCCTGACATAACGTGGTCCGGGTTCTCAACGATAATCTGATACCGGATACCCCTCCAGACGCGGCTTACTTCAAAGCCGTCCCATTGTGCCGGGATACACGGATCAATCTCCAGATAATCAAACTGCGGGCGGATGCCCAGCATGTACCTGGTCGCTGAGAAATAAGCCCAGCCGCCGCTTCCTGTCATAAACGGATGCCTCGCCCGTCCATATGCGCTGTGGTCCTTCCCCATGATGAACTGGCAGTAGGAGTAAGGCTCTGCCTGCCGTATCTCGATCTTATCGTTCTGGTAATACGGGCAGAGGGCGTTGTAATACTCCATTGCCCGGTCTCCCCTTCCCAGGCGACATTCTGCCGCCCATGCCCACGGATTCGGATGGCTGAAGACAGAACCGTTTTCCTTAACTCCTGGATATACCCTTGTCACAAAACCGATATCATCATCCGGCACGGTAAAGGACGGTGCGTTCAGCATGATTCCGTAAGGTGTGGACAGGTATTTCTGCACACTGTCCATCGCCCGGATCCCCTTCTCATAGCTCGCCGCCCCAGACAGGACCGCCCATGCATTGGACTCCAGATGAATCTTCCCTTCCTTATCCTGCGTCGTGCCGATGCGCCTGCCGTTCTTCGTAATACCGCGGATGAACCACTCCTGATCCCACAGTTCCCGGCCGCATACTTCACGGACCGTCTGCTGCATTGCCTCATATTTCTTTACATTATCTGCATCCTGACGGAACCTTGCCAGCTCCAGAAAGTTCTCAATTGCCCAGTAATGAAGGAAGGATACGAGCGCACTCTCTCCCCCTCCCAGATTCAGGCAGTCATTCCAGTCCGCACGTAAGCCTTTGCATACGCCGTCCTCTCCTACCTGGTCGAAAGAGAAATCCAGAATCTTCATCATATGCTCATAGACGGTACCACTTCCGCCGTCCGCATAAGTCAGCATTTCATCGATAAACCCATATTCCCCTGTTTCCTTCACATACTCTGTGATTGCCGCGATCACCCAGAGCGCATCGTCGGAACAGGTATCCTCCAACCCGTGGATCATGTCCTCACGCTTCGGCTGGGGAACTACAGTCGGTGACTTAAAGGGCTTTTCCTCCGCCTCGGGGTCAAACCAGCGCGGTTCAAACAGGTGCAGTCCATACCCTTTTGATACGAGCCCCCTTAAGAGTTCCACAAGGCGCTGGCGGCATTTTTCCGGGTTGGAATGGGGTACTGTCATGGCATCCTGCGCCGTATCCCGGTAACCGAGGCCGGTCCTTCCTCCTACCTCAATAAAGGAAGCGAACCGGGAAAACATGACATTGATCTCTGCCTGATACAGCGTCCATGTGTTGATCAGCGTATTCATCCCCTCATTCGGCGTCTGAATCTGAAGTTTTCCACACTTCTCTTCCCAAAATGCTTTTAAATCCACATAAACCTGGTCGACATTGTGGAAAACCTGATACTTTTCCCTCATTTTCCTTCCTGCTTCCCGGCTGCCCTCCCCAAGCATAAATATTGCCCGGACCTCTTCTCCCGGTTCCAGTATTATCTTCTTATGAAGTGCCCCGCAGTGGTTATTTCCCTTTTCATAAGAGCCACTTAATGTCCCGCGTTCAACCCCCAAAGGATTGCTCTCGGAGCGGTAAGCACCGATAAACTCATCCCGCAGACAGTCAAAGCCGTCCGGTTCAAAATCGGCCGTAAAATACTGGTACCCGAATTCATCGTAATACAGGTCGTGCTCAATAATTCCGTCTTCATACGAAGAACCCGCAGAATAAAGACTCATCTGGAAATTCTGGTTGTCAAATTCAATGTGGTGGAAGGAAAATTCACAGTAAGAAAACAGGCTTAAAGACCGCTCTTTTGTACCTGTATTCTTCACCTTCACATCCCACAGCTCTACCGTATCTTCGATCGGGATGGACAGAGTCTGGCTCGCTTTAATCCCGTTATATTCACATTCATATCTTGTATAGGATAGCCCGTGCACACAACTATACTTTGCAGTATCCAGACTCTTGCCGACCGGCTGCCAGGAAATACTCCAGTAATCCCCGCTCTTATCGTCCCTCAGATACACGTAATGCCCCGGACGGTCCATCGGCACACTGTTCCCACGGAAACGCGTGATCCGGTGGTATTCCGGGGACTTATAAAACAGATAACCTCCCGCAGTATGATTGACTACCGCACACATATCCCGCACACCCAGATAATTCGTCCAGGATGCCGGCAGATCGACCCTGTCGATCACATATTCCCTTTTTTCACTGTCAAAATGACCATATTCCATAATAGAAACTCCTCCCGCCTGATATCATCTGATTTGATTATAAGCTTACAGTCCAAAAGAACCAACTGCGGGAAATGCGATTATTTGCATAAAATTGTGTAATAGTAACCATTATATATCATATACTAATACAGAGTTAAATTAAGCGTATTGACTTCTTATGTTAATTCTGCTATATTGAACTCAGTGATCGTGTTACGGAAACTTGCGAAGCCCGTAACCGGGGGAGAACCTGCGGGTCTCTCCCTCTTTTGTTTTTAAGGAGAAAAAATGTTGTCACAAAAGAAATTTTCTACTTTTTCAGAACAAGTCGAATGGCTCCAAAATGAAAAACACCTTACTATTTCAAATAAACAGTATGCAGAAGATGTATTGAAACATATTGGCTATTTTCCGTTAATGGGCGGCTACAAGCACTTGTTCAGGATTCCATTAACAAAAAAATATAAAGACGGAACTTCCTTTGAAGAAATTGTTTCTCTCTATAACTTTGATAAAGAGCTTCGTGAATTATTTTTCAAATACCTACTCCAGATTGAACGCCATCTGCGTTCGTTAATGTCCTATTATTTTTCTGAACAGTATGGCGAGGAGCAATCTGCTTACTTGGACATTCATAATTTTAATAACAGCCGTAAAAATCATAATACTGTTGTCCGTTTAGTTTCAACCTTGCAAAGAGCCGCAACAACAAACGATTATGTATATATCAATTATTACCGAACTACTTACGGCAATATTCCAATGTGGGTACTGATCAACGTCCTGACTTTTGGAAACCTTTCAAAAATGTACAAAGTCTTTCCACAATCCTTACAGTCAAAAGTATGCAAAAATTTTGGTATTATCAACAGAAAGCAAATGGAACAGTTCTTGTCCGTCCTAACAAAGTTTAGAAATGTATGCGCTCATGGAGAACGCTTATTTACTTACCGGACAATAGACAATATTTCTGATCTGCCATTACATAAGAAATTATCAGTACCAATGAACGGAATCCAATATCAATATGGAAAAAACGATTTATTTGCTGTGGTAATTGCTTTTCGCTATCTGATTTCAGGCAATGATTTTAGAATTTTCAAAAGAAATTTATCTGCTTTGATCGACCATGCTTCCAAAAATCTTGTCCATATAAACAATGATGAACTTCTTAACCGAATGGGCTTTCCTCCAAATTGGAAAGATATTACCCGTTATCGCTTAACACCATAAAAATACGGAGATTTGGCACTATTTTATAGCGCCAAATCTCCTTTTCTATTTGTTGAAACATGCTCATTTAAAGAGCTATAATGAGTTCAGAACACAAGAGATTGATTGGCCAGTCATACCTCATTTTCAGCTTAGGCTGAAGCCCGCCCGAAGGGGCAGTAATTGTGAGATACGTATTAGATATCTCCGTAAAAACAAGGTTTTTGAGATGAAAGAGGTGTGAAATCAATGAAAGAGAAAGTCCAGACTTTTGGCAGATTTTTAAGCGGCATGGTAATGCCGAATATCGGTGCCTTTATCGCATGGGGAATTATTACCGCCCTGTTTATAGAAACAGGCTGGCGTCCGAATGAAAGGTTTGCACAATTAGTGACTCCCATGTCAACAATGCTTCTCCCGCTTTTGATTGCCTATACAGGCGGAAATGTGGTGGCGGGACAGCGCGGAGGCGTCATCGGGGCCATTACTACAATGGGTGTCATCGTAGGTTCCGATGTTCCGATGTTTATCGGCGCAATGATCGTGGGACCGCTGTCCGCATGGATCATTAAGAAGTTCGATAAGTTCATGGAAAATAAGATTCCGGCCGGTTTTGAAATGCTGGTCAATAATTTTTCACTTGGTATCTTCGGCGCAGTTCTGGCCCTGCTGGCAATGGTAGGAATCACGCCGCTTGTAGGCGCCCTCAACAGTGTTATGCAGGCAGGAGTCGGTTTCTTCGTCGACCACGGCCTGCTGCCGCTCACGAGTGTGTTTATCGAGCCGGCAAAGGTGCTGTTCCTGAATAATGCAATCAACCACGGGATCCTGTCGCCGATGGGAATCCAGCAGGTAGAAGAAATCGGAAAATCCCTATTCTTCCTTCTGGAGGCAAACCCGGGACCAGGCCTTGGAATCCTGCTCGCATACTGTATCGCAGGAAAAGGAAGTGCAAAAAGTTCCGCACCCGGCGCGGTCATTATCCACTTCTTTGGCGGTATCCATGAGATTTACTTCCCGTACATCCTCATGAACCCGCTCCTGCTCCTCGCTGTAATGGCAGGCGGTGCAAGCGGAATCTTTATCTTTAACCTCATGGGTGTAGGACTGACAGCCCCCGCTTCACCGGGAAGCATTTTTGCACTGCTCATGATGGCAGAACGGCACAGCTACGCAGGGCTCCTGCTCGGAATCGCAGTATCTGCCGCCGTGGCCCTTATCGTCGCACTGCCGCTTCTCAAGTTCATGGGGAAAGACACAAGCCTTGAAGAAGCACAGCAGAAAAAAGACAGCATGAAGAGACAGGCAAAAGGAATCGCTGAGCCGGCCGCTGCAGAAGGCTCTCTCGGAAACGATATGGCAAAAGACGGCGCCACACAGGGAAAAGTACACAAGATTGCCTTTGCCTGTGATGCCGGAATGGGGTCCAGCGCAATGGGTGCAACGGTTCTTAAGAAAAAGATAGCCGCCGCAGGACTTCAGGGAATCGAAGTTATTCATACCCCGGTATCTTCCATTCCTGCCGATGTCCAGATTGTTGTAACACACAGGGAACTGGGCGAACGCGCGGCCCGGAGTAATCCGAACGCAGAACGGATTCTGATCACGAATTTCCTTGCGGCCCCGGAATACGACGAACTGGTTCTTGAACTTAAAGGGCGAAATCAGTAATATGCATACTCTTTCATGAGCTCCCGATTCATGCTACAATAAAGATAATAATCCCAGAATCAAAAGGTGGATACAGGATGGAGCTGTTACGGAAGACAGGACGTTTTTATAAAGAAATCATCATAAATAATATAGGCATATTTATTTTCATCGGAATTCTGTCCGTAATCTTTCATGATTACGGATGGTTTCCTAATGAAAATATGTATGCCATTTCGCAGTTGGTTTACCACGTCGCCCTGCCAGTACTAATCAGCTTCGAGGGCGGAAGGAAGACCGGTGGGAACAGCGGAGGGCTCACAGCCGCCCTGGCGGTCTGCGGCATTGCAGCGGGTGGTACTGAGTCTGGCCTCTGGGGCGCGCTTCTGATTGGTCCCGCGGCCGGATTCCTCTGGAAGTACAGTTTTCAGTGGATTTCCTGTAAATGCAAGGCTTCCCTGCAGATGCTTGTCAAGAACCTCTGGGTCGCGGTTCTGGCAGGTCTTATGGCGGGTATGGCTTATGCAGTTCTCACACCGGTTATGAACCAGTTTATCACACTTTTATCACGTTTTACCGACATGCTGGTGGAATTCGGGATGTTAGGGACTCTCGCTTTTATCATTGAGCCCGCAAAGGTATTTTTTCTGAACAACCTCATGAACCACAGCATTCTGGTTCCACTGGGAATGAGTCAGGCCGCCGCACATGGCAGTTCAGTTTTCTTTCTGCTCGAGGCAAATCCAGGCCCCGGATTCGGTATGCTTGGGGCCCTGTTCCTCTGCCATAAGGAAAAGCGGCAGGAATATGGCGCCGCTATGTTTACCCAGGCGGTCGGTGGGCTTCACGAGGTTTATTTTCCCTATGTACTGTCCAACCTCTGGCTCCTTCTTCCTCTGATGGCCGGAGGTTTTGCCGGGAACCTTACCTTCCAGTATCTGCACGCCGGACTGCAGGGGCCTGTATCTCCCGGAAGTGTGGTCACAATCCTCTTGATGGCCGGAAAGAATACATGGCTTTTCGCCCTTGCCGGGCTGGCAGTCTCCACGGCAGTATCCTTTGCCGGAAGCCTGCTTGTGTTAAAGATGACCACTAAAAGCAACAATACCGTTTCAAAAGAAATAAGTACTCATGATAAATCTCCCGTGAACAATATAAATGAGGAAAAAAATATGAAAATACAAAGAATTGCCGTGGTCTGTGACGGTGGGGTCGGAACAAGTGCAATGGGTGCCTCCATCTTAAGAAGACGGCTGGCACAGGAAAAACTGACCGGCATCCAGGTGGACGCATATGCGGCAGACCTGATTCCTGACGGCATCGACCTGATTGTATGCCAGAAGGATCTGTATGACCATCTGCCGGAGAAACTCAAATCAGATATAGGTCCGTCGAGAGAGATTTATACAGCCGGCAGCCTCCTTACCGCCGCATCCTACGATGGGCTGGTTTGTCTGCTTCGAGAGAGAGGAAGGTAACAGTATGGATATTACCCCAAGGATCAAGCAAATATTACACGTGCTCCTTTCCGAAAAAGAGAGCATTTCCGTAAAGGATCTGGCCGCGAAGGTCGGTGTCAGCAAGCGGACCGTCCAGCGTGAGCTGGGTTATATCCAGAGTTCTTTGAAGCCCTATGATATCCGTTTCATGTCTAAGACAGGGGTCGGGGTGTGGCTGGAGGGCAGTGCGGAAGAAAAAGGGCGCCTGTTTGATGATATCAGCCAGGGTGACTCCTATGATGTCAGCAACCGGGAAGAACGCAGGAAACGGCTTATCTTAGAGGTCCTGAAGGAAAAAGGGCTGAAGAAACTGTTTTATTACAGCAGCCAGTTTCAGGTCAGCGAAGCAACCATAAGTACGGATCTGGAAGCCGTCGGGGAATGGCTGAACCGGTACGGCCTTTTTGTGGTGCGCAAACCCGGAAGCGGTATTGCAGTTGAAGGCAGTGAAGAGAACTACCGCCGGGCAATCCGGGCATTTATTGATGAGAACATCGATACCCGCCTGATCCGGGATGCCTATGAATCCGAAAGCAGTCAGGAAAGCTGCGAAGAATTTGCTAAAAGCAGCATGGGGAAGGTACTCAACGATGATATCCTGAAACGTGTCATCGGCTGTATTATGGGGATGAACCATACCCGTGTCCTCACATTGACAGAGAACTCTTATATTGGCCTGATTATCCATATTTCCATTGCCATCAACCGGATTCTTAAGGATGAAATGCTGGAAACCGCCGACGGCTGGAACGGGGACCTCCATGAGGATGAGGACTATCTGCTGGCAAAGGAGATTGTCCTCAAACTGGAAGAGGAATTCGAGATTGAGATACCAGAGGTAGAAATCTCTTATATCTGCCTTCACATCAAAGGGGCCAAACACGAAAAGATTTCATGGGCCGACGGAAAAACGGTTGAGATGGGTAACCGTGAACTTCAGGATCTGCTGAATGAGATGATCGATGCATTCGACGCAGAAAAAGCCTATTACCTGAAACAGGATGATGAATTCATACAAGGGCTTCTTGCCCACCTGCAGCCTACACTGATCCGCCTCCTGCACGGGATGAAGATCCAGAATCCCATCTTGAAGGAAATTCAGGAGAGCTATCCGGATATCTATGAAAAATGCAGCAAGGTCGCACTCGTTCTAGGTGAAAAGACACAGACTGCCGTCCCCGATGAAGAGACTGGATTTCTCGCGGTACATTTCGGGGCGGCGCTTGTCCGCCTGGAGGGCAAAAGCGAACAGATCCGCCAGGTGCATATCGGCGTCGTATGTTCCAGCGGAATCGGCATCTCCCGCCTGATGTCTTCCAAACTTAAGAAAGTATTTCGTGACCGGGTGGATATCACCGCCTATGGCAAAAACGACATTACGCCTTATATCATCGGTAAGACGGACTTTTTCATATCGAGTCTTCCGCTGGACCTGCAGGATGCCCCTGTTATTTATGTCAATCCGCTTCTCGGAGATGACGATATTGAAAAAAGCCGGCGCATGGTCTATCAGTATGAGCGGATGCCCGAAAAGCTGAAAACAGAGGATGAGTTCACCGTACAGCTCGAAGAAATCAACCTGGCCGCCGCCCAGATCAATGCCGTAATCAAATATATGGACTTCTTCAAGGTTGACAACTGGATCACTTTTAAGGAGCTTCTGATTGCCATCGGGGAAAAACTCTCCCCCTACAGTGACCGGAGTGAACTGATACAGGAAGATATCATGAGGAGGGAAAAGATCGCCACGCAGGTCTTTGCAGAATTTGGTTTTGCACTCTTTCACACAAGGACAAAGGGCGTTGTAAGGCCCTGCTTTGGTGTGTGCATGACAAAAGACCTCACAGCCTTCATGGACCCTTACTTTAAGGGAATTAACGTCATCTTTGTCATGCTCGTGCCGGATGATGAAAATGTGCGGATCAACAATGAAATCCTCGGATACATTAGTACACTGCTGATCGAGGAGTATGATTTTATGGAAGTAGTCCTGAAAGGAGATAAAGAAGAAATAAGAGGGGTACTTTCGAAATATCTGAAGAAATTCTTTACCAAATATCTGGGTGGGCTGTAATGTAGGATCAGTTCCACATGACTTGCCCACTTACTATACAAGTCAAGTGGGCAAGTCATATATTTTATTCTGTTTTATGCTTAACATACTTTTGTTTTGAACTCTGCGGTTTGTCTGGAATTGTCAAGTCAACAATTTTTGCGTCTATTAATGGCTTAAGTATTTTTGTTCTGAAATAATCTCTTGAACTATAGTTACAGAATTCTTGTAATTCTTTTCTAGTTCTTGGCTGCTCCAAATAATTCATGAGTCTTGCAAAATCCTGTATACTCATATTCGGAACTTCCGAAGAATGTTGTAAGAAATTGTCTTTATTATTCTGATCTGTGGATTTATTCACTTTTTCTTCCGGCCGATAAAAACAAACTACAAATCCAGACTTTAATTTTTTAAATTCATATCTAACATCTGCTTTTTCACACGCATCAGCTATACGTTTCAAACCAGTCCCAAAACTCTCAATATCTTTAGAATAATATAAAATTCTTGCTATTTTGGGATTTCTACGAATTGGCCTTTCCGGTTTGTCAATAAAATCCTGTGGTTCAAATCCTTCTGGAAAAGCACCTGGGTTATATATTTCAATTCTGTCTTTATAAATTGCAACCTCATTACTTTGTCCGGCTGCATAATCCTTATGACAAAATGAATTTAACAATGCCTCTCGGATAGCATCAATTGGTATCTCCGGTATTTCCGTACGTTGTAATGCACCAGTAAATTCCACGCGCCAATGTATATTACTTTTTATATAACTTTCAGCTATGTCTATAAGCTTAAGTACGGGTCCATGTTGCCTTTGAATATCATTAAAAGTCAATCTCTCATTGGTTGCAAAAATTGCCATTTGAATATCTTGAATTAAATCATCTGCAAATAATGCCTTTCCCGCATTTATTAAATGATTTCCCTCTGATAACTCTAATTGATTTAAAACTGTTTTCTTATCTGTATAAACAATTGCTATTCTCCCAACATCATGAGCCTGATTTGTATATTTTTTTAGAAGTTCTTCATCGACATCATCAATTGTTTTATTAGAAATCAAATTTTCCCACCGATTTTCTTCTCTATCTCCCTTGCGAATATAATCTGCTAATTGCTGTGGTGACATAATTAAATCTTCATCTGCTACACGTATCCTTGCTACACCATATGAAAAATATGGAGTCTGATTTCCTGCAAATTTAACATATATACAATCCCTGCCATCCATAACCACCTTTTTCACTTCAGGATATATTTTAGGTTCAATAGAATTCTTTATTTTCTGACTAACTTCTCTTAGTGACTCCTCCGTAACAACCTGCCCTATAATGCTACCATCTGGTTTTACTCCAAAATACAATTCTCCATGCTGATGCTTATTCAATATAGCAGAAATAGAATTCATTGCTTCTTTTAATTCTCCTGTTGACTTCTTGAATTCCACTGTTTCGTTTTCTATTCCTAAATTCAACCTACTACCTTCTTTCTATAATTCATATTCCATATCTTTTCCATATCCAATTAATGTAAACTTAAAATAAAAATTATATACCGCAAGTTCGCCTAATCTATTTAACATATATCCTGCACTTTTTGTTTAGACTGTTAATACTCCCTTTTTTATGAAATTCACAAAATGAATATCTATATCTTTACTTACCTCTCATTATTATCTATGACTAAAATCAATCTGTCAAGTCAGGGAGATGCCCGCACCGCCTAGTTTTGGCACTATCTGATGGTGCCAAATCCCATCTTCTTTGAATTGAAAAACAGCCCCCAACCTCCCTATAATTAAGGCATAGACAAGAACGAAAACCAAAAGTCAATCCCAAAAAGGAGGATAAATATGTTATTTAAAAGCAGAAAAAAAGTGGAGGAAAAGAAGGAACTTTTATACCGTGAAAACATTCGGGTGAACTGCAGACCCGACACTCAGGAAAATGTCATCCGCAAGGTCGGGCAGATGCTTGCAGACTCCGGTTATGTAGACCAGCCGTATGTCGATGCGATGCTCGAACGTGAAAGATCACTCTCAACCTATATGGGAAGCGGCCTTGCACTGCCCCACGGAGTCGAGCAGGCAAAAAAAGAAATCCGTTCGTCCGGGATCGCAGTTATGGTTTTTCCTGAGGGCACACCCTGGGGGGATGAACAGGCCAAGGTTGTCATCGGAATCGCCGGCGTCGGGGAAGAACATCTGGATATCCTGTCAGTCATCGCTGACAAGATGATGGATGAAAAAGCAGCCGCAGAACTGACAAGCGGAACGGCTGATGCAGACACCATTTACAGGATTCTTACAGGAAAGGAGCAGATATCATGATTGTAACAGTAACAATGAACCCTGCCATTGACAAAACCGTAGAGATCGGGCACCTGATCCCGGGAGGGCTGAACCGCATCCACAAGGTTGAATATGATGCAGGTGGAAAAGGTATTAACGTTTCAAAAACCATCCGTGAGCTGGGCGGTGGGAGCATCGCAACTGGCTTTCTCGCGGGAAATGCAGGCCGAACGATTGAGAGCGTACTGAAAGACAGGGGGATTCAATCAGATTTCGTCTGGGTAGATGGGGAAACAAGGACAAACACGAAGGTACTGGAAGATAACGGAGAGGTTACCGAGCTGAATGAACCCGGTCCTGAAATCACCCCGGACCAGTTGGATGAACTGCTCGCCAGACTCGAAGGGTATGCAGGCGACGGAGTTTTATTCGTACTGGCAGGCAGTATCCCGAGCGGTATCAGCATCGATATCTATGAAAAGATCATAAGGCTGCTCCACAAAAAAGGGGCAAAGGTTCTGCTGGATGCCGACGGCTGTATGTTCCGTCAGGCGCTGGATGCTGGCCCCGATATTATCAAACCGAACCGGGCAGAGTTAGAAGAATTCATGGGCATTGACTATCGTGCCTCTGACCGGGACCTTTTAAAGACTGCAAGACAGCTTCTTGGAAAGGGTGTGGATACCGTAGCCGTTTCAATGGGAAAAAGCGGCGCCATGTTTGTCCGGGACGGTTATGAAGTCAGATGCCCCGCGCTTAACGTAAAGGCACACTCTACTGTAGGGGCCGGAGATGCAATGGTTGCGGCGCTTGCCTATTCCTTTGACACAAAAAACGGCGATGAAAATACTACCCGCATCTGTATGGCTGCTTCCGCAGGGGCTGTTACAACAATTGGGACAAAGCCGCCGGCAAGGGAACTGGTAGACGAGTTAATGGAACAAGTAATCATAGAAAAGATAGGAGAGTAAAAATGATGAAAACAAAAGCAGTGAGAATGTATGGTACAATGGATCTGAGACTGGAAGAATTTGAATTACCGGCAATCAAGGATGATGAAATCCTCGTTAAAGTAATCAGTGACAGCATCTGTATGTCGACTTATAAGCTGGCCGAGCAGGGAAAGAAACACAAGAGAGCGCCGCAGAACATCGATACAAACCCGGTTATCGTCGGCCATGAATTTGCCGGTGTGATCGTGGAGGTCGGGGATAAATGGAAAGACCAGTTTAAGCCGGGTATGAAGTTCGCACAGCAGCCGGCCCTCAACTACAAGGGCAGCCTTGCATCCCCGGGATACTCTTATGAATACTTCGGCGGTGCATGTACCTACTGCATCATCCCTCATGAAGTTATGGAGCTGGGGGCACTGATGGAATATAAAGGAGAAAGCTTTTTTGAGGCGTCACTCGGAGAACCTATGAGCTGTATCATTGGCGGATACCGCGGCAACTACCATACCAACAAGAGGGACCACAGTCATGCAATCGGCACAAAGGCTGACGGCGATATTATCATCCTTGGCGGCTGCGGGCCAATGGGACTCGGGGCAGTCAGCTACGGAATCCAGTTTGAAAATAAACCAAAAAGAATTGTTGTAACTGACATTGATGATGCTAAAATAGAAAGAGCAAGGGAAGTCATCCCGGAATCCTTTGCGGCAGAAAAGGGCGTGGAACTTCTGTATGTAAATACTGCTAAGATGGCAGACCCTGTTCAGGAGCTTAAAGATATCACAGGCGGAAAGGGGTATGACGACGTATTCGTCTACATCCCAAACCGTGCAGTAGCCGAACTTGGTGACAAACTGCTTGCATTCGACGGATGCCTGAACTTTTTCGCAGGCCCGACGGATAACCAGTTCAAAGGAGAGATCAATCTCTACAACTGCCACTACACAAGTACACACATTATGGGAACAACCGGAGGCAATAACGATGACCTGATCGAGGCCAACGATCTTGCGGCAAGAGGCATCATTGAACCGGCCGTCATGGTTACCCACATCGGCGGGATCGACAGCATCGCAGAGGCAACCATGAACCTGCCCAAAATCCCCGGCGGCAAGAAGCTGACATACACCCAGTTTGACATGCCTCTTACAGCCATCGAAGACTTCGGGAAATTAGGGGAAACTGATCCCCTGTTTAAAAAACTGGATGAAGTATGCCGGAAAAACAGAGGTTTGTGGAGTTCAGAAGCGGAAAAAATCCTGTTCGACCACTTTGGCGTAGAAGCTTAAATGATACTGCCCTCCTCTGAACCGGTTTAGAGATAAAACAGGAATGAGGAGGGTTATTATGATTCAAAGACTAAAAGAAATCAGAGCTGTACTGTTTGACATGGACGGTGTCATATTCGACACAGAAAGACTTGCCTATCAGGGATGGATGGAGTCCGGCAGACTACTGGGATTTCCTATTACAGATGAGCAGATCAATAAAAACCGCGGCTGTGATATACGGGCCGGCAGGATGCTGTTTAAAGGATGGTTCGGAGAAGACTTTCCCTTTGATGAGGCAAGGAAGCTGAGGACTGGCTATATGGATACTTATATCGCCAGAAACGGTGCTCCTCTAAAACCCGGTGTCAGGGAACTGTTTGCCACACTCAGGAAGGCCGGAATAAAGAAAGCACTTGCTACCTCAACACAGAGGGAGACTGCGAAAGAATACTTTAAAAGTGCGGACCTGCCATTCGATTTTGATGCCTCTGTCTGCGGCACCGAAATCAGAAACAGCAAGCCCGCCCCCGATGTATTTTTGACTGCTGCCGAAATACTCGGCGAAAAACCGGAACACTGCCTCGTTGTCGAAGACAGCCCCAATGGCGTACGCGCAGGCATTGCAGCCGGCTGTACGGTAATCATGGTACCTGATATGACTGCACCGGACGAGGAGATGAAACGGCTCTGTTTCCGGATACTGGACAGTCTGAGTGAGCTGGATGAATGGATAAAAACACTGGCCTGAATTTCAATACAGATGCATTATTTTTTCATCCATCTCTGCAATGATTCTAAAAGACGGTTGATATCAATGGGTTTTGCAATGTGGTCATTCATGCCTGCACTGTGCGCCTTTGCCAGATCAGTTGCGAAGGCGTTGGCCGTCAGGGCAAGTATGGGGATCGTATGTGCATCTTCCCGGTCTAAAGACCGGATCGTCCTCGTCGCCTGATACCCGTCCATGACCGGCATCTGGATATCCATCAGGATGCAGTCATAAGTTCCCGGGGCAGAAGTAACAAATTTCTCTACGGCACGCTGTCCATTCTCAGCCTTATCTATAGAAAATCCATGCATCTGCAAAAGCTCTGACGCAATCTCCCTGTTCAGTTCATTATCTTCAACCAGCAAAATTCTTTTGGAAGTCAGAAAGTCCTGCGTTTTCTCATCCAAAGCCTCTGAGGTTCCCTGGCTGTCATTATCATTCGCATCCGAAGCTCCCAAGTTATCTGGTTCTGCTTCAGGTATCACAATCTCATCACACCGTTCGAGTGGAATGGCAACGATAAACTCGCTCCCTTTTCCCAGCTCGCTCTTAACTTCTATTGTACCGTTCATCATGCGGACAATATTCTGTGTAATGGCAAGTCCGAGTCCCGTCCCCTGAATCTTATTGATCCGCGTATCCTCCGCCCTCGTAAAGGGTTCGAAAATATGTGGCAGGAATTCCCCGTCAATACCAATCCCGTTATCCTCAATGATAAATCCGTACTGTCCTTTATTTCCACTGTTATCCGGAAGCTCCTGTACCCGCAGACTGATGGTTCCGCCCTCAGGTGTATATTTCACCGCATTTGTAAGCAGGTTCATCAGTACCTGCTGAAGCCTTCCCCCGTCAGTTCTTACCTTCCAATGCCGCAAATGACCGCTGAATAATTGAAGCTTCTGATTCCTTTCAGCAACCAGAGGCTGAAACATGTTTGCAATATCCTCGAACATTTCAGGCAGTGACACCTCTTCAGATATCAGGTCGATCTTTCCGCTCTCAATTCTGGACATATCCAAAACCTCATTAATAAGGTTTAACAAATGATGTGTCGATGTATTGATCTTGTTAAGGCAGTCCCTTATCTTTTCCTGCGAATCAATGTTTGCTTCGGCAATAGCTGTCATCCCCATGATGGCATTCATCGGCGTGCGTATGTCGTGGGACATGGACGAAAGGAAGTTGGTCTTTGCCTCACTGGCGATCTGAGCTGTTTTATATGCTTCTTCCAGTATCTTCCTCTGCCGCTCCTGCTCCTCCCTCTGCTTCGTAATGTCTATCCCTATTGTATAGAAGGATGGTATTCCATCCCAGCTTTCTTCTCCCCTGGCATAAGACAGGGTAATTGTAAGAATCTTCGTCTGACCGCTGCGGGTCGTGATCTTTGCCTCCGTAACCATATTCCCGCCGGTAACCATAAGTTCCTGCAGCATAGGTATAATACGCTGTAAATCTTCCTGATGGAGGTAAGTACACTGGCTGTGCAGTTCATTCTCAAATTGCTCCGCTGTATAACCGATCATATCAAGGAAGTTGGCGCCATACCAGAGAACGGTGCTGCAGTCTCTGGCATCCAGCCGGGCAAATCCGCCAGGGACGGATCGGAGAAGGGCATCCTGCTCACGGTTCTTTTTCTCCAGCTTGAATTCACTGGTATACATATCGTGGGACAGCTCAAGCCGCGCACGGTGCCCCTCCCAGTTAATAAGCCGGTTCTTGATTAAAAACTTCCGTTCCAATACCGGATTATCAAATTCCCACTCGTAGTATTCGTCCTCCCGCAGTTTATCATTAGTACAGAAAGGACATGGGGTACTTCTCCCCTGAATCACTTCATAACATTTGTGTCCCAGTAATTTCTCTGGGGGACTGCCCAGAGTATCACAGGAAGTATTATTCAGATACAGCAACTCATAGCTGTCCAGATCGCTGATATAAATATTGCCTTCATAAGCATCCATCATGAGGCGGAAATATTCCTGATACAGCCCGGCATAATCTGTCCTTTCCGCAGCCATATTCATATCTGCGTGTCCGGCTATTGCACAATCCTCTATATTTACCTCTCCCACGCAGTCTTTTTGTGCCTTCAATTCTCCGGGGCATTCCATACTTTTTTCCTGTTTCATAGCAACCTCTCCAGAACTTCGTTTATCTGTACATTTATGTTATTCTACCATACCCCGGCATTTTCGTCCATCCTGTTATGCCCCTTCTTCGGTAATCAAAATGGTGGAGAAAAAGCTTGTATACAGTAAAAAATGGAAGGCTCCCTTGTCTATGGGATTCCTTCCATTTTTGCATATTTTATATCAGATATATTCCAAGCCCATAGCGTGGCCGTCTATTCTGAACAAAGTTTTCCGATCTCTTCCAGAATCTGTGCATAATCAATCTTCGAAAAGTCTGATGCATCCACCTCAATCAAGTGCCCCATCTGGAATTTATCGTATCCTTTATGAAGGCAGCGGTCCTGAAAAATCTCATAAGTTACCAGACTGTCCGCCTGGGTACGGTCTTCCAGAACATCGCCCTTATGGTAACAGCTTACCAGATGACCCAGATGACGGTCCTGAGCCAAATCTCTCTTTCTTGAAACCTCATAAAGATGTTCAATATTTCCTAAGGAACGGATTGTAATGACTTCATAACCATATTTCCGGGACAAATCTGTAAGACGGCCCTTTTGCTTATCACTGAAAGGATAATCTGAGATGATACATTCACCCTGCTTCATTTTTTCTTCAATAACAGCATAGTACCTGGCCCACGCCATATTCTCGACTTTCGTTTTTTCTTCCTGATTATTGAATCCATACTCATCCCACATCTGCTCTTTCATTTCATCCTGATTTACAGTCTGGAACCGGGGATACTTTTTCAAAATAAGGGCACACATACTGCTCTTTCCCGTGGCCGGATATCCTGCCAGCAGAATCATACATTTTTTCATGATAAACCCCATTGATTAATCTAATTTAAATAATGAAGCCTTTTCTGTTACAATAGCCGCAATTCTGTCATTTGCAGGCCCAAGCAGCCCCCTTAAGGATGTTAACGGTGTAACACCTTCTGCCGTAAATGTTTTACTTACTACTTCAATATAAGATTTATTTAACTCCGTCCCAACGTTAATTTTCTTCATTCCTTCTCTTACACATTTCCTCATATCTTCATCAGAAACACCTGTGCCTCCATGAAGTACAAGCCCTGTATCTCCAAGTTTTTCTTTTAATTCCTCTAACAGTTCATAGTTAATCTTTGCCTTTGATTTATACTGGCCGTGTGTAGTTCCAATGGAAACAGCCAATGCATCAACCCCTGCTTCAGATGCAAAATGCAGGGCATCTTCAGGCTTCGTATACATAGCCGCATCTTTGTCAACCACGACCCCGTCTTCTGCACCGCCGATAGAACCAACTTCTCCTTCAACAGATACGCCATGAGCGTGTGCATAAGCTACAACTTCTTTTGTATTCTTTATATTTTCTTCGATTGGAAGAGAAGAACCATCGTACATAACTGAAGAATAACCTAAATCGATTGCTCTTTTCAATGCATCAATATCTTTACAGTGGTCCATATGTAATGCAACGTTTACCGGCACATTTTCTGCGAGCGCTTTCACAGCCGCAATCAATGGCTCAAAACCAATATATTCTGCTGTTCCAAGTGATGTCTGGAGGATGATCGGCACGTTGAGATCTGCCGCTGCTTTTACCATAGCCGGCACCATTTCAAAACAATGTACGTTAAACGCTCCGACAGCCCCTTTTCCCTCGTTTTCCTTAAACATTTCTATTAAATTCTTATACATGATATTACCTTCTCTTTCTGAATATAATTTTTTAGTCTTTAACAGATATATCCGGTTTTATATTTTCCCGCGAATCATATCTTTTGATATCTGCATCATTTCCTGTACTTTTCCGAAATAATAGGTGATCTTTTCATCATCCTTTGCTTCGGCGGCCTGCTGACGCTTTTTGTTATACAGCGACATCAGATCTGTATAGGATTTGCCCATTACTTTTTTCATTTCAAAGCTTTCTTCATAATACCTGATTGCCTCGTCATATTCTCTGGCCTGCATATATAGGGAGCCAGTTTCGTTTAAGAGTTCAATTCGTGCGTCTCCCTGTGTTCCCTCCAGCTGCTGAACTTTTTCTTCTGCCTGTTTCATTAATTCTTCCTGATTGATAACAGGTACTTCCTCTGCCTTTTTTTCTTTTTTATCTTTCTTTCCAAATAAGAACATTTCGCTGCCTCCCTTTGCGATTTAACAATACTTAGAATATTCCGCCAATCCCTTTAAAAATCATGAAGAAGAATGCCGTTACTACGGTATCTACATCTGTACATGTGATATTCTGGAAGCCGATCTGTGATAACATTGGTGATAAGAATGCCGGAAGCATCATGATAAAAATACCATGAGCAATACATCCTATAATAACGCCGCGGCGCCCACCGACTTTGTTTGCAAAAATACCTGCTGTACCACCGGCAAAAAAGTTACTCATGACACCCGGAATAACAAGCGGAACACCAAGAGCCGGAATACCTGTGATGAACATACCAATCAAAGAACCGATTGTTGTGAAAATAAATCCCATGATGACTGAATTTGGTGCGTATGGAAACAATACAGGGCAGTCCAGTGCCGGTTTTGCATTTGGAACTAATTTCTGGGAAATTCCCTGGAAAGCCGGTACGATTTCTGCTAATAACAGACGTACTCCTGCTAACAGTACATACAAACCTACTACGAACTGCATTGCCTGTAAGAATGCGTATACCATGTAGTTTGTGTCTCCGGCAAACTCTGCGCTGGCTTCCGGTCCGGCAATTGCCGCTACAATTAAGTAGAACGGAATCATAACTACCATAATGGAGAGGTAGGTATCCTGAAGAAATTCAAGGCTCTTTGGAAGCTTCAAGTCTTCACAGGATTTAGAGTCATCTCCAACAAGTTTTGCGATTAACGCTGAAAACATGTATCCGATTGTACAGAAATGACCGAGGGCAATATCATCACTGCCCGTGATTTTACGCACGATTGGCTGTGCAATTGCAGGCATTAGTGTAGCGAATGCACCACCTACTAAACTGGAAATTAAAATCAGAGGTATACCGCGAAGTCCGCAGAACCAAGCAAATACTACACATAATGTAGATTCCCACAACAGAGCCTGTCCGGTAAGGAAAATATATTTAAAAGGTGTAATTCTTGCCAGGATAATATTTACAATAAAGATACCTGCTAATGAAATTGCAATCTCTGCACCCAGTCCCAGTTCTCCCATAGCCTGTCCGTTAATAGCTTCAATAGAAGCAACAACACTCTCAAGGCCATTTAAACCAAAACCCTGATTAAATATCGCCCCAAAATAGGATAACGCGCCCTGCATGACGGTTGAACCGGCCGATAATACCATAAATCCAAGAATTGTTTTCATTGTTCCTGATACAATCTGTCCTGCAGGCTTTTTCTGCAGAGCAAGACCTAATAATGCAATCAAACCGATAATAATTGCAGCCTGAGTCAGAATATTATTAATAATAAAATTTAATACTGCCATAATTCCCTCTCCTTCTCTTAAATGTATTACTGATTAAATAACTCCCATGTCCTTTAAAACTGGTGTAAGCTTTTCACGGATTTCATTTTTGTCTACAAGACGCTCCAGAAAAATTGCCGGGCATTTTAAGGAAATACGTTCAAATTGTTTTTCAAAATTTTTCCCTGAAATAATCAGGTCTGCATCCATTCCTGCCGCGCTTGAGATATCAATGTGATCCATTTTTGCTTCCACACCCATTTCCCTCAATACCGCCTCTGTTGTCATCTGACAGGCAAAACTACTCCCAAGTCCGTTCCCACATACTGCTAAAATCTTTAACATGTTTTATATCCTCCTTCTTTATAAATTATTTGCAAAGAATTGTTTCAACTCTTTTACAGCCACCGCTTCATCCGTTCCGGTTACTGACACCGTTACTTCTTCGTTTTGTTTTACACCCAGTGACATTAAGGCAAGAATCTTCTTCAGGTCCGCTGTTTTTTCTTTTGCGGAAATCATGATCTGGCTTTCGTATTTCTTGGCGACATTTACGAGCTGCCCCGCAGGCCTTGCATGAATCCCCTGAACTGCTGTAATTACATATGTAAATTTCTGCATCTTCCCCTCCCTTAATTTTCCCGGATTTCATTTTCCATTTGAATCAACATATCATAAATCTGCTGAGGTTTTTTGGCATGTACCATTTCACTGACCTTACTCTCATCCATAAAGATATTCGATAAAACTTTCATCGTATCTATATGGGAATTCGAGTCACTGGCTGCCAGTGCAATCAGTACCCTTACCTGAAAACTGTCTTCTGAAAACTGAATTGGTTCCCGGAGTAATGTAATTGCAAGCTGCTTTTTAATCACGCCATCTGTCGGTCTTCCATGAATCAGTGCAAAATCTTCTGCCAGCACATAATAGGGTCCATATTCCGCCGTACTTTCGAGAATCGCTTTTTCATAATTATCTGTAACAAAACCGCCTTTTATCAATGGTTCGAGACTCAAATGGATTGCTTCTTTCCAATTGCTTACCCGCTCAGTGATATGTATGTTTTCCGGTTTCAACATATCCGATATCATTTTTGTTTTCCCCTTTCTCGATTTGATGATGTTATTGTAGCAAGTAAATTTTGCAAAAAGAAGTCCAAGTATTTGCAATGAATTTTGCAAATCTGTAGACAGAATTTCACGTATATTTTCCTAAAAGAAAGAGCTCTAAACCCGCAATTGGATTTAGAGCTCTCTCTAAAATAATCATGATTCCTTTATATATGCTATTCTTTTTCGTATGCCTCTGCCAGCCTTCTTTCAAAATAGGCCAGTATCTCCTGTGGCGTATCCATCCCTGTTAATTCATCCACTGCCTCATCCTTTTCGAACAGCGTCATGATATCGCGAAGTACTTTCATATGGCTTTCCTGATCTTCCGCTGCCAGGACAATTACCACATTCGCGTGGTCCTTTTCTGAAAAAGCAACCGGCTTTTTAAATAAATGAATGGAACAGTCCAGCTTATTGACTCCGATTTCCGGTTTGGAATGGGCAAGGATGACTCTTGGCGCAATGAACATATAAGGCCCATAGTACTGCAGCTGTGAGATAATGCTGTCAATGTAGGGCGCCTGAATGCTTCCTGCTTCCATTAAGTATTCGCCGGCAGTCCGCAGTGCCAGCGTCCATTTATATTCATCTTCATGAACCGCTATTCTCGGCTCATCCAAAATACTGAGCAGGTCTTTTTGGTGCTGCTGCAAATCAGCATAAGCATTATTCCTGCTTTGGTATAAGTATTCCTCAATCTTCTTTTTAGCCTGTTCCTGCTTCTCTTCTATAATGTATGGTTTCACCACGGAAAACAATTCGTTAGCATTCACGTAAGACCCGTTATTCATCATCTTGAAATGCCGTGCAAGCAGGGCCTTATCCCTTCCGGTCAGAATCGGATGTACCTGGATGACCGGTATCACGCTTTTGATCTTCACTGTGCTGACAATGATCTCACAGCGGGCCTGAGCATTTCGCACCGTTGACGTCGATTCCACTCCTACGACTTCCACTTCGGGGAACATTTTAGTCAGCTCCCGCTTCAGCATATTTCCTGTGGAAATGCCATTAGCACACACAATCAGCACCCTGAGCCGTTCACTTTTATTGTTGGAAATCGGAAGATATGCCCCAAAATGCAGTGCCAGATAAGCGACTTCTGTGTCCGGCACAGACACTCCTATCTGCTTTTCCAGATACCGGCTGACAATCTTCGTAATTTCAAACAAATCCGGATATTCCCGGATAATGTCGACATTCAGTGAGTCCAGACTCTGGATTCCATACTGGTAGCGGTAAAGGGATGCATTAATATGGATGAAAAGCTGCCGTTCCAGTTCTTCCCTCCGCTCAAATGTAACACAGGCCACCTTCTCGAATTCGGAAACCAGTGCCTTTGCAATCTCATATGCACGCTCATTAGAAGCACTTTCAAAGATATTCTCGGAAACCATCGCAACCCGCCCGCCCAGTAAATGCAGGCACAGATACGTTTTCTCCTTCTCGCACAGATTCGGGAAATACTTTTCCACCAAATCATATTCTCTGTGCTTTTTCATCTCTTCTTTTTTCAAATCTGCAAAGTAGATTCCGCCATCTCCCCGTTCCATCATTGGAATCAGCACTGCAAGCGCTTTCCGGCTCTCCGGTATATACTCCACGCCCAGCTCCTGCTCGACCTTTTTCAAAGTCTCTTCAGCTTCATCAATCTTACCCTGATCGATAAAGCTTAACCCGCGGCTGGCAAATAGGTTCTCAAGGCCCTGAAAATTCAATAAAAAAACAGTCCTGATCTTAATCGCATCCCCGGTAATAATATATCCCTTCTTGGAGCGGTATTCCAAAGTCAAATCATCTTTTTGCAGCTGGTTGATTACCACCTGCAAATCATTAAAAATAGTATTCCGGCTGACTCTGCAATATTCGGTAAGCTTATCAATATGAACCGGTGCCGCAGAATAGATAATGGCACAAATAATAATCTGCGCACGCTCAGTAGGTGAGTAAATATAGGAGTCCTCCTGTTCCACCGTTTCCGTACAGGCCTCTATCTGCTCCCGCATCTCATCGGTTAAAAGCAGTCCCTTGCCCCTTACTACTTCCAATTCCTGTATCCCATTGTCTGCAAGCCATTCATTAATCCGGCAAAGGTCATAATAAATGCTGCGCTGGGAGACCTGCAAATCTGCTGCAATCTGCTGCATAGATAAATAAGAACCCGTGTCTAAAAGCAACTGCAGCATTGACTGACATCTTGCGTTTAAATACGTTGTATTCATTTCACATCTCCTTCTACAGTCCACTTTTGATTGTGATAATGGCGGAGTATAAAATTTTGCAAAAAACTTTGCAAGATTTTAGAAACCACAATTAATATTAGCACTTTTGAATGATATAAATTATTATATCATTCTGAAAGCAAAATGGATAGCTTTTCATATGCAGGTCCCTCTGATCTTTAGCACCTCCCGGTCGTAGGTAAATATTCCGTTCACTTCCTCTTCCACATCGGAAAGCTGTGTATAGACACTCGCACAGAGTCCTTCTGGAATCAGTTTTTCCACGTCCTCCTGAAGCTTCACGTAAGCCCGGTTCAGCTGGCTCACATCTGTATATATTCCATATCCGTACTGGGTCAGGCATGCACTGTGCCCCTCCGACCGCATCGAATATCCGCCGAATTCAGAGAGCACAGTTGCCCTGCGCTCCTCGGGCCTGATTCTTAACCGGAAAAAATAATTATGGATGCTCTGGAAGTCGCCCCCTTCCTGATCAAACCACCCGCTTGCCTGGTCAATCAGCCGGTCCGGATCCTCCTTCCTTGCAATATCCGTCATATCTGCAGTCTGGAACTGCCCCCATCCTTCATTAAAGATTACCCATGCCGCGATGCTCGGGTGTCCTTTTAATAGTGCAATCGTCTCCTTCATTTCTTTTACAAATTCCAGACGGCCTGCCTTATCCTCACGGGATAAAAGCCTTGTATAACCGTCCTTTATCTTCAGGTTCCTCCATGACAGCGCGGTTGCCCCGTAAGTCACAAACCAGTGTTTATACATCCTGCCCCCGTTTACCATGTCCTGCCATACAACCATGCCGAGTCTGTCACAATGATAATACCACCGCTGGGGCTCAATTTTAAGATGTTTTCTAAGCATGTTAAAGCCCATATTCTTCATAGACTGTATGTCGAAGATCAGTGCCTCATCACTCGGCGCTGTATAAAGCCCGTCCGGCCAGTATCCCTGGTCCAGCACCCCTTTTTGATACTGCACTTTATGATTCAGACATATTCTCGGGAGGCCGGCCTTGTCAGCCTCAATTGTGAATGTCCTCATAGCAAAGTAACTGTCTGCGGTGTCATCCCCCATCTTCACCGTAAAATAGTATAAATACGGGGTTTCACAGGTCCACGGATAAATATAAGGAAGATGAATCACAATCTCCTCATTCGTCCTTCCCGTTCCATGCCCCCAGTCTTCCAGTGTCTCCACCTCTCCAAAGACATCCTCCGGTTTTCTTAAGGGTTCCTCATAAATCCCCGGCTTTCTGACCTCGATCTCCACTGCACAGCTTTTCTCTGACGTTACAGTAATCCGTACTTTTCCCGCATCCAGGTCCGGCCGGGCCGTGATTTTCTGAATGTATTCCCCCGGGACGTCTTCCATCCATACCGTCTGCCAGATGCCGCTCTGAGCCGTATAGAACATTCCGCCGCGTTTCAGTTTCTGTTTGCCTCTGGAATGGTAGGATGTGTCACTCAAATCCTTAACCGAAACCAGTATCTCATTTTCCCCCTCCTTGAGATAATCTGTAATATCCGTCTCAAAAGGAAGGTATCCTCCTGTATGCCGGACGGCCTCCCTGCCATTGATATAAACGACACAGGATTGGTCCACAGCCCCGAAGTGAAGCAGCCTCCTCAGCTTTTCTTTTTGAAACATATCAAAAGAAACTAAAAAAGTCTTCCGGTACCACAGATATTCATCCGGCTTCAATTGTCTTCCCACACCTGACAATGTGCTTTCCGGAGAAAAAGGCACCACGATTTTTCCCTCGAACTGAGCGGGCCTTTTGAATTCTTTAGTAAAACCATATTCCCAGGCCCCGTTCAGATTTATATAACTTTTCCTGACAAGCAGAGGCCTCGGGTATTCCTCAAGTACATGTTCCTCGTCAAGTGTTTTTCCCCATCTGGTTAAAAGTTGCTTCATAAAAAATACTCCCTTCTGTACTCCTGCCATACCGAAATTAAGGCATGCTATTAGTATAATCCTTCTTCATTGTAAATACAATATATTCAAATCCAACTTTTTAACCGTCAAATTCCCGATTTTATTTCTTTTCATTGAATTTTTAAATCGAAAGTGATATTCTGGTTTTATCAACGCAAGGAGGGAATGAAATGAGAGAAAGAAACTTAAAACACAGATGTGCCAGAGCCGTATTTACAACTATCCTTGCCGCTTCTCTGGCACTGTCAAGCACGGGGTTTACAGTCCTGGCAGAGGAAGCTGACGGAACGGAAAACAGCACACAGGCACCTGTACAGGAAGAAACCCAGACTCCAACGCCGGATGCGGATACTTCTTCTACAGATGATGCCGAAATTCCGGAAAACCTGCCTTCTAATGACATTGAAGGCCAGGAAGAACAGCCTTCTTCTGATGAGGTTCAGAATCAGGAAGAACAGCCCGCAGCAGCCCAGAGAAATGCAGCCCCTGCTGCTGTATCTGCGCAGAATGAACAGCATGAATTGAGGCTGGTATACGGAGATTCTGCACTCGCCGATGAGGATGCCTTTATTCTTCTCATAATGGGAGATGGTTTCAAGGCTGACGAACAGGAGAAGTTCTTTACGGAATCCAAAAATACTTCTGAGTATGTGATGGCCACATCACCTTATGACGAATTCCAGGATACCGTCAAGATCTACGCACTGAGCGTTGTTTCCAATGAATCCGGTGCAAAAGGGGACTCTGCACTGACTTATGAGGAGGCACAGGCTGATAAAAGGGATACTTATTTCAGCAGCAGCTATTATACCAGTGGGATGCAGAGACTGCTCAGTATCGGAAACGAAGGCAGGGAAAAGGCTAATACTTTAAAAAACAAATATCTGCCGGCAGCCGACTTCAACGTTATCATTGTAAACGCAACAACATACGGCGGAAGCGGCGGTTCTGTCTGTGTGGCTTCCCTGAATAACGAATCACTGGAGATGATGCTGCATGAGCTTGGCCACACCATCGCAGGTCTTTCAGACGAGTATTATGCCGGAGACAGCTATGCAGGAGAATTCGACAACATGACAGCAGAGTCAGACCCCGCCAAAGTAAAATGGGCAAAATATATCGGTAAGAACGGCGTGGGCGTGTATGAGTATGACAATGGCGGAGACGGCTGGTACAGACCTCACGAGAACTGCAAAATGCGTTTTCTTGGTAAACGGTACGAATTCTGTGAAGTGTGCAAGGACTCCTTAAGACGCGCATTCTGCAAGAACTCCAACGTGACACACATGCAGTTCCAGACATATGCCGAAGTACTGCGGGAATCAGAAGATCCCCTTGATATGAAGCAATACTTCATCCTGCGGAAAGGCAGTGCAGAAACCATAGGAAGTGATCCGGACGTAGCGAATGATCTGACTTTGACATTTTACGATGCGGATGGAAATAATTCAACTTCCGATACCCCGACCAAAAGAGGTTCCTATCAGGTGAAGGCCTCCTTTGCCGGAAATAATACATATGACAGTTGTGAGCTTACCACCTCATATACACTGGATTATCCGGATATCATTTCCCTACAGGCCGATTCGAAAGTCTATGACGGAAAACCGGTTGATATCAAATGTACCGTAGATTACGCCAAGGAGTACCTGACCAAAATACATTATACCGGTCAGATTCCTTATTCAACAACACCGGAACAGACGAATACATATGACAGCGACACTGCACCGATTACTCCCGGAACCTACACGGCAGCGGTAACGGCTTACGATAAATCATCAAATGAAATAATAGGACAGGCTTCGGTAGAGTATACAATCAAGTTTAAGACAACGGCCCTGGCAGACAACAACACAGGAAACTATCTGGGGGCACAGTCCTATTATAATAACCAGAATATCGTGTTTGTCGGTGAAGGCTTTACAGCAGCAGAACAGGATAAATTCGAAGCCATTGCGAAAAAGTATTATGATTACTTCAGGAATACAGAGCCTTATAAAGAAGCAAATCTTTACTTTAATTATCACACTGTAGAGGTAATATCCAATGACTCCGGCATATCCAAACCAGGAGCCACAAAGGATACCTACTTCGGGCTTTCCGTGAATGCAAATGGAAAGATCCAGCCTACAGACTTAAGCACGGGTGCAGCAATGTATCTCGGGAATAACCAGATTACCTCCTATTATAAAGGCGCAATCGTAATCGTCAACGACGATTCGGTCAAAGGCGGTGCGAGAGTCGATAACAAACGTGTCACACTTTATGCCGGCCCAAATGAAGAGGGCATGAAATATGCTGCGACAGAATTCATGAACTATTACGCAGGCAGCCCGGAAGGAACAGACTGGATGAAGGACGACGCTTCAAAAGATGCTGCAAGAACACAGATGTTAAAGAAAGTTTATTATTTCTGGTCCGGATATTCCTACGCACCGGTCATGAGTCGTGCCTATAACGAAACCTTTATTGAGAATGGCAGCCCGATTGACCTTGCACCATATTTCCATACATATATAAATGGAATTGAGGTAAAAGATGTTTCCTACAATATGACCTATTTTGAAAATAAGGATGGTAATTTAGGAGAAGAACTGACAGGCGCGCCTTCCAAAGCGGGCAGCTATTTCGCCAAGGCAGATCTGGTACCGGATGAAGGAAAGAAGACGAAAAAAGTCACCTTAGACGGGCAGACACATACACTCCCGATTGCCAGAGGTATTACCCCATACACGATCCAGACTAAGGCTGTTGATAAAACTGCTTTGAATAATGAGATTACAAATGCCAAGACAAAACTGGCTGATGAAAGTAAGTATACACAGGATACGGCAGATGCATTGAAGAAAGCTTTAGCTGCCGCCGAGAAAGTATCCGCACAGGATGATGCCACACAGGAAGAAGTTGATAATGCACTTAGCAACCTGAAAAAAGCAATTCAGGGACTAAAAGAAAAAACACCCGATAAAGCAACTTCTACGATTACAAGTAATGGTGACAAGAATGTGCCGCATATTACAGTTGAAGGTATTTTCAGCGACAATGCTGCTTTAAATGTCAAGAAGATTCCGGCTTCGGATGATACTTATAAGAAGTTGAAAGCAAAAGTCGCAAGCGGCATGAAGATACTGGGGGCATATGATCTGACCATATCCGGTGAGGCGAAAGGGCCGTTTACGATCACTTTCGATGTAGGAAAAGATTATAACGGAAGAAAAGCCATTGTATATCATATGCTGGATAACGGTGAGATTGAATCCAAAGAAACCGTTGTAAAAGATGGTAAGGTTGTCATTACGGTTGATTCACTGTCTCCGTTTATGGTTACCGTTTCAGAGAAGTCCGGTACAGCAAAGACCGCTGCAAAGACGGGCGATCATGCCCCGGTTATCCCTATGCTGTTAGTCTGCATACTGGCCGGAGGAGCTGTTGTATTTACAGTTAAGAAAAAGAAATGGTCTTAAAAATTGAATGACTTAGTAAAAGCCCCTTTTGGCATCAGGCCAGAAGGGGCTTTTCTTTATTTACATTCTTCTTTTTTGGTCTTCATTACAACAGCAGAATGCCGCCCCATATTAAGAACAACTTCCCCGCCCTCAACAATAAATTCATCCGGTTCTGTCGTATATCCCTCTTCATAAGTATATATCAGTCTCTGCATCCGCCCCTTCAGCGGGACTTCTGCCATCCATACAGGAACGGTGACCTCCTTCAGGTCTTTACTGTTATTAAGTACTACGACAATCTGCTCCCCATCCTGGAATCTCGCATAGGCCAGAACATTATCTTCCCACGACAGCATACGCAGTGAGCCCTGTCTCAATGGTTTTTCATTCTTATGGATACGGATAATCTCCTTGTGGAATTCGAGCATCAGCCGGTCTTCGTTTCCCCACGGGAACGTCCTGCGGTTATCGGGGTCTGTAAATCCGCATACCCCGACTTCATCTCCATAATAAACGGTCGGTGCTCCCACCCATGTCATCTGCATCACAACCGCTTCTCTCATGACCGCCGGATTTACACCCTCTTCTGCAGCCTTGGAGCCCAGCTGTTCCACGCGTCCTGTGATGTGGTTCGTCCTCGTCAGGAAACGGGAGTGGTCATGGTTCGATAACTCGTTCATTGCAACCTGAAGCGATGGCGTCAGCATCGTGGACATAAAGTGATTCATTGTGTTCACAAAGTTGTCTGCATTTCCCCACAGGTCTGTGCGGCGCTCGTCACTGTGTTTTTCCATCCCTGTCAAAAACCATGTGACTGGTTCCATAAAGGCATCGTAGTTCATCACACTGTCCCACTCATCCCCCTGCAGCCATTCTGCCGGGTCACCGTAATGCTCTGCAAGAATCAGTGCATCGGGTCTTGCGTTTTTCACTTCCCTGCGGAAGCGTTTCCAGAACATGTGATTGTATTCGTTGCTGTAGCCTAAATCGGCCGCAACATCCAGACGCCAGCCGTCCACATTGTACGGCGGTGAAACCCATTTTCTGCCGACATTCATAATGTACTGTTCAAGTACCGGTGAATCTTCATAGTTTAATTTCGGCAGTGTATCGTGTCCCCACCATCCATCATATTCATAATTATACGGCCATGCAGAATCACTCTCGTTAAAGAAATGGAAGAAAGACCGGTATGGGCTGCGGCTGCTGACGAATGCACCTCTCGCATAATTCTCCTGCTGCTCATAAATCCGTTCTCTGTCCATCCATTTATTAAAGGAACCACAGTGGTTGAATACGCCGTCCAGTATCACACGCATCCCCCGCTTATGCATCTCCTCCACAAGACGGGCAAATAATTCATTACTTGCTTCCAGATTGGCAAGGCTGCCTGTACGCTTCTGATATTTGGTCGCTTCAATATTATCTGCGGCCCATTCCGGAAGCACCAGCCCCCCGTCTTCTGCGATCTTCCCGTAATGTGGGTCAATGTAATCGTAATCCTGAATATCATACTTATGATTAGACGGAGATACAAACAGAGGATTAAAGTAAATGACCTCCACTCCCAGTTCTTCCAGATAATCCAGTTTTTCCATCACTCCCTGCAAGTCTCCGCCGTAAAACCTGCGGATATCCATTGCCTGTGGAAGCTGGTTCCAGTCCTTCACCTTCTGGCATGGTTCACCGATGTAAATGTATTCCCAGTCCTCCACATCATTGGACGGGTCCCCGTTATAAAAACGGTCTACAAAAATCTGGTACATCACGGCGCCTTTTGCCCACTCGGGTGTTGAAAATCCCGGAACAATGACAAATGCGTAAAAATCCACGATCTCTCTTGCCACTCCGCAGCGGTTGTAGTAACAGACTTCATCGCCGTTCCTGATCTCGAAGCAGTAGGAAAACGGCTCATCACTCAGCTGCCACTCTATCTCATAATAATCAAAAACATCCCCGGATAATACTTTTTTCATTTTATATCCGCCGATCTTCGTGGAAATCCGCACTTCTTCCACGTCATCCTTAGCTGTGCGGAACCGGATCTTTACCCTTTCATTTTCCTTTGGCTCAGCGGGAAACACATAGCTGGACGTTCCATCACTAAATAGTGCGTCCTTATTCATAAAAAACCTCCTTAAGGGCAAGGGCCTCCATTACTGGAAGCTCTTGCCCCATTTCTCATACTCCTCGAACAGTGCTTCGAACTCACTCCTCGTGATTTTTTCTTTTTTGAGAAGTAATTCAGCACAGTTCTGAAGGACAGAATCATATTCTTTTAAAATAGATCTTGCCTTCAGGTAGCATTCATCAATAATTCTCTTTACTTCTTCATCGATCGTACTTGCCACTTTTTCACCATATCCCCTTGATGTATGGCCGAAATCACGCCCGATGAATACTTCGTCACTGTCATTATCATAGTTGATCAGTCCGAGACGCTCAGACATACCAAACTTAGTGATCATAGATTTTGCGATTGCAGTAGCCTGTTTGATATCCTGGGATGCCCCTGTTGTGATATCATCAAATATCTCTTCCTCGGCGACACGTCCCCCGAGGGAAACGGTAATCTCCTGAAGCATCTTTCCTTTTGTATTGAACATGTCATCATTCTCAGGAAGCGGCATCGTGTATCCGCCTGCTCCTCCTGTCGGTATAATAGATACACTGTAAACAGGTCCCACATCTGGAAGTACATGGAACAGGATTGCATGGCCTGCCTCATGATAAGCCGTAATCCGGCGGTCTTTTTCAGAAACAATGCGGCTCTTCTTCTCCGGCCCGATCCCGACTTTTATAAATGCATGGCGTATGTCAGACTGCTGAAGGTATACCCTGCCCTCTTTTGCCGACAGAATTGCCGCTTCATTCAGGAGGTTCTCAAGATCCGCCCCGGTAAAGCCTGATGTAGTCTGTGCAATCTGTTTTAAGTCCACGTCGTCACCCAGTGGCTTATTCTTTGCGTGAACTTTTAGAATCTCTTCTCTTCCGCCAACATCCGGCCTGCCGACAATGACATTCCGGTCAAAACGTCCCGGCCTTAAGATAGCCGGATCGAGTATATCTTTTCTGTTCGTGGCTGCCATAACGATGATGCCCTCGTTCACTCCGAAACCATCCATCTCCACAAGCAGCTGGTTCAGTGTCTGCTCCCTCTCATCATGGCCGCCGCCAAGGCCGCTTCCCCTGCGTCTTGCAACTGCATCGATCTCATCGATAAACACGATACACGGGGCATTCTTCTTCGCATCCTGAAACAGGTCGCGGACACGTGATGCGCCGACTCCGACGAACATCTCCACAAAGTCTGAACCTGAAATACTGAAGAACGGCACTCCTGCTTCGCCTGCAACAGCCTTGGCAAGCAGTGTCTTACCGGTTCCCGGAGGTCCCTCGAGCAGCACACCCTTCGGAATCCTCGCCCCTACCTGGATATATTTCTTAGGCGATTTGAGAAAATCTACGATCTCCTCAAGCGCTTCTTTTTCTTCCTTCAGACCGGCAACATCTGCGAAGGTCACCTTCTTATCTGTATCTGTCGACATCTTCGCACGGCTCTTGCCGAAATTCATTGCCTTTGCATTGGCACCGCCCCCCTGACGGTTCATAAACATAAAGATCAGCGTGATTCCTAAGAATGTAAATAAGAGCGGCATCAATATGGTCGTCAGCCAGGAATCCTCCTGCACATTCGGCATCTGGTAGTCTATATTATACTTTTCCAGAAGTGCCTGAACCGAATTTACATCCGATACATTGACCTGCTTTGTCGTATCACTGTCCTTCAGCGTCACCGTCACGACCCCGGTCGGTACTGTCTTGTTCTGTTTGATCGTGACATCCTGTACATTCTTATCCTTTACTTCCTGCACAAAACTTGTGTATGTCATATCCTGTTCTCTGACCTGCATGCGGTTCGTCAGCCAGAGTGCGAGGAAAACAATTACTATAAATGTAAGAAATGTCGCACCGCCCGCGCTTCTATACTTTTTGTTGTTCAATGGTGTGTACTCCTTCCTATTCTACTCCTTCCACCACACCGATATATGGCAGATTCCTATATTTTTGAGCATAGTCAAGGCCATAGCCTACTACGAACTCATCCGGTATTTCAAATCCGACGTAATCCACGGTCACGTCCTTTTCCCTTCTCTCGGGCTTATCCAGAAGCGTGCACAGGTGCAGGCTTTCAGGATTGCGTTTCCTTAAGATATCCATCAGATAATATAATGTTCTTCCGGAATCAATGATATCCTCCACAATCAGGACATCCTTGCCCTCTATTGATTCGTCCAGATCCTTTGCGATACGCACAACACCGCTGGAGGCTGTTCCATCTCCATAGCTTGATACGCTCATGAAATCCAAAGAAACCGGTACGGTAATTCTCTTTGCCAGTTCGCACATGAAAAATGCACCGCCTTTTAATACACAGATCAAATGCACCTGTTTTCCTTCATAATCCTTACTGATCTGTTTCCCCAGTGCTTCAATTCTTTCATCGACTTCTTTTTCTGATACTAAAACTCTAATCTTCTCTGACATCTCTTTTTTCCTCCGTTACTTTTATCTCCAGTACTCTGTTCGTCTTATCCGAGACCATACAGGCACTGCTTATACGATACCCCAATACCCACAATATCTGTTCCTCATCTGTGACCAGCGGGCAAATGTCCCGCTTATCAGCCGGTATTTTTTCATTTATAAAATAGGACTTCAGTTTCTGCCGGCTTCCGGCTGAATCAATCACAAGGAAATCTCCGGGCCGTCTCGTTCTGACGGTCAGGTTACCTTTTATTATATCATAATCAAACCATTTCGTGTAGCTCTTTTGCGGTATCTGATTTACCGAAAAATCCTTAGATTTTTCCAGAATCCTACTGCAAATCGTCAGATTCAGTTCCTTAATTTCTGTAATTCCGGGAACTTTCAGAATATACTGTCCGGAATCTGCCTTTTTTTCCTCCCGCTGCCCTGACTTTTCTGCCTCTCTCTTCAGCATCACGCCGTCATAGTTGCGCACCGCTTTCACCGAATAAGGAAGATTGCGGCTTCTGCCACTTTGTTTTTCCATAAGGTCCATGACAGCTTCCACGTGTACGATAGAGAGATTCTTTTCCGCTCCCGCTGCTTTTATCAGACACTTCCTGACCAGAATCTTCTGGATGGCTTCCGGCTGTCCGGCATACCCCTCCTTCCGGATCTGGATCGCTTTGTCAGGCATCTCTGCCACACAGCGGTTCCAGACGCGCGTTGTCTGTTCCTCCATATATTCCCATGCCATGCGGATTTGTTCCATTGCCTCATTCATATGCTGCACAGCACCTGCATTTACCTGCTGTTCCAGTACCGGAATCACAAGATGACGGATCCGGTTCCTCGTATAGTCATCCTCATCATTCGTCTCATCCTGACACCAGCCATATCCATTTTTTTTCAGATAGTTCTCAATCTCCCCGCGGGTCAGGCACAACAGAGGACGGATGACATTCCCATTGACAGGGCGAATGCCCCCCAGTCCCTTCAATCCTGCGCCTCTCGCAAGATTCATAAGGAACGTCTCAGCATTATCATTCTGGTGGTGCGCCATCGCAATTTTAGTGCCCTGCTCTTCCCGAAAAGTCTTTTCAAAAGCCTCCCTGCGGACATTGCGTCCGGCCTCCTCAACAGATTGTTTCCGTTTTTTGGCAATTGATTCTACATTTTCATGATAAACTACACATTTTACCCCGTGCCCACGGCACAGCTTAACAGTAAACTCTTCATCCGCCCGGGCAGAATCCCCCCGGATCCCGTGGTTTACATGGACGGCAACAATATCAATATCAAGCGACTTCCTCAATTCCAGAAGCACAAAAAGCAGGCATACCGAATCCGCCCCGCCCGATATACCTGCGATAACCTTGTCCCCATTTACTATCATATGATACTTTTCAATAAACTTGCATACTTTTTCCATCATAAATAAACTATAAACAAAAACCCCCTATATTGCAAGGGGGTTTCGTAAAGGGGACCGCAAAGGGGTCAGACCCTTTTGCGGTCCGTTTTCAGAATATTCTCAAAATTATCATTTCACCTTAATGACTGCCTTCACAAGATCTGTCTTGTTATTCACAGCCTCTTCGTATGCCTCCTGAATATGCTCCAGATCAAATTCATGGGTTACAATATCCCTTACCTCTATCGCCCCGCTGGAAACGGCTGCGATGGCTTTCGGATAAATGTTTTTATAACGGAAGACAGATTTAATCGTAGCTTCTTTATCCATGATCTGGGCAAAATTATAGGAAATTTCTTCCTGTGCGGAAATGCCTACCAGTGTGATGGTACCGCCCCGCCTTACCAGAAACGGTGTCTGCGCGATTGTTACTGCTGAACCTGCTGTTTCGAATACAACATCAAAGCCGCGCCCGCCCGTCAGTTCCTTTACTTTTTCAAAAATGTCTTCTTTTCCACTGTTCACGACAGCTGTCGCTCCGAGCTCAAGAGCCTTATTCAGACGCGCCTCCACAAGGTCCGCCACAATGATCTGGCCCGCACCATGTGCCTTGCATGCTAAAAGTGTTACAAGTCCAATGCATCCCGCGCCAAGGATAATCACTGTATCGCCGGTATTCACAGTTCCCTGCTCCGCCGCATAAAAACCAACTGACAGAGGTTCAATCAGGGCCCCCTCTTTCGTAGAGACATTTTCCGGAAGTTTGAAACACATATCCGCCGGGAACGCAATATATTCTTCATTGCATCCCTGCACAGGAGGCGTTGCCAGAAAAACCACATCCGGGCAGAGGTTGTAATGGCCGGACTTGCATGCCTCACACTTTCCACAGGTGATGCCCGGCTCCAGCGCTACCCTGTCTCCGATTTTTAAGTCCTCCACGCCTGCGCCGACTTCCACGACCGTACCGGCACATTCATGTCCCAGCATAAAATCCTCGGCCAGATCTACTTTATATGCCCCACAGCAGCCGCTGTGGAAATAATGAACGTCTGACCCGCAGATTCCTACGTATTCAAGAGAGACGAGCACCTCCTTTTCGCCGACTTCCGGGACCGGGATTTCTTTTAAAATCATATTGTCCGTCCCTCTCATAAAAGCACCTTTTTGCATTTTCATTGTCATAATCTCCTATTTATTCGCTGAGTGAACCATCATCCGTGATTTCACCATTATCAATATACATCTGGATATATTCCTGAACGTTATCCTTATTGATTTCCGGTGCATCAACATAATCGTTAACCTCTGTAACCTTCATTTCTCCATTTACCACTTTGTCGGCATATTCCATGTTTTTCTTTGCAAGATCCGCTGCTGACTGCAGTGCTGTAGATGTAAGCATTCCTTCTTTGATGAGCAGACATCCCTGTGCAGTACCGTCAACGCCGTATGCAAGGAAGCTCGGTGTTCCGTCTGCGCCGACATATTCTTTGTCATCCCTGATTGCCTCGATCGCGCCTGCTGCCATGTTATCGTTCATGGAGATGATCGCGTCGATGTGTGTACCTGACTGTACCCAGGACTCCATTAGTGTCAGAGCCTCGTCACTGTTCCAGTTTGCATAATCTTCATAGAGAATCTTAACGTCAGGGCGTTTGTCGAAGAAATACTCTGTCCAGGCTTCTCTTCTCTTATCTGCGTGGAAGTTTCCTGAAGGTCCGTTTAAAACAACGACATTTGCATCTTTCGGAACTTCCTCTACCGCCCTGTCTGCACTCACTTTTGCCTGTGCAACCGGGTCTGCATCCACGGTTCCTGTTCCTTCCATAACAGAATCGTCATCGCTGCCGTCCAGATCACTCTGGTGGGTCGTCGGGTTTGTCGTGATAACCGGAATGCCTGCATCGACCAGCTGCTGTACATAAGGTGCCTGTGCTCCGTTATTATTGGACTGAATGATAACAAGATCGTAAGCCTTTGTCACACAGTCCTCTAACAGGCCATTTTCCTTATTATCATCGCCTTCACCGCTGACACAGGTGAGTTCAATATTATCGTAGTTTTTCGCTTCTTTTTTCATTTCCGTTGTCAGCCATGCCGCAAATGTATCTGCGCTGGCACGCGCCACAAAACATACGCGTTTCTTGTCTGAGGAAGATCCTGCTGAGGATGAATCTCCCTTTGAATCATCTTTTCCGCCGCCCCCGCATGCCGCAAGTGAGAATGTCATAACTGCTGCCAACAACAATGCTCCGATTTTCTTTGCTTTCATAATATATTTCCTCCTTGAAATATGAATTTATTGTGTCTGTTCACTCCTTGAACAGTTACAATCCGTTTGAATAACTGCATTATTTCTTACTTTCTGCGGTTTCCTTCACTATAATCACTTTGCGTGATTTTTTTGATTTGCTTACAACATCAAATGCAACTGCAAGAACAATGATTGCTCCTTCTATGATCTGCTGGATATAAGAGTTGACTCCGAGCAGGTTCATAACATTTTCAAGGAACCCGATGATAAACGCACCGGCAATAGTGCCGCTTACTGTACCGATACCGCCTGTAAAGGATGTTCCGCCAACGATAGCCGCCGTAAGCCCAGTCATCTCGTATCCGACTGCACCATTCGGAAGACCGGCGTTGTTACGTGCCATGAAGATCATTCCTGCGAGACCGACCATAATTCCATTTAAAATATAAGATATGTAGATACTCTTCTTTGCATTGATTCCGCTTGCCTCTGCCGCCGGCCTGCTTCCACCGATCGCATACAGGCTTCGTCCGTACCTCGTGTTATTGACCAGATACCACACGACAACGGTGACACCGATAATAATAATGACGGGAACCGGGACCGGTCCAACCATTCCCTGACCGATCTTCACGAATTTACCAAGCTGCAGTATGTTCTGGCCGCCTGTAAAATAAAGAGCAAGACCTCTGGCTGCCTGCTGCATTCCGAGTGTTGCGATAAAAGCAGGGACATTAAAATGTCCGACAAACACGGCATTGATCAGGTTACAGACAATGCCTGTCACAAGTGCCGCAATCAGTGCCATCGCCATAGACCCGGTTGATTTATATACGGAAACTGAGAAAACGCCTGCCAGCGCCAGTACCGAACCAACTGACAGATCCAGAAAACCACTGATAATCAGCAGCATTTCACCATAGGCAATCAGAATGCCGACACAAAGCTGTCTTGTTACATTGATCAGGTTGCTGTACTGAAGAAAATAAGGACTGATAATACTACAGATAATAAATAACACGATCAGTACAATAAAAATACTTAACTTTTGCATATAGTGCGATGTTTTAGACTTCATTTTTAGCTCCTCCCTGCGATTCCTCATTCACTAACCCAGCCGCATGTTTCATAATGGTCTCCTGCGTAAACGCATCCCTTGATATACAGCCGCTGATTCTTCCCTGGCACATGATATAGATCCTGTCACACATGCCGATCAGCTCCGGCAGTTCTGAGGAAACCATGACAACTGCCCTGTTATCCTTTACAATGTCTGTGATCAGTTTATAGATCTCAAACTTGGCTCCGACGTCTATTCCGCGGGTTGGCTCATCGAGTATCATGACATCAGGGTCGCAGAGCATCCATCTTGATAAGAGGACCTTCTGCTGGTTTCCGCCCGACAGGGCAGAGATAGCCGTGTCCAGAGAAGGAGTTTTTACATTCATCTTTGCAAAACTCTTTTTCACCTCATCACGTTCTTTCGACCTGTGCGTATAGCCGCTGTAAATAAATTTTTTCAGGCTGGCCAGACTGGCATTTTCGGCTACGCTCCTGACCGGAACGATTCCGTCGTCACGCCTGCTTTCGGAAAGCATGACGAGCTTATGGGAAATGCTGTCGCTGGGACTTTTGATCTTCACTTCTTTTCCATCAATCCTGACGTTACCGGAATCATGCGGGTCCAGCCCGAACACGGACCTCATGGTCTCTGTCCTCCCGGCTCCGACAAGCCCTGCAAACCCTACGATCTCGCCCTTTCTTACATAAAAACTGATATCTTCAAAAATGTCTTTCTGTGTAAAGTGTTCGACTTCCAGCGCTTTTTCACCGATTGACACTTCTTCCTTCGGATATACATTATCCAGCTTACGTCCGACCATGCGTGCAATCACGGTATCCAGATCCAGATCCTCTGCCCGGTCTGTCGATACGACCGCCCCATCCCTGAGGACCGTGATGTCATCCGCAATCCGGAATACTTCTTCCATCTTATGTGATATATATATAATAGAAACGCCCTGCGCTTTCAGCTGCCCAATCTTTTCAAACAGCTGTTCTACTTCTTTCTGTGTGATAGATGAAGTGGGTTCGTCCATGATAATTACCTGTGCATTATTCGTAATTGCCTTTATGATCTCCAGCATCTGTATATCTGAAACGGTCAGTGTCTTTAACTTCTGTTCCGGAGAATACGGAAGATGTTCCTCTTCCAGAAACTTCTTTGCGTCGCTCCTCACCTTTTTCCAGTCAACCTTCCCAAACCTGCTGATGGGAAGACGTCCTAAAAAGAGATTCTCTTCTACGGACAGCTCTGGGACATAATTCAGTTCCTGTGCAATCATGGAAATCCCCAGCTCTCTTGCCTGTATTGGGTTCTTCACTTCCACAGGCTTTTCATCCAGAAATATCTGACCTTTATCGGCCTGATAAAGGCCCATAATAATCTTCATCAGCGTTGACTTACCTGCTCCGTTTTCCCCACAGAGTGCATGCACAGTTCCCTTGCGCACCGCAAAATCAATCCCGCTCAGCGCCTTTACTCCAGGGAATGATTTTTCAACTCCGCTGACGCGCATCTTGATTTCGTCCATCACTTCACCCACTTTCATAAAACTTCTTTCCTTTGTTTTCTAAAGTATAATCCCGCGCTTTACTTTTGTCAATCTTTTTTCTTAAGTTTGTAATTATTGTATTAATTTAATTAGCTTATTTTGTGCATATTACACTAAAATAGGCGTTTTATATTGTGTTTAGATAATTATTTCACAATATCTAAAGTAAACTTCTTTCTTTATCTCGTTAATTTCTTGACCAACTTTTAAAAATAGGTTATCATAAGTACAGACTCAGTCACTCCAATTTATCTACGCAAGGGGGCATATTATGGATGAAAACAATGTGAATTCCAGAAGTTTAGGTGATATTTACCGGATGATCTACCAGTATAAAGAATGTTCCAGACAAGAGATAGCGAACCAGCTGGGAATCAGCCTTCCGACTGTTACGCAGAACCTGAACAAACTGCGCAGTCTGGGCTATATATATAATGCAGGGAATTTTCAATCTACAGGCGGACGCAAACCTACGATCCTGCGCTGTGTTCCTGATGCAAGATGTGCAATGGGAATCGATATTACAAGAAACCATCTTTCTATTGTATTAATTGATTTAGATTTGAATATTATTGCAGGCAAAAGAATCCGGGTGCCTTACGAGGAAACAACCGAATATTTCAACACAATCAGCCGGGAGACAGAGGAAATGATACGAAATAACGTACCTGACCGCTCCAGACTGCTCGGAGCCGGACTTTCCATGCCCGTTATCATTGGCTCTGACCAGAAATCTGTCACTTACGCCACCGTGATCAATGCATCGCCCAACATTTACGAAAAACTCGCATCCTATATTGATGTCCCGATCCTGATGTTCAACGATTCCAACTCCGCCGGTCTTGCCGAAAGCTGGCGTGCCCACTACACACAGCCGATGGTCTACCTTTCACTGAGCAGCAGTGTAGGCGGCGCCAACATGAACAACCAGAATATCTACACTGGAGACAACTGGCGCGGATGCGAATTCGGGCACATGACAATCGTCCCCCACGGAAAGCGCTGTTACTGTGGAAGATACGGATGCCTCGACGCATACTGTTCTTCCAACGTACTGTCCGATTTCACGGGTGGGGACTTAAAAAGATTCTTTACAGAACTGGAAACGAACAAAGGACTGCAGAACGTATTCAATCAGTACATGGACCATCTCGCCATCGCCGTCAATAACCTCAGAATGTGCTACGACTGTAACATCGTCCTTGGCGGTTACGTAGGGGCCTACATGGCCGAATATATCGACACCTTCAGGAAAAAGGCCGTGGACCTCAACCCGTTTGAACAGGACGGCTCCTTCATCCGGGTCTGCCATTACCGCACCGAAGCATCCGCCGTCGGGGCAGCCATTCACTATATCAACCAGTTTATACAAAATTTTTAATGCAACAAAAGCCGTAAAGGGGTCTGACCCCTTTGCGGTCCATTTTCAGAATATTCTTAAAATTCAACATTCCCAGATCCCGACTACCAGCACGGTCATATCATCTAATGGTGGTGTATCGTTCCAGTTCAGTACCTGTTCGAGGATGTGATGCGCCATTTCTTTCGGATTATTCATTACCGTCCCCTGTATTATTGTCTCAAGGACGATATCCTGTTCCCCTACCGGAAGTGCATCCATGATGCCGTCGGTTACCATGATTACAAAGTCCCCGTCCTCAAGCTGGCGTTTTACGGAGTCTATTTCTATCGTGTGCAGGACCCCGATCGGAAGACTTGTTGAACTTAAGTGTTCTACCTTGTCCTTCTTTTTTATAAATGTAGAGGAGGCTCCTGCCTTGATGATCTCGCATATTCCTGAGTACAGGTCGAATACGCTCATGTCAATGGTGGAGAAATGTATCTCTTCCCTCCCCATGACAAGTGTCGTATTAATCATCTGAATCGCAGTCTTCTCCGGGAATCCGGCCTCCAGCAGTTCTTCCAGCAATTCTATAACAAGCGTGCTCTCTTTGCATGCCTTCTCGCCCGACCCCATCCCGTCGGACAGTGCAACGCCCTGCCTGCCGCCCGGAAGTTCCAGCATCATGAAGTTATCCCCGGATATCTGGCTGCATCCCTTCCCGATTCTGGCAACCCCCTGCAGCGTATAATATGAAGGACCTTCCATGCACACTACCGTCGTATACTCTTTCCCAAGCATCTGGCAGTGCGCCCCGTCCAGTACAAATCTGCGCCCCATGATTTCCGAAACACCGCGCACCAGTTCTTTTGTTGTCACGCACTCATTCTGCATCGCCCTTGCTGTAATGTGGACTTCATATTTTCCTTCCCTGTTCATAAAAAAATTCGTATACAGAATCCGGATTCCTCTTCGCTTCAAGTGAGCGCTGATCTTTTTTTCCAGCCGCTCATCCGTAAACATACTGTCTTCCAGTTCCTTGGCGGTGCTGCGGATCATATCGGCAAATGTATCCATCTGCACGGCGCACCCTTCCCGGCTCTGTGCAATCCTGTTGATCCACATCATATTCTGCCTCGCATCATGAAACGCCTCCAGCATCTCACGCAAAAACCTCGGTGCCATGATACACCGCTGCTGCAGCTTCCTCTTCGTCTCCGTATTGAGCTCATTTCCATAGTTATCCACCGCGGACAAAATCTCGTACCCCATCTGATATGTATGTACAAAATTCTCCCCCCAGCACCACGGGCATTTCTCACAATTTGTGCATACCTTGCCTTTTACCCTTTCAAACATTTCCTCGATCTCTTCATTGCTGAAGGATTTCTTCTTTTCTTCGAGTGCTAAAAATGTATGTGATAACTGCTTTAACGAGTCAGCAAACTTCTCAATCTGGGCCACATAAGGACTGGCGTGCAGAACTTGTCCATCGTCCATGTTTACCCCTCCTATTCTTTGTATATTCCTTTATAGCAACCATACAGCATTCAGCGTGCAATACCTGTCATTTCCTGGCGAATGATATAAAAAAGAACTTTCTATAGAACAACAAAAGCTCCGGGAATTTCTCCCGGAGCTTATCTTTCGTAATATTCTCTATTTTGCCGCCTTAAAAATGATCTCGTCAGGGTCTACAAGTCCCAGCTTCTCCTCGGCAACTTCTTTTATGTATTCGTCAGTCTTGACATATTCTTCGTATTCTTTTACTTCCTTTGCGCGCTCCTTCTGCTCGCTGATCTGAGCCTTCAGTTCCGCCTCCTGCTGCTTGTAGTCCTTGTTCTTCGCCTGCAGTGTCACTGCATTCACCGTCAGCACACATATCAGCAGGACTAACACAAAAGTAATCACTGCAACGCTCCTGCGATGGTAGCCAAAAGCAGAACTACGTCTCCGGCTTCTGCGCCGGCCTGCCGCCGTTCTTTTCCTATTCGTCATTCATACTCACCCAATTCATCATCATTGCAATCCACATTCCAGTCCCGTTATCGTTCCGGAATGATACAGCAGGTCCCCTTTCTGCTATATGAATTTATTCTATCGGTTTTTACCTTTTCTTTCAAGGCTTTTCTTCATTTTTTCATACATTTTTTTCGCCAAAGAAATGACAAAATTCGCAGCAATTATCCCGCACACTACACCTAGTACAAAGAACCATCGTATACTACCATATGTCGTCATATACATCTGCCGGAACAGATATACACTTACCCCCAGCCAATAGATGAGATCTTCCAAATTGACCACAACAATATGGTGTCTGATCAGTCTTCTGAAGAGCCGGAGTATCTGATAGCTGAATAACACCACAATCCCGGACAGTCCGGCATAAAGAAAAATAATTGCCTCTTTTCCGATTCCCAGCATCATAGGCGTGCCTACTTAAATAATTTTGCAAAGAAGTTTTCATTCGACCTCGCCGCCTGGTTGACATTGGAATAGGCAATACTGTCTATATTTCCCGACAAGTCCACCTCACCCTTTTCCACACTGAGCCGGTTTACATGCAGATCCGTCCCTTTCACCATCAGCATTCCCTGCTCCGTTTCCAACAGGATCTCATTTAAATCGAAAGAAAGAACATCCAGGACTCCGGTGACCATACTTGTCTTTCTATTATTCACAACCAGTTTATGCGCTTTGGGCATTTGTCGTTCTTCCATACACTTTCCCCCTTCAACTGTGCTTTTCTATATATATGAGAGGTTGTTTCAAAATATGTACGGAATCTGGACAGTAAAAGCAATTCGGCCGGAAACGCCTATTCGCCGCAGGCCGTGTTTTTATAACCACCGGGGAGTTCAGGTTTCTTTTTGAATTCTTTTGTAAAAATCGCCAGTGCAGGCAGAAGGCCAAACAGAACCATCAGGATCACCGTACGCGGGTTCATTTCCCCTCTGGAAACTCCGGCCATACTGTTGTGAATCATATGGATAATAATGCATACCCATATATTATTCGTCCTCAAGTAAGCCCAGCCAATGAAAATTGCCATACTCACTACTGAAGTTATTCGAACAAGGACAACGGCAGCAAGCTGTGATGGTGTATAAGATCCAAACCATCCGGGATAAAATGGGATATGCCACAATTCCCACAGGACACCCAGAATGATCACACCTTTGCAAAGTCCAAATTTTGTCTGGAGCTTTTCCTGCAAAAACCCCCGCCATCCGTACTCTTCTCCGAGGTAAGCGATACTGCTCAAAAAGATGGCCGGAAATATCGATACTATTGCAAAAAATGTTGCTATAAAACTAAAATTTTCCCAGGATACTGCGATATTTTTAACCAGCTCCAACAGCAGCGCCAGAGCGATAGGCAGCGATGCCATTTTAAAATTCCGGGACGGGCTCAATCTGGGGCATGATATCCATGTATAGAAAAAGACACCCATACTGGCAAGTATTGTCGGCACAAGCATGATATTATCTGCCCCCACATTTTTAAAGAAGCCTGCCATCATCAAGATAAACACGAGTACGTTTATACCAAAATATACGAATATAATATCATTCAAATATCTTGTATTCTTCTTATTCCCGCCCCTGTCATGCATAGCTATAGCCGCCCCCATCGCAGGGAACATCGTTGACAGGTAAATCTGCATGTTTGTGTCCTTCGCTCTATCAAAAAGGAATATAAAACCAACCAGATATGTAAGACCATACGTGATAAAAACATAAATCATCAGCTCCCTTGTATCTCGTTTCCTCTGCGTCTCCATAGTTCTCCCTCACTTTCCCATTTCAGTTTCTCTGAACTCTTTTGAAAATACAAACAAGTTGTTTCGAAACGGAGCTCCAGTTAATTGTATAGTACCCCCCACTTTCAGGTAATACAATATATGTTGCGTGAATGCAGTGATTTCCTGCTTTAATTCCATACTTTTCCAGAAAAAGATAACAAAAAAGGCCGACGGACACATTGAGCATATCACATGTCAAGTGTCCACCAGCCTTTTCCTTTTTGAGAAGTTTATGAAGAAAATGTTGTATCTAAAGTTTGTCTTAGTCCCAGAGGTTTCTGTAAATCTGTTTTACGTCTTCCTCGGTAATGTCTTTCTGTGTGTTCTGCGGACTTCCGCTGTCCATAGCATCTTTCGCCATTTTATTGATTACGTTGAAGAACTTTTCTTTTTCAATTCCGTAACCCTCTAATGAAGGGATCTCCAGTTCTCTGCAGATATTTTCTACAGCGCTTAAGAATTTCTGACTTGCCAGTGTATCTGAACAGGTCTCACCTGCAACGTTGATTGCCCTGCCAAGGTCAGCAAACTTAGCCTCTGCCCCGTCCAGTGCGAATGTCAGGCATTCCTTCAAAAGCATTGCATTAGAGATGCCGTGAGGTACATGGAACAGCGCACCGATCGGGCGGCTCATGCCATGAACGACAGTTACAGATGCGTTGTTAAATGCGATTCCTGCTTCTAAAGCTGCAACAGCCATCTGCTCTCTTGCTTCCACGTTGCTTCCTTCGCTGAATGCGATTGGAAGGAATTTGAAAATCTTCTTTACTGCTGATAACGCAAAACTGTCTGACAAAGACTGTGCTTTTCTTGAAGTATATGCTTCAATCGCGTGTGTCAGTGCATCCAGACCTGTAGCAGCCGTAATTTTGGGCGGTGCTGTCATTGTAAACTGCGGGTCGATAATCGCCAATGCAGGCATCAGCACTTTTCCCTTGAGCAGCATTTTGATATCATTTTTTGTATCTGTGATGATCGTAAACTGTGTTGCCTCTGAGCCGGTTCCCGCCGTTGTCGGGATCGCTGCCATGCCGGGGATATTTCCGTCGATAACTTTTCCCATGTAATCAGAAATATTTCCGCCGTTTGCGGCAAGTGCAGCAATCGCCTTCATGGAGTCAATCGGGCTTCCCCCGCCTAACGCTACAAGGAAATCACAGCCTTCTTCCTGATATACTTTCAAACCATTTTCGATCATTGTGTCTGTAGGCTCTCCTGCAATATCAGCGTAAATTGCATAATCAATCCCCTGATTCTTCAGGGCTTCTTCTACTTTTGCCGCATTGCCGAGCTGGATCATAACCTGGTCTGTTACAAGCAGAGCTTTTGTTCCTAATCCTTTTAACTGGCTTTCTGCCAGCGTTAATGCGCCTTCTCCCGTAACGATCTGTCCGGGAACGATAAATTCTCTTGCCATCTTTTATATCCTCCTGTACGAATTATTTTTTAATGATATCTGTTCAAATCAGTATTCCGAACAGTTATCTAAAATTCTGCATCATGCAGCCATGTATATCTTTCATCTTCACATCTGTCCGTCTGCAGCCACGGATTGCCTTCGAGGTGACGAATCATCCAGCATGTGTACATCTGATATCCCGGTGCGACTGCCTGCGGATGCAGTTCTCCTCCCGGGATTGCGGAAAAGCTTCCGTCTGTGCTCTTAAACACCCTGTCTCCTACGAAGCTTGCCCCGAAACCTTCCGGTCTGTCGAACAGGAAGTAATAGGTCTCCGGCTGAGGATGTCTGTGGGGCAGGTAGCCCGACCAGTTTCCGACATCATTGAGCACTTCGCCGAGCACCATGTTGGATGCAGGCTGGATATCATGGTCAAAAATCGTATTGACACGTCTGTTTGCCACGTTGCCGAATTTTCCCTTGCTTGATCCTGCATATGCCCACGGTGCATCCTTTGGCTCATATAATTTTGCCGCAAATGTATTTTCATTCTTTGTACACTGTACAAGAATTTCTGTATCATCCATATCAGACTGTACACTGACTTCTGTCCCCCTGCTTACATGCAGGCACCAGGGGCCTTCTGTAAAGACATTTTTTCTCCCTGCACGCGCTTCGTGTCCTTCCCAGCGGTATACCAAAGACCCCTTTAGAAGAAGCACGGCCATCTCTTCTGCCGCCTTCACAAAACTGCGTGTTTCTCCTGCTTTCATACGATATACACGGATATCCATCAACATTGCCCTGTATTCATTTTCATAGGTTGTTAAAATCTTTTCACCGGACTCATTATATTCCGGATAACCAAATACTTTTTCTTCCATGACAATACTGCCTCCTTTTAGCATTGCAATATATTCTAATACGCTCTTGCTTCTCGTCTGCCTTCCATTACACCCTCGCATGCTTCTCTGACACTTTCCTTTTCAGATGTAGTAGCAATTCCTACATTCCACCATGAATTGTATCCGTCTGTCATCGTCTTCGGAATTACCTTCAGGTCGATCAGCACTGCATTATCCTGGTTCTTCGCATCTCTCAGAGCTGCTTCCAGCTCTTCGATGGTTCTGACCGTATAAGATTTCAGTCCATATCCTTCTGCAATCTTAGCGTAGTCTACAGGAATCAGGTCACCGGTTGGCTTATTGCCTTCCTGATAGCGGAACTCTGTTGCAATACTTCCGATACCGTGGTTCATTTCCAGATTATTAATACAGCCGAATCCACAGTTGTCAAATACAAGAATATTAATTTTCTTTCTCTGCTGCATTGCTGTCATAATCTCACTGTGCAGCATCTGGAAAGAAGAATCTCCTACTACCGTATATACTTCATTATCAGGCTCAGCGATTTTTACACCGAGCGCTGCCGCCACTTCATAACCCATGCAGGAATATCCGTACTCTGCATGATATCCGCCTCTCTTGTCAGTGGTCCAGATTCTCTGCATACAGCTAGGGAGACTTCCGCCTGCTGTGATGATCGTCGCATCCTCATCAATTACTCTGCGGATCGCACACAATGCCGCTGTCTGTGTGATGCGTCCGTCTGTCAGTTTTACAAATTCAGGAATTGTACGTGGGTCTCTTGCCTGAATCATTGGTTCGAAATTTTCTTCCTGATATCTGTAATTTGCAAGACGTTCCATCTCCGCATCCCATTTTGCTTTTTCTGCTTCGATTTCTCCGTTATAAGATGACTGGTAGCCTTTTGCACGCAGCTTTTCTGCAAGCGCTTCTACAGTTGCTTTTGCATCGCCTACTGCTTTTACGGCATCCATCTTATATGCATGGAATCTGGAATTATTAATCGTAACAAATTTGACATCTTCATTCTTATACTGTCTCTTTGAGCCTGTCGTAAAGTCAGACATCCTGCTTCCGATTGCAATGACAACATCTGCTTCCTCTGCAATATCATTTGCCGCCAGAGTCCCTGTCACCCCGATACCGCCAAGGCAGTATGGGTGGCTTGACCTGCAGGCACTCTTTCCGGCCTGGCTCTCGCCAAACGGAATCTTAAATTCTTCACAGAATTTCTCAACCGTCTCGCCTGCCTCTGAGTATTTCACACCGCCGCCTACAACGATCAAAGGCTTCTTCGCTTCTGCGATAATCTCGGCGATATCATTAATCTCTTCCTCAGCCGCTGCCTGTCTTGTAATTCTGTGCACCCTCTTTTTAAAGAAATAATCCGGGTAATCGTAAGACTCACCCTCAACATCCTGGCAAAGCCCAATGCACACTGCCCCTGTCTCTGCCGGGTCCGTCAGGACACGCATTGCATTAATCATTGCTGACATGAGCTGTTCCGGACGAACAATTCTGTCCCAGTACTTGCAGACCGGCTTAAATGCATCATTCGTTGTAACTGCAAGGCTTGAACTCTGCTCTAACTGCTGAAGCACAGGGTCCGGCTGGCGTGATGCAAACGTATCCGCCGGGAACACAAGCAGCGGGATATTATTTACTGTCGCCGTAGCACAGGCCGTTACCATATTTGCAGCTCCAGGTCCTACAGACGAAGCACAGGGAATAATTCTTCTCCTGTTATTCTGCTTCGCAAATGCTGTAGCCACATGGCACATCCCCTGCTCATTTCTCCCCTGGTATACATTCAGCTGTCCCGGATTCGTATCCAGCGCCTCCCCAAGACCTACCGCAATACCATGTCCGAATATCGTAAAGAATCCCTCTACAAACTTCGTCTCCACTCCGTCAAACTCTACATACTGATTATCTAAAAACTTCACCAGTGCCTGTGCAACTGTCATTCTTGTTGTACTTGCCATTATCCTAATCTCCTTTCATATTCAAAGGGGTCAGACCCTTTTGCGCTCCGTTTTCTGAATATTCTCAAAATTCTATCTACACACGTGCGATCATTTCGCCGAATTTTTCTTTTTCTTCTTTGATGAATGCGTGTACTGCATCCGGTCCCGGAAGGGAATCGGAACAGTTGTTACTGCGTACCATCATGGATGCTTCTGCTGATCCGAATTCCAGACAGTCGATGACTTCCCAGCCCTGGTACAATCCATATAAGAAGCCTGAGCCGTATCCGTCGCCGCCGCCAAAACCTTTCCTTGCTTCTACAGGGAATGGCTTGATGCTGTACTTTTCTCCGTCACAGGTATATGCGGTGGAGCCCTTCATTCCATGCTTGATTACTACGATCTTTGCATTGTATGACTGCCATGCTGCAGCGGATTCCTCGTCACTGCGTCCCGGCTGGATCAGTGCTTCTGTCAGGTCGAATTCTTCTCTTGATCCCATGATGATGTCAGACTCTTTTGCTACGATGGAATAGTAGATTGAAATCTCGTCAGCATTTTTCCAGTTATATTCCCTGTAATCAATATCAAAGATAATCTTTGTATCATTTTTCTTAGCCAGCATTACCGCTTTAATCGCTGCTTCTCTGGACGGGCTTTCTGCCAGTGCCGTTCCTGAGATCAGGATGGCCTTTGCACTCTTTATGTAATCTTCGTCGATATCATCTACAGAAAGCTGAAGGTCTGCTATGCAGTTGCGGTACATCAGGATGCTGCTTTCCTTTGGTGAAAGCATTTCGGTAAATGTAAGCCCAAGCTTTTCGCCGTTTACACATCTTGTAATATGTGAGGTATCGATCCCCGCTTTGTCAAAATACTCTGTAACAAAATCGCCGAACTGGTCGTCAGAAACTTTTCCGATAAATCCGGCTTTCATACCGTGTCTTGTAACACCCACAGCAATATTCGCAGGAGAACCGCCCACGTACTTTTCAAACATATGTACATCCTTCAGCGGTTTGAATTCTTCTTTCACCTGTTCGTTATATGCAGGGTTAAAATCAATTGCAACTCTTCCCAGAAGAATCAGGTCTAACGGTCTTGTTTCATCAAATGTTACATACTTCATAACTTTCACCTCATCATAATTTTCTTGAATCGTCAAAGCGGATATTCGTTGTCCTCTTTGCTAAATGTTTCCGTGCAGCTTGCCGTGTGTCTGTAATGCATATGCTCCGTCTCAATGCGTGCTTTATTTTCTTTTCTTTGTGCTTTTATAATATCACGCACGCACTATGCGTGCAAGCACTTTTGTTGTTTTTCCTGCTTTTCTACATATTTACCAAAATTCACCGTCGTATTTTTAGCAATTTCACTATTCTTTCAACACACATATTAGGTGTGTGCTTTTGTGTGCTTTATTTTTCTTTGTAATATCATGCACATTTTATGAGTGCATTATTCTTTTCTGCACACTTTGTACGCAAAATGTACTATAATATAATTAAAAGATGTCAGGATTTCGGGAGCACGAAATGCGGCGAATTCCATAGGCATCAAGGAGCAGGAAACCTTTTGAATTTCCCGGACAGGAGTTTTCAGAATATGTTTAAAAAATTAGATTTTCAGAAAAAAATATTTATCAGCTTTTCACTCATCATTTTGCTTATACTGTTCTCCAGCGCATATATTTTTGTGAACTACAATACATCCCTGCTCAAAGAAAATGTGGAGACTTCCAGCATGGATTCCCTGATTTCCATACAGAACCAACTGGATGACGACCTCATGGGAATGGACCAGATGCTCAAAGCTACTCATGCTTCCTCTGATTTTAAGGACCTTGCATTCTCCATACCGGAATCCCCGCTAAATTATTTTTCCCAGCATGCCTTTGAGACCGATACGGCACACTCCATCCTCGTCTCTTACCTGACAACCCGGGACAAGTATTCAACTTTCGTATATGTAAGCCAGTATTATGACGCCTTACGCATCAGTAATTCCAGCTACCGGACAAACATTCTGTCAAAGGAAAGTATTTCTGCGCTCCCCCAGGTAAAAGAGGGTCTTACCACTTCTCAATACCAGCTGTATTACCCGCCCCACATAGATGCCTGGTCTACACAGGATTATGTGTATTCCGTAGTCCGTCCAATCCGGGATACCTTCCATACATATGGGATTCTGGAGTATCAGAAAAGTGTTTCCGACTTAGATAAGCTGGTGGAAAATGCCGCAATTACGGATATCCGCCAATTTTCTATTATCGGTGAAAATACTTATACCTATTACCAGTATGATTCCTCCTCGGATTATTACACCTCCGTACCGGGCCTGATGCAGAAAATCACTTCCAGCGATAAGGGAATGTATTACCTGGATGACACCACCCTGCTGTGTTTCGTCCGCTCCCCGCTGACAGGCTGGATACTCGCTATTGAGCGTGACATTGACCCCCTTTTATCTAATATCAGACAGTTTGCATTCATCATATTTATCTCATATTTTATGGCCCTTTGCCTGCTCCTTTTGTTTTTATATATCATGACACGCAACCTGACACGGCCGCTGCGTGCACTGAAAGACGATCTTTCTGTACTGGAAATGGATCAGGATATTCAGCTTCCCAAGTCATCCGGAAATGACGAAGTGACAATCCTTACCGTGGCCATTGAAGAAACACTAAATAAACTCAGACTACAGAACAGCCAGTTGATCAACACGCGGAAGCGGGCGCTGCAGGCACATTTTGAGGCGATGGAAGCCCAGCTCAATCCCCATTTCCTTTACAATACCCTGTCCGTAATCGGAGCCTTCGGCATGGAGACCGGCAGCCGCACCGTACCTAAAATGTGCACCGAACTTTCTAATTTACTGCGCTATTCCATCAGTTATACACACAAAAATGTTTTCCTGAAAAATGAACTCGAAAACGTCAAAAGTTATCTGTTTATTATGAAAATCCGATACGAACACATGCTGGATTACTCCTGGGATATTGATGAGTCAGTCCTGGATATCCAGGTACCCAAGCTGATCCTGCAGCCTATTATCGAGAACTGCTTCCAGCATGGATTCGCTGACATCCCTCCGGTATGGCGTATCCATATCAGACTCGGGCAGAAGGACGGAAACTGGTATGCCGCGGTTACCAACAACGGGACACCGTTTGCAGAAACAAAAATAAAGCAGTTAAAGGAACGTCTGCAGTACTTTAAAGAACATGTAGAAGAATCCTCCGACACCGAGTTCAGCAAAGAAAAGATGGGATTCGGCCTCGAGAATACAGTGCTCCGCCTGTATATTTACTATCAGGGCAGAGAAACATTCCAGATTTATGAAACAGAAGGAAAAGAAACGACAGTTGAAATTGGAGGTCCATTAAAATGAGTCACAAGATCCAGATCATGCTTGTAGAAGACGAGCCTGCTATTTTGAGAGGCCTGTCCGCCAATATTACGCAGTGCTCGAAAGATTATGAAATTATCGGAACCGCTTACAACGGAATCGACGCCCTCGAGGCAATCCGCACGCAAAAACCGGATATCGTAATTACGGATATCCGCATGCCTATGATGGACGGCCTTGACCTGATCGAAGCCGCCCGGGAATTCTGCCCGGACACTTATTTTGTCATTCTGACCGGTTATGCAGAATTCGAATATGCCAAACGCGCCATGAAACTCCAGGTCGTCGACTATCTGCTGAAGCCCGTAGATCCGGATGCTCTGGAAGAACTGCTCGGCAGGCTCGAAGAGAAGCTCCTGCAAAATTCAGAAAAGGATATCCGCAATTACCTTACACAGAATCTTTCCCGCGACTCGGAACATACAGTTGACTATAACCCTCTGGAAGGCAGTACCCTTTACTTTCTCTTTGCATTTTACGGCACCGTTGCCAGCGGCATGTATATCGAGCTTGCAACCGGAAGCCTGATTGCGCGGGACAGTGACTACAGCTTTCTGGATGGCATATCCGAATCCTGCAGGATGCGCATCATGGCTCTTAGGGGAAACTATCTGAACGAAACTGTTTTTGCCATACTGACAGACTCCGATTCCCCGGTATCAGCAAAAGAAGTAGAGGAAGCTGCACGCAGAATACATAAACAGCTTTTTTCGGAAGAGGTATTCGTCAGCTGTATTCTCTCAAATCCCATATATGAAGGACTGGATATCCCATCCCATGTGCGCAGCTGTTACCTCTGCGCTGCATCGCATATTATATTTGGCCAGAGCCGTTTCTTCTGCCAAAATGAAAAGGCACCGGTTGAATCCGGATATATAGAAAATATGACGGTTACGGAGGAAACAAAGGAACTTCTCAAAATGCTGAAACCTGCCATGACGCCGGCTGACATTGAAACGCTCTGCCAGGGGCTCACCGGCATCTGGTCAGAAAAGGATGCCACCCAGCTTCAGATCCAGACTGACCTGCGGTATGCACTCAATACAGCCGCAAGAAAATCTGATTCCGGACATGAAATAAGCACGGACCCGGCCGAACTGCTCGCGTCCTCATCCTCCTACGAAGAACTCTGCCAGAACCTCAAACTGGAGTTCACCAAGCTCTGTACAGGACACAGCAAGGCAGCAGATAAGGTGCCACACACGCAGGCCCTTGCATGGAAGGTCCGCGATTATCTGGATCAGAATTATACCTGTACAGTCACATATAAAAATTTTACAGAAATATTCGGATACAACGAGAAATATATCAGTTATATCTTCAAAGAGGAATTTTCTATTTCCCCGAGCAAATACATCCTGAAACTAAGAATGACTGCTGCCAAAAACCTGATGCGTCAGCATCCTGATATGCTCCTTAAAGATGTGGCGGAAGCGGTTGGATACGATGACCAGCTGTATTTCAGCAGGGTGTTTAAAAATAGTGAGGGAATGTCGCCGAAAGCTTATCAGAAACTGGAGGGAGAGAAAAAATAGACGTTTGTTTGCGAAAATAGAACTGTTCTAACCTGTAAAGCCCGCCATAACCAGCGGGCTTTATGATAAATTTTTTAAAGAGCCAATTTTTACTCCCCTCCCGGAATCCGAACCCCGGCCATCCTGAATCCTGACTCATTTTTCAATATGTTCAGGTATACGCCTTCCTGCTCCGTCCTGTATGTAAGCTCTACGTTTGCATCAAGAGATATGACACCCTCCGGCGCTTTTGCACCCTTGATAAAGATTTCCTGCGGCAGCTTTTCCTTCACATCCGCGAATACAAAAAGGTCATCCTCTTTTCTTGTGTAGAAGAGGTCCACATCTTCGTGCAGCTCGTTCTCCCGTTTGCTGCATCTCGTTCCATAAATTCCTTTACCGTTTACTTTGAGCCATTTTCCGATTTGTTTCAGACGTTTTACCTGCTCCTGAGGGATTGTCCCGTCCGCTTTCGGTCCGATATTAATCAGCAGGTTCCCGTTGTTGGAAACAGTTTCTACAAGGAGCCTGATAAAATCCGGAACAGAAATGATCTTGTCATCGCCTTCCTCTGCATTATATCCAAAGGATAGTCCCATACCCCTGCACATCTCCCATTTTTCATCCCGCGTGGATTCTCCGTATTTATATTCTTTTGTCGTATAGTCGTGGTATAATCCATTGAACCGGTCATTGACCACTCCCTCCTCCACAGTATTGTAATAATGGGAAAGCAGCCCGGGAAGCGCATTCACGCCCTGCCGCGGCCAGCCGATATCATTCCAGAATACTGACGGTTCGTACCGGTCTATGAGTTCCTTACTCTGCATGTAGGCATAATCTGCATATGCCGCGGTCGGGCAGGCATTGTCAAAATTGTCTTCTTCCCGGTAAATGGGATCGTTGGCAAAACGCCAGTCGATGATTCCGGAATAATAGGTTCCCATCCTCATCCCCTGATTTCTGACCGCCCTGGTCAGTTCTCCGGTAATATCCCGTTTGGGTCCTCTTTTCATGGAATTGTAGTCTGTATACTCACTCGGGAAAAGGCAGAATCCGTCATGGTGTTTTGTGACCAGAACAACATAGCCCGCCCCGGCCTCTTTAAAAAGCTCCGCCCATTCATCGGGATTCCATTTCTCGGCTTTCCACATGTCTGCAAAGTTTTCATAGGCAAAATCTTCCCCATATACTTTTTTATGGTGTTCATAACTCGGTCCCTGCCCCACATTTACGGAATTATAATACCACTCTGCATAAGGGTTGTTACAGAACCATGTTTCATCCCCCGGCACCTCGCCTAGTTCCCATGTTCTGGGTGCATATGCCGGGACGGAATACAGTCCCCAGTGAATAAATATTCCAAATTTGCAGTCATCATACCAGTCCGGCACCTCATGGGTGCGTACAGAATCCCATGTTCCAGAATAATGTTTTTTCATCGTCTCCTCCTAACCTTTCACGGCTCCCGCAGTCATTCCTGCAATAATATATTTTTGTGCAAAAATGTAAACCAATATAACCGGTATGGATATCAGTACCATATCTGCACACACCAGATTCCAGCTTCTGCTGTACTGTCCGTAAAAATTGTAGACAGACAGAGGCAGTGTCCATTTATCGGATGAATTTAACAGATACATTGGTATCTGCAGTTCATTCCAGATCCACATAAAGTTCAGCACCGACGTGGTAGCCAGCACCGGCTTCAAAAGAGGAAAGATTACAAGTGCGAACAGTTTCCCACCTTTTGCCCCGTCCATGACGGCCGCTTCATCCAGTTCCCTTGGAATGCCTTTGATAAAACTTGTGAAAAGCATGGTGGAAAACGGAATATATAATGCACTGTAAACACAGATCAGTCCCAGTCTTCCTCCGTACAGTCCCAGCCGTTTCAGGAGCTCAATCGTCGGGAGGGCCGCAAACGGCGCTATAATTCCAAATGTCATAAAACGGTAGATGAACCGGCATGGCTTCGTATTTCTTCTTACAACAACATAGCTAAGCATCGAGGTCAGCAGAATTACGATTAAAACCGCTGATATCGTGATTACACAACTGTTTACAAGGGACCGGAGTACACTCCCCTGTTCCCAGACAGTTTTATAGTTTTCAAACATCCATACCTTCGGCAGAGATATGTTCAGATAACTCGCCTCACCTTTTGTTTTAAATGATGTGAAAACAACCATAAGGATGGGGTAGATAATCAGTATACTCAGAACCCAAAGCACAACTTCCAGAATGACATTTGTCGTCTTTGTCTTTTTACTCATTCTGCATTCTCCCACCTTTCACTGAATTTCTGATAAGCAACTGCTACAATTACAAGGATCACCGTAAACACAAGGTTGATTGCAACAGACTGTGCGTACCGCCCCGTTGCCATCTCGTTCATCATCAGCGTTCCAAATGTCTCCGTATCATGCCCCGGGCCGCCGCCTGTCATAACATATACAAGGTCGAACATCTTCAGTCCATAAATCAAACTAAATAAAATGTTTACATTTACGGTCGGCATAATCAGGGGAAGCGTAATATTCTTAAACAGGGCCCACCCGGAGGCCCCGTCAATCTTTGCCGCCTCAATATACTCCGGTGAAACAGACTGCAGACCTGCCAGTGTGATTACAATTGCGTACCCAAGATTTCTCCATATCTCTGCAATAGAAATCGCGAATACAGCCGTCCACCTGCTGCCCAGCCACTGGATCTTGCCTGCCCCGAACATCTGTACCAGCAGATTAATCGTACCGTTCCTTGTCTGAAAAAGCGCGCTAAAAATCAAGCCTACAACAAGTGCGGAAAAAATGGCAGGAATAAAATATACAGTTCTGATTGCATTTCTCGTTTTCAACTGCCTGTTCAATATCAGGGCGAAAACAAATCCAAGTACTGTAACAATGATTGTTTTGGCGCCTGCAAAAATCAGCGTATTTACCAGTGCAACCGGCACCGTCCTGTCGCTGAAAACCTCAATGATATTTTTCAATCCCACGAAACTCACATCATGCACATATGAATTCCAGTCTGTAAATGCATATGCATATCCGATTGTAGACGGAAGCACAAAGAAAATAACAAATACTATCACCGGAATGATCATCATATAGCGCGGATATATTTTTTTTGTATCCATAGACTCTCCCTTCCTTTCATCAGAAGCAGTGATTCAAAAAAACGCGAACACCTGCCGTCCGGGGACAAAAAGAGCCTGCCTGTTTCTGGCTGACAGGCAGGCACTTTTTCCTTCCTACTTGAATCCTTCTACGTTCTGTGATGTTGCTACTTTTATTCTCTCATCATCCATCAGTTTCAGGCACTCTTTCACGTCTATATTTCCAACCAGAAGCTCCTGAATACATTTTCCGCCGTCGTTTTGTGAGAATCCGATAATCTCAGGATTTGCAATAGACGGATTACCTACTTTTGCAATACTCTCTTCTGCTCCCTGATACTGGGAAGAAAGCTTATTCGTTGTCATTCCTTTGAACGTCGGTGTCGTTGCAATGCCGTCAAACGCCTCATTATAATTTTCCGGGTCTGCACAGAAGTTCACAAATTCTGTTGCCGTATCTACCTTATCCCCATTCTTATTAACGAGTAAAAGTGAGTTATTTCCGCCTTCATAGGTTCCTTCCTCTGCCGTTCCCATGAAAATCGGCATCAGACCGAAGTCATCACTTGTATAGTCATAGGATTCGCTGTCATAATCTGTATCAAACCATGTATCCCAGCAGAAAATCATTGCTGCTTCGCCTGTTCCGAGCACTTCACTGCTGTAATCCCATGTATCTGTAGAATAATCCTTCCCAAAATATCCTTTTTCAGCACTTGTCTTGTACCACTCAAGAAGACTTGTCATTTCCGGAATATCAGAATACGTTGTCTGATTGCTGTTGATCTTCTCCAGAAGATCTCCATCCTTAAAGATGGGGTCCATTCCAAACTGGTACAAAAGCGGCCATGAATCTGCTGCTGCCATGTAAATCGGCTGGATTCCGGCATCCAGAAGCTTCTGGCATACCTCGTCGAATTCGGCCTGTGTCGTCGGCACCTTTAAGCCCTGTTCCTCAAAAATCTTCTTGTTATAAAAGCATCCTGATACAGATGACTCCCAGAATGGAAGTCCGTACACTACACCATCCCTCATCGTCTGTGCCTTTGAAGTGTCTGCAATATCATCCACCCATTTGGCATCCGTAAAATCCACAAAATTCTCTGCCGGATTGTAGGCATCCAGACTGTAGCCGCCGAAATGCATCAGGATATCCGGGATATCTCCGGTCTGGAATTTTGTCAGGCAGACACTCTCGAAATTACTTGCATCCAGACCCTGAACGTCAATCTTATTTCCGGTCTTCTCTTCATAAAGCTGGAAGATTTTCTTCATATATGGTTTCGCAGCATCATCTGCATTCCCATATAATGTAAGAGTCACTCCCCCGTCTGATTTACCATCTGTTTTCTTGCTCTCCTTTTTCGCATCTCCCGATCCGCCTGAACACGCGGAAAGCATCCCTGCTGCCAGGGCCGTTGAAATCAGCAGCGCCGCAATCTTTTTTCCTCTCTTTTTCATAAAACTTTCTCCTCCTTTCGTTTATGTCCTCATTATATCTGATGAAGCAATGAATAAGAATGGGAAAAAAGAAGAGAAAATATGGACAAAATGCATATATGGTAAACAGTAACGGTTAATATGCTGCCCGGACAAAAAAGGCACCGGCCAAAGCGCCGATGCCTTTTTCATCTATGAAACGTTATATTTCGTCTTTATAATAATATCCGTATAAAGAAATTCTTCCGCCGGCTCCTGCCCCTTCTGCAGTATATCCGCCAGTACAAACAGGGAACGGTACCCTTGTGTATACCCATTCTGGTCAATCAGAAAATCCGCCACATTATCATGAAGCGCCTTTACATTCTTCGGTGTCAGGTCATATATGATTACAAACGGCCGTTTCCTTTCCGGAAGCTTTTCAAAAGCATTGCGTATTCCAGCCTGCCCGCCTGATACAACAACGATGCCTGACAAATCCGGAAACACTTCCAGCGTGTTCGTAATAATCCTTTCCACTTCCGCCGTCTCGTCAAAACTGCTCTGGACCCCGACAAGCTCCATCTCCGGAAAAGAGGTCTTTATCTCTTCTACAAATCCATCCACACGCATACTGTTGACACTGTTCCCAAAGTATCCGGTAATTACAAGTACCTTGCCTTTTCCGCCAGTCATGACCCCCATGAGCCCTGCTGCCGTACGCCCGCTCTTTTTGTTGTCCAGCCCGACAAAACAGCTCCTCTTTGTACCCACAATATCTGAATTGAATGTAACGACAGGAATGTTCAGGTCTTCCACCAGATGGTTGATCCGCTCCCTGACCGCATTACATTCCACCGGCATGACTGCAATTCCCGAAACGCCCTGGGCAGCCAGCTTTTCCATCGCCTTCAGCTGCTCATTCTCGTCCACTGTCATGCATTCCTCCAGAATCAGTTCCACATCCCTGTCAGCCAGTTCCCTGCGTGCATCCTCGATGCCCTTCTTCACCTGAATCATAAAAGAAGCCTTCGACAGCTGGGTCACAACCCCGATCTTAATATGCTGTTTATCTTTCTCATTCCTTTTACGCTTCGGTATATAGCCAAGTTCCTTTGCAATATCCTGAATATGCCTCGCCACCTCCGGATTAATCCGCCCCCGGTTATTCAAAGCCCGGTCGACCGTCCCCCTGGACACTCCTGCAGCCTCCGCTATATCCTGTATCGTCACTGCCATAATACGCTCACCATTCCTTCCGCCCGTCATGCACGCGCTTTTTCACGCTATCCACGCAATACGCACGCATCTTTCGTTCATTATAATATATTGGACGGCATTTGACAAGTAAAATCAGAAATTAGCCAGCTTGCTTCCGGTAGTCCGCCGGGCTCATCCCCGTCTGTTTTTTAAATGCTTTTGAGAAGTAATGATAATCATTCATCCCCGATAATACAGCCACATCTTTAATCTTTTCATTCGTATTGCAAAGCAGGTCCTTCGCGCACTCCATGCGCAGGTCCATCAGGTAATTGGAGAAACCGATCCCCATTTCCTGTTTGAACAGATAACTCAGATAAGCCGGGTTTACATTTGCTGCCTCAGCCGCATCTGTCAGCCCGATCTGTCCGCGGTAGTGTTCATGCAGAAAATCGACCACTTTGCGGATTACAGGCCCCGCAGTTTCCGGAATTTCCTTTTTTCTGGAGCTTAACAGCTTCTTGCGGTACTCCTCACAGTATTCTGTAAGCTGCCCGATCTTAATAATGTTTCCATATGCCTCTGGAGCACGTTCTATGGAGACTTTCTGATCCAGTTCTTTCAGCCAGTGAATGACAAGCCTGCTCTCTGTATGGCACCTCTCAAACGCCTCTGCCGCCTTCTTAAATGCCTTCTCCATATCATCCGCCCTGTGTGTATCTATATAGGAAGTCATCTCCCTTGAAAGTTCCAGAGCTTCTTGCGGGAGTTCGCGGCCAATCAGGGGGGCACCGTCATAATACAGAATGTTGCTGTTCTCATAAAAATACAGCTTTGTAATCTCTCTCACCTGCTGGTACGCCTGCCGGATGCCCTCTTCGCCGAAACAGATTCCACTCACACCCACGGCAAATGTATATGGTTCCTCTTTACTGCACCGGCAGCATGCCGTTGCCACACTGGTCAGGCGCTGCCTCATCAGGCTGTCCCTGCGCATTTGTGACAGGTCGAGAAAACAGCAGAAGACGCCCTCGCCCAAATACACTTCTTCCACAAATTCCTTTTCCCCGCCCAGCAGTTCAGATAAACAGCCAAACAGCTTCTGGAGAAGATGCTGGCTGTACTGCTCCAATTCAAGCGGCGGGCAGTTGGCCTTGATTCCGCCAAACCCGGGCATAAAAAGACTCACCACTGCACTGTTCGTAAATTTCCCGGATACACCGGCCTCGATTCTTCTATTTTCCCGCTCCTTTGGGGATAAAGAACCAGACAGAAGCCCGTTAAAATAATGATACTTAAGGGAGTGCCGCCCCATCTGTGCAAGCTTCTTCGTCTCGTCAACCTCTTTCTGCCGGGACTGGATGCCCGCAAGCTGGGGCTTCGTCTTCTCCAGCATCTCATAGAGGCTGTCTTCATTCAATGAGTTTTTCAGGACATACTCATTCGCACCAAGCTTCATTGCCTCTTTCACATACTCAAAATCATCATGACAGCTCAGTACGATAATATAGATTCCCGGATTATCCAGCCGTACACGCCGGATCAGCTCTATCCCGTCCATGAGGGGCATAGATATATCCGTCACTACGAGGTCGGGGTGCTCCTTCTCAATCACTTCCAAAGCTTCTTCCCCGTCACGCAGATCTGCAATAATCTCATATCCGGACCGCTGCCAGGAATCCAACTGCTTCAGATAGCTCCTGACCAGAAAATCATCATCTACTATGACCGTCCTATACATCTAAAGCGCCTCCTATGTACCAAACTTCATGGTTACTAAAGCAGCCGGTTCTTCCCGGCTGCTGCTATACCTGATATTATACAGAAACTTTTTTCCGCCGTAAAGCAGACATTTTCTATACCAGGGGCTTTTTACAATTAAAGACATCAATATGGTGCTTTACATTCTGGTAAACGCCCTCTACCATCGCCTCATTCAGAGAGAAGTAGTTATGTACACCTGCCCCTCCTATGTATTCCTCTGCTTTTTTCACCAGAGAGTTGAAACTTGCGGTTGCAATATTTACCTTGCGGATTCCAAGTGATATCGCCTTCCTGAAGTCTTCGTCCGTGATGCCGCTGCCTCCGTGGAGTACAAGCGGGACATCCACTGTTTGATGAATCTCCTCCAGAACATCGAATGCAAGCTTTGGAGCCACCGGATAATTTCCGTGTGCATTTCCGATTGCAACAGCCAGTGCATCCACACCGCTTCTTTCGCAGAAAACTTTCGCATCCTGCGGGTTCGTACAGCGGATTCCATGATTTTCCGAACCGTCCTCACTTCCGCCAACCAGTCCCAGCTCAGCTTCCACTGTCGCACCATACTCGTCTGCCAGACGTTTTGCAGCTATCGTCCTTGAAATATTTTCTTCAAACGGGAGTGTTGAACCGTCAAACATTACAGAAGTAAAACCAAGCTCAAGAGCCTTCTTTAAAGTTTCCAATGTCTGCCCGTGGTCCAGATGCACTGCCACATCCACCTTTGCTTCTCTTGCCGCCTGCACCATCATAGGCCCCATCATTGCCAGTGGTGAATGTTTCAGCCTGACTTCCGCAATCTGCAGTATGATCGGGGTATCCAGCTCCTCTGCTGCCTGTATTGCGCCTTTAACCATTTCCATATTACCTACACTGAACGCGCCGCACCCTCTGTTTTCCTTTGCCGCCTGAATAAGCAGATCCTTCATTTTTACAATTGACATATCGTCTCCTCCTTTTCTACCTGAATCTCTTCCTGTTTGACTACTGCATCTTTAGAATCTTTTTTTAATTCTCTTTCCAGTAAAATAATAAATATAAATGCTGCCGCTGCGAATGCCACACCGATCTTAAAGACCAGGTTCATATCATATCCTGCATTCGTCACAGCCCCCGAAATTGCCGGGGCACCAAGGCTTGCCGCTACGATTCCCGACATGACGATCCCATAATTTTCTCCTGAATACTTCAGTCCGAATATCGAACTTGTCAGTGACGGGAAACTTCCCATAATTCCGCCGTAGCATCCATACATCAGGATAATCGCGATGGTGGTCACATAGGACCTTGACACAACAAGTGTTATCATGGCAATCATCGTAACTACCGTAACACCCATCACACACTTCGTACGGCCCGTTTTATCAGAGATCGTAGGAAGCAGGAGCCTGACTGCCGCATTTACTACAGACCCGAACATGACTGCACTGGCCGCAACTGCCGCGCTGATTCCCCGCTCAGACTGAATGATCTGTGAAACCGGAGAAACCATAAAGTATGACATCAGCCCGCAGAGCATGGTAGCTACCAGAAAATAAAACTTCTTCGTACGGATCATTTCACCCGCGGTATACTGGTGCTGCTCCTTGCCGGAGCTCTGTATCTGGGCCTGCGATGCAGAGAGCATCAGTTTATCACCCAGTTCTTTATCCGGGTTTTTAATAAAAATGACTCCGAATATCCAGGAAGCCGCGATGGCGGAACCGATCACAAGAAATGTGAATTTCGGCCCTCCCGCCGCCAGAAGCGTCCTGCTCAAAGGCGCCAGAAAAAATCCGCACAGACCATTGGCTGTCACGATAATCCCTGAGGCAAACCCGATCTTATGGGGAAACCATTTCTGCGCAATAGAAAGAATCGTAGTATAGATCATTCCCTGTCCGAATCCCTGCATAAATCCATAAGTTATATAAATCGGTACCGGTGAAGGCACGATCAGAAATGCAGACAACAGAATTCCCGCGGAAAAGATCCCTCCCCCGATCAGAATCGCTATCTTTGGATTATATCTGTCCTGAATCCGGCCGCCTACAATATTTCCGAAAACAAATGTGACAAGCGCCAGATAAAAACACATCGACGCCTGCCCCTGCGTCCACCCCGCCTGTTCCATCACATAAGGCTGGTAAAGTGACCACACGTGCGGATACCCTGTAAAAAATATGGCAAACGCACCAAAGACCATCATAAGGTTCCTTTTCCTTGTCTGAGTTTTTTCTAACGCCATCCCATTTCTCCTCCCGATTTTTTCCTTAGCTTTTCATTTTCTGAGTATATTTTGGTAATATCTTTATGTTATTTTTATCATATTGTGGTATTTTTGTCAACTCTTTATTACATCTTAATTATATCTCTGCTGTAAACTATCTGATTGCTTGAGTTACGGGATGCCCTTTTGGGTATATTTTAGTTATTTATTCACAATTTAACCAGAATGTACTATAATGTATTCAGATTATCTAACTAAACCGGCTCCCAGAATCATAAGCCGGCCGGTTAACATTCACCAGACGGATAAACAAAGGAGAAAGTATGGAAAAAGATGTTTGTAAAAGGGGTGTTCGGATTGCAGCTTTATTAATGAGCTGTCTGCTTGCTGTTATTCCGGTATCTGCATCCAGTTCTGAAGTAGACAGGGAATCTCCCTATACAGGAGATGTTATTGTTGCTGTCAATGTAAATGCAGAGATTGACGATGATAATAAATTTTATGATTCGCTGGAATCCACAGGACTTGAAAGCATATGGGATTCAGCAGGAACAATGAGCCGCTCACCAGACCAGTTGGAGGAATCAAAAGGAACCCGGTGTGGTATGCAGGCCATTCTGGAAGAAAACAGAATGGACATGCCAATACTGGAAGAATTACCCCAAATACCTTCCGTATTCAGTGATTCTTCTTACAAGGAAGGCGACGAAAAGGAGATACTAACAGCATACCATAGAGATACACTGACAGATAACAAATTCACCGCTGCAGTCATTGCCACAGGGAACACCTGTACCATCTGGGCCGATAAGAATTATGCGGAGCAGTTGGTATCTGAAGAAGGTGATAAGATCCAGGCGCTTGTACAGGAGATCGATGACCGTATAGCACCTGTGCTTCTTGAGAATTTTGGGGATTCGCTTGGGTTCGATGTAGATCATGACAGGAAGACCGCCTTTGTCATCTACCCTTTTAAAGAAGATGATCTATGTGGCTTTTTCGACCCGATGGATGTCTTATCTGGTCTGGGCGGGGAGTATGAAGAGTATAGAGATTCCGGATGCCAGATGGATATACTGCACATTAATCAGACATTTCTTGGAACAGATATTCTGTATCCCACCATTGCACATGAAAACCAGCATTTGATTAATTACGCCCAGACCCTGGGATATTCGGACACATGGCTGAATGAGGTATTTTCTGAAAATGCCCAGGCTCTGGCAGGTTATGGCAATGATGAGGCCTCCCCTGAGGCAAATCAGGCAATCCATTCCATCAATGCAAGCGGGTATGCCTATCCCTTCGTGTTTACCGGATCCTATGTACCGCCAGTGGCAGACACATACGGACAATGGTATCTGTTTGGCCGTTATCTTGCCGCCCAGACAGAAGGCCTTGACGGTGGAGGCAATAATATATATAAGACGATTTTTAAGGCTGCCAGCGAGGAAGGCAGCGATCACGGAATCTGTAATACAGATTCTCTTATGAAAGCACTCACATTGATCGGCTATGAGGGACCGGATGAATTTGAAAATCTGCTTTTGAATTATCATATGGCGCTTCTCCTCCGGCAGTCAGAAGGTCTGTACAGTATCGCCAAAAATGAGGAGAATCCATCTCTTATTGATGAGATTGAATTAGACCCCATCATCCCCCTCCGGAATAATGAAAGGCTGGATAAGATTCCGGGAGGCGGCTCAGCCTGTTATGTAAGCAGTCCGGGACAAATAGAACCGGCAGGGTATGGAACACATATTCAATATGCAGCGGCAGATCTGGAAGAAGTTATCTCTGATAAAGAACCAGAATATCTGCTGCCGGGAGAGAAGATTACCTTAAGTGCCCGCGGCAGGGATACGGTAATCTATTATACAACAGACGGGGCAGACCCGGCAGACAGTGATTCATCAAGGAATCTGTATGAAGCTCCAATTCCTGCTAGGTCTAATATGGTTCTGAAAGCCTGTGCGTATTATTCCATGTACGATAAATATTCTCCTGCTTATACATGGGAGTACCATGTAAGACCGGCAAAGGTTACCGCCTCCCCGGAAATAACAGATAAGATGCAGCCGCTGCTTGTACAGGAGGGAACCTTTGTAACCCTTTCCTGTGAAACCGAGGGGGCCAGGATTTATTATAGTACAGAAGAAGGAGTTGCAGCCCTGGAAGATATGACCCTTTACACAGCACCCATTCCGATTAACGGAGATACCGTCATCCAGGCAGTAAGCAGGATGGAGGGAGATGCAGAAGTTGAAAGCGGATTGCCCTGTATTTTCCGATACCGCACAGAGACAAAAGACGGAGACCGGTATGAACCGAATAATGACTTTGAACAGGCAGCGTCCTTTAGTTTTCCATCGGTATTAAAGGGAACTCTTCATACGGCAGAAGATGTGGATATGTATACATTTACCCTTGAAAACACCGAGAATCTTAGTCTTACTCTTACCCCGCCGGCATCGGGGAATTATGGCCTGACACTTTTTGACAAGGACAGAAAAGAGATAGGCAGCTCCGAGTTAAAAGGAAACAGCCAGAACATTCGTGTCACAAACGCCAACTCAGGAAAGTATTATGTAAAAGTAAAGAGTCTGGACGACAGCAGTTCAGATCTGGAAAGCTATGAGCTGACTCTAAAACGGGAAATGAAAGCAGAGAATATCAAAAACCTGGATTTATCCGAAATGAGTATGCTCCGGGCACTCAACCAAAAGGGCAGCGAGACCGCCTGGAACCTGGGAGCAAACGGAGGAGGACATTTTCAAATGTCTATGGCTTACTTTTCCAGCTGGGAAGGGCCGCTGTTAGAAGAGGATGACCCATATCCGTCCCAAGGAGTTGATGGAGCTGATCTGGAGAAAGAGTTTCAGGAGACTCTATATCAAAGTACTGCCGAAAAAGCACAGTACCATGTGCAAAATGCATTGTATCTGCCAAATGATACCCGCGAGAATTTTATAGCAAATATAAAGAATGCCCTGTACAGCTACGGCGCTGCAGACATCTACGTTCTATGGTCTTACAGACATGCAACTGATGATAATAAGAACCTGTATGTGGAAAAAATGAGTTCAGAATATGAAGCAGAAGGAGGTGGCCATATTATTACCGTCACCGGCTGGGATGATAATTACAGCCGGGATCATTTCACAGGCAGCAAAAAGATAGCAGAATGTACCGGAGCGGCACCTCCAAAGCCGGAGAATAACGGCGCCTTTATCTGTAAAAATTCCTGGGGAACGGGTGCTAGAACAGGGGAAGACGGTTACTTTTATCTTTCCTATGAGGATGCCTATATGATGAGTAATCTCGCGGCTGTATTTATGGCAGATGAACTGCCGGATGCTTATAACCATCAATATAAAAACGATACAAAAGGCTTTGTAGCCAGCCTTCAAGGCAATTCCCCTCTTGCAGTCAGCGAAGTATTCGAATGCGGGGATAAACCTGAACTTTTAAGGGCTGTTTCTTTCCAGACCGGCCAGACGAACTGCCATTATGAGATCTTTGTAAGAACAGGAAGAGAAACCGGACAAGAGCCTCTGAAGAAGGTGGCGGAAGGAACAAAGAAATATGCAGGGTTTTATACGGAACGCCTGGAGACACCGATACTGATTGAGTCTGGAACCTCTTTTGAAGTGATCATCCGGTTTCAGGGACTTTTGGAGAATAGCGTTTCCATTTGCGTCAGTTCTGATACCGGGGCAGCGGAAGGACAGCAGGTTGAACGGATTGCAGGAAAGGCATACGGCTATGAAGATTTCAAAGAAGGGCTGGATATAGGAATACTGGGATATTATCCTTGTATCCGTGCCTATACTTATGATGTTACGACACCGAACTATCGGGAAACATCCCTGCAGGGTGGACAGGAATCTCCTGTGCAGCCGGAAGAACTCTCTCCCAAGGTAATGAAACTGGTGGAATCAGTAGTTCCATTAATGGAAGAAGATGAGACACCATCCGTATACGGTGCACGTAAGGTAAACATGGGAAATAACAGCAGCGCCCCGGCGCCCGTAACAAATCTGCCGTCAAGATTTGACCTGCGGGAGACAGGCACCATGACTCCGGTGCGCAATCAGGGACAGATTGGATCCTGCTGGACGTTTGCGGCGATTGCCTGTGTGGAAAATAATCTTGCAAGAACTGGAGGAGATGCGGTGGATTACCCGTCAAGCTTAAGTCTTGATAAGAGTGAAATAAATGTATCGCTCGGTGCAGAACAGCCAGAGCAGCCAATTTATCTGAAAGCAGTGCTTGGAGGCGGCCAGAACCCCGCCTCCACGAGGATTAACTGGAAAATAAGCGGTGACGCAGACAGTGTACAAATGAACCAGAGCACCAGCTTAAGCGGTGAAGAGGCTTTCGTACTTAAGGCTGTAAAGCCGGGGATTGTAACCGTTACGGCAGAAAGTGATGCAGATATGACCGTTACCGCAAACTGCCGGGTAATCATTACTGCAAAAGGCGTTGAAACTTTAAAAGTTACACCAGATAACATGACATTAAATATCGGTGAGACAGGACAGATTACTTCTGAAATCACTCCTGCCGATGCTTATGATCAGACAGTATTATATGAAAGCAGTCACCCGGAAATTGCTTATGTGGATAAAAATGGTCTGGTTACTGCCGCCTCTGGCGGAAAAGCTGCTATTACTGTAAGGGCTGGAGAAGAACTGGCGAAAGTAGAGGTAACAGTGAAGGGTAAAGCGGCGGCAGTGCCGGGGGCAGGGACACATTCTGGTACAGCAGCAAAGAAGGACATTGGAACAGGAGATGAAAACAAGATCAGTATGTGGACGCTATTGATGCTTTTCGGTTTATGCGGAATCGTAGGAACATTGGCATTTAGAAAAATACAGACTGGTGTTTTGTAAGAATCAATTTCATTCAAAAGGAGCTTGTTATGAGAACACAAAGAATTGATTTGATAGAAAAATATATTATGCGGGAGAAGTCTGTCACCCTCGATGTCCTCTGCGAGGAATTCAAGGTTTCCAAGAATACCATCCGCAGAGACATTGACTCGCTGGCAGAAAAGGGCGTAATCCGGAAAGTATACGGCGGAGTTACAGCCGTATCCGCATCCGGGCTTTCTCCCAAACTGATCCCCTATGAGACCCGCCACTTCACACTCCCTGAAGAAAAAGATAAAATATGCAGGCTGGCTTCACAATATGTGAAAGACGGGGATATCATCTACATAGACACCGGCACGACGTGCCTCAATATGGTCGACCATATTTCAGACAGGCAGTGTACCATCCTGACCAACAGCCTGCAGGTATGTCTGAAGGCCGTGCCCTATCCGAACCTGAACATCATCTCCCTCCCCGGGAAATTAAAGCGAGAAACCCTGTCCTATGTAGGAAGCGAAATCGTAGATTACCTTAAGACATATAATATAGGAAAAGCCTTCATGGCATGCTCCGGGGCCACCATAGAAAACGGCCTTACAAATGCCACGACAGAAGAATACATCGTAAAGAAAGCTGTCATGGAAAACACGGGCGAGTCATACCTTCTGGCGGACCACACAAAATTCGGGCACTTCTCCCTGATGACCTATGCACATCTGGAGGATATTGATTATATTATCACGGACCAGACACCGGGAAATGAGTATACAGATTTTTGTCAGGAACACCAGATACAGATCGTAACTTGTAAGGAGTCAAATACCTCACGGGAGTAAACGGATAATAAAAAATAAGCATATTCAAAAACCTGCGGTCAGGTTATCTGAATATGCTTACGTTCATAGAAATATTCGTATACATAAAGTTTTATAAATATCTGAAGAGTTCTTTCGCCTCTTCTTTTTTCGTTGTGTCCTGAATATCCAGCACCTCTGCCTTAACAGTCTTTGTTCCAAACTGGATTTCAATAATATCCCCCGGCTTCACTTTCACGGACGCCTTTGCCACGGTTCCGTTGACAAGCACTCTCCCTGCATCACACGCTTCATTCGCAACACTGCGTCTCTTGATAAGCCGTGAAACTTTTAAAAACTTATCTAACCTCATACTTTATCCTTCCATTAATAAAGCACTTATAATGCATACATTACAAGTGCTTTTTCATGTGTTTTATCTTATTGATTCAATAGCAATTAAGCGTTAACAGCGTCTTTTAAAGCTTTTCCAGCTTTGAATTTCGGTGCCTTGCATGCATCAATCTTCATTGTCTTGCCTGTCTGAGGATTTCTTCCTTCTCTTGCTGCTCTTTCGCTTACTTCGAATGTACCAAATCCTACTAACTGTACTTTATCGCCTTTTTTTAACTGCTCGGATACCACGTCGATAAAAGCCTTTAATGCTTTTTCAGAGTCTTTCTTAGAAATTTCTGCACTTTCTGCAATAGCTGCTACTAATTCTGTTTTGTTCATGGATAAATTCCTCCTCTTTATTGTACTAGAATATAATATTCTACAGTTTAGCAAAGGCTTTCATGTACTGGCGTTCACATGTTTTGCCCTTATGTACTGTTATAACTGTTTCACATATTTTTGTCAAGGATTTTTCCCGTATTTGCGCGCTTTTAGGCACTTTTTTAGGGTTTTTTAAGATTTTCCAGCCAGGGTGCTCCGGCTGGAAAATTATTCCTGACACGATATGTTACATCATCTTATCGATCATGGCAAGAACTTCTTTGCCCATCTGTTCTGATTTGGCATCTGCATCTTCCAGAGACGTGCCTTTTACGCCATAATAGAACTTCACTTTCGGTTCTGTTCCGGATGGTCTTACGCATAACCATGCATCGTCTGTCAAATCGTAATAAAGAACATTGGAATTCGGAAGTCCGGTTCCGGTTACTTCACCTGTCTCCATATCTTTGATTGTGTCAGCCTTGTAATCTCTTGCCTTTAATACTTTATATCCCGCAATCTCCATCGGTGGATTCTTGCGCAGTGTCTCCAGGATCTCCTGAATCTTAGCCAGTCCCTCGATACCCTTCAGCGTAATCGCCTGAATATCGTCTTTGTAATATCCATAACGGTCATACAGTGCAATCATGGCATCCCACAGGTTCATTCCCAGTGTCTTATAATAAGCTGCCGCCTCACAGAGTGCCATTGTAGCAACGATAGCATCCTTGTCCCTTGCATGGGTACCGATCAGGCAGCCATAGCTTTCTTCGAATCCGAATAAATATTCACCCTTACCGCTTGTCTCAAATCCGAGTATCTGCTGTCCGATAAACTTAAATCCGGTAAGGACCTCGATCAGTCCTGCATCATAATACTTTGCGATCGCGTCTGCCATATTGGAAGTTACGATTGTCTTGATCAGATATCCGTCTTCCGGCAGGCCTTTCAGCTCTTTTCTCTCTCCGATCTCATAGTCAGCAAGCAGGCATCCTGACATATTCCCTGTCAGATCATGGTAAACGCCATCTTTGTCCTTCACGCGGACGCCAAGCCTGTCAGCATCCGGGTCTGTAGCCAGCACGATGTCTGCATCTACTTCTTTTGCCAGCTTCAGTCCCAGCTCAAATGCTTCAGCAGCCTCTGGATTCGGATAGGATACGGTCGGGAACTCTCCATCCGGCAGTTCCTGCTCTTTTACTACATAAACATTTTCAAACCCAAGCTCTTTTAAGATACGGCGGGCCGGGATATTACCGGTGCCGTGCAGCGGGCTGTACACAATCTTCAGATCCTTGCCCACAGCGTCGATGGCATCCTGATGGAGAACCTGCTTTTTAAGCTCTGCTATGTAGGCATCATCAACATCTGCACCAATGACTTCATACAGTCCGGCAGCCTTTGCTTCCTCCAGGCTCATGGTCTTCATCGTGGTATAGTCTTCCACTGCCTTTACCTCATCCATGATTCCTTTGTCATGAGGTGGTGTGATCTGTGCGCCGTCTTCCCAATACACTTTGTATCCGTTATATTCCGGCGGGTTATGGCTGGCTGTGATATTGATTCCTGCGATGCATCCTAACTTCCTCACTGCATAGGACAGCTCCGGTGTAGGGCGCAGGGACTCGAATACATAGGATTTAATCCCGTTCGCAGCCAGACATAATGCCGCTTCGGATGCAAATTCAGGTGACATGCGGCGTGAATCGTATGCGATTGCAACGCCTTTTCCCGCATTGCCACTTTTCATTATATAATTCGCCAGACCCTGTGTTGCCTTTCTGACGGTATAAATATTCATACGGTTGGTTCCTGCCCCGATAATTCCGCGAAGCCCTGCCGTACCAAACTCCAGATCTGTGTAAAAACGCTCTTTAATCTCGTTATCATCCTCTGCAATGCTTCTCAGTTCTGCCTTTGTGTCCTCATCAAAATATGGGTTGGCTAACCATTCCTCGTATCTCTCTTTGTAATCCATACTGGTACCTCCTGCCTTAATTGTATGTTCCTATTATACAACAGGCAGTTATAAATTAAAAGTAAATATATTCTCTAAAAATCGCAGTTTTTCTTCCGTCTGCGTAATTGCTGTCTGGAGTTTCTCTACATTTTTCTCGGGGATCCACGCTTTGTTCGAGTGGTAATAGGTATTTGCCGTTTTCCAGAACTTTTCCGGATAGGCAAGGCTCAGTGCCATATACTCCAGTTCCCGCGTATCCAGCGGACGTATCTCCTGATAGGCCGAAAGCATGGACTGCCCCAGGTTCTCGTTCCACTGGTGTTTTTCCATCACTTTCCGCAAAAAATAATACAGGTCCTGGACCTGAACGTCCACCCGGAAGTGTTCGAAATTTGTCGTCGCAATCCCGCCCGGGGTAAACAGCACGTTGTGATAGTTGTAGTCCCCGTGCACCAGTCTTAGTTCTTCGATGCTTTCCTGATACAGGCTGTCATATCTGGAATTTTCCAGCCTCTTGATCACCTGTTCTGCAAGTGAATACATCTGGTCAAAATATTCCAGAAACAGAAACTCAAATGCGCCTTTAGAAACTTTATTTCTAATAAAGGCACGCACTTTTTTCAATTCCCGGTTATGTCTGAGAAACTCATCCTTCAAATGCCGTCCTGTAGGCGGACGTATGACCGCATCCTCATCTATTGGGTCCATATCTCCGACAATCTGGCTCCACTGCATTTTCTGATGAAGCTGTGCCAGATTTCTCGCAGCCTGAAGCACTTCATATTCCCGTTTCACATCACATTCTCTGCCAGAAAACCATTTTTTCAGCATGTATCTGGATCCGTCTCTCGATACGCTGACCAAATCCCCTTCTTTGTTATAGACCGGAGTATCAACATTTGGATAACCTGCCGCTTCCAGATTCTTAAGGACAATATACAATAAAGGGACACGCCTGTCTGAAACATCAGCTTCCTTCAACAGCATCGTGCCCTCTTTTGTGTCGCAAAAAAACGCACCCCTTATTTTGCGGGTGCCTTTCACTTCTATATCATATTGTTCTAAGACTTCTAATTCATAATCTCTCATGGCTGCCCCCTGTTTCTACGATTTAACTCTTTCTAATCTATGAAAGGGACAGCCTGAGTATGCTAAATGCCAAGCTTTTCTTTTACATAATTACATAATTTTTCTTTCTCATTCATCTCTGGTTCATCAATGACAAGCTCCAGCAGTTCATTGAGTATGTCTCCCATCTGTTTTCCCGGCTTCATGCCAAGCTTCAGCAGATCCCTGCCGCCTACTTTGAGCTGCCTTAGAGTCACACACTGGTCATTGATCAGCGCCTCCTGGTACAACTCACGCATTGCCACGATATTTTCAATCTTTGCGCGCCGCTTATATGGACTCTGCGCCTTGACATCCGCCATACGGACCGCCAGATAATAAGGGAACAGCTCCACGCCGATCCGGTTCATGGCACGGCGGACATTCTGTGGAGTCGCCTCAATCCGGTAATCGTGGTAGCAGACAAGGCGTGTCACCGTCTTAACCGTTTCATTATCAAACTTCAGGCGCCTGAGGACTTTCCGCGCAATCTCCTCGCTGACGAGTGCGTGGCCTTTAAAATGATCAACACCTTTTTCATCCGTAGTCTTCATCGCCGGCTTTCCCATATCATGGAAAAGCATTGTGAGACGGAGAATCTTGTCCTTCTTGACATTTTTCAGCGCATGGAGCGTGTGGTCCGCCACATCATACCTGTGATGGCGTGTATTCTGTTCCACGCCTACCATCGCATCCCACTCCGGAAGTATCACCTTCGTAATACCCAGCTCATACGCATCCTGAATCAGCTCCGGATGGTTCGATGTCAGCAGCTTCACAAGTTCTACCTGAATCCGCTCTGCACTGATATTTTTTAAAGTAGGAGCCAGCGTCCTGACCGCCTCGGCCGTGTTTTTCTCAATCGGAAAAGCAAGCTGTGCAGAAAACCGCACCGCCCTCAAAATCCTGAGCGCATCCTCGGAAAACCGCTCCATCGGGTCACCCACACAGCGGATCAGGTGGTGGTTCAGGTCCTGCATCCCGCCAAACACATCCACAAGGCGGATCTCATCATTATAAGCCATCGCATTGATCGTAAAGTCCCTGCGCCTTAAATCCTCCTCCAGATTCGTTGTAAACGTCACCTCTTTCGGATGACGGCTGTCCTCATACTGCCCGTCAACCCGGTACGTCGTTACCTCAAACCCGTCCTTACCGATCATGACCGTGACCGTCCCATGCTCAATCCCGGTATCCACCGTCCTGCGAAACAACCGCTTAATCTCCTCCGGCTTCGCCGAAGTCGTAATATCCCAGTCCTCCGGCCTGCGGCAGAGAATCGAATCCCGCACACAGCCTCCCACCGCAAAAGCCTCATAGCCATGCAGCTGAAGATTATTAATAATCATAATCACTTTTCTTGGCAACTCTATCTTCATGTAAATCTTCCTTTCAAAAAAGGGACATCCGCAAAGGGGTCAGACCCTTTTGCGCTCCGTTTTCAGAATTGTTTTATAATTTCCTGCTCACGTTTTTGACAAGTAAATATTATAACTTGTCTTTGCTGTTCGCTCAACCATTTTAAAGTAGATTTTAATCTTTTTTCGTCATAAAATGCAAATGCATCATCGAAAATGACCGGAAGCGGCTCTTCATAAAGGATTTCCGCCGCTGCCATTCTCAGTGCAAAATATACCTGCTCGATCGTTCCGGCAGATACCCTCTCCACCGGAATCCGCCGTCCGTCTTCCAGCAATGTCATATTCAGCTGTTCGTCGACAAGGAGCCTTGTATAACGTCCTTCTGTTATCTGCCCTAAAATACCGGAGGCTTTCCGGTTCAGTATGTCCCCGAACCCCTGTACCATTTGGCGGGAGGCAGACAGCAGCTTCTCTTCCGCCATCTGCAGCGCCTGGCTTGTCATTTGCAGGTTTTTAATCTTCGGCTCAGGCATATCCAGTTCCGCAAGCTGTTCCTGAAGATTCTGGAAACGCACCTGCTTTTCCTTCCATTCCGATTTTATCCTCTGGTTTTCCCATTTCAGCTTTTGCAGATATTCTTTTTCCTGTTCTATTTTTTCAGACTTTTGAAATTGTTTGTCCTTACCCTGTTGATTTTCTATTTGCTTCTGAAGTTCTTCTCCGCCATATTTTTTATGAAACCGATGGCGTATTGACTTTATGCCGCCAAAACAAACCAGAAGAATGCCTGCCACAAGAATCATCCATGACATGGCCGAAATGGCTCCGCCTCCTGTAAATATGGACTGCGATCCTGTGAAGAAACTCCAGATTCTACCTGCAATGCCCGCGATGATTCCCAGTAATCCAAGGGTTATGTAGCTCTTGCCCGAATCTGTATCTGGATGCTTCTTCTGGCCAGCATCTTCGTTATATGCTTCGCCCCGCCCGTCTTTATCCGGTTCATCCATCTCCCCGGGCAGTTCCATATCCCGCAGCAAATCCCGGGAAGTTTTGAGTTTCTCCTGATTATCTTCCAGCTCGCTTTGCAGCTTTTCGGCATCCTTCGTGACGTACTGGCATTCGCGGCGGATTATCTCCCGCTTTTCTTCCTGCTTTTCATACAGTATCTTTATTTCCTGCTCAACGGACTTCTTCCGCATCCGCAGTTTATCCAGAGCACCTGACAAATCCACCGTGCTGCTCCCGGTCTCATAATAATTGGCCGCGTAATTTTTCAATTCCTCCGCCAGTTCCTGCCCCGGCCGCGCTGAAAGCTGCCCGACCGCAATTGTATTATCGAAGGATTCTTTCGTCATCCCGCCAAGCAGCATCTCCAGATCACCGTCTTCAACAGATAGTTCCTCCCCGTCATCCTCACAGACCAGACTTGCACTTTTCGTATACCTGTCAAAACTCCGCTCCAGCCGGAACTGTTTCCCGCCGCTTGTAAAACGCATGATCCCCGCGTAATAATTGGGATTCTCCCAAGGCTCATAACGGCTGAACTCATCGTTTTGCGCAGCCCTTCCCCTGCCGCGGTCAAGGCCGAAAAGCATCGCTTTTATAAATGCATAAATCGTAGATTTTCCATATTCATTTTCACCATAAAAAATCTGAATCCCATCCTCCATAAAAAAATGGCAGTCCGAAAATTTTCCAAAATTCTTTAGATAAAGTTCCCTTATCTCCATACTCTTCCACTTTCTTTATATCAGACTGTTCTCCAAAAGCGCCTGAACCCCTTCCTGTAATGCCTGGTATTCTATACTTCCTTCTGTACAGCCTGAGAACTCCCCGATAAACTTTCCGATCAGGTTATCCTGATTTTCTTCATACAATTTCTGATAGTCGTAAGCCGGCCTCGTCTCATCCTCAATCTCGAGAATATTTCCATACACATCCATATGGGCCGTATCAAACTCCACATCAGCGTCCCGGTACCCCCTCAGAATAAACTTATACACATTCTGAACACCGCGCTTTTCCACAGTTCCTTTAATGTAATCCTTCACACTGCCGTTCGTCATAGACTCATTTACCCGCAGCGCAAGATGAATATATTCACGGGATGCATAAGGAACAAACTCAACATGGGTCCCCTTCTCCGTAATTTCCCCCCGGACAAACCCGTGCTGCCCGGTATCATTTTTATCCACAGGCTCCAGCGCCCCTGCGTAAACAGCCAGATTCTTAACCAACACCTGCGGTTTGTGGATATGCCCCAGTGCGACATAATCAAACCCCGAATTTTCAAAAGCATCCGTTCGGACAGGCACATGCTTCTCGTCCCCGCCATGCGCCAGAAGAATCTCATATTCCGCCGTCCCCGGGGCTTTAAGGTTATAGCGTTCCTCGCGTATCTCCCTCGCATGATAACTGAATCCGTACACCGCCAGATTAAATTCCTGCAGCATCACATAACCAAGCTCACTGCCAAGCAAAGGGTGGACATTCTCATTCCACTGGAACGTACGGTAATAGGACCCCTTTTTTATATAATCATGGTTACCCACAATAAAAACAACCTGAGTATGTGACAATGTGGAAAACAGATAATTCACTTCCTTTAACTCCCTCAAAAGAGGCTGCCGGTGAAACAAATCACCTGCAATAAGCAAAACATCCGTTTTTTCCTCCTCACACAGGGCAATAACCTGTGAAAAACTCTCCCATATCTCCTGCGGACGCCCCGCAGAATAAGCACTTCCGGCATCCGGCTGCGCCCCGAGATGCACATCAGCAATGTGGATAAATCTCATCATGTCCTCCATAATCTCCATTTTGGTACACCACAAAAGTCAATTGGGGACGTAACCTTTTTGAAGTTTGTTACGTCCCCAATTAATTGTTCTATAGTTCGCAGTTATTCACAGTTCTCGGGAATGGCACTACGTCGCGGATGTTTGACATTCCTGTCAGGTACATGACGCATCTTTCGAATCCAAGGCCGAATCCTGCATGTCTTGTTGAACCATATTTTCTCAGATCGAGATAGAATTTGTAGTCTTCTTCATTCAGGTTCATTTCTTTCATTCGTTCTGTCAGCTTGTCGTAATCGTCTTCTCTCTGGCTTCCTCCAATGATTTCACCGATTCCCGGCACCAGACAGTCGACTGCTGCCACTGTCTTGCCGTCTTCGTTCAGCTTCATGTAGAATGCTTTGATTTCTTTCGGGTAATCTGTTACGAATACAGGGCGTTTATAAACTTCCTCTGTCAGGTAGCGCTCGTGTTCTGTCTGAAGGTCTGTCCCCCAGTGTACCTTGTACTCGAACTTGTCATTGTTTTTCTCAAGCAGTTCGACTGCTTCTGTATAAGTAACTCTTGCAAAGTCTGAGTTGACTACATTCTGGAGTCTGCCCAGCAGCCCCTTGTCCACAAAGGAATTGAAGAAGTTCATTTCTTCCGGTGCGTTCTCAAGAACGTAGGAGATTACATACTTCAGCATGGCTTCTGCCAGGTCCATATTGTCATCCAGATCTGCAAATGCTATCTCTGGTTCGATCATCCAGAATTCTGCGGCGTGGCGTGTAGTGTTGGAATTTTCTGCGCGGAAGGTTGGTCCAAAGGTGTAGATGCTTCTAAACGCCTGTGCAAATGTCTCCCCGTTGAGCTGTCCACTCACAGTCAGGCTTGTCTCTTTTCCGAAGAAATCCTGACTGTAATCAACGGTGCCGTCGGGGTTCTTCGGTACATTTTCCATATCCAGAGTTGTGACTCTGAACATCTCGCCCGCACCCTCACAGTCGCTTCCTGTAATCAGTGGTGTGTGGACATATACGAAACCTCTCTCCTGAAAAAATTGGTGGATCGCATATGCAATCAGAGAGCGCACTCTGAATACTGCCTGAAACGTATTTGTTCTCGGACGCAAATGTGAAATTGTTCTGAGATATTCGAAACTGTGCCGTTTCTTCTGCAGCGGATAGTCCGGTGCAGAGGCGCCTTCGACGGAAATTTCGTCTGCCTGAATCTCAAATGGCTGTTTTGCCTGTGGTGTCGCTACCAGTGTTCCGGTTACTACGATCGCTGCCCCTACATTCTGTTTGGAGATCACATCGAAGTTCTCCATTTTATCATGATATACAATCTGCAGCGGTTCAAAATAAGAACCGTCGTTTACAACAATAAATCCAAAAGTCTTAGAGTCGCGGATGCTGCGGATCCATCCTCCGACAGTTACCTTCTTGTCCAAATATTCTTCTCTGTTTTTAAATAATTCTCGAATTGTCACCAGGTCCATACCAAATACTCCTTATTCCCTTTATATTTTATCCTTCATAAAACACCGGACGGGTGCGGTGAATCACCAAACACACTCTGGCACTATTATAACACTGAATCCGCCTGAAATTCAATCCCGTTCTGTCTTCTGGCCTCATCTGTAACCCGCAAAGTATCCAGAGAATACTTTTTGTAGGGATGTTCTATGCATTTTTCCTTCACAAGCCGGACAAATTCCTGTACCTCGTAAACCATATTGTTCTTTGCGGGTGTATAAGGGATAGCTTCTCTTCTGCCGTCCCGGAACACGATTTCCAGCGTATCCGGCTGTGAAATTTTTCCTATAAGAATACTTCCCTCTTCTCCGAGGAATATACTCGGATTGACAGATTCCGTAATTTTTGAGTAAACCGCCTCGGCAGTCACATCCCCATACTGCATCATTACGATTCCATTTCCCTCAAAACCATTTTCAAGTTTCGTGGAAAACGCTTTTATTTCCTGCGGCATACCGAGCATTCTGACTAACGTGTGTATACAATAGACCCCGATATCCATAATTGCTGCATTTGAAAGTTCAGGGTTGAATGCATTGAGGATCTTACCTGCACGGAACTTATCATAACGTGAAGAATACTGGCAATACTCCATCGTCACACGCCTCAGCCTGCCGATGCGCGGAAGATTCTCTTCCACCAGCCTGAATGCAGGGTCAAAATCAGGCCTCATGGCTTCCAGCAGCACGACTTCATTCTGTCGGGAGCATTCAAACATCGCTGCCGCTTCTCTTTCATTTACAGCCATAATCTTCTCACACAAAACATGTTTCTTATGACGCATGGCCTCAATTGCCTGCGGACAGTGTGCATAAGTAGGCGTTGCAATGTAAACAGCCTCTATGTCTGACTGCAGAAATTCCTCATAGTCCGTATAAACATTTGGAATCTGATGCCTGCAGGCAAACCCGTCCCCTGTCTCCTGTTTTCTCGAATAAACCGCATATAGTTCCACATCCGGCACTTTTGCCGCTGCTTCAGCGAGCCAGTCACTTATAAAATTCGTTCCTACAATTCCCAGCTTCAAATTTCCTTTCCTCATCTTCCTGATTATTTCGATCTTAGTTATTTAACCTTATTTTTTATATAATACTTATCATATAATAGTAAATATAGAATACCATCTTATCCTTATAAGTCAAGATATTCCCGCCTTTCAAGTATAGATACGTATCTGTTTGCTAAAAAAATATATCTTTGCACATTAGATCTCCTGTGCAAAGATATATTTCAAATTAACGAAATTTTTTCTTCTATATCTCAGGGCAACCAGTCTCCTGCCTGAATATCTCTTCCATTCTGCCCCATGACTTTTCTAGAGTTTCTTCTAGTCTGAAAAGCCCTGAATAACCTACGATAAAGATTTCCGCCCCCGCATCAAACAGTTTTTTGTATGTTTTTTGATTGCAGGATCCGTCTATCTGGATCTGGTAATGATACCCGTTTTCTTCCTTCAGGCGTTTCGCCAGCCTTACCTTTTCCAGCATCTCTTCAATAAACGGCTGTCCTGCAAATCCCACGTCAATCGTCATAATCGTAAGCAGGTCAATCCGTTTCAGGTACTGTTCAGCCATACTAAGGGGCGTTGCCGGATTCAACACAACCCCTTTTTTACATCCCAGATTCTCTATCTCATTCAGAACCCTGTATGCATTCGCATTGATTGTTTCAGCATGAGGAGAAATATAATCCGCCCCGGCATCTGCTACACGTTCAATCCAGTCCAGCGGGTCTGTCGTCATCAGGTGAACATCTATCGGCTTTTTTGCAACACTTTTAAATACTTTCACCATATCCGGGGACAATGTAATATTTTTGCAGTAATGTCCATCCATGATATCTACATGGTACAGATCCGCATGCCGGTTTAGTATTTCCATATCCTCCCTGACATTCAGAAAATCCATGCACATCAGGGACGGTGCAAATTGAGGTCTCATCCTGTCCCTCCTGTTAAGGCTGATAATCCGGCAGATACTGCTGGATTGCTTTTACGGCTTCCTCTGTTTTCATATTCTCCGGAGTCAGGATGAACACACCTGTATCTACCTGTTTTTCCACCGTTTCGCCATTCAAAAGTTTCATAATAGATACAACCCCCTCATACCCCATTGTATAAGGATTTTGAAGTGCTGCTGCATCAATAATCCCTTTTTCCATAGCTGTTAAAACATCTTCACTTACATCCACCACGCATAATTTCACTTCATTTGTAATGCCTGCTTTATTAAACGCATTTAGTGCCCCCTGTGCCGCAGCGTCATTAGTAGCAAAAATCAGATCCAGATCGGGATTTGCCGTCAGGAAATTGGAACAAATATTTTCTGCTTCTGCAATATCTGATTTTGCCAGCTGGATTCCCAGATATTCCATGCCTGCATTTTCCGCCATCGCCTGTTCAAAGCCATCAGGACGGTCTTTACCTGCCGCAAATTCATAGCTGTCACCGATGATTGCATAACTTCCCTTCGTATCCTTTCCCAGCTCCTCCAACATATGTTCCCCTAATTTTTTGCATCCTTCTATATTATTCGTGTAAAAGAATGAGTCCGCTTCATTTGGCTCTACACCACTGTCCACAGTCACAACATGGACGCCCTCTGCAATTGCATTTTTCACAGGTTCCAGAAGTGCCTCAGGATCTGTAGCTGCCAGAACGATTCCATCCACCTGGGCTGTAACGGCATTATTCATAATGTCAATCTGCCCGGTCGCATCCCCGTTTTTCGGAGGCCCGTCATATTTCACCTGAATATTACCATACTCCTCCTTTAAGTCAGCTGCCGCATCCTCAGCCCCCTGCTTTACAGCAAGCCAGTATGCGGATGCTGTTGACATCGGGATTACCTGAATCTCTGCTGTATCTCCACTTTTCGTATCTTCTTTTTTAGAGCCTTCCCCAGAACCTCCGGCCCCATTTGTCCCGCATGCGGTCAGGCCTAATACCATACACATTACCAAAGCTGCAGCTATTTTCTTTTTCATAAGTTTTTCATCCTCTTTCTTCTATAATTTTATATCTTGTTTCCTTAACCGGATAACCAGCCTTTACACTAATTGATATTCTCTTGTATTCTCTTACATTTCTTTCCTTCTCCGTACATTATCAATAAATACGGCGCATACAAGAACGATTCCGATTAAAAGCTTTTGCCAGTATGTGGATACACCCATAAGCTGAAGCCCATTTGACAGCACGGTCATAATCAGTGCCCCAACCAGCGCCCCCGGTATGCTGCCTTCACCACCGAACAGACTCCCTCCGCCGATAACAACGGCCGCGATTGCATTCATTTCATATCCCTCTCCGGCAAGTGCCACACCGCAGTTTAATCTGCACAGCATCAGGGCACCCGCGATTCCACTCAGAATACCGCTCATTAAATAAATCATAAATAACTTTGTCTTTACCTTAATCCCCGAAAATCTGGCTGCCTCCTCGTTACTTCCGATCGCATATGTATACCTTCCAAATCTTGTCTTGCTTAATAAAACATGAGCCACGACCGCGAAAATCAGTGTAATGATCGTGATACTTGGTATTATTCCCAGCAGATTCAGGTTTGAAAATGCTTTGATGGAAGCAGGCAGACTATAAATATTATTCCCTCCGCAGCTCAGCAGGGCAACTGCCTCAAATACATACATCGTTCCCAGCGTGGCAATAAACGCGGGGATTCCCAGTATGGCCACCAGAATTCCATTGATTGCTCCAACAAATGCTCCCAAAAGAATTGCCAGTGTTATCGCCAATAGCACCGGTACATGGTATTGTGTAATCAAAATCGCAGACATGATACAGGACAGCCCGACTGTCGTGCCCACTGACAGGTCAATCCCTTTACTAACGATTACAAACGTCTGTCCTACCGCAAGCAGTCCTACTACTGACACCTGCTGCAGCAGGTAATATAAATTTCTTGTGGAAAAAAATCCCTTGGCAATCACAGAGAATACCAGCAGCATAAGCACCAGTACTAAAAGAACTGTCAGTGAATTTAACCTTTCCTTAAAAGCTTCTTTCTTTTTTGTACCCATTTTATACACCTCCCGCTTATCTCTGCTGTGCCAACATCAACTCTTCTTCTATTGTTTCCCGCCCGTAACTTCCTGTGATCCGCCCTTTTGCCATGACCTCAATCCTGTCGCAGACCCCTTTCAGTTCCGGGTTATAGGAAGAGATCACCAACACGGCACATCCCTGCTTTGCAAGTTCTCTGATCACCTCATATACCTTGGCTTTTGCAAGAACGTCTATCCCCTTTGTAGGTTCGTCAAAAATCAGGATCCTTGCACCGGAAGCAATCCACTTCCCAATAGATATTTTTTGTTGGTTTCCGCCGCTTAGATTCATCAGCTTCTGTTTTGGCGAACTACACTTTACACCTAGTTTCCCTATCATTTCTTCTGCCATCCGGCTGATGCCGCGGTCATCAGCCATTCCTTTTTTAATTACCTCTTTCCTGCCAGCAACCAGACTTGGTATTGACAGATTAAACTGAAGAGACATCGTCAGGTTCAGCCCGCCCGTTCTCCTGTCCTCATTGATGTAACCGATTCCGTGCCTTAATGCATCATTTTCATTCCTGATATGTACTTCTTTGCCGTTAACAAAAATATGTCCGCATTTCGCTTTATCTTCGCCGATAATCAGATGTGCAAGTTCCGTACGTCCGGCCCCGATCAGCCCCGAAAGCCCAACCACTTCCCCATAGCGGACCGTAAGGTCCAGAGGGCTCACTACCCCTCCGCCAAACCCTTTTAATTCAAGAGCCGTTTCTTCGGTCGTATAATTCTGATATGCCGGGTAGAAATCGCTTGCTTTTTCCCCGATCATGAAGCCGACAAGCTGATTCTCAGTTAAGCCTTCCATCATACCGTGGAAAGCAACTTTTCCGTCCTTCATGACAACGCATCTGTCCGCCATCATGATGGCATCCTCCAGATAATGTGTGATAAAAATAATTGTGAGGCCGTCCTGCTTCATCTTCCTCATAATCTCAAACAGTTTTTCTTTTTCCTTTGTCGTCAGCGATGTGGTAGGTTCATCAAAAATAACAATTTGGGGATTTTGGGAAATACATTTTGCAATCTCACATATCTGCTGCTGGGAAACACTCATACCAAGCAGTTTCCTGTCCGGCGCTATATCATCGATTCCCATTCTCGCAAGCATTTCCGCGGCAACTTCAAGTTGTTTCTTCTTATCTACAAAAGCTCCTTTTAGAGGCTCATTTGCCAGCACAATATTCTCTGCCACCGTCAAATGGGGAACATTACTCAATTCCTGAAATACTATACCAATCCCGTTTTTTCGGCTCTCCTCGGCACTTCCCAGCTCCGCCTCCCTGCCTTCAATGAATATCTGTCCTTCGTCTTTTTTATAGACTCCGGACAGAATTTTCATCAGAGTGCTTTTCCCTGCGCCGTTCTGCCCGAGAAGTGCAAGGATTTCACCTGAATACGCCTTAAAGCTCACATCATCTAATGCCTTATTGGAAAAGAAAGTCTTGGTAATATGTTTAAATTCTATCATGTTCCATTTCCCGCCTTTCTTATTCCTGAGATTTCCTATTCACTGTCATCTGTTCCAAGGGCGTACTTAGGTGCTACACAGATATGTCCCAAAACGTTATACTTTCTTGCCCTGCATGCACCTGGCACATTATTCGCACTCTGGTGCACGGCTGCATAACCTAATGTGGCAAACTTCATGGCCTCCTTGAACTGGGGTGGTATTCCGATTGCAAAAGAAGTTTCTACTTTCAGTTCAGGCAGTCTCTCCTGAATATTTTTCAAAAGGGTCTTATTATAAGCACCACCGCCGCTTGCATACATTACCTCTGTATCAGACAGGTCGACAAACTCACGTATACTTGAAACAATCGCTTCCGCCGAGAACACATTAAAAGTCGCCATAATATCTTCATCCGAAAGATGGGAGTATTTCTGCCTCATTTTTTCAGAATATTCACAGTCAAAATCATCTCTCCAGGCTGATCTCGGATAAGGTCTTGTTAGAAAATCCGCCGTCATCAGTTCTTTTAACATTTCTTCGTCATACTTTCCTCTGGCTGCAATGGCTCCATCTTTATCATAATTCACGCCAAAATATTGTTTTGCTATGTAATCCATCATGATATTCCCGGGTCCGCAGTCATACCCAAGCATTTTCTTTCTGTTTTTGTAAACCTTGTGAACATTAGAGATTCCGCCGATATTCAAAGTCAGGGTTGGTTTTTCATTTCTGAACAGCACATAGTCTACATACTGCATCAAAGGTGCCCCCTGCCCTCCTACTGCATGGTCTGCGGGGCGGAACTGTGATACGGTCGTGATGTCGGTATAGGCTGCAACCACATTTCCATCACCGAAGCAGAATCCGTATGCATAAATATCATCCAGAAACAGATCCGGATAATCATTTTCAAACATTTCATCTGTAACCGCATCTGCCTTCGCCCTGTCTGTCTGATGGAGGAATACCTGCTGCCCGTCCACTCCGATGCATTCAATCTCATCCGCCGTGTGCCCGGTTTCTTTCAGCAGTTTTTTTACCGCAATCCCAAAAAATCCTCCTATTGCATAGTTTAATTTAGCAAGATCGTTAAGCCCAAGTTTTAAGTCAAATGCATCCCAGATCATCTCGTTCAGACGCTTTGGCCAGTCAACTGAAATTCCCCCCAGATATTTCGGAGGGTTTGGCTGGTGATCCTCTGCCATTGAAATCTCCGCTAATACACAATCCACTCCATCACAGGAACTGCCACTATTTAATCCAATAATTAATGCCATAACATTACACACCTTTCTTTTTTGTTATTGCCACAGGGGTTTTCACCCGGGAAAGAAAGCATTCGTACAAATACAATTAGCCGGCGTAGTATTTATCTGGCTGCCCGCGTGATAACGCAAAAAACGCCAACACAATAAATTGTGTTGGCGTCCATAACCTTTACACGAAACTATGCAAATCAACCATGAATTTGCTTTCTTTCTCTTCTGTTTGAGCAAATAATACCATTCATTTTTTCTTTTGTCAATAAGTTTTATGCATTTTTATCATAAAAATATATTTTCGTTTGCTTTTATTATGATATATGCACCATTCTCATTTCGGAATTCCACACTCCCTTTGAATTCATCACAGACAATGGACTGAATCACCATTAACCCAATTCCGGTCTGATCATCCGGATCGAAGTCATCCGGGAACCCATTTCCTGTATCCCTGTATTCGATTATGATCATGTCCTCCCCGCGGCTGATCCTGATGTCAATCTTCAGGTCCTCTTTCCTTGCATGTTTAATACTGTTATTAATTAATTCATTGACTACAAGTGCCAGAGAAGCCGATCTGTTGTACGGCACAAAAACTTTATCAGTATGTACTGTGACTTCTGCACTCTGGCTGTAAAACTTCTGTATTTCCCCGATAATTTCTTCAATGTCGGCCACATTTCTCGTTGAAGGGTCATGGGCCAGAATATTATGGATCGTTGCGATGCTCTTAATGCGCCCTATGATTTCCTCGATCATCTCCCCCACTTCACCGACACTGTCAGGATTATTCAGTTTGTGACGGAGCATCAGTTTTTCCATCTGAAGCAGACTGATGATCACCTGCAAATTGTTCTTTATCCGGTGATGGCTTTCCTGCAAAAGAACCGAACGCCCCTTCAGGCGCGAATTCTCGATCAGCATCGCGATCTCACGTCCTATCAGTTCCAGATACAATCTGTCTTTTTCGGAGTAAACATAATAGTTCCGATAGAAAACCTGAATCACACCCACATTCTCCCCGTTTGATTTGATCGGGATGCCAAGAACAGTCTCCATGTCATGATTATCATGATCTTCAAAACATGAAAGGAAATCGGAATTCTCAAATATACTAAAATAATACATCTCCTGTTTTTTATTTAGTTCCTCCAATATCTCCTTTTTCATGAAAGGCACCCTTGCGCCTTCTTCATCCGAGATCCGCATAATGCTGTTATTTTTTTCGTCAATCAGATATATTCTGCAGTGGGTCGCTTTCAGCTCTTTTGTTATCCTTTTTGCCAGCTCCTTCATCATATTGCTTTGATCATAACCTTCTCTTATTTCTCCGATACCCTGACTCAAAGCCTGTAGGAACTCTTCCTGCTTCTCATCTTTCTTTAGTCTTTCCCCGCCGAGCATGACATGATATATCTGTGCCGGATTTTTCTTGATGTCTTCCACTAGATACTCTCCGAACGTTTTCCCGTGCGCAATCACGGTAACCTCTTCGCCGATTTTTACAGAGTCCTCCCACTGGCTCGTAAAATACAGGATCATCGTCCCCTGCTTTTTGAGCATCTCAAGTACTCTGAGAAAGCAGCTCATCCCTTTATAAGAAAGTCTTCCGTGGATCTCATCTACCACCAAAAGCCTCGGTTTTAGCGCTGCAGCTTTTAAAATTGACACAAGTGTCCTCTCCTCCTGCGACAGATTCCGGACCTTTGTTCTAACATCCAGCGAATAATCCACCTCTTTCAAAAGTGCAGCACACCTCTGCTCAATTTTCTTTTCCGAAAGGAAAAACGGAATCTTTTCCGTAGAAAGCATAATATTGTCCGCCACCGGCAAGTTGTAATATAGATTTTTTTTCTTGGTAATGAATGCAACCTGATTGTCCTGAACCTTTGCATAATACTCCCCGCCATCCATCGTTATAGTTCCGGACTGAATCGAATTCTCCTCGTGCAGTATCTGCATAAACTCATCGATTGTGTTAATATTGGGACAGATGACGGCCTGTATCCTTGGACCATCCACCATGATACTGACATCCCTGATCCTGCTTCCGGGCGTTTTTCCTGCGACATGCTCCATGCAAAACATATACACACCCCCTATGACAGCAGTTTTTCCGCATCAATGATTTCCCGGGCTATTACCACCAGTTTTTTATTTTTATCCCTGCTTTTTTTCTGCATCTGCTTCATGGCTTCAGATTCCTTCACGCCAAACCGATCCATCAGGATTCCCTTCGCCCGCTCGACCAGCTTGCGTTCCTTAAGCGCCATGTTCAGATTCTCATGCTTATCACTCATCTCTTTAAACTCTTCGAATCTGCGCAAGGCAACTTTAATCGTCACCTCCAGCTGCTTCTCGTCAATGGGTTTTAACAGATAACCGAATACACCAACTTCATTTGCCCGGTCTACCAATTCCCCGGAAAACTCACCCGATACGATAATAGAAGGAATCACCTTATTACGGTTTACCTCCTCTAAAACAGACAGACCGTCCTTTTCGGGAAGATTAATGTCCATCAGAATCAGATCCGGCTCTGTGTTTTGAATCTTTTCCAGCGCATCCTTCCCGTTCGCAGCACTTCCCGCAATGCTGTACCCCATTTCCCTAACCATGAGCTTGAAGCTTGTCAGGATGACAGCCTCATCCTCCGCAATAAAAACCTTTAATTTCTTCGTTTCCATACAGACCACCTTTCCAACACCACTTGAGTCTTATTATAAAGACCAGCCTGAGATAGGTCAACTTCATTATGTTTGTTAATTAATGGAATGGGAAAGGTATCGATATACACTTGTTATATGTGTATATCCCTGTTATAATAATAGCACAATAGAAAATTGGTCTTTCTATCCTACCGCAATTTCACATCAAAGGGAGGCTGCCAATGGCAATTCAGTACAAAACCAATATTATTTCTGCTTTAAAAACAGCAGGATATTCTACTTATCGTCTCCGCAAAGAAAAATTACTTGGAGAAGCCACATTGCAAAAATTTCGAAACAACGAATTAGTATCATGGGAAAACATATCTATTATTTGTAAACTGCTTAACTGCCAGCCTGGAGATTTAATGGAATATGTGCCGGATACGAATGAAACTATGGAACGCATTTGATTAGCCACTGTCACTCTGTCAATACTATTTCATGGAAGGATGTGTTAAAATGCCATTACCAAACCAGAAGAACGAATACACTGCTGATTATATTTATTCTCTGCCTGATGGGGAACGTGCTGAGTTGATTGACGGGCAGATATACTATATGGCCCCGCCAAACAGGAAACATCAAGAAATACTATTAGAACTTGCCGGTACTATCCGTGATTACATCAAATCCAAGGATGGCTTATGCAAGCTCTACATCGCCCCATTTGCCGTATTTTTGAATGAAGATGATAAAACCTATGTAGAACCAGATATCAGCCTCATTTGCTCACCTGATAAGCTAAATGAACAAGGCTGCGCAGGTGCCCCTGATTGGGTGATTGAAATAGTCTCCCCGGGAAGCAGGCGCATGGACTATTACACTAAATTATTCAAATACCGTACTGCCGGGGTACGGGAATATTGGATAGTTGACCCTGATAAAAACCGTATTATGGTATATAACTTTGAATCAGAGGATACTATCGAATACACTTTTACTGATTCTGTAAAAGCAGGCATCTATGAAGACCTGTCAATTGACTTCGAACAACTGAATATTTAATCACTGCCGCCCCCTCCCATCAGGTGAAGAATTCTCCTGATACGGCATCCGGTTGCTTGCTGAATGATAATGAACAAATAATTATTGAAATCAAAAAACTTATGTTGGGAAGCAAAATCACCCAACGTGAAATTGCTGAAAAGCTTCAAATCAAGTCCCAAGGATTAACTAAACTATTAGCAAAGAAAAATTTTGGTTGTGAGGACGCTGATAAAATTCTATCTGCTATGGGATATAATTTGATTGTAGATTTTCAACCAAATTCTTAATATATATCTTAAAGTGTGTTTGATCAGAACCACCGAATAGCCGCTGTCACTCTGTCAATACTATTTCATGGAAGGATGTGTTAAAATGCCATTACCAAACCAAAAGAAAGAATACACAATTGAAGATATCTATGCACTGCCTGACGGCGTACGTGCTGAACTGATTGACGGACAGATATACTATATGGCTGCCCCAAATACAACTCATCAGAGGATAGCCGGAAAACTGTTTAATATTATTGCCAACTATATATCTACAAAAGGTGGAGAATGTGAACCATTTATTGCCCCTTTCGCCGTGTTCTTGAATGAGGATGATAAAAACTATGTGGAGCCTGATATTAGCGTAATTTGCAATCTTGATAAACTGAATGATAAAGGTTGTGTAGGCGCACCGGACTGGGTGATTGAAATTGTCTCAACTGGCAGCCGGCGCATGGACTATCTAACCAAACTATTCAAATATCGCACTGCCGGAACAAAAGAATACTGGGTTGTAGACCCTGACAAGAACCGTATCACTGTCTATAATTTTGAATCAGAGGATATGGTAGAATATGATTTCTCTGATTCTGTAAAAACTGGCATCTATGAAGACCTGTCAATTGACTTCGGACAATTAAACATTTAACCACTGCCGCCCCTTTTATCAGGATTGGGGGCGGGTTTTACTACTTTTTAAGGTGTCTTGAATATCTCGATACTCTTTCGGAAAGGAAAGATAGCAGATTTATTTCGCCAGATATGCTACATTAGAGAAACAAAGAAAACAGCTACCACATTTGTAGAGCTGACCTAACAAATCACAAAAACAAGTGTATAATTCGTTAAAATACGGTCAGATATTTTTATGAGGCATATTAGATAATTTATGCTATCCAAATTTATTTACACACTCTATAACTATTTCTTCTAACCATTCTACATATTTATCTGCTACTTCTATAATACTTTTATTTTTAAACTCTTCTATTGTTTTGTTAATACTTTATTTACCAGTTATTACCAACTCATTTTTACTTTGTTTATAGCTGTATTCTTTGCACTCTGTATATTGTTTAATTTCTAAATCAATTCTCTTCCCACTAAACTTTCTAAAATCTCCATCAGGTCAGTATAGCACTGATCATCTCCCAACGTTATATACTTATTAGCATATAAAGGTTCTTTTTTTAGAGATCTATTTCTTGCATCGACTATTCCTTTTAACATAATTTTCGTTAATTCGTCAGGTTCCTTATCTGCGTACCATTTATGCCATCCCTCTATTTTATTATACTCAGCATTCATAATCCATAAAACCGACCTCGATGAACTAATAAATGCATTTAAATAATAATTAAATTCAGGAAATACATTCTCACTCTCTTTCATCTTATTGAAAAAAAATCGTGCTTCTCCTAATCTGCTTTCCGTATTCTTCATATATAGATCCTCCAATAAGTAAATTATATATCACTTACCATCGCTCTTCAATTATCCTACATTCCTCCGAGCGGCTCTCAGTCAGTCTCATTACTCTTGTGATCGTTCTCCCCTGTGTCAGGCATAATATGGCCGTCTTGTCATCCTTCTGCCATTCAATGACATTCAGGTCATTGGCTTGCCCCATAGGTATCGTAGTACCCGTGGGGTTGTTACTTTTCTATACATGGACGTTACCTGAAATAATCAGCCTGTCACTATAGCCCGGTGTAGTGTCTACGCAATCGCCTAGCTTTTCTAACATCTCTATAAAGCCGCAACAATTAATGACGAAAAAAATTTAATCGGTTCTGAGGATTGGATAATGAAAAATCAATACGAGGAACCGTATCACCCAGTAAAAGCAAACATGGTTCTTTTTATCTGTAAGAAAAGGGTTAATGTGCCAATAGATTCATTCCGTTTACTCGTTAAAGATATATATGAGTATATGGAATTCAGAACCCTCACATTTGTTTATAATTATACTGATAACGAACAAGAAATTTTGTTTTGGGACCTTTTCAAAAAAGACTGAATGCTCAGTGTAGCGGTTTCATGCCGCTGCATTTTCCAATTTTGTACTTTTTTTGTACTTTTCTTGCTTTTCCCCTCCCCCCATGCTATACTAACAATCGTTCCCAAGCCCTGAAAAATAAGGTCTTACGGGCTTACCGGCGATTCCCGCCGTAAAATGAATCGTGTGTTCGAGACCTTCCACACGTAAAACAAAACTAAAGGAGAATTGAAAAATGAAGAATTCAGGCAACAACAAAGTACTGTTTATGTCACAGGCGGCGATGATTGCCGCGATCTATGTAGTGATCACGGTCGTATTCGCACCATTCAGTTACGGAGAAGTGCAGGTCCGTCTTTCCGAAGCGCTGACAATCCTCCCGGTATTCACTCCGGCCGCAGTTCCGGGGCTGTTCATCGGATGTATCATCAGCAACATACTCGGCGGGTGTATCCTGCCGGATATTATTTTCGGAAGTCTGGCGACTCTGATCGGCGCCATATTCACGTGGCTGCTGCGTAAGAAGAGCAAGTTCCTCGCTCCGCTGCCGCCGGTTCTGGCCAATACGGTCATCGTACCGTTTGTCCTGCGCTATGGGTATCAGATACTGCTTCCTATCCCGCTTATGATGCTGACAGTCGGCATCGGGGAAATCATTTCCTGCGGAGTTCTCGGACTGATTGTATATGCCGCCCTGAGCAAATACAGACACGCCATTTTCAGAACTGCTTAAATGATATAAAAGAGCTGTCACAAAATATTTTGCGGCAGCTCTTTTTTACATTCAGACTTCTTTATTAATCACGGCAGGCAGTCTCACGACGACTTTGGTCCCCTGCCTTTCCTTCGAACTAATTTCCAGATTATAAGACTCGCCATATATGTATTTAATCCGCTCACGGATATTGCGGATGCCAATATGCGCCCCTCGGATTCTGCCTTTCGGCTGGTTCAGGATTTCATCGAGCCGTTCTCTCGACATTCCCGCTCCGTTGTCCTCTATGGATAACACAATCTCCCCCTCTTCCTGATGTGCGGTGATCGTAATACACCCGCCTAAAATCTCCCCGTTCTCATCCTTATTTTCCAGAATTCCGTGAAACAGTGCATTTTCAACCAACGGCTGTATTACATTCTTGGCAATCAGAATGCCTTTTACCTCTTCATCCACATCCATTTTTGTTTTGAATGTCCCTTCATACCTGTACTTTTGTATAATCAGATACTGTCTGGTCACATTCAGTTCCTGTTCTACGGTATCATAAACTTCCGAAATTTCGATACGCAGCCTGTCCCGAAGGATTTCGATCATGGCCCTGTTTACGGCAATAACATCCTCATTCCGTTCCTTCTGGGCCAGATATGTGATCGTATTCATGGTATTGTAAATAAAATGAGGGTCCACCTGTGAGACAAGCAGGCTGTAGCGCATCGTCTGCTCCAGCTTTTCCTTTTCAATCAGCTCCTGAATATTGTCCTCCAGTTTACCAGCCATAATGTTAAAGGATTCACTGGCTTCCCCGATTTCATCCCTGGACTTAACAGTGACCCGGGCACTCAGGTTTCCTTTTGCGATTTCGCCCATCTGCCGTGAGACTTCCCCGAGCGGGCCCACAAATTTCCGGACAAGCGGCACCATGACCGCAACCACGCAGATCCCGAAAATGGCTACCAGAATCTCGTTAAGCAGAATCAGTGAACGGTTATTTGCAATAATTTCCTCCCTCGTAAGCCTGCTCAAAAGCTTCCAGCTCCGGTTCTGGGAATAACGCACGACCGTGACTCCGTCCTCATCCCGATGAAAGCCTTCCATATAGCTGTCCCCTATCGTCAGATCGCTGAGAGCCGTATTCACATCAATATCGGAATCTTTTACACTCGGCGCCACCTGCACATTATCCCCGTTTAAGAGGAGAAAATCATTACAGTAATCATTGACATCCTGTGCAATGTAGATGATCTCGTCATAAGAGGCCACAATGACAGCCTGCCCTGTGATCCCATTCTTGCCGTACTGCCGGGCATACCCGTAGCCCATGTTAAAATTGCTCCCGAAAAATGCCGTTGACTCTTCCTTCACAAACGTAAAAGGCTCTACGAACATGCTGTTCTTCTCTTCCTCCCTCATCTTCGGAAGCACCTGCTGCTGGATATGTGATTTTACACTTTGGGAAATCCCGACCGTGTTAAAACTATAGTTCTTCTCCCCCCTGCTGACATTCAGATATATTCCCAGTACCTGATTCGGCGGCAGGCTGTCCTTGCGTCCCATCCCGGACAGATAAAGGCGTATCTTCGCCGCATTTTTCTCGACCGGTTCTTCCATATAAGCCTCAAGCAATTCATTCAACCCGTCATCTTTGCCGACAACAGTGGAAAAACGCTCCACCTCGTCAAAGCAGCGTTCCATCCGCATCATAATCTGTTCATTAAAATTCATGGCATTCTCCAGTTCCTTCTCGCCTGATGAGAGGTAAACAATATGCGGAAGCAGTACCGTCAGGGTAAAAAACATCACCAGAAACACTAATATCTGAGAGAGAAGCAGTTTATTCTTCAGTTTCATAATATCCTGTTAACCTTTCCGTTTATATTCGTTCGGGGTGAGCCCGGTAAACTGTTTGAAAATCTTGCTGAAATACTGGCTTGATGTAAATCCTGTCAGTTCAGCCACCTCATAAATCATATACTCACTCTGATCCAACAGCTTCTTCGCCTTCTGTACCCGGATGCCGTTCAGATAATCGCTGACTCCGATTCCCACTTCCTCTTTAAACTTCGTGGAAAGCCACGAATTGCTCAGGCTGACTTTCTGAGCCACCACATTTGTAGACAATTCGGGGTCTTTATAGTTTTCCTGTAGAAAATTCAGGGCCTCCTGTATCACCTCGGAATAAGAGCCCCTGCTGTCCTCTCCCGAAATCAGCTCAATCTCACTCATCTTAAATTCCAGAAAGGACGCGACTTCTTTTGGATTTCTAAAATCATATGTTGAACTCGATTCCGTCATGCTGAACCTGCGGCCGCTTTTTTCACCGAGAAGCGAACCCTCGAAACGGCTGACAGCATCCAGCATTCCCTTTGCATACCATAGGTACGTTACAATATCCTCCTGCTCAATGGCTATTTTTAAACGTTCTATATAACGCCTCTGGGCATCCCTGTCCCCATTCTTGATTCCATTAAAAATCTGTTCCGCAGAAACAGAGGGTGCCTTTGCTTCCGCGTTTTCCCCTGACAGACCGCCGCTGAATTCTGCAATCTGAGGTTTTCCCGTCACATAACGCCGCCATAACTGTTTCTTATTCTTCTCATAAAATCTACCAAACTGCCGGACTGAGCATCCTTTTGCATAATAATAAACGCTGAAGCTGCAGGATGTTTTCTCCCCCAGCCCTGCAATAATGCGCCGTGAAAACTGAAACATCCGGTCATTGATTTCTTTCAGCGAAATCAGGTTACCGGCAAGCTCAAAGATGCCAAGGTTTACCTTATCATCCACGGCAAAGGCTGATACCATCTGCATGTCATATCCCGGCGCATATCTGGCACACATACTGTCAAATTCATAATCATAGGCCAGATCAGAACATGCGGTGGACGGAAGATAAGACTCAATAAAATCCGGCACCAGATTCTTGGCAAGTATCAAATAGTAATACCTTTTGTGAATCCTGATATACTCATTCTCATCCAGGATACTCTTATAATGTTCCTCGGGTTCATTCTTAAGAAACAGCGATTCAAGGATCATATTCGTTGTATACTGGTTCTTTGCACATTCTTTCTGAATCTCCTCTTTTAAGCCGAGGATCTTCTGGAGGAAGGATTCTTCATCCACGTCACTTTTTAACAGATAGTCATCGATCCCCAGCCGGATTGCCTGTTTCACATAACTGAAATTTTTATATCCCGACATAAACAGAATATGTACCCGCTTATCTATTTCCCGGATCATCGTGACCAGTTCCAGACCGCTCATCGTAGGCATCCTGACATCCGAGATCACAAGATGGGGCCTGTGTTTGCGGAACAGTTTAAGAGCCTGTTCGGCATCCGTAGTAATCCCGACGATCTCAAATCCGTAATATTCCCAGTTTATAATGTCTTCCAGATACTCCAGCGCAAGCTTTTCATCATCTACTAACAAAACCTTTATCATAACCCACCTCACCATTAAATTTCCGGCCGTTCTGGCCGGAATTTCCACCACGCCCCCATTGTATCATAAATGAATACCAGTAAACCACAACCGCCCCGGCGCATTTGCGCCGAGGCTCATAATAACTGCCTGCTATGCATTCAGCTTGGCATATTCTTTTTTCTCTTTCCTGCTGCTGATAAAGTCCATAACTCTCTGGTTATTATATGTAAAGATCATGATGACCAGCAGAAATACGCCGGATGCCGTGTCCTGCAGCGAGGCGGACAGCCCCAGGCTTAACAGCCCGGTCGTAAGCATGTTCAGCACAAAATTCCCGATAAAGATACCGATCAGCAGGTTGCAGTACTGCTCCAGCGCCAGCCCCACATAAATACCGAGCATACAGTTGAATATAATATTCGTGCTGGACATATACATCGGCGTATCGATGGATCCCTGTATGGAAATTTTGAGAAGCGCCGCCACTCCGAGAAATACTGAAGAGATCACGTAGCACAGAAACGCGGTCCTCTTTGTGTTGACACCCCCGTTTTTTGCAATCTGCTGTGAACTCGCACATGCCCGTACATTGTACCCAAACTTTGTATAGTTGAATATGATGTAAAAGAGTGCAAACATTACTGCAAAAATGATCAGGCAGTACGGGAAACGTCCTAGTGTCGTCGTTTCCCCCTTGATTGCCGTCACCCATGAGATACTCGCCAGGTTGGAAAGTGTCTCATATACCATACATACCCCGAGTGCTGTTACGATTGCCGGTACACGAAGGAGCCTGTACATGATCCCCGAGACTGTCCCCAGCACGATCCCAGTGCCGACGACAAGTACGGCAAACGTAACGAGTCCGATCCCGTGCAGATAAACCATTTTCGCCCCGAACATTGCCGAGAGCATGACCACCGCCCCTGCACTTAAGTCCATCCTGTCGCAGAGCATATTGCAGCACATGGCAAACGAGATCAGTGTCGGTGCCAGAGACTGCTTCAGATTCATGATGAGGCTTGCCGGTTTGCCAAATTTACCGCCTGAACAAATGAAAAACAACAGATAGACAAACACCGGGAGCAGAATCACTTTCACAGCATTTTTTATTTTAATGGATTTTGTAGCCATATTCGTTCCCCTTTCAAGCCGGAGTCTGCCGGAAGCTATTCTGATTTATGCCTGTTCATCGTATCGTCAATACTGTAGGATGCACCCATTTTCACAAGGTCCTCTGACGTTGCGTCTTTGTTATACTTCTTGATTACCTGCTTAAGTTCATCCGTTGTCCATGCATAAACGCCGTCATTGTGCAGATAAGTCATATAGTTGGAAAATTCTTCTCCTGTCTTACAGGTAATGAAGTTCACCGGCACTTCAACCTTTTCGTCTGAAAGCGGTGTGCCTTCCAATGTGTTGTACATGAAGATAAACGGGAATACAACATCCACATACTGGCCGCCGATGGCACATGCAACCTCACCACTGTCCAGCCCTTCCTGACAGTTTTCAGAAAGGTCACAGAATGCAATCTTGATCTGTCCTTCCCTGCCTGCTGATTTGATCGGCTCGGAACAGTATTCGATACCGAGCAGTGTAATTGCGATACCGTCTATCGTATCGTCTGCCGCGAGGAAGTCCTCAACTGCTTTTGTAAATTCAAGCCCTCTGTACTCACCGGCTTTCTGAATCTCCGGATGGTCCTCGAATGCCGCCATCATGCCTTCCCAGCGCCTGTCATGGCATGTGATGCCCGGTTCATAGCCGATTGCTGCAATATTCTTACAGCCGGTGTCAATCAGACTTGTAATGATATCATATCCAGCTTGGTAATCCGCCTCATAGGAGCCACCGACAAAGTATTTGCTCGCATATACCTGTTCCTTAATACTTTCATCGATCTGTGAAAAACCAACACCGAGATAAACATCATTGTCTTCACATATTTTCAGTCCCTGCAGAACCGCCGTCCCGGAGAAATTAGTTGTAATGATTCCGTCCACTCCCTGGGCACAAAGATTTTCAATTGCAGAAAGATAAGTCTCATCCGCAAAATTCTCGATGATGTAATAACTGAATTTCACACCAAATTCTTTTCCCATATAATCCGTGTAGGATTTTAACTTCGAACATAGAAAATCTGTCGTTGTATGGATGACAACCCCAATCGTATAGTCTCCGTCCGGGTCGCCGCATGTCTCTCCCGCACCTGCATCATTCCCCCACACCTCATTCGTCTTTGCATCCGCTTCTTCTGTTTTTGCAGATGAATTATCTGAGTTCCCCTTGTCATTCGAACCGCTGCATCCTGCCAGCGAGAATATCATGACTGCTGCCATAATAAACGCGATCATTCTTTTTTTCATAACCTGTTTCCTCCTTATTTTAAGATTCCATCCGTATTCTTTTCATAGGTCAAGAATACGAGTAACAGCAGAACGAGCCCCTGTATCCCTTCGATCACACGCTCATTCACCCCTAGTATTATCAATCCGTTGCGCAGTAATATGACTGAAAAACTGCCGATCAGTGCACCAATGATTTTTACCTTTGACCCGCCTGAAAGGGGAACTCCGCCAAGGACCAGCGCTGTGATTACATTCATCTCCAGCCCCTGTCCTGTAGACGTGCTTACACTCCCGGCCCGCAGCATGAGGATGAACCCGGCGATTCCCACTGTGATGCCGCTGATTATGTAGGCTGTCATACGGGTACGGTTTACATGGATGCCTGCCTGCTGTGCCGCCAGCGGATTACCGCCTGCTGCTTTGTTTGCCTTTCCGATCCCGCTCTTTTCAAAGAGGAACCAGCAGATGACATACACCGCTATAAGCACCGCGATCTTGACCGTCCAGCTGTCATATTCATACATATACACCGGTATGCTGTATTTCTGCGCCGCACACACTGTATTCAGGATACCGCGGCACATATACATGATGCACAGAGATGTAATAAAAGGAGACACTTTTAAATATACGGATACTACTCCGTTTAGTATAAACCAGACGAGGGCAGAAGCAATATTGGTAATAAATACCATCCAGAGCGGAGCCCCCGCATTTGCCGCCAGAATTGAGATCAGCACACTAAACCCGATAACACCGCCGTAAGACAGGTCCATGCCGCCGTGCGAATATACAAAAACCGCTCCAAACGCCATAATCCCTACATATACGGTCTGGTTCAGAATACTCGTCAGGTTCCCCTTTGTCAGAAGCCTGCCCTCACCAAAAATCTGAAAGATCAGTATCATCAGTATCAATCCCAGAAAGGGGACCAGCTTCCTGAATACTTCCATGAGCCTCTGTGTACTTTCAGGGGCCGTTTTTACTTTTGTTTCCATGCCACTTTCCCCCTTCTACACCATTTCCTTTATAATTACCGATTCACTCAGCTTTGGGGAGCGCTCGAATATTTTCTGCACCCTGCCTTTTCTCAATATCATAATCCTGTCACTCATCCCAATCAGTTCGGGAAGTTCTTCGGAAATCATGATAATCGATTTGTTTTCTTTCTTAAGCTGGTACATCAACTGGTACATGAAGGCCTTTACACCGATATCGATTCCGCGGGTAGGACAGTCCAGAATGAAGATTTCCGATTCATTTGCCAGCCATTTTCCAAACACGACCTTCTGTTTGTTCCCGCCGCTTAAATCCTTGACATCCTGCGTGATCTCTCTGCACTTAATACTCAGCCCATCCACCTGACGGGCCGTAAATTTCTTTTCCGCTCCCTTGAAGATCAGGCCTGCGCTGCTGATTTTAGACAGGGAAGGAAGAACCATGTTGTCCATAATGCTGGCGGACAGGATCAAGGCCTCCTGATCCCGGTTTTTGGAAACATATCCGATCTTATTTTTAATCGCCTGCTTCGGGGAATGTATCACTTCACCATTTCCCAGAACCGCCTCGCCATACACCGGTTTTTCGATCCCGAACAAGACTCTTCCGAGCTCATGCATCCCGCAGTCGGTGAGCCCGCCGATCCCAAGAATTTCACCCTTGTGCAGCTCCAGCGAGACGCCTTCCAGAACCTGTTTGATATGGACGTTTTCCGCCTTCAGAACGACTTCTTCCCCGAAGTTCCCGTCATAATCGCTCCGGTAATAGTCCCCTGTCAGTTTTCTTCCTACCATCAGTTCTTTAATACGCTCTTCTTCAAAATCTTTCTGTTCCAGCTCTTCAATAAAAACACCGTCCCTTAGTATTATTAGTTTGCTGCACACGGTCATCAGTTCCTCCAGATCATGGGAGATAAACAGCACCGATTTGTCCTGTTCCTGAAGCCTCCTCAGTATCTTGTAGATGATGTCGCGCCCTTTCTGTGAAAGTGCCGTTGTCGTCTCATCAACGATAAAGATTTCAGGTTCGGAATATAATGCCCTGACCACTTCGATCAGTTTCCGCTCCTCCAGGCTGTACCGGCTGATCGGGTCCGCCGGATTGATTCCGGCCACCCCGACCACTTCCATAGCCTTTGCCGCCTCCTGATACATTTCTTTCCTATTTACAATCCCATATTTCGTGAATTTTTCTTCCCTGCCCAGAAAAATATTGTCTGCCACGCCGATCCCCGGCAAAGTGCCCATCTCCTGCGCCACCATACTGATCCCGCAGCGCTGGGCATCCATCGTGTCAGAGGGTTTATATGGCTGTCCCTTTAATTCCAGCGTGCCGGATGTGGCAGGGTAGACGCCTGAAATGATGGATGAAAATGTTGATTTTCCGGAACCGTTTTCACCGATCAGTCCTATGATCTCGCCCCTCTCAATCTGAATGGAAATGTCTTTCAGTGCATGGGTCAGTCCAAAATTCTTTGAGATATGATTTGCTTTTAAAATGATTTCTGCACTCATATATACCTCCTCTTATGCAGTCGTAAATTAGCCTAAAATAAGGACATTCCAAGACAGTTCAGGAAGTACTGCGCTCATTTTCTCCTCTGGTTTTATCTCCTTCATGACAACCTGGTCTGGCTTCTCAGGGGTATTGCGAAGCTCCAGGTCCCCACCGCTTAATACAAGGTGGCGTTTCAGTTCCTTGTCCCCGTAGCCCTGAAGCCGGATATCGAATTTTACCGCTTCATCCTGACTACAGTTCAATACGAATATCCTGACTTCATCCGCTTCCTCGTTGTATACGACTGCCGGCTCCACGATTGAAAGCTTTCCGAATTCACATTCATATTCCGGTGCCTCTACTGCTGCCCTCATCGCAGTTCCCCTGCCATATGTGCTCAGCGTATGGAATGTCTGATAAGTCGTCTGCGTGTAAATCCCTCCGTTTCGCAGGGTGGAGATTGGCGCTATAACATTAATCAGCTGTGCCAGACACGCGATTTCCACCACATCCGCATTATTGAGCAGTGTAATCCCCAGCCCCCCAAGTACGACTGCATCCAGAAGGCTGTATTTTTCCTCCAGTATTGAGGGCGCGGTTTCCCACTTTTCGGCCGAAGTCATCTCAAATGTCGTCAGCCCCATCAGGTCATCCAGAGAATCCAGCTTAATATCCTGAAAGTTCCATACATTCCATTCATCCAGACAAATCTTCACATCTTTCTGGAAATGATTTTTCGCCTTTACATAGTTGATTACTGTGGCGCTGTTTTTAATATGCGTATCAAGCTGTTTGTAGGATGCCAGATAATTTGTCAGCCCCTGCCCCGAGTTCATCGTATAGTTGTGGGTGGAAAGATAATCCACCTGTTCAAATAGTTCCGTCAGCATAGTGCGGTCCCACTCCAGATATGTAGGAAGCATTTCGTAGCTGCTTCCACAGGCAACCAGCTTTATGGAAGGGTCTGCCCACTTCATGATCTTCGCGGCCTCCAATGCCTTCTTCGTGTAGTCTTCCGCAGAGAGGTGCCCTGCCTGCCAGCTTCCCTCCATCTCGTTTCCCAGACACCAGTATTTTATCCCGTATGGCTCCCGGCTTCCGTTCTTTATCCGCAGGTCGCTCCAGTAGGTGCCGCCCGGATGGTTGCAGTATTCCACCAGATCCCCGGCGTCCTTGATACTTCCTGTCCCTAAGTTTACCGCGATCATCGGCTCGACCCCCGTCTTTTTTGCCCAGCGGCAGAACTCATCAATCCCGAATTCATTCGTTTCGATACTGGACCACGCATAGTCCATGCGCTTCGGCCTGTTTTCCTTCGGCCCGATTCCATCATGCCAGTCATAGCATGATACAAAGTTCCCGCCCGGATATCGGATTACCGGGACATTCAGTTCCCGCACCAGTTCCATAACATCCATGCGGTATCCATCCTCATCTGCCTTTGGGTGCCCCGGCTCATAAATGCCCGAATAAATACATCTTCCCAGATGTTCTGTAAATGAAGAGTACATCTTATCATCAATCTTGCCAATCGGATAATGCCTGTCACTGAAACATACAGCTGTTTTCATATCATTTTCTCCTCCCGTTCATATCCCGCACACGCCTTGCTCTGTGCTCCTGTTTCATGTTTACTGTAACTTTAATACAAATAAAATCTTACAGCCACACGATTTCTTTTTCATTTGTGCATTATTTTTTTGTAATGGAAGGAAAACAAAAGAATATGTGTAATATTTTTTTGTGATTGATTATACCGCAAAAAAGGAACCCGCTCCGGAGTCTCCCCCGGATCAGGTTCCCTGATTTTTTTCTATATTGTTTTTCTCTTATTTCACATACCCGATAAACGTATTCCCACTTCCGTTTACCATCGTTTCCATATCATTTACACTAACTGTATGTTCCTCCCCGTTATCCGGGTCGATATAAGTGACATCGGTCGTGCTGTACCCTGTCAGGAGGATCGCATGGCTCTGGTCTGTCATTGCAATCACGGGGATTCCCTTGTTGATGACATAGAGTACCTGATCCAGCGTACAGCCTGTAAGGTTCACTTTTGTGGCCTTGTATTTTTCCATCTGCTTAACACACGCCTCGAAGGAACTCTCGCCATCAGCCTTCTTGAAGCTCTCTGTGTCCGTATAATATACCAGGTCCCGGTTTCCTTTTTCCCAAATATAGGACTGCTGGGCCGAGATTACGACGCCGGAAACCTGTTCCGCTTTCTGGATTGCATAGGATGCCTTGTCATATATCTCTACCAGCTCACCCATTCCATATACATAATACTTATCGGATTTGGTCTTTCCGTCAAATGCGATGGTAATTGGTTCATCCAGCATGACCTGTTTTGGCCTGAGGAGCTTCGGCGACTGGTCCGCAATTCCGTCCGCATAGGTCAGCCTCATCTGCCTTCCCTTTAGGTCGGATGAGTAGGATTCGAGCGTTATATTACTCTCTTTGCGTTCCTCGTTGTTGCTGATATAATCCTGCGCCGTACCTGTATAGGCATCCCCTGACTTCGTTACCCGGTTCAGTGTCACCAGATTTGTCTCGATGAACACATCTGTGATATAAGTCCCCTCAACTGCATACGTTTTGAGAACCTTATCCTTGCTGTTAATGATCTCCAGTTCATACATTGGAAGGACCTCTTCTCCCGCAACGGTTTTCCCCTTATCTGAAGGACGCTGTCTTCCATATATAAAATCATTGACGACAAATCCAAGCGGTCTGATGGATTCCCCTTCCGCCGCCTTAACACTTCGTTCTTTCCCCGTCTTTAAGTTGAGAATTATAATCTCTTTCGCATCCTCGAGTGTGCCGTCCGTCTGATAGGCAAGCAGATGTCCGTCATCGGAAGCCACATACTGCCCTTCCTCAAGGTTCTCTGCCAGAATCTCCTGCTTATTCCTCTCCAGATTTACCTGATACAGCTTTCCACCGGCAAGTACATACAGCATCTGCCTGTCGTGGCTGTAATAAACCATTTTGCCAAGTTCATCCTCTGCAATGGCAAAGGATTTATTGCTCGGGATAAATGCCTTTTCTTCTACCGCATTTTTCTCAATGTCGAAGTAATAGACATCCACACCTACCTCACCCTCGTGGTCGCCCCTGTTCATATAGCCATATACAGCAAACGCAGTACTTCCATTTTCATCCATGCTGATGATCCTGACCGCATGCTGGTCATAACGGCTCCTGACGTCGTGCCCTTCCCTGTTGGCAAAGCTGAACACAAGTGAAAGTTCATCTTCGTCCTTGTTGTAGGTCCACAGGTCCCTTCCCTGTACAAACGATACAATCGTGCCGTCTTTATTCGTCTCATATGAAATATCAGGTGGTGCGATACCGAGAAGGATACCGTTTTCATTCAATACTTTTTTATTCCCGTTAAAGACCTGTTCCATGCTCCGGTTGTAATCCAGCAGATACACTTCATCGCCGCTGTACCTTACACGGAAAAACTCCTTGATATTAAAGGTTTCTACTTCCTCCGCATCCCCGACGCATGTAACCTGGTACACGGCCAGCAGGGAAGTATAGACAGTATTGCTCTCTTTGATGCTCCATTCAACGTCACTGGAAACTTCTGGTCCCAGATTCCCCCAAGTGACATGTGCTGCATCCGAATGTATCGTAACTGTCTGGAAGGTCGTGTTGTCTCCCTCCTCATTCGGTTCCAGATAGACGGAGAGGTCCGCGGCATTTTTTTTGTTAAATGTTTTAGTGTGGAAATCCTCAGCAAATTTGAGACACTGCCCTACCTCCAGTTCGTCTGGTTTAACGATTCTTGTATAGTAATGTACCTCTTTCTTATCCAGTTTTAAAATAACTTTCAGCACTGCCTCTGATACGTTTTCTTTTAAGCTACTGCTTAAGTCTAAAGTGACCGTGCCGTCCGACAGGTCTTTTACCTCTGCCTTCTCATAAACATCATCGCCGTCAAGTGAATAAACTTCATAATGTACTTCCTTTATATCATTCCCGTCATCTTCCAGCGTCATCTTTAACGTGCCATTATTCTCCAGGGGTGTGATCGTATCGCGTATCGCCGTGATGTCCATATCATTTACAAATCCCGCCAGTGTGTTTACATTTTTCCCCTCTACTGTAAATGATACTCTTGGAAGTGTGGGATCACCGAGATCGACCGTCAGATCGTCAGTCCCTCTATTTGTAATCAGGCTGCTGACCAGTACCGCCAGAAAAAATACGGCAGTCAGAACGCCTGCTTTTATCAACCTCTTCTTATTCATCGTTTGTCCCCTTTATATTTAAATACACCCTAGTATTCCATCCAGTGAGTAATTATACACAGACCTATATAGTATACATCCATAGCATCCATTATCATTCGTGATCTGAACACAATAATTTCCCGATTGCGGGGGCTGCATTTAAAAATGCCTCACACTCTGCAATTTCTTTTTGTGCATCCGGGTTTATTTTCCCTGTCTTAACTGCCCTGATCAGGATATTTTTAGGAGTATGCTCCATATCTATGAATTCCAGCACCTGCGTATCATATCCCGCTGCCTCCAGATACTTGGCCCTGAGGCCGTCTGTCACAAGTGCGGCAAACCGCTCCTTCAAAAGTCCGTAGTCCATGACAGGCGCCAGCGTCTCTGACTGAATCTGCCCGTTTAATTCATGCTGGCAGCACGGTACCGACAGGATCACTCTGGCATTCCAGCCGACAGCCTTCGCCAGTGCGTAATCTGTAGCCGTATCACAGGCATGGAGGGTGACGACCATGTCCACATCCTGAACACCGTCATAATCTGCGATATCCCCCACAAGAAATGACAGCTTCTCATACCCATACTTTTCCGCGAGCCTGCTGCATCGCTCTATCACATCTTTTTTCAAATCCAGTCCGATCACCCGGATATCATACTTCTTCAGCTCATGAAGATAATAATACATAGCAAACGTAAGGTAAGACTTCCCGCACCCGAAATCCAGAATCGTCAGCTCTCTCCCCTTCTCCAGCTGGGGCAGGATATCCTCAATAAACTCCAGAAAACGGTTCATCTGCCTGAACTTGTCAGTCCGTGACTTGACCACCCTGCCTTCTTCCGTCATAACGCCCAGGTCCTTCAGAAACGGAACCACAATCCCTTCCGTAAGAATATACCGCTTACTGCGGTTATGCGAAAGCTCCGCCGCCTTTACCTCGCCTGACTGTTTCTTCTTTTGGATCGTAACCTTCCCCTTCTTGCTCACAAGGACCGTATAACTCATATCTCTTGTAGATAACTGCATCTGCCTGAATTCAGACATCGCATTCGTCAGCCGCTCCGCGGCATCCACAGCCTTCAGATTCTCATGAAATGCCTGCGTCTTAGTAAAAGACTCACACTGAAAATAAAGCCCGTCCTTCATCTCAACCGGACGTACCTTAATCTTCAGAACCCCGTCCTTTGTACGGGGATTACTCACCGTCCCCTGTATAAAATCTATATCCAAAATATCATTCAACAATGCTTTAATCGTATCCATACAAAACTCCTCTTCGAAATCCCTTCCGGCTTCCCCCCTATTGTAAAGCAAAACCAGAAATAGCGCAAGAATCAGAATATTCTGTAAATGACGGGCAAAGGGGTCAGACCCCTTTGAAAAAGTGTCTGACCCCTTCGCATTTTTTTCTAGCATTATCTCACTCTTGGGAATTCTATTGTTGCTTTAAACAAATCTCCGTCCAGATATAGTCTGAATTCTCCACCCTGCATCTGTGTCAGGCTCTTTGCGATGGATAATCCGAGCCCGCTGCCTTCTGTACTTCTTGATATGTCACCGCGGATAAATCTTTCTGTCAGCTCATCCGCCGAGATGTTGAGCGGCTGTTCGGATATGTTCTTCAGGGAGAATCTGACATGCTCCTCGTCCACCCACAGGTCCGCATATACCCTTGTTCCCGGCATCGCATACTTTGCTGCATTGTTGTATATATTCTCCAATACTCTCCACATGCGCCGCCCATCGACATGAATCATGGCCGGCCCGTCAGGCAGATTCTGAACAACCTGAAGGTTCTTGGCCTCAAACTTCTCAGCAAACTCCCCTTCTGTCTGGTTGATCATTTCCACAAGGTTTACATCCATAAGCTCCAGCGTGATATTGCCGCTGCTTACCTTGGATGCCTCCACAACATCTTCCGTCAGTGTCTTCAGACGCTGTGCCTTAGTCTCCAGTATATCCAGATATCCCTGTATCTTCGGATCATTAAAGTTTTCCCTTTTGAGCAGGTCAACATAATTTATAATAGATGTTAACGGTGTCTTAATATCATGCGATACATTCGTAATCAGGTCTGTTTTCAGGCGTTCGCTCTTCATGCCCTCTTCCACGGCTCTCTGAAGACCGTTTCCAATATCGTTTACCCTCTCGGCTATATCCAGGTTCTCGCCTCTTAACCGGTCGAGCGGGATCTGGTAATCTACATTTCCAGACGCGATTTCCTTTATACCCTTCTTAATCTGGCTCTTGGCAATCGAACTTTTCACGACAAAATAGAGTGCCACTGCTTCAGAAGCAAGCATCATCATAAAGAACCAGCCGCCGTCATTCATGGCCATTGCAAACCAGTGTAAGAGAATAAATACCGCAAGAAGCAGTACTGCCTTGAAAGTCACGCTCCGGTTACGCCACATTTCCTTCAGGAACCGGCAGACACGCCTAAGCAGGCTGTTTGACCAAAGTGTCTTCGCCTTAATCCTTCGCACCAGACTCAGGAACCCGAACAAAAACCAGAATGTAGTAAATGCCGCCAGAATCCCTGCGAGTATTAAATCAGAAGCCCCCAGGTAATCCCCGTATGTCTGGTAACTTTTGGTTATTACCCCCGTAGCATAGATATCTGATGTGGTTTCGTGTACTGTAGATGCGTAAAATCCGCCCATTGAACTGCCGATAAGCATGGCAGGCACAATCCAGAGGACTATTACTGCACCCGCACCAATCTCTGTCGGCCACTTGTCAAAAGCATTCAGCCGGACTTCCCCGTCCTCCCCGCATCTTCCGGCAATCAGTGTCATCCAGATTAATATGACAAAGAACAGGATCGAACAAAGAATACTTCCAACAGACGCCAGTTTCATATATGGCGCATACGTATTGTAATCCTGTGCGTCTGTGTAAAATGCATCCTGAATCGGGAAATTGGTATCAATTGACGCTGCAAATATACAGTCCGCCTTTTTACTATAGTTATAAGACTTCACCATAGAACGCCATTCATTTGCCGAAATATCCATGTTAGACTCAAACTCCGCCAGTTTTGGCTTGACGATCAGGTACTTGTGATCCGTCCCGGACTTCATCGTTTCCAGATAATCTTTTACATCATCATAGTTCTTAAACTTACTGTTATTTGTATAAACCTTCTTTTCATTTTCATCCACAAACATATATGTGAAATTCGTATTGCCCTCTTCCCATGTATCCCCGGAATAAAGATACCGGTCCACCTGATATGACAGGGAGTTGAGAATGTTCTGAAGGTATCCATATACTCTGGAAAGCTTGCCGTTCAGCTCCGGTGTGTTATTCACCGCCTCCAGTATATTCGCGGCCCCTACAGGGGTATATTTCTCTTTCAGGGCATTATTAAACGTCCAGCAGTCCGTATACTCCGTGTCACCATTTTCACTCTTTATATCAATGGTATCATAATAACCGGAAGTATAATTGCCCCGTTCCAGCTCACTTAAAAACTGGTCCTGAGTCGAATTTTCAAGTTCAATCTTAAGCTTTCCATCCTCCAGCAGCGATTTAAACTCACTCATATAATAATAATGATAGGTCCCATCGGGCTTTTCACAGACAACAACATTCGCATCATCATAATCCGAACCATCATCTATATATTCGTTGCTCCAGTTTACGAGGTCCTCCAGCTCATAGACAAGACCGTTCTCCCCCTCCCCGGTAATCCTTCCGTTCTTGGCCAGATCCACGATGTCAACCAGCTTATTAGGGTTATACTTTCCGTCCGACTCAAAATTGTTCTTCATGGCGATGCCTTCCATGACCTCCCACGTGGCATCATAAACCATATTCTTAAAACTTGAAGATTCTTCATAAGGCCTGCCGGAAGTTTTCAGGAAGTTCTCACTCCCCAGGCTCCCCGAAAAAGACAGTATGATAACCATACTCAGGACAGCAAAAACAGCCGTGATATGTGCAAGCAGAAGAAGAATACCTTTCGTCACCGGCTTTTTATACCAGTTCTTCATAATACTCCTTTCTAGAGTTTTTCTATCTTATATCCCACGCCCCAGACCACCTTCAGATATCTGGGTTCCTTGGGGTTGATCTCAATTTTCTCACGAATATGGCGGATATGCACGGCGACCGTATTATCTGCCCCGATCGCATCCTCATTCCAGATAGACTCATAGATCTGGTCAATAGAAAAAACTCTCCCCTGATTTTTCATTAATAATAATAAAATGTTGTACTCAATCGGCGTCAGCTTCACAACTTCCCCATCCACGGTAACTTCCTTCAAATCATCATTAATAGCAAGGCCGCCAACCTCATATACCTTCTCAGACTTCTCCTTCACGGTTCCTCCGAGCTGGGTATATCTGCGCAGCTGAGATTTGACCCTCGCTACAAGTTCCAGTGGATTGAATGGTTTCGTTACATAATCATCAGCACCGACATTCAGTCCCAGAATCTTATCCGCATCTTCTGATTTTGCAGACAGGATAATAATTGGGATACTGTTGTTTTCACGTATTTTAAGGGTGGCTCTGATACCGTCCAGTTTCGGCATCATGACGTCCAGCACAAGCAGATGGACGTTCTCCGTCTCCAGAAGCTTAAGCGCCTCTGCACCGTCATATGCCTTCATCACATGATAGCCTTCCTGACTTAAATATATCTCGATTGCTTCTACGATTTCCTTATCATCATCACAAACTAAAATATTATACATTTTTCATCACCTCCCTTACAGTATACATGATATCTGAGATTTTTTAAGACCCATTGGGGAAAATCTTATGAAATTCTTAAATTAAAGGGATGCTTGCAAAATAGAGATATGACAGCAGAAACCATAAGGGGCGGTTTTAAAGGATTCCTTATGTTTTGACCTTTTATAATTATGAGATTATAAAATGCTATTAGTATTTTATTAGTGTCACAGATGCCCATAAAGCGCATCCATCTCGACCTCGCTCTTCCAATTCCTCCGGAAATACTCCACCTCACCTATCCTATATTTCAGGTGCAGCTTATTCTTTGTAGGTTATGTAAGAGTTTATTTGTTTTTCCAGAAGATTTAAAAGGCCCTCCTGATGTTAGCCACACTACTACAAAAGATGGAGTGGAAGTTACTTCTGTGAATACTGCCAATAAAATTTCACAAGAACTCGTGAAACATTATGTTCAACTATATGATAAGGAAAAAGAAGAAGCAGATGGAACTTCTTTGGAAGAATAAAGATAAGCCATTTGTGGACACTATTCTGATCTTTACCGACGGCTAGGTGTATTATAGTCATCGGCTCTCTTTTTAAGTATAATATAAACAATACCTTAACGTTCTTCATAATTCATTCAAATTTCATACATAAATTGTTAATTTATCTCTCACATAACTAACACATTTATCCTGTAAAGTATTAACTATCAAAGGACAATAACCTTTTTAAATATAGATTTTCTTTTTCATAACTTTTTCAAGGCTGGAAGCAATTCCAGCCACTCCTTTTTTACCCTATTCTTCTTTTAATATCTTCTGTACAACGGCCTTCGTCTTTGGAAGCCAGAACTGTACGAGCGGTCCCGTCAGGAAAACCGCAACAATCGTTCCTACACCTACCGTACCTCCCAACACAAATCCAAGCACTACGAAAAACAGATCACAGCCAACCCTGACCCACCGAAACTCTACCGACTGGATCTTATCCGATAGTATGATAGCCACCAGGTCATTCGGCCCGGTCCCTGCATTGCTGTTAATTACAATAGACATGCCTGCGGATAAAATCACGCAGCCTGCTATCATACTTACTGCACGGATTACCATTGACGCGTCTGCATTAATATAAGGGTGGAACATCCATGTGAACAGATCGATAATAGGACCGCCGCAGAACGCACACACTACCGTACCCGGCTTTACATATCCCTTTGTTGTCAACAACATAACCACCATCAGGATGCACAATATAATGACATGCACTGTTCCGACTGTCAGATGCACCGTCCTTGACAGCCCCTGAATAAAAACAGTAAACGTATCTGTCCCCAATTCTGAGAGCAGAAAAAGAGTGACGCCCAGATGTGCTATAATCAGTCCTGTCAGCAGAATCACCAGCGCCTTTGCCCATCCCTTCGCATCTCGTTTCGAAGTATCCGATGCAAACTGTTCTTTTTTCTTCTCACTTGTTTTTTCCATACCATAATTCCCCCGGGATTTTCACATATTATATTCTAATGCATACTCAATAAGAACATTATATCTGTCTCTGCTCTATTATTCAATTAAAAAATCTATCCCCCAGATCAATCCCTGCATGGTTATTATCCTTACAGCATCATTGCTTATATGAACGATTTTACTGTTTCTTACATATAATGAAATGATAATATTCCCATATCTAATATGGCAAAGGAGTTTTTATGAATATAAAAGGCCTCGACGTCAGTGAATTTCAGGGGACTATCGACTGGGAACAGGTGAAAGCCGCCGGTTATCAGTTTGCCATGCTCCGCGCCGGCTACGGCTTTGGCACTCTGGACCAACAGTTTAAAAGAAATGCCGCTGAATGCAACAGGATCGGTCTCCCGATCGGTGTATACTGGTTCTGCTACGCAGTAAGTCCGGAAACAGCCCGTCAGGAAGCAGACGGCTGTATTAACGCAATTTCTTCATACAGGCTGGATTATCCGGTCTGCTACGATATAGAACAGGCAACCGTTAATTATGCTGCCGAAAATGGAGTCACACTGACAAAAAATCTTGCAACACAATTTATCCGGAGCTTTTGCAACAGAGTAGAAGAACTTGGATATTTCGCCATGTTCTACAGTAACCGCAACTTTTTAAATAATTATGTATCTGAAGATCTTTCCAGCCGGTATGCACTCTGGTATGCTTATTACAACAGCCAGTTTGACAGCACCGGATGCGGGATGTGGCAGTATACGGATCAGGGGAGTGTCCCTGGAATCGGAGGGAACGTTGATCTGGATACATCGTTTGTGGATTATTCTTCTGTGATTCAGAAAGCCGGCCTGAATCATCTGGACGGCAGTAAGCCAGCGCCCACACCAACGCCTCCTGCACAAAACTATATCACTTACGTAATCCAGCCGGGCGATACTTTAAGCGGCATTGCACAGCGTTACGGAACAACCTACCAAACACTCGCAACACTCAACGGCATCACGAATCCGAATCTGATCTATGCCGGCCAGACAATCCGCGTTCCAGAGGATGGAGCCCCTGCTGCTCGCTATTATACAATCCAGCCCGGAGATACACTGAGCGGAATCGCCCTGAAATTCGGAACAACCGTCAGCGCACTGCAGCGGCTGAACGGCATAAGCAATCCGAACCTGATTTATGCCGGAAATACAATCCGGATTTCATGATTTTATAATTTCATAATAATTTTTCGATTTCTTTTATAGAACCGACACACTTTATGCACATTTACCTTATATACTAATACCTAGATAGTTGATAAACAACTATCTCCCCCCTCATAAAGTAGACATCTTGGGGTAACCCGGATGTCGCACTTTACTCTCATTCCTTTAGATAACTATAAAAACAACGAAGCCCTCGCAGCCGATACTGCGGGGGTTTTCGCGGTCCCCTGATAGTATAAAATGGCGTGTCGGCTCAAAGTCCATTTTATTCAAACCATGCGTTAAGAGTAATGTTATCTTCCTTGTATACGTTTCTCCTTTCAAATCGGGACAAATAAATATAACACTTTATAAACAAGTTAAATTAGAGGAAGCCCGGAAACCGGGCTTCACGGCATTTTATATCCTATCCAGCTGCGGGTAAAAGACTACATGATAATTATGCAGATAAATGTTAGATATGTAAACCAATACGAATATGTTTTTGCGTATACTTTATACGCTAATTAATAATATTTTAGACTTTCATAATATTTTTCTATTTCTTTTTATAAATATGACACACTTTATGCACATTTATCTTATATACTAATACTCAGATAGTTGATAAACAACTATCTCCCCCCTCATAAAGTAGACATCTTGGGGTGACCCGGATGTCGCACTTTACTCTCATTCCTTTAGATAACTATAAAAACACCGAAACCCGTTAGCCGGAAGGTTAGCGGGTTTTCGCTGTCCATGCCCCTTTGTAAAATCTGCCTTAATACTGTCTGTTATTTGCTTCTTGGCACTTTATGTATGACTGCCCAGTTCGGTCAAAAACAAGGGCAGTTATTTTTAATGATTCCGCATTCCCCTCTTACAGGCTGAATTCAAACGGAACTGCCGGTATTCCGGCCTTATTATATAAGTTTACCTGATACCAGGGTGTTTGCGCAAATTTTACGCTCACCCCCTCTTCTAAAGGATTCCCCATCCGTATGATCAGTTGATCTCCCTCTGTATAAACAGAATATTCCTGTTCTGTCCCTTCAGAAATAATCTGCAGCGCATTCAGGTGACCGCCTTTAATTTCCAATCCTCCCTCTGCATGTTCAAATGTGACTGCCACGCCATCTGGATTTCGTTTAATTGATACTGCCCTCGGTGCATCGCATAAAATTTCTTCACCATATACATGTCCACGGGCAAGCAGTGCAAGCCTTTGTCCCACCGTTTTTTTATCTTTTGGATGGATATCTTTTTCTTCCCCCACATCGGAAATCGAACACAAATATGTATGCTCTACAGAATCTGCCACAGCCTCCTGACATCTGCGAATAATTGGGTAATGATTTTCTTCTGTGTTCATCAGCCAGCAGTCATAACCCGGAAGCTGAACGATCAGGAACGGAAGCGCCTCATCCCCCCACAGCCTGCGCCAGTCTGAAATTAAGCCCGACAGCATATCTTTATACAGTACATTGAGTCCTGGAACATCATCACTTTCGCCCTGGTACCATAAGAAGCCTTTGATGGTATATGGCACAATTGACTTCAGCATATGCTCATAGAGACTGCCCGGTATCGCCTGCGGCTGTAATATATTTGCATATTCTTCAAAATTATCTTTGATATGACTGAAAAACTCCACCAGTTCTTCTTCTGTTGGGGTTCTCGGCATCATAAACTCCCCAAATACATCTGCAAAAGGATTTCCCTTATCGTTCATTTGGTTCCCATGCTGATTCTCCCAATATACCTCCATGTCCATAGATGCTGTTCTAGTTTCATACTCCTGCATCCACGGTTCTCCGACCTTTCTTACTGTTTCCGGATTCATCCACGAGCAGGAGGCTGTACCACCCCAATTACAGCCGATGATTCCTACAGGCACATTCAATTTTTCCTTCAATGCCTTCTGAAAATAATATCCGACTGCACTAAAATAATCCAGATTCTCCGGATTGGCCTTTCTCCAGATTCCCTGCCTGCTGTAGTCAAACTCTTCCAATTGCCCGTCATAGCATACCTCGGGTACATCATAAAAGCGAATATCCGGGTCTGTGCAGTCTTTCACTTCTTCCTTCTTATGCTTTTCATAGCGCATCAGGAACTCCATGTTGGATTGCCCTCCTGCCACCCACACCTCACCAACTGCTACCTGTTCGAATATAATTTTATGACTGTCAGACTTTATGATAAGTTCTTCACTTACCGAAGCATCCAACGGCGGGAGATCAACACTCCAGGTTCCATCTGCTTCTGTTACTGTCTGTCCTGTTCTTCCCTGAATCTGTACGCCTATTGTCTCTCCCGGGTTTCCGGTTCCCCATACCGCGAGACATTTCCCTCTCTGCAGAATCATACCACTCTGAAAAATCACTGCTGCCTGTAACATCATTTTCCTCCTTTATCGCAACCATTATCTGTCAGTTAATTGAATTAACACTATGTTAACTCTATTTTTCAGAATATACAAGTAGGCATATTATACAAATATATTTTTCTAAATTATACACATTTGCTAATCCAATTTGAAGCTGTTATAATGATTAAAGATTAAGAACAGCTTTTTAATAAGCAAAAGCTTTCCGTTAAAAGGAGCAGTATATTATGGATAAAGCAGCATATTTCGAACAAATGCGCCGGAAACGCAGAACAGAAATCCTGTATGAAGCGCGTGAAATGATCCTGAATCAGGGAATTTCCGATTTCAATATTCAGCAGCTGGCACGTAATCTGGATATCTCCACTGTAACACTCTACAAATATTTCAAAAACAGTGACGATATCATGATCGCAATTAAAGAGCAGATCGTACATAATAATATGAATCAGGCAGATTTTCTTCCTTCATCCATTTCAGATACGAGCGGTCTGGATTCATTTCTTCTGCTGCTTCGTAATTTTTATGCGAAAGCACTCAGCCAGAGAGATGATGTCACACTGCTCCTATTGTTTAATGTCCATATGCGCAGCAATCCATCCGCTGAAAAGCAGGACAGTTCTTTTCAGACTTTATTTGATAAATTTGAAGATAAGATGAGGGATATGCTAGGCAGGGCCGTAGAAGATGGAAGTGTAAAGCCCGGTCTTGATATAGATGAGGCCATACAGTTCATTTCCCGTATGAATCTGTCCATGCTTAATTATATCGGGCTGTTAAGTGCAGAAGATTATGCAAAGGAAGAATCGGCGCTGCAAAAACAAATCAGCCAGCTGATCCATATGTTTTCACTTTATCTGACGGCATTATAATTTGATTTTAAGAATTTCATAATAATCTTTCGATTTCTTTAATAGTTATAACATACTTTCGTCACATTTTACTTTTATACTAGTACTCAGATAGTTGATAAACAACTATCTCCCCCCTCATAAAGTAAAGACATCTTGGGGAGACCCAAGATGTCGCACTTTACTCTCATTCCTTTAGATAACTATAATAACAACGAAGCCCTCGCAGCCGATACTGCGGGGGTTTTCGTGGTCATTACGATTTTATTTTCCCACAGATCTCATATTATCCAATAACGTTGCACTTTCATATGCCTTACCGAGAAATTCTTCTATTGATAGGTTTTCATATCCCCAGTTCATTGGTTCTAAGGCAGTCGCTCCCTTATATCCGGTCGAAGCTATTTTTCCCATAACATCCGGCCAATCAATCTTCCCATCAAACGGCAGCTGATGCTGTCCTATCTCTCCACCATTGTCATGTAAATGCAGTGCCATCAAACGATCCCCATATATTCCCGGCAAATTAACTTCGTGCTCATAATTAGCATGATGGCAGCTGTCATAGCAGAATCCTATTTTAGTGGACTTAATGGAATTCAGTACGCGTCCCACATTTTCAACATTGTTTAGATTTTCCATAGCGACATTAATATCATACTTTTCCGCTTTTTCAGCAATCCTCTTAATTCTGTCCATCCCCAATTCGTTTACAGGGAATTTGTTATCGGGCAGATGAACAACCATCGTAGGAATTTCGAATTCCGCACAGTCTTTGATGCATTGCAAATAGCAGTGTAACAAATCTATCCCGTCTAAATTATCAAGTGAAAGTTTATCCTGATTCTGGACAGGTGTGTGGATATTTTCTATAAACAGCCCTGCCTTCCTTGCAAGTTCCACCCCCTCCTGATAATCGGCACCACGTCCGAAGCCGTCACTCCACCACAATAAAACTCCATCAAATCCTGCTTTTTTTATAAGTATGTATCTCTCTTTTGCAGAAACATTATATCCGAACCAGTCATATATACACAGCATATCTCATAAGCCTCCATGAACCTTCATTTGTTATCCTGTACGCATTATATCATTGGCTAATATGAATGTCACTCAGTACCTGGAAACATATTCCTTTAAAATTGCGTAAAGTAAATATGCAAGCCATCCCCTCCTCGAGACGACTTGCATATTTGGGCATCTCCGGACCGTATTCCGCCGCCAGATCCTCTTTGCTATAGCTTCAGGATTATTTACTAAACCTGTCTCATTTTCACGTCAAATGCTTCTTTCCGTGCATTATGATCCTGATTCTGATTTTCCGGCTTTTTCTTTTCCGTAATGCTGTTAAATTCATTTCTGTTTTCCTGACGGTTCTGCTCTTCCTGCTGTTTCTTATTCATCTGCCTGTTCACCTCTTAAACTGTATATTTTAAACGCTGTTCAAATACCCTCAAGATACTTGCTGTAAAAAATCTACGCATATTTAGTATACACATGGCTCCGGATTCTATCCTTATTTTAATAATATAAAAAGAGAACAAACCTTTCAGTCTGTCCTCTCTCACATATCTCAATTATATCTCTTTTTAATATTACAGAATTAAGATGATATTTTACTTTCCAGCCATTCATACAGATCCTGATAGACCTGCTTTCTGTCTGTCTCATTCAGAAGTTCATGCCTGTCGCCTGAGTACAGCCGCAGTGTCACATCCTTGATTCCTGCTGCCCTATACTGCTCATATATCTTTCTTACGCCCTTTCCAAAATTCCCGACCGGATCCTCAGAACCAGCTGCAATCAAAATCGGAAGCGTCTTTGGAATCATATAGACACTCTCTTTTTTCTGCATCTGGAGCATTCCATTAAACATATGGTAATAGGCATTCACTGTAAACACAAATGAACAAAGCGGGTCGGCCACATACGCATCCAGCTTCTCGGAATCACTGGTCACCCAGTCAGCCCTCGTTCTGGCTGGCTTAAAACTTTTATTGTAGCTTCCGATTGCCATGCCGTCAATAAACTTGCTACGATAATGCCATCCTTTGAATGCCGCCACAATCCGGCAGAGTCGCTTTCCAAAACGGAGCGTCGCCCGCTTCTGATCGGCCACAACGCCAATCACAATAGCTCCACTTAATCCGTTTCCATACATCTGTATATACTGCCGCAGCAGAGAAGATCCCATGCTGTGTCCCAGCATAAAATATGGAACATCAGGATACTTTTTCAAAGTCTTCTGACGAAGTGTGTGCATGTCACCAAGCACGCAGGCATTACCATATTTTTCATTAAAGAATCCATATTCCGTTTTACTCTGGACAGACTTCCCATGCCCCAGATGGTCGTTGCCAACCACATAATATCCCTGCCGGCACAGAAAATCCGCAAATTCATCGTAACGGTTAATATATTCAACCATTCCATGACTAAGCTGCAGAACCGCTTTTACTTCGCCTTCTGGCTTCCATTCAATTGTATGAATCTCTGTATTACCATCCTTTGATGGGAAGTAAAACTCATCTTTCATCGTTATCCTCTACCTGTCCTCTAATTTTATGTAATCACGGTAAGGTGCGAGCGGCTTATATGCCGGACGGATGATCTTATCCACATTCTTAAGCTCTTCCAGTCTGTGTGCACTCCAGCCAACAATACGCGCTGCTGCAAAAATTGGAGTATACAGTGCCGGGGGAAGATCCAGCATGCTGTAAACAAGACCGCTGTAGAAATCCACATTGGCATTAACGCCCTTGTACATCTTGCGTTTTTCGCTGATGATCTCAGGTGCCATATGCTCTACCTTTTCATAAAGCGCATATTCTTCCTCGTAACCCTTCTCTGTTGCAAGCTGCTTTACAAACTTCTTGAATATATCAGCTCTCGGGTCGGATACTGAGTAAATAGCATGGCCCATACCATAAATAAGACCCTTCTGGTCAAATGCTTTCTTATCCAGCAGGTCAGTCAGATACTGGCGAATCTGGTCTTCATCTTTCCAGTCAGTCAGTCTCTGCTTCATATCATCAAACATCTGGGTTACTTTCACATTCGCACCACCGTGCTTAGGTCCTTTCAGGGACGCCATCGCCGCGGCAATCGTTGAATATGTATCTGTTCCAGAAGATGTTACAACATGGGTTGTAAACGTAGAGTTGTTACCACCGCCGTGATCCATATGGAGCACAAGGGCCATATCCAGAATTCTAGCTTCCAGTTCCGTATATTTCCGGTCCTCACGAAGCATCATCAGAATATTCTCTGCTGTGGATAACTCCGGATAAGGCGCATAAATATACAGGTCTTCACCCCTTCTGTAATTATATGCATGATATCCATAAACCATTAACATTGGAAACTGGCTGATCAGATTCAGAGACTGACGGAGCACATTCGCTATAGAAGTATCATCCGCCTTTTCGTCGTAGGTATAAAGATTCAATATACAGCGGGAAATCATATTCATCATATCTTTGCTCGGAGCCTTCATGATAACATCCCGTACAAAATTAGGAGGAAGCATCCTGCGCTCCGCAATCATTCCCTGGAACTCATCCAGCTGCTGCTTATTCGGAAGACTGCCGAATAAAAGCAGATATGCCGTCTCTTCGAATCCCGGATGCTTCGCCTCCAGAAATCCTTTTACCAGATCTTTGATATTATAACCGCGATAATAGAGATTTCCTGCACAAGGAACTTCTTTTCCATCTACGATCTTTGTCGCACACACATCTGAGATATTCGTCAGTCCTGCCAGTACACCCTTACCATTTAAATCACGCAGGCCTCTTTTTACCTCATACTTCGTGTAAAGCTCTTTTTCAATTGCATTGTTCTCCTCACATATCCGGGCTAATTCCTCAATCTTTGGAGTGTTTTCAAAAAAGATGTTGTCAATGTCTTTAGGTACTCTTGCCATAAAACCTCTCCCTTCCTCTTATCATAATCACTTGTGTCATTTCTTTATTATACTAAAAAAGCGGGTTTTATACAATGAAATGAGTATTAAATATTTATGAACTGCCTAAAAAGAAAGAAATCTCCAAAAAGGTACAGGGCATTTCTCGTTTTGGGACACCACAAAACCCAATTTGGGACGTAGCCTTTTTACACTTTACTACGTCCCAAATAATTGCTTAATGTGGCGAATTCTTCTAGTGTCAGTGCCTCCCCCCGCACGCTTGCTCCTTTCCCCAGGCTGTCTATCGCTGCCTCTACCTGTTCTTTTGTGTAATCCAGCTCCGGCGAGTTTTTTAATCCGTTTGCCAGTGTCTTTCTCCTCTGATTGAATGATGCACGTATTATTTTAAACATCAGTTTTTCATCATCGACCTGTACCGGCGGGTTCTCGTATCTCTCCAGACGAATGACCGCTGAGCCCACTTTCGGTCTGGGCATGAAGCAGTTCGGGGGTACATTTGCCACGATATAGGGCTTTGCGTAATACTGAACGGCAAGGGACAGTGCGCCGTAATCCTTGGTCCCCGGCCCTACCTGCATACGCTCTGCTACTTCTTTCTGTACCATGACTGTAATGCTTTTTACAGGAACATGGTTCTCGAAAAGTCCCATGATGATGGGGGTCGTAATGTAGTACGGCAGGTTTGCAACCACCTTGATTGGCCTGCCCCCGTTTTCACGCTGGGCGAGTCCAGCTACATCAACTTTCAAGATATCCTCATTGAGCACTGTTACGTTCTCAAATCCCTCCAGTGTGTCCTCCAGTATAGGGATCAGTGCCTTATCGATCTCTACTGCTATGACCTTCCCGGCTGCCTGTGCAAGATACTGGGTCATTGTCCCGATTCCCGGTCCGATTTCCAGAACCATATCATCTGATGTAATCTCCGCCGAGCGGATGATCTTATCCAGCACATGTGTATCTATCAAAAAATTCTGTCCGAATTTTTTCTGAAACATAAAATTATACTTCTGCAAAACTGCAATTGTGTTCTGCGGATTGCCTAATGTCGGCTCCTTCATAAGTTCCTCCCTGCTTTTAAGCATTTTATTTCTTCCTAACCAGTATAATATATTTTACCTATCCGCACAACGTAAAATATGCTTCTCAAACGGCCGCACACAATCATGCAGACAGTCAGCACTCCAGCTCACTTATAAAAATTTCATTAAAATCCTGCAGCTGGTCATACATAATTCCGTGTCCGCTGTTCTCCAGTGTAAACAGCCGGCTTCCGCAGATTGTCTCGTGCTGGATCTGTGCCAGGTCGTTTGACACCACCTCGTCCTTTGCCCCGTGGATAATTACTGTCGGAACCTTTACATAACACAGGTCATCCCGGCCGTCCTCATCCCGCAGGGAAACCGCCGTCCCGATAGTCCCGACCGCAGATGCCGACATAGCAATCTCCCAGAACCAGAGCAAAATACATTTACTCTGCGGACTCGCAAAGAGCTGGTTGCTGAACGACTCCGCGAACTTCGCCCTGTCTGTCTCTATCTGGCAGATGAGTCCGTCAACGTATTCTTTTGTCAGACCGTAAGGGAATCCCGGCCGCTGTGTCCAGCATGGCGCGGCCGCGGCAAAGAGGAACAGCTTCTTCACCCCATATCCTCTGAATAAACGCATGTATCTAAGTACAATTGCCCCGCCCATCGAGAAGCCGGCCAGATTGAAGGACCATAGGCGCAGCCGCTTCACTACCTGAAAAATATCCGTGGCCATCTGGTCATAACTGTAGCCGCACCCCGGTGCATCCGACTGGCCGAAGCCCCTTAAATCCAGTGCCACAACCCGGTAGCCCCTGCGCACCAGAAGCGGAATCTGATACTCATAAATCTTATGGGACAGCGGCCATCCGTGAACCAGCAGCACGGTCTCCTTCCCGCCGCAGTTATAATCATAAACAGCTATTTTTACCCCATCCGTAGAATTCACATAAAACATAATCTCACACATCCCGGTCATATTCTTTTTAGTATATGCCGGATCAGGTTTATGGTTCCATATGGTACAGCCGTCTCGCGTTTTCCTCTGTCGTTTTCACAACCTCCTCATAAGTCACACCCTTTAAGGAGGCAATCTCCTCCGCCACATACGTCAGATTCAGCGAAGAATTCCTTTTGCCCCTGTTCGGTACAGGCGCCAGATACGGACAGTCCGTTTCAAGTACAAGGGATTCCAACGGCGTATCCACGACCACTTCTTTTAACTTTCTGGAATTTTTAAACGTAACCACGCCTCCGATGCCAATGTAAAACCCTCTTTTCACATACTCCCTTGCCAGTTCCACCGAATAGGAAAAGCAATGGATCACTCCGTCCAGCCCCTCTGCGTGTTCCTTCATAATCTCAAACGTATCGGCGGCCGCATCTCTGCTGTGTATAATGACCGGCATTCCAAGTTCTCTTGCCAGATCAAGCTGGCGTATAAACCATGCTTTCTGAATTTCATGGCTTTCATTATCCCAGTAATAATCCAGACCGATCTCCCCAACTGCCACAAACTTTTCTTCCTGCAAAATCTCTTTCAGACGTGAAAACTTTTCTTCATCCAATTCCCCCACATCGTCCGGATGTACGCCGGCCGCCCCGTATATGAAGGGGTACTTCCCAACAAGTGTCCGGATATCCTCCCATGACGCTACATCCGAACCGACATTCACAATCGTTCCTACGCCGCCGTCATGTACCGCCCCCAGCAGTTCGTCCCTGTCCTCATGAAACTGTTCATCATCATAATGAGCATGCGTATCAAATATCATCTGTTATGCCTCCTGTATCACTTCATTCTGTCTTAATCCACACTTAACTGCGAGCATTATACCATAAATACTAAACTCGTAAAACACCTCATTAAGTATTTAGGTATATATCTTACTAAGCGTGATAAAAACCAAAATCCGCCCTGCACATTTATGCAGAACGGATTTTAATTTTAACACACTACAAAACGATATCATCCACCTTCTTAAAACTATCTATCGCATAGGATTCCACAGTATTTCCCGCCACAATATAAATTTTATCCCCGGAATACACGCCCCGTCCTTCGGAGGAACTGCCCAGTTCCCTGTCAAACAGACACTTGAAACCATCTTTACCATCATAGGAGAAAAGATAATAATGTGGACCCTGCCCATATGCGGTAAACCCAATCAGGTTCCGGTCCGTGCTGATGAGCGCTGCCTTGTAATTGTAGGATACCGCACTGGAATAAATATCTTCCAGCACATACTTCTCTACTTCCTTCACATTGGACGGATCTGATATATCAAACATGGACAGCTTCACACCATTAGTCACCGTTCCCGTTTCATCCACGTCCATCCCGATTCCGAGCAGCAGCCCGTCCCCATAAGGATGCAGGTAATCTGAGAATCCCGGTATCTTAAGTTCTCCCAGTATCTTAGGTTTCTTCGGGTCAGACAAATCCACGGAAAACAACGGGTCCACCTGTTTATAAGTTACAAAATACCCTGTATCCCCCATAAACCTCGCAGAATATACCATCTCGTCTTTTGCGAGCCCGTCTATCCTGCTGAGTTCCTCCAGATTCTCATCCAGAATATACAGTGCATTGCTGTCCTTCTCTGCCGTATCACTGACCGTTCCGAAAAGTACAAGAGGAGACACGCTCCTGCCGGTTGCGCTGACCGTTGTAACCAGCCTTAAATTGCCTTCATATTCATCAATACTGAAAGAATCATTCAGAGTCCCGTCAATTCTTGTCTGCCCGGCTGCGTTCAGGCTGCCGTCCTTGTAGGCTACCTTTCTGATGCAGGTCTGCGTCACAATCGAGTCCTCAGAATTATAATATCCTTCACAGACATAGATATTCTCATTGCTCACATAAACAAGGCCTGCACTTCCAAAAATAGCTTTGCTGTCGACCTTTTTATCAGGGTCTTTCAGAGAAAATGAAGCCACTACTGTATACTGGCTGCCGCGTATATACTGGGGAAGCAGGATGTTGGCGCTATCTACTGCTTTCCCGTTTATTTCAGGAATATAGGAGGAAATATCATCCCTCGCCGCCTGTACATCTGCTTGAAAATTACTGAGCATATATACATAATCACCGATCACACGCATCGTATAAAAATTACCACTCTGCGTAATCATTCCGGCGGACTTCGGTTCCTTAGGATTGCTTACATCATAAGTCTCCGCAACCGTATATTGTTTATACATACCCCCATACCCGTTCTCACCGTCTTCATACTCCGACCGCGTATAGACAACGACCAGCTTATCATCCTTCACATAGAGTTCAGAAACAAAACAGTCATCTTCCATCCTGATGGCTCCGAGATCTTCCATCTCTTCGCCCTCTATATCTACAATCTGAATCTTCTGTCCGTTCAGAATATAGAGTCGGCTGCCATCGGTCTTGACAATATCTCCTTCACCGACACCTTCCTGCCTCACATTCGTATCGGAATAGGCTGATGCCTGGTCTGCCGCAGAAACACTCTTCTCCGCCGACCCGGCCGCCGTATTGGCAGAGTCTTCCATCGCGCCGTCATCTACCCTGCTCTCGGGCATGGCAGAACCGGTGTTTCCGTAGCCCCCGTACAGTTTATCCTGATTCTTTTTCTCCGCCTTAATATACTTATATATCTGGTCATAATCTTCTGCCGATGCAATGGTTTTGTCCACGGATGCCCCACCGCTGTCAGCGGAAGATTTCCTGCCGACAGAATCTGCCGTTTCCGCCAGGTCCCCGTTGTTCTTTGTCAGCATTCCGTTTCCTGCAACTGCAATGCCAATCACGAGGACACAGCAGGCTGCCGCCGCACAGACGGTATAAAGTGGTTTCCATTTTTTCTTCTTCACTGTCTTTTGTTCCAGCATTTTTTCAATATTCTCAGGCTTCAGGGAATCCGGTACCTCTACCTCGTTTGTCTTCGCCTTTAATTCTTCTTCAAATTGTTCCTGTTCAAAACTCATTTATAACACCCCTTTCTACTCCAGAACCCGCCGCATCTTTTCCAGTGCACGGGTCTTCTTCGATCGGACGGTGGCCGCCTTCTGGTCCAGCATGCCGCCTATCTCATCACTCTGGTAGCCCCCGAACACAGAAAACGCCACTATCATACGTTCCTCTTCACTCAAAAGCAGAAATGCTTCCCGTACATCATGAGCTTTCGCATAATCCTTTTCTTCGTCCGGTATATCTGTCTCCAGCTCCGCTGTCTGCTTTGTATCCCGGAACTTTTTCCTGCACTGGTTGCTTAAAATCTTAAAAATCCATCCCCGGAAGGATTCCTCCTTCTTCAGGCCGCCAATGTTCTCATAGGCCGCCATGACAGCCTCACTGACTGCATCCTCAGCATCCTGAGGATGCTTTAACGTGTACAATGCAAACTTGTATAATTCCACATGGATTCTGGCATACAGTTCTGAAAACGCCTTCACATCCCCTTTTCGGGAACGCCTGATCAGTTCCAGCTCTGAGCCCTGCTCATAATCATACATCTGCACCCCTCCTCTCTCGTTTCGCGAAACCTTTACATTCATGAATGAAAACGAAACAGCATCTCACGCTTCGTTCCTGTATATAAGAGTAAAAAGCAAGTCGTTTTGTTGCACAAAAACAAAAAATATTTTTCAGGCAGAAAAGAAACGCACCGGTTACCCGATGCGTTCTTATTATCCCCTGTAATAGTTAATCAGACATCCCTTTAAGATGATCTCACGTTCCACATCTGTCAGTTCCCCGAGATGGAAACTAATCTCCTTCAGGCCGTCACCGACCACATATGCCTTGATCGTATCCGCTTTCTCTTCCACCGCTTTTCTCACATCCGGAACGAAGATGTAATCTCCGTTGCTAAATGAAAGATGTTCATGATCCTCATCTGTAAGGAATGGAAGCATGCCCCAGTTAATCAGGTTGGAGCGATAACGTTTCGTTGCATATTCATTTGCGATATTCGCCCAGCCCCCGAGTACCTTCTGGCAGGATGCCGCCTGCTCACGTGCAGAACCGTCTCCCGGCTTCACTGCAAAAATAGTGCTGCCGACTCCGATATTGCCTCTTCCGACTTCCGGATAAACCTCCTGGATCTTCGCCATTACCGGCTTCAGTTCTTCAAGCGCATCCAGAGGGCATGTATCTGCCTCAATTGCTTTCTGTGCAGCCTGTACTTCTTTCGCACGTCCGACATAAGCCGGGTCTTTTCTGGAAAGTGCAAATTCAGCGAGCCCAAGCGGGTTGGAGCGGTAAGAGGAAGTCTCACCGGACGGGATCAGTTCGTCTGTCGTCGTAACCGGGTCATGAATCTCTGATACCACCTTTAAGATCAGGTTCTCAGGCAGGGCAGCCATAGCAGGCCAGTCCTTGATATTCGGTCCGAATTTGATCTCAACACTCGGATCAGCAACACCCTTGCTGTCAAATACACGGTTCTCGTAGATACTCTTATCAAAATGATACTTCTGTCCTGTATATTCCACATCCACTGCCGTTGCAGGTGTCAGGAATCCCTTGTTCGCTGCCGTAGCCGCAATCGAACGTGCATCCATCAATGCAACAGAAGAAATCTGTCCGTTCTGGAGCTTGGAACCTTCACGGTTCGGGAAGTTTCTCGTTGAATGGCGGATAGAGAATGCATTGTTGGCCGGAGTGTCTCCCGCTCCGAAGCAAGGTCCACAGAAAGCAGTCTTCACAATCGTTCCTGCTGCCATCAGGTCAGCAACCGCGCCGTTCTTTACAAGTTCCATATAAATCGGCGTACTTGCCGGGTAAACACTGAATGTAAATTCATCGTGTCCGATATTTTTACCCTTGATAATGTCTGCCGCAGCACAGATATTTTCAAATCCGCCGCCCGCACATCCTGCAATGATTCCCTGTTCCACGTAGAACTTTCCGTTCACAATCTTATCCTGCAGAGAATAATCCACTGCCCCGTCGAGACTCACAAGTGCCTTCTTCTCAACATCATGCAAAATATCTTCGAGGTTTTCATTCAGCTCGTCAATTGTATAAACATTACTCGGGTGGAATGGCATTGCGATCATAGGCTTGATCTCGCTCATATTTACATAAACCATTCCATCATAATAGGTAACTGCTCCCGGGTTGAGTTCTTTGTATTCTTCACTTCTGCCGTGGATATCGTAGAACTCCTGAATCTTCTCATCTGTCCTCCAGATGGAAGAAAGACAGGTTGTCTCTGTCGTCATAACATCAATGCCAATTCTGAAATCAGCACTCAGCTTGCTGACGCCCGGTCCTACAAATTCCATTACTTTATTATTAACATAGCCGTTTCCAAATGTAGCACCGATAATCGCAAGAGCCACATCCTGAGGGCCGACGCCCTTCATCGGTTCTCCATCAAGGTAAATACCGATCACGCCCGGCATTTTGATATCGTAAGTCTTATTCAGCAGCTGCTTCACAAGCTCCGGACCGCCTTCTCCCATAGCCATCGTTCCAAGTGCACCATAACGTGTGTGGCTGTCTGAACCAAGGATCATCTTTCCGCCGCCTGCAAGCATCTCGCGTGCAAACTGGTGGATAACTGCCTGATGAGGCGGAACATAGACGCCGCCGTACTTTTTCGCACAGGTCAGTCCAAACATATGGTCATCCTCATTGATCGTACCACCTACCGCGCATAAACTATTGTGGCAGTTCGTCAGCACGTAAGGAACTGGGAACTTCTCGAGTCCTGAAGCCCTTGCCGTCTGGATGATCCCGACAAATGTAATATCGTGGGATGTCAGCTTGTCAAATTTAATCTGAAGATGCTCCATATCCGGTGATGTGTTGTGAGCATTAAGGATTCCGTACGCAATTGTATGTTTCGCTGCCTCTTCCTTCGTGGAAGGAACCTGTACATTGCCGGTATCTTCAACGATCTCGGCTCCGTTTAACAGATAGACACCATTCTCATATAGTTTTATCATGAAATACCCTCCTAAAACTTTTCTGTGTTAAATCGTTACTGTTTATCATTTTAGCATGATAAAGGAGGGATGTAAATAAGCGACTGTGCAAAAAGGTGAGGTAAAAAGTACTGGAAACAGCAGAAAAGCCCGGAAACAAAAAGTTCCGGGCCCCGCCAGATACATTCCGTACCTGACTATGCTTCTCTTAAAATTCTAACTACTTCCAGATCTGTCTCACCGATGGATATGATATCTTCCTTCTGGATCAGGATCGGCTTCTGAATCTTCTTACCGTTCAGATATGTGTGGTTCTTTGATCCCTCATCCCTTAAGTACAGCTTGTCTTTACTTCTCACGATAGAACAGTGGACCTTGGAAATCTTCTTGTCATCAGGCAGCGGAAGGAACTCCTCGAACGCCACTTCCTTCGTAGTTCTTCCGATTCCAAAGCTGTCATAGAAAATGAAATCGTAGCGTTCCTGTGTATCTACGTTCTCAAGGATGAGTTTCCAGCGTTTCTTCTTAGGAGCAGGAGCCGGTTCCTCTTCCACAGCCTTCTTCCTGCGTTTCTTTGCAGGGCGCTCGTCGTAATCCTCTTCATCCTCATCTTCATCATCTATCTCTTCATCAAGCTCATAACTCTTATATACTTTTCGTTCCTTAACAATCGTCACAATCGTGGCAATGATGGTGACTAAAATTAAAACTGCCAGGACTATCAGAATAATCCAGTACATCATTTGTCAATCAACTCCTTCAAGAGTTTATAGTACTATATTTTTGCTGTTCAGGCAAGTAAATCTAGACTTTTTTAATCCTCATACTCACATATATATCCCAGTTTCCCTGAATACGCCGGCTCTGCCGCAAGCATATCATCCGGGACGTCATTCCAGACAAACCGTTTCTCTCCGTCATAGAAAAACAGGTCCATATACTTCTCTTCCAGATTTCCGTCCTGAAAACTTGGTTCGCCGCCCATCCATTCATCAGAGCACCAGCTGTCGTCTGAATTTAATTTTTCACCAAACAGCTTATTATCCTGATTCACCCAGTAGTAGTCCTGAGACTGGTTATCACGCCTTCCGCCGAGTTTAAAATAAATATCCGTCATCTTCTGCCGGCTGATTTCCTTTCTGATCGTCTCATACTCTTTCGAACTGTTGATACGGACAAGGTAGCCGCCCCTGTTCAGGCAGTCCTGAAACGCCTCCTGCCATGTACAGTCACTGATAATATACTCATATCTGTGTATGCCTGTGTCGTCTGCCGGTACAGAAGCGTCGTATGTACTTCCCTGATTTTGGGACTGACTGCTGTTATCTGCATTGTCTTTATTCTGGGAGGAGTCCTGACTGTTATCCCCGTTGCCGGAATCCTTATCATCCTTGGAATCATTCGTTTCCGGCTTATCCGCTTCCGGCTTCTTATCATCCTCTTTCTCTGCACCGTCCCCCTTGACCTGACTGCTGTCATTCAAAGCCGTATCTTTCAATTTCGTCTCTTCCGTCGTCTGCGCCTTTTTATTTGAAATATAAGTGCCGGCCCCTATTCCGGCTCCGATACCCACAATAAAGGTCAGGCAGATAATCACAATAATTACAATCTTCAGATTCCTGTTGTTCCTCGGTTTTTTCATCCCCTTGCGCCTCCTATTAATTATTTATCCACATTGTAGCATACTTTTCAACATATTAACATGGAAAATGCCGCCGGGGGACTGACTGAAATATAAACGGTGCAAAAAAGAACAGAGACCTCTGATTCTAAGGCCTCTGTCCTGCTAGAACTTCCTACATTTATTTTTTCCAGTTAACATTTATTCTACACTTTTATTCAATTATAATCTCTTTAATAACTTTTCTCTTTCTTCTTCAAATCCTGGTTTACCCAGAAGTGCAAACATGTTCTTCTTATAGCTCTCCACGCCTGGCTGATTAAATGGATTCACGCCGAGTAAATATCCACTAACGCCGCATGCGAACTCAAAGAAGTAGAACAACTGTCCCAGATAGAATTCATTCTGCTCCGGAATCGTCACCATCAGGTTCGGTACATTACCGTCTGTATGGGCAAGAATTGTTCCGTTCATTGCACTCTTATTTATAAAATCTACGGTCTTGCCTTTCAGGTAATTCAATCCGTCAAGGTCAACCGGTTCTTCATTGATCATAATCTCTGCCGGCGATTCCTCTACATTCAGAACCGTCTCAAACATAATTCTGCTCCCGTCCTGAATGAACTGTCCCATAGAGTGCAGATCGGTCGTCAAATCTACTGATGCCGGGAGGATACCCCGCTGGTCTTTACCTTCGCTCTCTCCATACAACTGTTTCCACCATTCAGATACATAATGCAGGCTTGGCTCATAATTGGCTACAATCTCAACCGCCTTGCCTTTTCTAAGCAGGATATTGCGGGCTGCCGCATATTGCAGTGCTCCGTTCTCTGCAAAATCATTCTCCAGCGCTTCTTTTCTTCCTGCCGCTGCACCTTCCATCAGCTTCGTGATGTCTGCACCGCCGACTGCAATCGGAAGAAGCCCTACTGCCGTAAGTACGGAAAAACGTCCGCCAACATCATCCGGTACTACGAAAGTCTCGTATCCTTCTTCTGTGGCAAGGTTCTTCAAAGCTCCTCTGGATTTATCGGTCGTAGCATAGATTCTCTTTGCTGCTCCCTCTTTTCCATATTTCTTTTCCAAGATTTCTTTAAATACACGGAAGGCAATGGCTGGCTCTGTTGTCGTACCAGATTTGGAAATCATGTTAATGGAAAAATCTCTGTCGCCTACTACATCCATCAGGTCTTTTATGTACTTGCTGCTGATGCTGTTCCCCACATAATAAACTTCTGGGGACTTTCTGACATCTTTGGAAACGACATTGGCAAATGAATGTCCAAGGAATTCAATTGCAGCTCTTGCTCCCAGATAAGAGCCGCCGATTCCGATAACCAACAATACTTCCGAATCCTCGCGGATCTGCTCTGCTGCCTTCTGGATACGCGCGAATTCTTCTTTATCATAATCAACCGGAAGGTCGATCCATCCAAGGAAATCATTTCCCGCTCCTGTCTTTGCAACCAGCTTGTCCTTCGCCTGTGCAACCAGTTCGCTCATATATTCCATCTCATGTTCCTGAATAAAACTACTTGCTTTCGAATAATCAAATGTAACTTTATTAGCCATTGTTCATCCTTCCTCTCTAATCGTTTTTACAAGCTAATTCTATCAAATATGCTATGCTTTATCAAGCTAAAAACTCCTCTAATATTTGACGAATTGCCTCCTCTTTTAGTGCAGGCTGCTCATCCTCCTCCATTTTTTCCTTTACTGTACGTCTGATCACCTGTCTTGCGGCCTCGCCTTTTTCTGCCCTGCGCGGCTCACCCTCTATATTAATGGGCAATTCCTGTTCCTCACGCTGGACGGCTGCCCTTGTTGCCCCAACGCTCTCCGGACTGATTACATCTATGTTTTCCTTTTCCGTCTGTTTCACCTTCTTGTAGCGGTGTGCACAGACATTTTCAAGGTAATCTACCATATAATTCTTTGCTGCACTAATTTTATAAGGTTCGTCTGATAACTGTCTTATCACAAACAATGCGATCATTTCCGCTGCCCCTGCAGCCAGATACTGGAACATTCCCTCGCAGAACCCGTGTGCCAGATAATGTCCTCCTGCTCCTAATATAGCTAAAATTCCTGAAAACCAGATCGCCTGTGCCTCTATCTGCCTCCATGTATGTACCCGTAAAATAAATCCTCTGTATTCATATATGTACTTCTCCACAAATGCCCCTACATTATCTACTGCATCGTGTATCATGCATGCGTGCTCATACTTGGCGCGCACCAGTTTCATCAGTTTGTGTGTGCTCTTCTGCATATTGCCTGCCGCTTTTACCATTCGGCGAAGGGTTAGCTGGTTCACTATTTTTGCCAGTACCCCGATGATGCCTACCGCAATCATTAAATAGAAAATAATGTTTGTGTCGGCTGCTACGTTTTTAAACATAATAAGACCTCCTGTTTTATATGGTTGTGACACAACTACCATTTGTTTGGTGTGAGCCTATTATATCTCAACTTTTCGGGACTTGCCTTAAAAAGCGTTCTACATAATTCGCCACAGCAGCATAATTTCAGCTTAAAACAGGAATATCTCAGACTTAAGAAACATAGAATAAAATAATAGCATCGATCCTTCAATTTAACAAAATAATTCAAATCACATCTTCCTTTTCCCCTTAAGAAAACTCCTGTCATTTTATCGGAAAATGGCTCGAAAATTGACACACGAAATAGGTCTGGTATTTTTATTTTCATTTTGCTATAATACCAATAGCTTATTACTATAGGTGTTTCTGGCTTATGATTGCACTGTCTCACAGACGGGAAATGAATCTGCCAGTGCGCTGACACCAGATTAATCAGCTGAAATATTCCGAAAAAGGAGGTAATTACAATGCAGTACAAAACACAGGGCGTCTGTTCACAGATGATAAACTTCGATATAGAAGACAACAAAGTCAAAAACGTAGCCTTCACCGGAGGGTGCAATGGAAATCTTCAAGGAATCTCACGTCTCATCGAAGGCATGGACGTAGACGAAGCAATTTCAAAGATAGAAGGGATTCAGTGCGGTTTCAAAAAAACATCCTGCCCCGACCAGTTAGCAAAAGCATTAAAAAAAGCAACCGGAAAATAATCCGATTGCTTTCTTTTTGTAATATCAATCTCCATGTGCCTACTCATTCTTGAGTGCCCCTCTTTGAGAAATTGAAGCAGTTGTCAGGTGAAATACATATAAAAAAATTTGTGGTGTTTTCTCGGTACAGGTCTTTTCTATAATCAAAATTTTTGTTAATAGTTTCTCCTGTTATGTAAAAAACCTGACAACTGCTTCAATTCCTCAAAGAGGGGTGAGGCTGCGGATGGAGAGGTGTTAGTCTATCCAGATTCCGTTGGTTAAGGATGTAGCTTCTTCATAAGGATATTCTCCTTCCATACCTGCAACATGATCTGCATGTACTCTATAAAAATACCCTCTGTCTACTGCAAATGACTTACTTGTACTTACAAAATATGTATTATGATCTTCAACCTGCCAATAATCAATCTGTCCCCATGTTTCTGTTTCTTGATTATACCGATCTACATATATAACTGTTGCTATATAATCTACTGTATGATCTGCTGTAGTTGAAGCATACACATAAATCCGGCCCCTACCAGCTTTTGTTATTGAACATTCACCATCCATTAAATGTTCTCCTCTGGTAACCACACCGCCGTTCGTATAACCTGTGGATGTATCCTGTAAAGTAAGATAAGAACCATCTATTTGAATACTATCGCTCTCTTTAGCATTTACATCTGTCAGTGATACTACAAACATACCGCAAATTACTAACAGTGCACAAAATATAGACATAATTCTTTTTATCATTAGTATCCTCCCTTTTACACCCTTCTTTAATTAAACAACTCAACATTATAAAACTTATGCATTTAATTTAAATAAATTAAATTTTTTACTATTTTTATAAATTCCGCCTTTTCCATTACACCTTTTAATTGATAATGAACGCCCTCTTTTGTAAAATTCACTGAATATCGTTTTGAATTCTTCTTAGCGTATTCTTCTATGACCATTGTCTGATCCAAAGCTTCAATCTCTATGGTATCCGTTAAAGTATCTTCTTCCTTTTGTCCTAATGAAGAATCGGAATTATTTTCATATAATCCATATCTTATAACTTCTCCATTATAATCATAAAATAAAAATGCTCTTCTTTGTTCATTATCAATACTTATTTTTTCCAATTTCATGCTTTCTGGTTTATATCCCAACCTAATTGGCATTATTTTTAATTGTTCTCTTATTTCTCTATAAGCAGTTACCTCATCTCCATCCTCTGAATTTTGAGTTATCATATCATCCACATCCGTGAACTCTATTGTTTGCCTTCCATGCATCTTTTCCCACAGCACTTTCAAATATGACTTACTCCCTACACTCGTCATACCAACTGCTAGCACAAGAACCATAACCGCTGCCAATGCAACAACAAATTTCCTTCTCCGCGGCATGTGGATTCTTTTCGCCTTCTCCCCTTTGTCCGTTTTTCCCTCCTTTCCTTTATTATCACTGTTAAGGTGCTTATGATACTCGGTATGAACCTCGAATAGCTCTTCCTCCTTGCTTTTCTTTTTCATTAGTTCTCTACCGAGACGCAGTGCCTCCATGTCTTCCGCAGACAGATGCACTACATTGTCTTCATTTGTACGCGCGGCAAAATTTGGCGCAAGTTCCTCCGAAAGTTCTTCTGCTGCACCTTCCATTCTGACATTTTTGTTTTCATGCTCTGAGGCACATTTCTTTTCATATGCCCGGATTTTTGCCAGAAGTGATTCCTCCATCTTGTCCGATACTTTGATATCGTCAAGATCAGGGTTATTCTCAATTTCTTCCTCTATCTCTCTGGCTTCCCTTTCCACTTCTTCCTTCAGTGATAGTTTTTTATTTTGTTCCATACATGTTCCCCTTATTTTGGCTACTACTTTTTCTTGACTTTTTATTAAATAAGTTTAATATGAAATTATATGTGTTTTTCCGGTTATATGCAAGTATTTTATTTTTGTTTACGGCTGAGATTAATTTGTTACACCGTGTACCCGAAGGGCGGGAACTATAACCTAAACTCAGTGTGTCACATAAATAATGCTGCTTTATCCGGCCACTCGGATATTATTAACTTCATGTCAGTGGAGGTTATATCCGCCACTGCCCAAAAGGGCCTGTATCACATAGTACCTGAAGTGATATAATATGAACAATTCAAATTTGGAGGTTTTACATTTATGAAACGAATTATACTTACCGGCGGTGGAACGGCCGGGCATGTCACCCCCAATATTGCCCTGATTCCCCGGTTAAGGGAACTAGGCTATGACATCCAATATATAGGATCTTATAATGGTATCGAAAAGGAACTTATCGAACCTTTTGGGATTCCTTATCATGGAATTTCTTCCGGTAAACTGAGACGTTATTTCAGCGTCCAGAATTTTACAGATCCATTCCGTGTTATGAAAGGTTTTGGCGAGGCCCATTCTATTATTAAAGAATTAAAGCCTGATATTATTTTTTCTAAAGGAGGATTTGTTTCTGTACCGGTTGTCCTGGCTGGAAAGCGCTGTAAAGTGCCTTCTATTATCCATGAATCAGATATGACACCGGGTCTGGCTAATAAGATTGCCATTCCTTCCGCCAGCAGGGTCTGCTGTAATTTTCCTGAGACCCTGGATAGTCTTCCTAAAGAAAAAGCTGTACTGACAGGTTCACCAATCCGTCAGGAGCTGTTGTCCGGCAACAAGATTGCTGCTATGGACCTATGCGGTTTTTCCGCTGATAAGCCTGTCATCCTCGTCATCGGAGGGAGTCTTGGCTCTGTGGCAGTTAATAACGCTGTCCGCCTTGCCCTGCCTGATCTTCTGGACCGTTTCCAGATTGTGCACCTCTGCGGAAAAGGGAAGGTTGATGATTCTCTGAACAGCCTGAAAGGATATGCTCAGTTCGAATATATCAAAAATGAACTCCGCGACATCTTCTCCCTTGCGGATATTGTTATCTCCCGTGCAGGCGCTAATGCTATCTGCGAGCTTCTTGCATTGAGAAAGCCAAATCTTCTGATTCCGCTTTCAGCTAATGCCAGCCGTGGTGACCAGATATTAAATGCACGTTCTTTTGAACGTCAGGGCTTCAGCATGGTACTCGAGGAAGAAGACCTCACTAAGGAGTCTCTTCTTGAATCAGTAAAGAATCTTTATGAGAACCGCAGTAAATATATGGATGCTATGCGCGATTCCAGGCAGCAAGATTCAATTGATACAATCATTGGGCTAATCGAAGAAATCAGTATTAAATAAGTGCCAATCTATCACATGGTTTAAAAAACAGGTGCCGAATAGACACCTGTTTTATTATAACCGGTTCAATTCGTCATACTCCACACCAAACTCTTTTTTAATCCAGTCCTTGGCTCTGTGCAATAAACTATGCAGCACCTCAATACGTACTCCCATTTCTGCGGCAACTTTTGCCTGAGGGATCTCCATGTAATATGCCAGCGTAATCGCATCGTACCATCTGCGGTTCTTATTCATTAAAGCTTCAAATATACGTTCATGCAAATCAGAGCGGTCTATATCCCTGATTTCCTGCAAAAATTCATCTTCAGCACTTTCAACAGTATCCTGAATAACAGATTCCTCTGCAGTCATCTCTTCAAGAATCTCACGTCTGGCTCTCTTCCTGTAATTCAAGGCACTGTTTTTTGCAGTTGTATACAGCCACGATTTAATATTGCTGTGGTTCATATCATGATAATAAATATATAATTGGAGAAACGTACTTTGAGTAATATCTTCTGCTACATCATAATTGCCTGAATATGTATATGCTGCTTTTAAGACAAGATTCTTATATTTTCCATAAATCTCATCAAACTCACGATTTTCAGTCAACATTTCTTCTCCGGTTATTACTGTAATTTGTTTAAGATTTCTTCTTTATCAGTTTCTGAAAGTTCGCCCATCTTCCAGCCCAGGCCCACACCATCACCATTATATCTTGGTATCAGGTGCATGTGGAAATGAAAGACAGTCTGCCCTGCTGCCTCTTCATTATTCTGTACAATGTTATATCCATCGCATCCAAGCATGTCTCTAAGCTTTAGTACCATTGATTTAGCAAGTACCATAGCTTTAGCTGCCAGATTGTCATCCAAATCATACAGATTCCTGTAATGATCTTTCGGAATAATAAGCGCATGCCCTTTTGAAGCCGGGCTCGCATCTAAAATCACGCGGAAGTCTTCATCTTCATAAAGCGTTGCAGAAGGAATCTCACCTGATGCCAGCTTACAAAATATGCAGTTTTCATCTTTCATAATTTATCCCCATTTCTCTTTTTATAATTGTTTAATAGTAGTATATCCCATTTTGTCCGAAATGAGAAGACCCTTTTGATTACTGTTCACACCCGCTTGTCGCCCGGATACTGTCGAAATTTGTATGGCGGATTTTGTTGAACCAAGGAAATCATCGTGCTAGACTTAAAAATGAGGATAACCAAAAAAGGAGGGACTTAAGATAATGCTACATAATATTGACATTAATAAGATGAATGCGCTTATGGAGGAAAATCATGACGCAAAACAGATAATCACACAGTTACTCGACAACCACCATGAGACAGTATCTACTATAGCTCACGAAATCCGGAACCCGCTGACATTAATTTCATCTTCGCTTCAGGTTATGGAAATACAGCATCCTGAGGTTCAGGAATTCCCGCACTGGAAACAGACAATGGAAGATGTGGACTTCGTATGCCAGCTTTTAAGCGAACTGTCAACCTTCAACAATGGCGATACACTGCATTACTCGGTATTTTCCATTGAACGGCTTCTAAAAAACATTGCAGTCTCTTTCGCAATCTCTTTAGACAGTGAAGACTCTGATGTAGAATTTACTTCAGATATTCCCTCCGGCCTGGGCGACTTCACAGGCGATAAAGTGAAGTTAGAAGAAGTTTTTCTTAACCTTCTGAAAAATGCCAAGGAGTCTATCTCCGGTGAAGGCAGTATTAATCTCTTTGCAAGCCGCACCAAAGACACTCTTACCATCAAATGTAAAGATACAGGATGCGGTATTTCTGAAGAAATCATCGACTATATCTTTGAGCCTTTTAAAACTTATAAGGAGGGCGGTACAGGGCTTGGGCTGTCACTGTCAAAAAGAATTATCGAATCTCACGGGGGTACGATTTCTGTTGAGTCTAAAATCGATGAAGGATCAATGTTTACCATCAAACTGCCTATCTAATTATACTGTAGTAAAATACAGATGTTAATTGATGGCGTCCCCGGATCAGAATTCTGAATGCCTGCTTACTACGCGTGGTCTCCTGTACAGCACCGCCGCAGCTATGAATCCACAGACAAGGCCTCCTATGTGGGCGGCATTGTCCACACCTGAGCTTGTAAGACCAAAATACAGGCTCAGGGCAACCATAAAGAGAAGTCCGCGGTTCGTCAAACGCCCTACTCTTCCATGATTTTTCAAAACAACACACAGCAGGGCTCCCATCAGGCCGAATACAGCCCCGGATGCCCCAGCTGATACCACCATCTCATTTGCCTTTATATCCAAATACAAAGACAGCAGATTCCCGCCTAATCCTGAGACAAAATAGATGATTAGAAACTTTATCCTGCCTGTCTCTAATTCCAGATTCCATCCCAATGCACCCAGCATAACCATATTGTTTAGCAGGTGGCTGATCCCAAAATGCAGGAACAAACTGGTAAACAGCCTGTAATATTCATGGCCGCTGACAATATACGGTACAAACATTGCTCCGTGATCCAGCATAAACATGCTGTCTTCTGTCATTCCTATCAGTGAAAGAATGAAAAAAACCCCTACATTTATAACAATCAGAGCCGTTGTACACACGGCGTTTTTATTTTTTTCCAAAATGATTCCCCTTTATATAATGTTTAAGTAACTGTTCATGATTCGGAACAGTTACTCATTTAATACATATTATAAAGGTTCCTCTTCCTGATGTCCATCAGTTTCCAGAATCAAATCCTTCCATTTCCCCCAGCGTCCTTTTTTCACTTTATCTGCGGCTTTTTTCCACGGGCTTAAGTGCCCGCCCATCTCCCGTATTGTCTCTACGTCCGGAGTCTGTACATATTCCTCCTCATCTACTGTAAAAAGAGGCTCATCAGGTATATATGTGGTTTTTGCTTTCATTTCTGTCTCCATACTAGCCCTCCTTTTTTCTTCGTGTTCCCTGTATCCATCCATTATTTTTTCAAGATCATAATTTTCCTGCAGGGAAGCTTTATGAAGTTCATATGCCAGAAGAATCCCTTCAGTTTCCTCATAGTCCAGTTTTTTAACAAAATACTCTGTAATCACATGAAACGCCTCACAAAGAGGTCTTTTTCTTGCCGGCAGGTAACAGAAATGCCATGTGTCTGCGCTGTAAAACATAAATTCAGGATAAAGCAGGAGCCCGTCCGGATTCAGCATGTACCGTCTAAGCGACTTCACTGCTTCCATGAGGTTATTTACAAACAAAAACATGTCATCCCGCTTTATGGGAGACTCCTCAAACATGGTTTTCATAGATATCATCCCTGTCACTGTATAGCTGTATCTGCTCCTGCCGTCTATCCCACATCCCGTAATATCCAACAGGCACGGAATATTGTTTTCCTTCAGCATGTGTATCTGATAATCTTCTTCATAAACCTGCGGCAGATCAATGTGCAGACAGACTTTGTTTAATTCCTTTTCATATTTTACCTTCATTTATCCACTCCCTTTCCGCCTAAGGCTTCCAGTTTTCTTTTTAGCCTTATTTTCTCTTCCGCCTTGGTGATGACCGCCCTTTGAACAACCGAAACCCGCATCCGGCCCTTTTGGGCATATGCCTGAACCTCTACCTGTTTTTTGCTCTTCGTTATGTTTACACCTGTCAGATGTAATAGAATTAACTTACTGTCAGTCCTCTCCCTGTAAAAGTTTTGGAGGTCTGTTCCCTCTTTTCCCCGCTGCCTCTCGAGCTGGGCGCCCAACACGGCCGTTTCTCCTGCTGCCGCATTTAATATGTTTTTATCATGGTAATAAAATACTGTATAAACAATGAGCAGAAATATCATGATGACGGTTGGAAGTATATAGGCCATTTCAACCGTAACACTTCCTCTTAACCCATTTGTAGCCGGCGCCTTAATTCTTATCCTTCTCATCTTTTCATTCACATCAGATTCCTCCTGTACAGATCCATATCGTATAGGATATTAGAAGAAACGGTACAAACGGATATCCTGTACTCCTGTCAAACTTATGAAGAACCAGCGCGAATACTGCAAACAGGGCAGATAATAGAAACGCACCAAACAAGACTCCCAGCAGGTTCCAGAAGCCAAGATAAATTCCCAACACCAAAATCAGCAGGCTGTCGCCATACCCGAATCCCTCTTCTGTCACTCTGCTGACTGCAAGGAACACCACACCTGCTGCCGCGCCTCCAAGAACGATAAGCAGCGGCATGTCCCGCTGGTATGACTGATACATTCCCGCTGCAATGCCGCCTGCTGCAAGCAGACAGACCGGAACCCTTTTTATCCAGATATCAATTACAGATAATAAACATAAATATATACCGCACCATGCCTGACCTATTTCGAACATCTGCTGCATCCTCCTAACACTCCTGCCTCTGATTTTTTGACTGCACGGACTGTTCTCTTTAGTCCGCTGCAGTTTAGTGAATTATGGTATTTCCCACCTGACTTTGTGATATATACACCTGCCATCGTATCTCCGTGAACACACTTCTCACATTTGTGGTATCGTCCCCCGTCCTCATTGCGAATTCCTGAAAGCTCAGAGAAAGAAACAAACCGGACCGACAATTGAAGATAGGTACAGCTATAATCCTCGTGGTACACCAGTCCGGTGTCTGTGATATAGACAATCTGGTTCCCATCGGAGTCCCCATTTCGTGATGTATAGCCATTCCAGCCCTTGACCCTCATGCTCTCTTTGAACTTTGCCGTCAGATTTGTAAATCTCGGAACAGGGAGCCGTACAGCATATTCAACCGTTACATAAATCTCGCCCGTTAGTATGGACATATATGTTTTACTGCACCGGATACCGGAGCTCCCTCCATCCAGAATACTCCTCTCGATTCTTTCTGAACCTATATTCTTCACAATATCACTTTTTAATTTCATGACATTGACAGCCGGCAGTGTCACGACATCCTCAGCCACGGTTTTCGCCGCGCTTTGGGCGGCGAAACGGATGCTTGTCCTGATGGACTGTATCTCAAACAGATAAATAAAACACAGGACAGCAAATAGAAAAATAGGGATGGCTAACGCCGCCTCCACTGTCACGCTTGCTTTTGAACCCAATACAGATGCCCTTTCTTTGATTGATCTTGTCGGGCTATAGAATGATTGTGTCATCGCAGTCTTTTCCTTTCTTTATTTTTTTATTTTTTATCTTTATTCCTTATGGCAGGGATGGGCCAGCAGGCTTAAGAAGAAAGGGCATCTGCATTGGGTTCAAACAGCGTCTCAGGCTGTCTCGTAACCAAAATATACCGGGAACTGATATTCCAGACCTTCGCGTATGATTGCTTTATTCTGGAGCTTAAGCTTAACAACACAGGAATCAATACAAAAATTTGTTATATTCTTTTCCAACCTTATATTCTGCTCTACTCTGTCCAGCGCTTTCATTGTTAATGTATCTTCATTTTGTAAAAATAAAAGAATCCTGAGATAATCCGTATAGGAAAGTCCATCTTCTGCGTCCATTCCTTCCTGTGTATCTTCTCCTGTCCCGAGTGTCATCAGGGAAGAAAGGGAAAGCTGCCAGTTTCCGCTGTTTTTAACAAGTGCAGCCTTCCTGCCGGACATCAGTGACCTTAAATCCATGACACTTTCACCGAATGCCCAGGCCGCCAGCAGCACCTGTTTCACGATTCCTGCTACGGCCGGCAGGGCTGCCAGCGTAGACAAGGTGAGCGCCAGTGCCTCCACTTCTGCCTGCTTCTCTGTATCTGTCTGCAGGTACAGGTAATTCATACCGAAGCGTATCGCAAGCAGTTTCTTTGCTACTGCTTCCAGATTTTCTGAATCGGAGCCCTTACCCCCTATCATGTATTCAATCTCATAAGACAAACTACGATTCTCCCCTTTTGTCTCCACGGCATTACTGAATTTTTTCAGCAGATATTCGTGAAACAGGAGACGTTCCTCAATCCCATTCAAGTCCTGTCTCATATAAAAACTACCTTTTCCCTTCCTTAACGTTCTGGCTCCCGGCTGCTCTGACAGGTTGATCTGCCTGCCCGAAAGCTGGTATTCCCGTGGAAGGATAAGCTGAAGGAGGCTGGACTGCTTCAGGCTCTCTACATTGGGCAGAGGGTTTTCTTCGGCCGGCAGCATACTCTCGTTTTCCTCAAGGGTTTCTTCCAGCTGTGTATTCCATTCTGAATCCTGACGCCCCAGTTCTTCACCATTCAGTTCCTGTTCCTGCCACTGCCCTGTCATACCCGCTAAGTCTCGTATGATAGAGATTCCGTATGTATCCTCCATATAATCAAGCACTTGTTCACGAAACGCATTTCCGTTTTTATCTGACAGATACTGAATCCCCTGAATATCATGCTCGATTCCCACCGAACCGTAATATCTCATGCGGTCCAGAAGATTTTCTTCACGATACGATGCAGTTCCGTAACTTATGTCAATCGCCAGTACTTCATACTCCTCCAGAAGCTGCTTCTGATACTCACCAAATATAGAAAATACAGCCCGGTCCACATCGAGCCGTTTCTGATTCTTTTCCGTCTGTATCACAGTACTCTCAATCATAGCTGATATAAACGAAATTATAAGAATAAAGATCAGGCTCAGAAATGCCGTTACTTCTCCTTTTTTCAATTTAAATCCCCGCGCTTTCACTTGTAATCTTATCGAAGATAGAATTCACCAGGCTGATCAGCTGGTTTTTAAATATCAGCACGAGTGCTATGATTACGACCAGAATCAGAATCATTTCCACAACTGACAATCCCGAGTTATCTTCTATAACCATTCTAATATGCAGCCATTTCCGCCTGATTTTACCAGTTACTTTATTCATAAATTCCTTCATACATAATCCTCCAGTCATTTATCATCTTACTTCTCTAAATCTGTACAGTCAGAAATGCCGGTACCACGATGATCAGCAGGACAACTGCCAGCATCATAAACATGGGGCCCAGCAATTTTGTTCCTGCCTCTTCCCCCAGCCTTCTTGCCTCATTTTTACGGTCCTCAAATGCTTCCCTGGCCTCTTTTTTCAGCAGATCTGTCAGGCCCTTCGTTCCCTTCCTCAAATTCTGGGAAAGCATTGCCCCAAACTTGCGATAGGCCGGCAGGCCGCATCTGCCGCCGAATCTTTCATAGCACTCCCCCTCCGGTATTCCTCCCTGAATTTCATGCATAGCATATACCATTTCCTCATAAGCCGGCCTGGTTCCTTTGTGTGGCTTTATTCTTTCATATTCCCGTGCAATCTGGAACCATGCTTTCCTTGCTGTCATGCCAGCTGCCAGAAACAGTGTAAACTGACTGATCAGCTGCGGATAATCGACTGTCAGCTGTCGGTTCCGTGCCTCCATCTGCTGCTTCTTTTTCTCTTTATCAAGGGCAAATACAGCCCCGGATGCGGCAATCCCTAATACAAAAAGTCCTGCCGCGCGGGAATCACCCGCGTATTTCCACGAAAGCCTTTTCCCGTCCAACTCATCAGGCAGAGTCAGATATGCCTTCTCTCTGCTATCAGCCTCCTCTTTCTGAATCTGTTGTGCTAATTCCCTGACCCGTTTTTCTTCTGCACTGATAGCAAGAGGAAATACTTTTGCACAGAAGGAATGTACGGCTTCCTCCCCTTCATAGGACAGCAGGGCCCTCAGCCCCACCAGAGTCCCCTCCTCACGCAGATTGTCCTCATTCAATTCTCCCATGAGATTCATAACTTCATAATTATCAAGTTCCCATGAGACCTCTATTCCCGTATCGGGAATGCGCTCAATCAGGTTCAGGTCTCCCCTGACCTCATCCAGAGTGGTATTCTCTCCAAGCACCAGTTCCTCCAGCTTCTTACCGGCTTGATCAAACACTTCCGGAAGCTTGTCTTTGCTATATTGCTGTTCCCCCACAGTCACAGTCAGAGATTCCTTATCCCCGCCAATCCTGACTTCCAGATCAATATCCTGCTTCCCCTCCCCCGGGTCTTCCCGTTCCAGAATACTTTTTCCGGACTTGTTTTTTTCCGGGGCCCGGCTATGGTCGGCCACATATACAAGAAGTGAAAGAACACTCGCTGACAGGAATACCATTCCCATTCTTCCATATACCGAATTCCATTTTACCCTTGCCATGCCATTCCTCCTGCTCTCCTGTCTTTTTCCTAAACCTCAATATCCACTATTTTCTGGCCAATACGGTAAGCCGCAATATATATCCCCATGCAAATGCTCATCAGAACCACCCCCAGCACATTCCCATACAAAACATTCATGAATTCAGGAAAAGCAATCCTCATATACAGGATGATTCCGGCCGGTATGATACACATTACTTTAAATTCCAGCTTTCTGGCTGCCAGAAGGGTCTGTATCTCCTTCTCTACCTCGATCTTCCCACTGATATCCCGTACCGTATCCCTCATAATCGTAATACTATCCCCGCCCGTTCTTTTTGCTGTCACAAATACCGTTGTAAAGCTGGTAACGTCTTCCTGATTTACCCTCTCCGCGAATTCCGTCATCACCTGTTCGGCGGTCCTGTTCATGTCCATCTGGTATATCATGCGGTCAAATTCCTTCTGTATCCTGCATCTCTTGTGGAACAGCGCTTTCATATCCCTTGAAGCCTCCCTGATTGCATTCTCTACAGAATACCCCACATTCATTGCCGATGCCATCGTCTGAATCCCGGTCCTGAACTGTTCCCGAAACTCCTGCTCCTTCTTATGGAACTGCTCCCTCTGCCAGTTCTTAAGATACAGGGCAGTCCCGGGAATCATAAGAATGACTGAAAGCCACGAGTTATAAAACAGATATCCCGCTATTCCCGTTAGCAGGATCCCCCTCATCAGTGCCAGCAGGTATTCCTTCCCGCTGATATCCTGCTGCCAGAAGCTTTTCAGAATGAACGAGTTCTTCCACCTTCATAAGCCTGCCTTTAATTTTCCCATTTTCCATACCCTCCTCCCTGAATTCATACAATGTGTGGATTCGTATCATGCCATCTTCAAAACCGAGAACCTCGGCAATCTCCAAAACTTTTCTGCTCTTATCCCTCAGCCTGCCTAAATGGATGATAATATCAATAGCGGATGCTACCTGCCTTTGTATGGCCGTCAGGGGCATATCAATCCCCATCATCATCATTGTCTCAAGACGGTGCAGCATATCGGTCGGGTTGTTGGCATGTCCGGTCGACATTGAGCCGCTGTGTCCGTTGAGCATGGATGAAATCATATCCACCGTCTCGTCCCCGCGGACCTCCCCTACGATAATCCGGTCCGGCCTCATGCGCAGTGCCGACCTGATCAGGTCACGGATCGTAACAGATCCCTCCCCCTCCAGATTTGCATTCCTCGCCTCCAGCCTTACCAGATTAGGAACCCCCTTTATCTGCAGTTCGGCATTGTCCTCAATCGTTATAATTCTTTCGTCCTTAGGAAGGTAGTCTGACATAGCATTCAGGAATGTCGTTTTTCCTGACCCGGTTCCTCCACTCACAAAAATGTTATATCTGGCACCCACAAGCATTTTCAAAAATTCCACCACTTCATCCGTGATGCTTCCCCATGAAATCAACTGATCAAATGTTACCTTTTCCTTCGGGAATTTACGTATCGTCATGATAGGGCCATTCAATGCTACCGGCTTAAGAACCACATTTACACGGGACCCGTCTTCCAGCCTGGCATCTGCAATCGGCGATGCCTCATTCACATACCGGTTCGTCCCTGCAACAATCTGCTGGATAACATCTTCCAGTTTATTACCGGATACAAAACGCTTGTCCGATTGGAACAGACGGCCGTTCTTCTCCAGAAATATATTATCTGTTCCATTGATCATAATTTCCGTGATTTCCTCATCCTCTATTAGTTCCTGCAGGATATCGAGCTTTCGAAACGCATTGAATAACTCCCTGCTTAAATGGATTTTCTCCTGAAGGGGAATATATTCTTCCTCCCCAGACTCATTCAGCACAGTATGTATGAGTTCCAGCAGTTCTCCGTCTTCCATCTCATGCCCCATGTCCATCTTCTGAAGGACCCTGTCGTACATCTGCTCCAGCCGGTCCATTAAAGATCACCTGCCTTTACCTGCACTTTTTTCTGTACGGTATGCTCCAGTACATCTTCAAATCCGGTTACCCGCAGGTTTTCAGAATACTGTCTGAGCTTTGCCTGCGATACGGGATCATCTGTATATAGCGTATATACCGTCCTGCATGCCCTCAATATCGGGTACAGCCCTCTGATTCCGTCACCAAGGTCCAGAATCACATGTTTATACATACAGTTTGAGAATATCTCTTCAAACAGCCGCAGCCACTCCTCTTCCCCGACTGCCCTTAAATCCTGAATGACAGGTATGGGCGCCACATAGTCCAGCCCGCCTGTCTGCCCTGCCATTGCACTAATCCTCAGTCCCAGATTTCCTTTATCCTGACGGATATAATAAAGCAGGTCCCCCAGATTCTGTCCCGTATTCTGCGGGAAATAATAATCCATTCCGGAATATTCCTCCAGATTCAGATACAGTACAGGCCCTTCTTTTGAAAGTTCCTTTCCCAGTTCCAGTGCAAACCTGGTCTTGCCTATCCTGTGTACAGGCGAATAAATTCCAATCAGCTGCCCGCCCCGTCCTTCCTTGTGCCGCAGCAGTTCCCCGCCGTCCATCGAATCTTCCAGAATTCTGGTCAGTATCATGTCCACGGACTGATACTTGTATATCCCTTTTTCATCAGGCAGGAGCCCTTTCTCTTCCCCTTTCACAAGTACATAGCGTACATTTGCAGAGATCTCTTTCCTTTTACCGGCCGGGTAGTCTTCCCCCAGCAGCAGGATGTGGATTTCCTTTTTCTTCGAAAATGCCTCAAGATGTTCCAGATTCTGAAACAGATGCATCTGAAATCCCAGTTCCTTACGTGCACTGATTGCCTGCATAAGGTTTCTGGCATACTCTTTCTCCACATCACAAATCACAAAATTCTTCGGATGCAACGTATCCCTCCTGTTCTGTTTTCAATGTGTTATCTCTGTTCATCAATTAATTGAATTTACTGCTGCGATTCATGCAGCCTGACTCGATCGTGATGGTCAGATTTCCCTGCTAATCTAACCAAAGATATATTCGTCACGGAGATTCCGTGTTCGAATGTGACAGCAGCTCGAATAACTGCTGTGTGAATCGTATTATAAACACAGTTTTTCTAAAAGTCCAGACCCATTTCTAAATTAGTTTGTTTTTGTGAAAACCTTACAAATTTTGATAGAATAAAATTCCGTAAAGAAGGCAGACGCCCGGAATACCAAGGCTTCCGGTTGTCAAAAAGGACACTGCATTCAAACCGACATTTAATGTGTTATCTCCCGGCAGAAGATACTGATTGATGAAGAAAATCAGTCCCATACCAAGAATCGCCCTGACAATAAAATTAACCACCGCAGATGCCAGTTTATTTTCCATAATCACAAATCCTCCGCCACTTGCATATATGATATCTTATTCCGGATGTTCTCCATTTATTCCGTTAATTTCTTAACAACCAGCTTCAAAGGGGTCTGACCCCTTTGAAGTCAAAAAAAGGCAGGCTCCGCCTCCGGAACCTGCCACTTTAGTTCTTGTTTCGTTTACTTATAATTTGATTGTCACTTCGCGGTTTGTCCTGTGGTACTGATGATAGCGGACCCCTGCTGCATCCATCATTCTTTTCGAGGCCATAACCCCCGCAGTGTCTGCATATTTGTCGCAGTCATATATAACTTCCTTGATCCCAGACTGAATGATCGCCTTTGCACACTCATTGCAGGGGAACAGGGAAACATACAGCTTCGCCCCGGACAGGCTGCCGCCGTTATAGTTTAGGATTGCGTTCAGCTCGCTGTGCGTGGAGTAAACATACTTCGTCTCAAGCGGGTCATCCCCTTCTCTTGCCCAAGGAAACTCATCGTCTGAACAGCCGATCGGAAAACCGTTATATCCCATTGATAATATCTTGTTGTCCTGACTGACGATACAGCATCCTACCTGAGTATTCGGATCTTTGGAACGCATGCCGGAGAGCATTGCCACTCCCATGAAATATTCATCCCAGGACAAATAGTCCTCTCTTTTGTCTGACATGTCCAATCGCTCCTTTCAATTTATTTCGTTCCGAAAATGCGGTCTCCTGCATCTCCAAGACCGGGTACTATATATTTATGTTCGTTCAGGCGTTCATCCAGTGCACCTATATAGATATCAACATCCGGATGTGCCTCCTGCATGCGCTTAACCCCTTCCGGAGCAGCAATTATACACATAAAGCGGATTCTTTTTACACCCTTGTCCTTCAGCATCTGGATCGCTGCGGTGCTTGATCCTCCTGTAGCCAGCATAGGATCTACAACGAATACCTGTCTTTCATCACAGTCTGCCGGCAGCTTGCAGTAATACTCCACAGGCTCAAATGTCTCCGGATCACGGTAAAGCCCGATATGTCCCACTTTTGCAGCGGGTATCAGAGTCAGCATTCCGTCCACCATTCCCAGTCCGGCCCTTAAAATCGGCACAACGGCCAGTTTCTTCCCGGCAAGTTCTTTTCCGATTGTCTCGCAGATTGGTGTCTTAATCTTTACATCCCCAAGCTTCAGGTCACGTGTTGCCTCATAGCACATCAGGCAGGCAATCTCACCGACAACCTCGCGGAATTCCTTTGTCCCTACCTCTTCTCTGCGGATGTAGCTGATTTTGTGCTGAATCAATGGATGATCCATAATGTGTACTTTTGACATCATTCTCCTCCTTGTGTAAATGTATTTAATTTATTTGTTAACTTTTCTATCAGCTTCGTGATAATCTCATAACATTCCCCGTATGCAGTCAATGGCTGCCCATACGGGTTCGGTATTTCTGTATTGTCCTCTGTGAACTCATTTAGAGTATAGACATTTTTAATATTTTCATACTCTGAAACTACTTTCCACTTCTGGCTGTCTTCCATCGTAAGGATCAGTGTATCTTCCTGTAGGTCATCCGCCGAAAGTGCAATGGAAGAATGTCCCTCCAGAGTCATCTGGCCGCTCTTCATAATTGCCTCCGCCTTTTGATTTGCAGGCTCGGGAAAGAGCACGACAAGGCCACGGGAATCAATCGTATACTCCTGATTTAAATCCTGATGCTTTAACAGCCCGGCCGCCATAGGCCCCCTGCTTGTATCTGTATTGCTTAAAAAAATAATTCTCCTGTATTTCTGCTGCTTTACAATCGGCGCAGCAAAAATCCTGACATGCCCTGCTGCCTTTTCCAGCCTGTTCATGATGGCATTGCCAATCCCCTGAACAGCAAAAGACTCGCTGTAAATCTCTGAGACATCTTCTTCATCAAACTCGCGTAGAACGGCATAAAGATTCCTCGCAATCGTCTTATCATTCTCTCTGGAACCTATGTTTTTCACAAGCCCATGTGTATAAAAAATTTCAGTCTCATTCGTTGCGATGATTCCAATCTTCTTCCCTTCACGGAAAGCCGCGTAGGCCAGCTGGCGGATAGCGAGCACTTCTTCCCTGAGTGTACCCTCCACAATCGTAAGCTTTGCTTTTGGAGCATAGTGGCGGTATTTCATTCCCGGCGCTTTTGGGGCCTGATCGCTCTCACTTCCAAGGATGGTCTCATCCACGCTGACCGGGCCGATCACTTTCTCCAGCATATCCACAGTAACGGCACCCGGGCGCAGAATCATAGGAGGTGTGACTGTCATATCCAGAATCGTAGATTCCAGACCGATATCCACGCTTCCCCCGTCCAGAATCATCTCAATCTTGCCGTCCAGATCTTCCTGCACGTGCTGCGCAGTTGTAGGGCTCGGCCGTCCCGATGTGTTAGCGCTGGGCGCAGAAACAAAACCACCTGCTGCCAGAATCAGCTCCCGGGCAATCACATCGCTCGGCATCCTGACCGCGACCGTATCCAGTCCGCCAGTGGTGCCATAGGGAACCTGCCCACTCTTTTCAAATATCATCGTAAGCGGCCCCGGCCAAAAATGAAAGGCCAGTTCTTCCGTCTCCGGAGGTATATTGACCGCAATCTCTTCCAGAGCCTGCATATCTGCAATGTGTACAATCAATGGATTATCTGAAGGACGTCCCTTTGCTGCATAAGTCTTCTTTGCCGCCTCCTCATCCAAGGCATTCGCTCCCAGTCCATAGACCGTTTCCGTAGGAAATGCAACAAGACCGCCCTGTTTCAGAATGTTACCTGCTTCTAATATCACTTTTTCGTCTATCTGATTAGGATCTACTTTTTTTATTATTGTTTTCATAGGGTCCATTATACCATCATTCATAGTAAAAAAAAACAGAAATTTATGAACAGGCTTTCTACAGACTTATCCACATTACTGTTCACTTATTTGGGCAGGCAATCCTTTATCCCCTCAGAAATAGCCTCTGCCAGTGCATTCTGGTATTCATCACTTCCAAGTTTTTCCGCTTCCTGTGAATTACTCAGAAATCCGCATTCTACAATGATAACCGGTACCTCCGTTTTCTTCAGCATATAGTATGTATCATTTGCTTTCGCCTGTCTCTTATTGTCCGGATCTGCCGTTAGCAGTGCCTGCTGCATAATCTTCGCAGCGTTTTCCCCTTCCTTAGAGTGGGTATAATAAAACACCTGCGCTCCATGTATACTTTCTTCGGGATAACTGTTCTGGTGGATACTGACAGCCAGTGACGGCTTCGCTTTGTTAATAATTGAGACACGTGCTTTCATGTCCTCTGCCTTTGAATCTGCAAGCCCTTCTGCATCTTCACGGGTCATGACTACCGCAAACCCCTGTTTCTCCAGATTTGATTTTACCTTTTTCGCAATCTCCAGGTTCAAATCTTTTTCTAATGCCTGATTTATCCCCACTTTCCCCGGATCTTTTCCACCATGGCCGGCATCAATAGCGATAACCTGCTTTCCTTCTGCCTTCGCCTGGGCTGCTGTCTGCACACTTTCATCCGCCATGTAATTCTGATACAGATATTCCCCCGCCTTCTGGCTGCCTGCCACTGCACACCCGAGCAGCAGTATAAGTGCCAGTAATCCTAATTTCCGGCGCAAAAAAACATCCCCTTTCCCATATATTATTTCTAAATATATGCGGAAAAGAGATGTTTCTTTCCTAATTTACATATTGAAGAATCAAATCCCAGATATTTGATTTTTCCCAGCCAAGACGCCATTCGGCAACTCCGGCAAGATTATTCTCTTTGATGAGCTTCAGCTTTTCCTCAATGGACTTGCTGTCCTCCAGCCAGATCTTGTAGGTTCCGCCGTCAGTCTCCCATTCAGCGTAATTCTGCTTTGCCTTGTCATCCCATGTGGTCTCTGCACCGGCAGATTTAACCATATCCTCTGCCTCTTCCATTCCCAACGCCGTGCTGCTCACCTTATTCGGATAGTCTGCGGCCTCGGTTCCCGCTTCTTCCTCCAGTTCTGAGGCTGTCTTTGGTGTCTCCAGCCAGAGTCTTGTATAGAACGGGATTGCATTCACGAGTTTTGTATTCGGAACCAGTTTCAGAGCGTTCTCAATGCCATCTTTTACATAATTATAAGACGCCACGGAACCTGCCTCATAAGAGCCGTCTGTGTGCTCATCATATCCCATGATGATCACATAATCCGCTACAATTCCCTGTTCCTTCAAATGGTAATGCTCATTATACGGCATTGGAACATAATCATTCACAGAAAATACGAGGTCATTCTGTCTGCACTTTACAGACAGCTCTCTTACAAACTGTATATAATGCTCTCCACACTCTTCCGAGATCAGTTCGAAATCGAGATTGATCCCGTCAACCTGTGACTGCAGCGCCGCCGCAATAACCTGGTTGATCAGATTCTCCCTTTTTGAAGTATAACTCAATACTTCGTATGTCTCATCATAGGAGTTGATTCCTCCATGAAAATCACGCAGTACAGCCCATACATCCAGATTGGACTGATGTGCATAGTTTACATAATCAGAGTTGGCAATCGATGATATGTTGCCTTCTGTGTCAGAAATACTGAACCATGTCGGTGCGATTGTAGTCAGCCCCTTTGTACCTGCGATTGTCTCAAGTACATAGCCGTTGGCGGTGTCATTCTCCACATTATGCCATGCCATGTTGATCGTACTGCCTGTTGAGATATTCGTGTACTCCGGTTCATCAAACTTTCTGGATGTTACTTCCTTTTCAGAGGTCTTTAGCGAGCTTGTCTTAACATATCCAATAAACCCGTCATCAGTACGGACCTTCATCCAGTCATTCTCGTCTTCCAGTACCCTTACCTTGTCAGACTTCTTTACTTCTGTCAGAATCGGACTCTTAACTCCGCCCTGATACCTGACTTCTGTATCTCTCTTTAACACAGCATAGGAATGTTCACCCCAGTCACACTCAATAACCGCTCTCTCAGGCACTGCTTTATCCTTACTCTCATAGATCTGATAGTCCATGTTCGTATATTCCTGGATAAACGCAAGCGCTATATATGCAGTCTTTCCTTCTGCCTTCAGTATTACATAATCTTCACTTTTCTTTTCTTTAATATCTGTGTACTCTTTGCTGCCCACACTTACAGAAACACTGCCGCTCGGTAATGTATATAACAATACATTTTCATTGGAATCCCAGTAGAAACGCTCATTGATATAATCGCGTACTACAGAATATTCAATATAAGGCACACCGTCAAATACCTTTCCTCCGGCTGTTCCGCCTTCCAGCGCGCCGATTACCTGATTATTCACAACTGTAGCCAGATCGTCATCACTTTGTATTCCATAATATTGTTTCAGATCGGCCTTCTCTTTTGATGAGCCGTATTTCTTCCAGACAATTAATCCACCTATTACTATGATAATCAGTACAATAAGAAGTAATATCCTTATAATCAGATTGCGTCTCCTTCTCCTTGCACGGCTGCTTCTTTTTCTTGGATTCTGTCCGCTGCTTCTTGAGCTGCCTGGTCTAGGGCCATTCGGGCCTGCGCCTGCCGGCCGGGGATTCCCCGTCCTTGCATCGCTGCTGCCTGGGCGTCTTCTCTGTGCATTCTGCTGTCTCGCCCTCTGGGCATTCGCAGCTCTTCTTTCTCTTTCGTCCATGCCGCACCTCCTATTAGACCCTATTATACCTTATGAAACAGGAGTAGTTCAACCTGAATAACATATTTTTTACCCACTGTTCATTTTTTGTATGATTCTCGTTCATGTAAGTGCCGGCTATCCGGCAGCAGGGGGGATTCTCTGCCTAGTTCTCAAAATGATTTTCATTATTTTCATTAATATTTACAAAGATAAGTGATTTTATGTATCCTTCGGGATCGAGGATATAGTCCCGCATATAGCTGCCTTCCTCACGGACCATGTGCGCGGTCACTATCTGCATCGGGCTGGCCTTGCTGCCGTCCATCAACATACATACTCCATTTTTCTCATAATTCTCCAATTCTGTGTATAACTCTTTGTAGCTGTAAGCTGTATCAGCGTTCTCCATGGCTTGCTCCTTTCCCTGCCGATTCGGATAAATATTACAGGCGCTTTTTATGTATGACCTCTCGAAGGCATTGTGACGTACCACCGGATAAAAGCGCAATATGGAAGATAGCATGAATCTGCAGTTAACTCCTCTTAAGAATTTCTGATGATCTTGTCTTTGAAACAGACAACTGAATTTGAATTGATTAACATAAAAGACAGGATTTCCTTCATATCCTGATAGAAGAAAACCAAATACTTTACTCCTCCTTTCATATAAACATTTATTTATCCAGGAATACTATCTTCTGTAACTGCCATTATAGTGAGCGCCTGCAGGCATTTCAATGTGTTTTTTGTTCATAAGCCATCCACATTTGTTGACAACTTTCCTGCCAGAACTATTTTATTTAAATTATTCACATTTTGAGCTGTCCAGATGAAGAAAGTCTGCACATTTCCCTGATTCACAGAAATAACTGCGGCTTCGGATATGCTGCCACCGTTAAGGAGGCACTGTACCCGAAGCCGCAAAAAATTTATTCACTTTCAAAGAACCGCCGATACTGCTTTTATTTCTTAATCAGCTCATAGAATCGGAAAAATCCATTCATAAATGGTACGCGTATGATATGTTCCACTGGTTCTTCTTCTGTCTTGGCAGAATCGAACCGTTTAACCGGGCGTATCTTTTCGCCGCATGGATAAAACTCTTCGCCACTTTCCAGATCCCGTATTCCGCAATATTCCTCACCCTTTAAGATAATCTCCAAATCCTCCGGATATGGGCGGTATGACTGAACACCAAAGGTTGCGTTATCATATAAGAAGAGATTATACTTCGCCTCAGCCTCCAGATATACAGGATGGTTCTTTGCCATCATCTTATGGATACTTCCGATGATATCCTTCGGCAAATGATACAGATCAGAGAAATTGTCCGGGATATTCAAGACGAACAGATGTCCGTTCCCATAAAAATCATCTAAAACTAACGGGAAATTACAGTCCCCTGAAATCATTGCAATCTCACACCAGGTTGCATTCGTCTTATAATCCAGTGCCTCTATGCTGATATCGTCCTTCGCACTGCAGAAGGATTTGTGATTCGTATAATAAGAATCAATCCAGTATTCTCTCCCCTTGACTCTTCTGCCAGTCAGACGCACGGATGTCAATTCCTTAATTCCTCTGTCATATGTCTTCCTGAGAAATCCCGTCGTCACAACCGCATTTCCGCCTTCTGCGATATACCGCTCCAGCTTCTGCACGATTTCCGAGTCACACGCTGCACTCTCTGTCAGCAGGATAACAGGCTCTTCCTTCTTGAATTCCGGGGTCGGCTCCAGAGCGCCTCCCAGCATTCCTATGTAGTTCATCAGCTGATCCTCGCCGTCCGCATCGAAGGGCTCATATACGCTTGTTCCTGTCGGATTTCCGGTCTTATCCAGGATAGCGTCCACCCGCTCCATGCAAAGGCCCAAAGGCGGCAGTGCTGCCGTCTCAAGCAGTTCGCTGAAGTTAAACAGCATCAGTTCTCTTGCGCCTGCAAATACGGTAAGTGCAGCCTGTTCCAGCCAGACATTCAGGTTATCCCAGGAAGCACCCTGATCGATCCAGCCGCCCCCATTACGCCCGGGCGCCGCATTTTCCAGAAGCCGGATTAAGCTGTAGCTTAAATATCTCTGCAAATGCTGCTGGTCATATTTCGGATTTCTGCTCTCTGTTCCTGTATAAATATGGTCAAAAATAAATCTCTGTTTCCCAGGGTTGTATCCACATTCCTGATAGGATTCATACCAGTTTGGATACTTAATGATAAAGTTACACTTCGGATTGACCTCATGTGCCAGCTTTACAATCTCCTGTGCCATCTCTTCCATCTGATCCAGGCGGAACTGCGCCCAGGTTCTGTCTCCTTTTTCCCTGATACACATCTCACAGCGGCATGCCGTAAAGAAAAAGTCATCCAGAATCACTTCGTCGAACTGGGCTGCGGTATTTTTCACAATTTCCATATACTTCTCACGGTATACTGGATCAGAAAAACAGAACACATCAAAAATACTGTTTTTCTCATGCCCGTCTATTTTAATTGTTGAGGTGATCCCTCCGGAAGCTTCAATTCCATTCTCCAAAAACAACTTCTTAATTTGAGCCATTTTCTCATTCGGAATATCATACAGCCCTCTGTGTGTTTCCAGGTACACTTTGTGCAGGGAAATGTATTTCTTAAAAAACTTGATTCCCGCTTCTATCTGTTCCAAATCTGCAAAATGAAGAAATTCCGCATGAACATATGCTGCCACCTTAAAATTTTTAAATTCTTTCATTTCATCCTCCTATTTTAAAACCAGGGAAGAATCGGTCATCAGAAACTCCCCCAGTCTTAAATATGCTTCGAATTTATTTACTCGTTTGCCTCCAGAATCGTCTGAATCTTATCGTTGATTGTAGAAGTAATTTCGTCAATCGGTGTATCGGTTCCCAGTACTGTACTGCTTGCCTCTGCTCCGAGTTCCTCTCCCTCAATGACATTGACTGCCGGGAATGCTCCCTTATGTGGGAAGTTCAGCGGAACACCTACAGGAATGATGGATTCTGCAAATACCTGTTTGAATTTGTTGTCAGCGATACTGGAAAGTTCCATCTGGGATTTTCTGGACGGGAATGGCCCCATCTGTCCTTCTTCCCAAAGCACATCTGAATTTTCAATCCACCATTTAATGAATGTCTTAACTTCTTCCGGATGCTTTGTCTGCTTGTATCCCATAATACCGTTCATTCCCATCATGCCTCTCTGGATTCCTTCCGGGCTGGTAAGAGGCTCTAAAACTTCACATTTATCATAAAATTCTTCACTCTGGTTCTTAATCTCAACACTAAAGTCCGCGCTCATTACTATAAACGCTGCCTTTTCCTGCATAAAAAGCTTTACCGCCTCATCACGCTTATAGCCTGCACTTCCCGGTGCGCATACATCTTTCAGCTTTCTGAGGAATTCCAGCGCTTCTTTTGTCTGCGGAGTATCAAAGTTCGCCTGTTTGTCTTCATCAATATAGCTTCCGCCGTTATCGAACATCAGGGCTTCTAACTGCCACGGGTTATTTCCTGCAAGAGCAAGCCCGTATACGCCGTCTTTTGTCAGCGCCTTACAGCAGTCGTAAAATTCATCCCATGTAGTCGGTGCAGTAAGACCTGCCGCATCCAGCATTTCTTTATTATAGTAGATTCCCTTCGGGTCAATATTCCAGGGCATTGCAACCTGCTGGCCATCCATCTGGAACTGATCCAGGCTTCCGTCTACAAAGTCATCCAGCTTTCCTTCCTCTTCAAACGCCTTCACCACATCATCCATCGGCAGGATTTCGTCCATCTCCGCGAACTGATGAGGCTGATATGCAGAACCGGTACTAACATCAAGATCTGCACCCGATTCAATAGCAACATTGAATGCATTAAAGCATCCGTCCCAAGGAATCGACTGATATTTTACTTTAATCGTATCCTTATGTTCCTCATTAAACTGATCCACCAGTTTTTCTGCTACATTCTGGTATTCCGCCGGTCCCCACGGCATATCCCAAAATGTAATCTCGGCAACCCCTGATCCCTTTGAATCACTGTCTTTTGAACTGTCACTTCCGCCTGATTTTCCACATCCAGCGAGAGATACTACCATTGCTCCTGCAAGAAGGAGGCTCATAATTTTTTTCGTTCTCTTTTTCATCTTACATTCTCCTTTTTCTACTTTTCTTCTATCTTAATAGTGCATCCCACTATCAGATTCTAGCCCTTTACCGCCCCGGCCGTCAGCCCGGATACAATATGCTTCTGCATAAATATCAGGAAAAACAGTACCGGAATAATTGTCATTGTGGAGGCCGCCATCAGGGAGCTCCAATCTGTGTCAAACTGCATAATAAATGTCTGCAGGCCCAACGGCAGTGTTCTCAAATCCTGACTCTTCAGGATAACATTTGCCAGCATATATTCATTCCAGCAGTTGATGAATGTAAAAATAATAATAGATGCAATTCCTGAGCTGGAAAGCGGAACCACTATTTTTGCAAAGGACTGAAATACATTACAGCCGTCTATTTTAGCCGCTTCATCAATCTCTGACGGTATTCCGTCAAAGAATCCGCTGATCATCCATGTACAAAACGGAATGTTCGTAGAGACATAAACCAGTATCAGCCCCCACAGTGAATCCCCTAAACCAATGTCACTCAGCAGCACTACAACCGGAATCATAAGAAGGACGCCCGGGAACATCTGAAGGATCAGGAACAGGCTGGAGTAATGCTTAAAAAACTTAATTTTTTTCGCATACCTTGAGATTGCGTATCCCGCGAGGCACGATACAACCGCCACTATAATGGATACGACAATCGCCACCATCAGGCTGTTTAGAACATACTGGAAAAATGGTGTCCTTTCGAGTACGTTTTTAAAATTTTCCACTGTCGGGTGGTGTGGGAAGAGATTATTATTCGTAAAAATCTCTTTGCTGCTCTTAAACGCTGAGCCAACCATATTAATAATAGGAAGGTTGATCAGAAGTCCAATAAGCAGCAGTACTGCATAAAATGCTGTCGCTTTTAATTTTTTATACTTATTCATACTGTTCTCCTCCCTTAATCATCCTGTGTCCGCAGCAGCCTTCGGTATACATAAGACAAAGCGAACATAATGATCATCATAACTACGGCTACTGCTGACGCATATCCCCATTGATTCCTGTAGAAAGCGAGATTATATGTATAAATTGAGATATTCATCGTCGCTCTCGCCGGGCCGCCTCTTGTCAGCAGATATACATTTTCAAAGTTATTGAAGCTCCAGATCATCATCAGGACTGTGGAGACTACACTTATACCTTTGATCATAGGCATGGTAATATAACGGAAACACTGGAATCGGCTTGCACCGTCGATTCTTGCCGACTCATATAAGCCATGATCTATATTCTGCATCGCCGCTAAAAGAACCAGCAGCATAAACGGAAAGCTCTTCCATGCGTTTACCATGATTGCAGATAGCTGTGCCGCATGTTTCGTCGCCAGAAACAAAATCGGCTCTTTGATAACGCCCCATTTCATCAGTGTCGTGTTAATGAATCCAGTCTGGTCATTCATCATCCAGATCCAGGAGTTTGCCGCAACTACGGATGGAATAACCCAGGGAAGCAGAAACAGTGCCCGGAAAAAATTCTTTCCTTTAAACTCTCTGTTAATCAGCAGTGCAATGCAAAGTCCAATCAGGTAAATAATCACGACAGATGCAATTGCAAAGAAAAATGTGAATCCCAGAACTCCCCAGAATTCTTTATCCCGGAAAATAATTTCTATGAAGTTTTTTAATCCCACAATTTTTGTTTTTTTAGGGTATAAGAAATTGCGGTTTGTAAAAGCCAGCATGATACCTCTGACTAATGGGTAGATATTCACACCCAGAAGCATCAACGTGGCGGGAAGTATAAACAGATACCCCGATTTTTCGTCTCTTTTCTTTTTCACATTATCACCTCAGTTTTTATGGCAGCCAATTTCCTGCAGCCTGAAAGTTCTCATAACGTTGTTCTCACTAGAGCCAAAACCTTACTGCACCGCCACTTAGGCATTTCCCGGATATGGCTTTTTCCCTTCTGCATTCCTGAATGATCTTCGGGGCCTCCAGTCCCCCTCCTGCCAGTCTCTTTTTCATACTTTTTCCTCCTCTCTAATTAAATTTATATGATTATTATATTATCGTTCCTAGATTGCTTCTTTTGAATCCACTATTTTTTTATTAATAACGCGTATATTCATTTTGTTTCTTTCTATATTTTTGTGATATTTTTCGTATTTAAAGTTATTTCCGCTCTCTTTTTCTTATATTTGTATTATCGTTCATATTAACGATAATGTCAATATCTTTTTTCATATTTTTAATACAAATTTTTTAACTGCATTTTTTTATAAACTCTTCCTAAATTCCTTTACATATTTTTTGTTTTTGTTTATACTAATAGTGAGAAGATATATATTTTTTTGATATTACAATTCGTGAGGATGTGATTATATGAAAATCGAAAAACTGAACGACAATCAGATTCGCTGTACACTGACACGTGCCGACCTGGCAGCGCGCCACCTGAAATTAAGCGAGCTTGCCTACGGCACAGAAAAAGCTAAATCTCTTTTTAGAGATATGATGCAGCAGGCGTCTTTCGACTTTGGCTTTGAGGCAGAAGACATCCCTTTGATGATAGAAGCAATTCCTGCTTCAGCGGATTCTATCGTTTTAATCATCACAAAGGTAGAAGATCCGGAAGAATTAGATACCAGGTTTTCCAAGTTTACACCACTGGGGGAGGCAGACTCCGTCGTACCTGAGACTCTGGAGAAGCTGGAAGGGGCAGAGGAATTCCTGAATTTGCTTAACAAGGTAAAGGAGGCTGCAGCTGACACAAAGGATGCATCATCCACGGTTGCCGACGCGCCTGCGCCGTTTAATGTGCGCCTGTTCTCTTTTGACAGCATGGATCGTGTGATCCAGGTCGCCCATCTTCTTGGACCTGTATACCACGGCTCCAATACACTTTACCATGATACGGAGAATGAATTATATATCCTGGCCCTGACACAGTCAGGCCATTCCAACAAGGAGTTCAATAAGATATGTAATATGCTTTCCGAATATGGATCTCTGGAAAAAGCTTCCGGTGCAACCCTTGCATTTCTTGAGGAGCACTGCGATATCATGATTTCCGCAAATGCTGTGCAGAAGCTTGCTTCTGTATAAGGAAAACAGTTTGATAAAAATCCCCGGGAGGTTATGCCTTCCGGGGATTTTTATGTGGATAACACCACATGCGGTCATATTTTATGATACGTTACGGTTCACTGGCACGCCTGTAAGCAGTAACTATTATACACCGGCTGCATTCATAGAAGCGTTGATCTTTTCTACAAGCAGGTCGGAATCAAGACCATGCACCATAGCCGCCTCTGCAAGAGACTCCATCTGTGCAGACGGGCATCCAAGGCAATGCATGCCAATCTCCATTAAAATAGGTGCTGCGTCCGGATAAATCTGTAATAATTCTCCGATTGTCGTATCTTTAGAAATTTTGGACATTTCTTTTCCTCCTTACATTATTAGTGCTTTTTATTATAGTCCCTATTTTTTAAATAATCAACCGTCTAAAATGCAAATTTATTGTATATTAATGTCTAAAATATAAGTAACTGTTCAGAACCATGAACAGTTACACCGCAAGCCCATGAAAATCGCCTTTGGCGATGGGGCTTGCTTCTGGCTGTTCTACGTTTTCGTACGGACTGTGCAGTAAATGCACAGTCCTGTACTGAACAGTTACATAATATCTTATAATACATCTGATCTAAAGTCATAAAACCTACGCAGAAATCAGGTACATCTCGAGATAATTTTCTGAATTGTTCGCACAATTATTTTCAATTTTTGACTACTCAAAAGTCAATCATTTTGCTGATTTTTTTCGACAAAAAATTAATTTCATAATAACTGAACAAAACGTCCGTTCTTTTTTTTAGAAAAGTAATCCACATAAAACACATGTTTTTGTGTGGATAATGTGGATAACTTTGCTAAAAACTATATTTTTCCACGTTTTTTTTGGAATTTAGTGTGGATAAGTTGAAAACTTCTTTTTCCACACTTTCGACATTATTTTACATTTTTGTGCACTTTGTCTATGCCATCCTTTTCACATTTCCTGCAAAATCCGAGCTTTTTTCCTATATCTTTCCATAATGTCTGAACAAATACATTTGCTTGCCAAATTATTTTTGTCGAACTATGTATCTTCTTATCCAAAGTGGAAGAATACACTAAAAAAGCCGCACCAGAAAAATATTTTTTTCAGTGCAGCTTTCATTATTCTATTTGTCCGGCACAGTATTATCAGTTTCCTGATTTCTCCCCAATACTGTGCCTTCATAATCTATATTATAATACTCTCCTCACCGTTATGATCGGTGCATAAGTTGCGCTGCATATTCCGATGCCGTCTGACTCGTTCATTGCGTTGACGATGTTACCATCTCCCATATACAGGCCCACATGACCATCATATAAGACAATATCGCCTGGAATTGCATCCTCATAATTAACTGCCGTCCCTACAGATTCCATATCCCATGTTGTCCGCGGCAGGCTGATTCCAAAGTTTGCATATACGGATTGTACGAATCCGGAACAGTCAGCGCCCTCTGTGAGGCTTGTTCCGCCCCATACATAGGGGTTTCCTATAAACTGGCACGCATAATCAATGACTGCCTGTCCACCGGCCGCCTGATCCTTGATCGCAGCCGCCTCCAGGGCTTCCTGTTGTCTGCGGGCCTCCTCGGCCTGCTTTGCAGCTTCTTCGCGTGCGATGCGCTGTTCCTCTTCCTCCTTGGATTCAGCATATGCATACTGTTTCTGTACATCTATATAGTCACCACATACCCATCCATTTGTTTCTCCTACTTTTACAGGATACCATCCGTTAACAGCTTCACCTGTTACTTCATACTGCTGCCCCGCCGTAATCTGGGTCAGTATTCCGGCATCGGTTCCCTGCCCGTCCCTGACATTCAGAAGATCGGCATTCACTGTTGCCTGGTTCTGTTCATATTCTGTGGCATGTGCCTCGGCGCTGCTCCCTGTCAGCAGACAGTCGGCAGGCACATAGCCTTCTACCGAACCGGACCTGATCTTTGTCCAGCCTTCATTATATTCAAGTACCTCGGCCGCTGAATTCTGATACAGCTTGCCGACCCAGTCACTTGCTTCATCCGGGGCACTTCTAATGTAAGCATAGTCACTCACATTAGAAAATGCCATATTTAAATACTCACCCTCGCTATTTTGTACCAGATAAAGATTAATGTTCTCCTTTACATTTGTCTGGTAGCTTTCTTTTACTATCGATTCGATTCCTGCAACCGGAATGACCGGAACATTTTCTTCACTGCTGTCCGCGGCCTTAACCGTAATTACACTCCCCGGAACCATAATCGCTCCTGCTAAAGCAGAAAGAATCAATTTCTGCTTCATACGTGCTGCTTTCATATAAAACCTCCTTAAGCCTTTCTTGCAGCTTTGCTGCAAATCTACCCGTGGGGTAATGAATTGATTCCCCTGGGTTCAAGTGTCTTTATCTTTTGTAGGAAGTTCTAAATGTTACATAATTGTTAACTTTTGTTACGATGTTATTATAGCAACCTATTTCCGATGTGTCAACATATTTTCAAGCGTTTTCATGCTACATAGTTCGACAGTTTCCTTTATATTCCATTATTTAAAAAAGTTTTATCAACCATTTTGTTAATTATTTTGTAACATTTTATCAGTTCTATTCCTTCTATATAGATGTTTATAAACTTTTAATTTTCACAAAATCTTCATCCATATATGTCTGAAAGCTTCTATAATAGAAATATAGGAATATCCATTTTCTAAGGCCTTTGTTTACCCACAAAAAAAAATTACTTTTTTTAAAAATAGTATTGACATTTGTGTGATTATGTATTATATTCTAACTACAGTAACAATTACTATTATTACTTTACAGATTAAAAGGAGGTTTACATTGGCAGCTTTGAAGTATAGTCGGCAACGAGAATGCATCAAAAGTTATCTGGCGATGACGAAAGAACATCCCACTGCCGATACGGTTTACCTGCATGTGAAGAAAGAATTTCCAAACATCAGCCTTGGTACCGTATACCGGAATTTAAACCTGCTGACTGACATTGGAGAGGCGATAAAGATTCCGGCCCCCGACGGCGGAGATAGATTTGATGGAAATATCCAGCCGCACAATCATTTTTTCTGCACTAGCTGCAGAAAGGTTCTGGATCTGGACCTGGATATGAAGAATATCGAACAGGTCAATAAAGCAGCTGCCGAAAACTTCGACGGTATTATAGAATCCAGTACCACAATTTTTTACGGAAAATGCGGTGACTGCATCCAAAAGTCATAAGGAAGGAACCCCTTTATAACACGTTCCACACAATCCATGCAGCCAGACTGTATGAGAGATTTTCAAATTTACCATGTGATTAATATAGGAAGTAAGATTACTTCCTATATTAAAATAAATTACTGCCGGACCTTATTGGTCTATCGGCTAAACAAAATAAAAAATATTATAAAAAGAAAAGGAGATTTAAATTATGAAAAAATTTGTATGTACAGTATGTGGTTATGTTCACGAGGGAGATGCAGCACCGGCAGAATGTCCAATCTGTAAAGCACCAGCTGAGAAGTTCAAAGAGCAGACAGGTGAAAGAGAATGGGCTGCAGAGCATGTTGTAGGCGTTGCTCAGGGCGTAAGCGAAGACATCATCGCTGATTTAAGAGCTAACTTTGAAGGAGAATGCTCAGAAGTAGGTATGTATCTTGCAATGGCAAGAGTTGCTCATAGAGAAGGATATCCTGAGATCGGCCTGTACTGGGAAAAAGCTGCTTACGAAGAGGCAGAACATGCTTCTAAATTTGCTGAGTTATTAGGTGAAGTTGTTACAGACAGCACTAAGAAGAACCTGGAGATGAGAGTTGATGCTGAGAACGGAGCTACAGCTGGTAAGTTTGACCTTGCAAAACGTGCAAAAGCTGCTAACTTGGATGCAATCCATGATACAGTACACGAGATGGCAAGAGATGAAGCACGCCACGGAAAAGCATTCGAGGGTCTGTTAAAGAGATACTTCGGCTAATCCAAAATAATAGGATTCATATGTAAATACCTGCATTGGAGTTTCCCCTCCTTTGCAGGTCATTTACTCTTACATGGAAAATTTATCCACATTTTATCTAATTTTTATTGAAACATATGTTCATAATGGTATAATAAACTTATCCATAAAGTAGTCATTCCAAACGGAATGCCTCGTGGACGAACCGGCGGCACTGCCGTCAGAAGCACCAAAAAATAAAGGAGGATTTACACTATGTCTAAGTACGCAGGAACAAAAACAGAACAGAATCTTATGGAGGCATTCTCAGGAGAATCACAGGCACGCAATAAGTATACATACTATGCATCCGCTGCAAGAAAAGCTGGCTATGTACAGATGTCAAACATCTTCTTAGAGACTGCTGACCAGGAAAAAGAACACGCAAAAATGTGGTTCAAAGAATTCCACGGAATCGGTAATACAGAAGAGAACCTGGCAGACGCTGCTGCAGGCGAGAACTATGAGTGGACAGATATGTATGCACGCATGGCTAAAGAGGCTGAAGAAGAAGGTTTCACAGAACTGGCTGCTAAATTCAGAGGTGTTGCAGAAGTAGAAGCTTCTCATGAAAAACGCTATCAGAGACTTCTTGACCACTTCCGTGCTGGACAGACATTCAAAGATGAAGCTCCTCTTGGATGGAAATGTGGAAACTGTGGATATATCTATCAGGGTGATGAAGCTCCTGAAGTATGTCCGGTATGTGCACATCCACGTGCTTACTTCGAAAGAAAAGCCGAAAACTACTAAATACGGGCCATATCTTTAGGCGTGATCAAAATAACAAACGACCATGCATGAACATTTCTGTTCATGCATGGTCGTTTTTATAAACTAATATACATTTCCACAAATCTAACTTCTAAAGTATCAACAATATACCCCTATTTTTCAACAATAAACACATTGAAATTGTTTTTCCGAAATGGTATTCTGGCCATACAAATCTTTATTTCCGGAATATTATATTTTCTGACTTTCGTCAAAAAATCCAGATTTGTATTTCACAATTGAATAAAGCTGCAGCAGATAAAAAAGATTATTGTTTACAGGACTGTCAGTGGATTATTGTTCCCAGATGACCTGAAATAGTCATATCAGCGAACAGTAATGCACATTTTTAAGTTACAAACAGATATACTCCGTACATTTCACATGCTATAATGGAGGTGCAGTACATGACAGATAAAAGGCTGCAATGGCATCCGGCATTTATTGCCGCCATGCAGATTGACTTTGGAGAGGAAGCTGACCGTCTTATTTTTCTTTCCGAGTTGGAATTAAACAAGATGCCCATGAGGATTGATGCACTGGTCATTAAAAAAAATGGTTCTGAACCGTTGAAAAAGAATATGGGCCGATTATTAAAGGGACATAATATCTTCGAATATAAAAGCCCGGAAGACACCCTGAATATTGATGATTTTTATAAGGTTTATGGCTATGCCTGCTTTTACAAGTCCAATTCAGAGCAGACGAATGCAATTAAACAGGATGATATCACTATAACATTCGTCTGCAGCAGGTATCCGCGTAAAATGCTGGAAGAAGTTACACGTTTTCGAAAACTTGAAGTCCGAAAGACTGCCCCGGGAATTTATTATCTGGAGGGTGACCCCTTTCCAATACAAATTTTAATATCAAAAGAATTATCCCCGGAAGAGAACCGATGGCTGGGCAGTCTGCGTACAGACTTACAGCCTGACCAGAGTCTGAATGTTTTGTTTGAAGACTATGAGCAGCATAAAGATTCTAAACTCTATCAGGCTGCTATGGATTTAATAGTGCGGGCTAACCCCGCGGCAATGGAGGAGGCGAGATCAATGTGCGAAGCACTGCATGAATTATGGGCTGAGGACCTGGAAAAGGCTACTAAGGAAATTGCTAAAGAAATCACTAAAGAGGTTACTGAAGAAGTTACAAATAAAGTTACCAAAGAAGTTACTAACAAAGTCACTAAAGAAGTCACCAACAAAGTCACTAAAGAAGTCACTAAAGAAGTCACCCGTAATGATATCCTGCTTTTTGTTGAAATCCTGCTTGAAGACGGGTATGGAGAATCCACCGTCTGTGAAAAACTACACCAGAAATTTCACTTGAAGAAAGAGGATATTCAGGATTATATTCAACAGGTACGGAACAGAAGCAATTAATTTGCAGGCAGATCTGTAAACAGCGGCCTGCAGTTTATATTTATGGTTTTAAGTACGATTGGTTAATATTTTTATTTATTCACATTTATCCTTACCTTTCCCCATATGGAGCAGATTCATCTTCTGCTCCCGGGTAAGGTGCTTGATTGCATATTCCCGTTTCATTGCTTCTTCCTTTGTCTCATAAATCTCATAATAGGCCAGTTCCACGGGTCTTCTGCCCTTTGTATACTTAGCGCCCTTCCCTGCGTTATGGTCACCCAGCCGCTTTTCAAGGTCATTTGTCCAGCCGGTATACAGACTTCCATCATTGCATCTCAGTATATAAGTAAAATTCATATTTTATCTCTTCCTTTAAATTATTGTCCAGTTACTGTGCACGGCACGTTTTAAACAGTAGCATTGTCCATACGATTCACTTCTTCGATTGATTTTTTTCGTTTCAAATATTATACTAAATGCAGGCAGCAAAACGGATTGTGAATTTTCGGTTTGACTAAGCAAAAGGGAGGTCTTTAGAATGAGTGCTACAATTAAAGACATCGTAAAAGACACCGGTCTTTCACCGGCCACCATATCCAAATATTTAAACGGGAAAAAAATTGCTCCTGAAAATAAAATGGCAATTGAAGCAAGTATTAAAAAATTAGGATATATCCCAAACAGGAGTGCCCAGAGGCTTCGCAGCAAAAAGAGCAATACGATTACAATTCTCCTGCCATCTTTCAGTGATTATTTTTGGGGTTCCATTACCACCTATATCGAAGAATATATGCAAAAACACAATTATTCCACCATTGTGATGGCTTATAATCCTTCCAAGACTGACCAGTCTGAAACATACCAGCAGTTGTTGAGCATTCAGACTGAAGGCTGCATTATGGTAGATGAAAATATAGAAAAAAGCAATCTTATACAGCTGATGCAGGAGGCAAATATCCCTTGCATATTCCTCGACCAGATTTTAAAGACATGTACCCTCGACTCTGTAACATCCAACAATTATGAGAGTGCCTATGAAATGACTCTTTATCTTATACAGCATGGACATAAAAGAATCGGTGTTATCGGCGGTCCCGCAGACAGCTACACTGCAATGGAACGGATCAGGGGATTCCGCCAGGCTTGTCTGGAGCACGGCATATCAGAAGATGACCAGATCGTTTATAATGGGACATACAATGCCCAGTCCGGCCTGCAGCTCTTTCAGAAAATGATGGAACTCCCTGAGAGACCCACTGCTGTTTTTTCACTGAATTATTATTATATCATGGCCTGTATTCAGCTGCTTCATAAGTATGACCTTCGTATACCGGATGATTTATCTCTGGTTACTTTTGACGATGACGAGATATTTTCAGCTATCCACCCTCCTATCACAGTCATGCTGCAGGACTTTCCAGCACTCGGGAAGGAAGCCGGCCGTCTGCTTTTGAAACGTATGAGGGGAGACTGGGAAGATTTTCCTCAGGTATCCTATGTGAAAGCACAATTTATAGAGCGTGATTCTGTAAAGGATATTTCTTAAAAACCTCCCCCTGATTAAGTGGCAGTTTCTGCATTCCGGCTGATTGCCCTGACAGAATCTCTGATAAACAGTTTTGCAGGTAATTTCCTGTATTCCGGAAAATTAGTGTAGTCACCCTGCATTCTTTTCAGCAGCAAATCCACACTTTCTTTTGCAATTTCTTCGGCCGGCTGCCTGACTGCTGTCAGGTTCGGCTGGCATAATTCGGAAAATTCCAAATCATCAAATGATACCAAAGAAAGTTCTTCCGGGATCGCAATACCAAGATTATGCAGCAGCGTAACTGCCCCTAGTGTCATATTGTAATTAGAAATAAATATAGCAGTGGGCCTGTCCTTAAGCTGCCATATCCGTTTCATCCCTTCATACCCCGATGAAAAGCTGAAATCGCCACTGGCAATATACTCTTCTTTCAAAGGAATCATATAGTCCTCCAGCGCCCGTTTGTATCCTTTCAGCCTCTCCTGTCCGGCCTTCAGTCCACCCGTCTTCTTATCCGTCCCGGATAAGACCGCAATCTTTCTGTGCCCCTGCTGTATCAGATATTCAACCGCATTATAGCTGCCAACGGCTGCATTGCTTCCTACCATATCAAAATCCGGCATCTCCAGCCGGTCTAATGTCACAACCGGAACACGATTTATTCTGGCACTTTCCAAATAATCTTCATCACTTGAAAGCGGAAGGAGAATCATTCCGTCCACCTGATTTTCCAGCATAAAATCTACTGATTTCCTCGCCTTTTTAATACTATCCCTATGGCAGCATACAATAACATGATATCCTTGTTCATTCAGCCTCTCTGTAATCTGAGAAGCAATGGGTGAAAAAAACTGATTATCCAGACCGTCCAGAATCAGGCCAACTAAAAAACTCCGGGAACTCCTCAGCCCCCGGGCTGCATTATTCGGCCGGTACCCAAGCCGCTGCACAGCATCCTCTATCAGCTTACGGTTCTTACCCCGCACATTACCCCCATTCATATATTTAGAAATAGTCGATATCGCAAGATTCGTCTCCCTGGCAACATCCTTGATCGTAACAGCCATCATTTCCCCCTATTCTCCATAAATCTATACACCATTATACAATCAAAAAAATGATTTCGCAATACGCCTGCCCGACCAACACTCCAAGCATACGAACTTTCTGTCTGGATAAACCAGCTTTCCGTGGGAGGGAGGATGGCTCCTCACGGATGCGTCTTTTCGAAATTACAGTTTTTTATCAAAACAAAGGTTAAAACATGAATAATCCGCAGGACTAAAGGGCCTGCGGATCAGACGGCTTAACTAGAATGCAACTGGCATTCTTGCGTTTATCGGCGGTATTCATCGTATTAGTATTTTTTTACTGGATTTCTTCGAAAATTGGTTCTTTTTCTTCCATTTCAATACAGACTGCGTAATTTTTCTGTTCCTGCATATCTTCCGGAAGTTCTACTTCTATATATCCGTCGCCTTCGCATACTTTTCCTACGGTGAATTCAAGTTCTCTTCCATCTCTGACGATGTATGCCCGTTTCACCTGATTAGCGATGTTTATGACTTCCACGCGCATGCGGGGCTGAAGGATATGTACGAATAGTTTGTAGTCTTTTGAAGTAAACTGTGCCCACTCTAATTCGTAATGGTACAGGGCCACGCGTTTCGTGCCATAGATTGCTTCTGCATTTTCTTTTACATATTTTCCTACTTCGTTTAATATCTCAATGCTTTCTTTTGGCACGTTTCCGTCGGCGTCGGGACCGATATTCAACAGGTAGTTCCCTCCCCTGCTGTTGATTTTCAGCAGCAGGCGGATGATGTCATCTGCTTTTTTCCAGTTGTGATCGTATTTATTGAAGCCCCATGTGTCATTCAGGGTTGCCGGAACTTCCCAGTCTCCTTCGTATGGAAGTCTCGGTATGAAATTATCTCCTGTTGTCATATAATCGCCCATATGGTTTCCCGCACGGCCGCTGATAATGCAATTTGGCTGTAAGGATTTTACCAGATCAATCAGTTCCTGCGTCTGCTGCTTAGTAATACCCATCGGTGTGTCAAACCAGAGCAGTGCAATTTCTCCGTACTGTGTTAATATTTCCCGAAGCTGCGGTTTGCATTTTTCGTCCAGATATCTCTGGAAATTTTTATGGCTGTTTTCTTTTGTCTGCATGAACCCATCCGGGTCATCCCAATCCTGTGCCTGAGAATAATACAAACCAAATTTCATGTCATATTTATGGCAGGCGTCGGCCAGCTCTTTTACAAAATCGCGGTGGCAGGGAGATGCGTCTACAGAATTGTACGGTGTTGTTTCTGACTTGAACATTGCGAACCCCTCATGGTGTTTGGAGGTGAAGACCAGATATTTCATGCCCCAGTCTTCTTTCGCCCTGCGTACGATTTCATCTGCGTCAAAGTTCTGCGGATTGAATTCCTTTGCTAATTTGCGGTATTCTTCCACTGGTATGTTCAGATAGTTCATGATCCACTCGGCAATACGGTCTGTTTTTTCCCCTTTATATTCACCGGCAAGCAGCGCATATAATCCCCAGTGCATAAACAAACCATATTTAGCATCTTTAAACCATTGTTGTTTTGTGTCATACATATGTTAGTCCTCTCTCTCTTTTACTACTAAACTGAATATAATACTGGGACAAAACGTATTTTGTCCCGTAAATATCCGCACTTACAATACCCGCTTTAAGATACTATTTTATCCTTCTGATGTCAGCCCGATAGCATACATTCCGGCCTGATAATTTTTTGTCCTGACAAGCAGCCCATCACCGGCAGGTATTGTCTCAATCTGCAGGCGCTCATCAAGAGGTCTGAGGTTCCCGTGAAAATCTGATATAAGGAATTCGTTTACTCCATCCTTCAGCCCATCTGCAAAAACATACAGTACATGATCTTTCCTTGTATAGTGAAGTTCCATCCCGTCTTCTCGAATCTCAGATTCCCTGTCACTTGGGTGGGTTCCAAAAATTCCTCCCCCGTTAACCGAAAGCCATTCACCCAGAATTTCCAACCTTCTTACCTGTTCTGCCGGGATGGTTCCGTCTGCCTTTGGCCCTATGTTAAGTAAGAGGTTTCCGTTGTTGGCTACCGTAGATACAAGCAGGTTAACGAGCTTTGGCACCGTGATCAGCTGGTCGTCCGCTTCAATTTCATTATATCCGAAGGATAATCCCATGCCGCGGCACATTTCCCATTTCTGGCTCCTGTCCATCTCCCCCGCCTGATATTCTTTTGTCAGAAAATCATAGTGTTTTCCATTGAAACGGTCATTTACTACACCGTCTCTGACCTTATTATAGTAGTGTGCAAACAGGTATGGCATCGCCTCTTCGCTCTGCTTCGGCCAGCCGATATCGTTCCACAGTACACTCGGTTCATATTTATCAATGAGTTCTTTCATCTGGTTATAGGAAAAATCAGCATATGCATAAGTAGGACTTGCCGTTCCAAAAAGGTCATCATCATCAAAAATAGGGTCATTTGCAAACTGCCAGTCAATCAGACCTGAATAGTATAATCCCATACGGATGCCTGCACTCCTGACTGCATCAGTCAGTTCTCCGGTAATATCTCTTTCCGGACCCATTTTCACAGAATTGAAATCCGTATATTTACTCGGGAAGAGGCAGAAACCGTCATGATGTTTTGTCGTCAGGACGACGTACTGTGCACCTGCCTTCTTAAAAATCTGTGCCCACTCATCCGGGTTCCAGTTTTCCGCTTTCCACATGGGGATAAAGTCTTCATATTTAAAATCCGCCCCGTATTTTTCCACATGATGTTCATAACCCGGCCCGCGTCCCACATTAACAGAATTATAATACCACTCCGCATAGGGGTTGTTGCAAAACCAGTCAGTTACCTGGGCATCCCCGAGTTCCCACGTATGCGGCGCATATGCCGGAACGGAATAGATTCCCCAATGAATAAAAATACCAAATTTTGCATCATCATACCACTTTGGCACTTCATGCTTCTGAATTGATTCCCAGCTTCCTGTATAACGCTTATCCGCCATAATTACCCTCCATATGTAATACGCTCATTAATCAATGGTAAGTTTCAAAACAACCGGCATCTTTCCGGCATCCACCTGTAACCCGCTCACGATGTCCAGCTCTTTGTTCCTGCTGAATTCCGGATGGTGGTCTGTCCCGAGTATCTGGATATCCCGGATGGTTGACTTCAAATATTTGTAGTCATTTCCCAGAGATTCAATTGATACCTTTCCATCTTCCGGCCACCGCATTACAATTGCATAGATATGGTTTCCCCTGCTCGTAAACCGGATATCTCTGGACGTATAATTTTTTCCTGTCGTGTCGGTAAAATGTCCTTCCGGAACGTCTGTAGGTCCCTCACCGAATATCTTCCAGTACTTCGTTCCATATATGGCCTCTCCGTTCACCTTCAGCCATTTTCCTACTTCCTTCAAAATATGGGCATCTTCATCCGGGATGGTTCCGTCCGATTTCGGTCCTATATTCAGAAGCAGCGCACCGTTTTTGCTTACCACATCCACCAGATCAAGTACAATATCAGAAGGGTCTTTGTAATCATTTCCCACGGTATATCCCCAGGAATTCTTCGCAACAGATGTATCATCCTGCCAGAAATCCGGGGTAATATGATCCAGCTGTCCTCTCTCCAGATCATTGACCGCACTTCCATAAACATAGGCATCAAACTTCGCATCGATAGCTACTTCTGCGCCCCACTGCTCTGCCCTGTTATAATAATAGGCCGCAAATTTCCGTAAATATGGTTTCCAGGCATACTGCTGGATCCACCAGTCAAAGAAGAGAAGCTTCGGCTGATACCTGTCAACCAGCTCACATGTCCTGACCAGCCAGTCCTGCATAAATTCTTCTGACGGGGGATTGTCATATATATTGCTCATATCCCGGGTAACCCCCATCGCCGGCCCATATAATTCTTCATACTCTGTATTGTTCACATCTGATTCCGGAATCCGGCGTCCGCCGTTGAAAAACCAGTAGTGCTCTGCGCGGTGGGAAGATGCGCCAAATACAATTCCTTCCTTTTCCGCCTCACATCTTAATTCCTCCAGTACGTTCCTTTCCGGTCCCATCTTTACCGCATTCCAGTCAGAAAAATCGCTGTCGTACATCTGGAAACCGTCGTGGTGCTCCGCAACAGGTACAACAAACTTTGCCCCTGACTCCAAAAACAGTTTCGTCCACTCCCGGGGATCAAATTTTTCTGCCCGGAACATCGGTATAAAATCTTTATAGCCAAACTTATCGAGGGTCCCATATGTTTTCTCATGATGGAGATTTTCTTTCGAACCTTTGACATACATATTTCTCGGATACCACTCATTTCCAAATGCAGGCACACTGTAGACACCCCAATGGATAAAAATACCGAATTTACCTTTTTCATACCATTTAGGGACCGGGTGTTCACAGAGTGAATCCCATGTATCGGCATAGGGACCGTTTGCAATTACATTTTCTATCTGCTTTAAGTAATCTTTTTTATTCATAGCACCATCCTCATATTTATACACCCCGGGCCCGGCTTTTTCGAACCTGGGATGAAGAAGTATTTACCCTTTGATAGCACCTGCCAGAATTCCTGATTCCACTTTTTCATGAAGCAGTAAGTAGATAATCAGCATCGGAATCATTGACATAATGACAAATGCGAACTGCGGGCCGTAACTGGTAGTATAGTTGCTTGTAAAATTAAGCATTGCTCTGGATACTGTATACTTTGAACTGTCTGATATCAGAATCAATGAAAATATCAGTTCACTGTATCCGTAAATAAATACTAAAATAGCTTCCGTGGCGATGATCGGCTTACATATCGGAGCCATTATGCTGATCAGCATTCTGCCGTCACCGCATCCGTCAATCTTTGCCGCCTCGTCCAAACCTCTGTCCAGACTTCCGATATAACCTGTAAACAAAAATATTGCCTGAGACAGATTAAATGCGACATAAATCAGGATCAGGAAAAAATAACTGTTTCTGGCTCCGAAAGAACTGGATATCTTTGATATGGAAACGAGCGTACTATGTACCGGGACCATGACCCCTGCCATAAAGAGGAAGTATACACCTTTCAAATATTTATAAGGCTTCCTTGCCAGTACATAGGCAGCCGGTAACGCAATGATTACGGTAGCTATCAGTGTGGCAACCGCAACGAAAAGTGAATTTCCGATCGAACGTATTGCATTTGCCGTCTCAACTGCACTCGGATAGTTGTTAAACACCCATTTTTTCGGCAGTGAAAACATACCAAGGAGAATATCCTCATTTGTCTTAAAGGAAGAAAGCAGGGTTATAATTAATGGAAGAAACGTTATAGCGGCTAAAAGGACAGCCACTATATAAAGAATTCCTTTTTTTAGTTTATCTGAGCCAACCTTTTTATTCATTCATAACTCCTTTCTGAATGTCCGTTCCCTTATTCTCTGTCCTGTTTAAAAATAACGTTATTCAGTAAAACTGATAAAACAAGGCCCAGAACGAGGAGAATAATACCGATTGCACTGCTCCGCCCCATAAGCTTATACTGGAATCCCTGTGTATAAAGCAGCACGGCAGGAGTTGCACTGGAATCGATTGGTCCTCCGTTCGTCATTGCCCATACGATGTCAAAAGCTTTCAGACATCCTGTTACACAGAGCACGGAGAAAACCATGAACATATTTTTACAAAGAGGTATGATGACATAAATGACTTTCTTTAGTCCGGTACATCCGTCAAGCAGTGCCGCATCATGTACGTCTCCCGGTATTGCAACAATACCCGCCGCAAAGATCAGCATGTTATAGCCGGCATACATCCACTCGTTGACCAGAACTACGCACCAAATATTCACCGTTGGTGTCGCCAGCCAGTTTATAACCGCGTCCCCGAGTCCGACAGCCCTTAAGAACTGGGCAAAAATACCAAAATCAGAATTCAGCATGAATGTCCACATTAAGCCGACTGCCGTTGTTCCTAACATAACCGGCATCAGGTAAGATGCCTTGAAGAACTTCGTAAACCTAATCTTCGAAGTAACCAAAAGTGCCATTCCGAAAGCAACGGGCATCAGTACTACAAACCCGCCGATCATGAAGTACACTGCATTCAGCATACTGTTCCAGAACTTTTCACTCGTAAAAACTTTAATATAATTATTCAATCCTACCCATGACACCGGTGATGTCGCAACACCGTTCCAGTCATTTAGTGATAACCAGAATGTATTGATAACCGGGTAAATAACAAAGATGACAGTGATCGCAACGCCGGGCAGGACAAAAAGCATTGATTTCAGAAATGTCTTTCTGTATTTGCTGGATGAAAAAAACATACGTTTTACCTCCTGACCCGATGTGTGAACCCTTCAGAAATGTCTGCAAGGTCCACACATCTTATTATCCGGTCTAGCAGTCAGAATTCATGGATTCCCATTTATTCATATTGCTTGATCGTGTCTACAATGGTTTTGCCTACTGACTTTGCATCTGCGTCCATCGCAATACTCTGAAGTGCCTGACGGACTGTATTAATCATATGTGTTGCGCTGTCATAGTTCTCAATGTCCCCGCGTACATCTTCGGTCTCAGCAATAATCTCTGCCGCCTCCTGGCTTAAGTAGTTACCACCTTCGGCTGTAACATTTACACATACCGGTGTCGGATATCCTTCAACAAACTCTTTTACTACGCTCTCACTTGTCATGTACTTCAAAAACAGTACGGATGCTGCCACTTCATCAGCGTCTCCTGTATCAACTGCGTAATAAGCCTCATTTCCGCCGCCCATGTCATTCAGCTTATATTCTTCATTCACATAAGGCATACGAAGTGCATGGATCTTCTCATTTTCAAAGAGCTCCAGCCCTGTATGATCTTCTGCACAGAACCATGTTCCCATGAATAAAAACGCAGATTTCCCGGTATTAAAGAGCGCTCTTTCCTGCCCGTCATCGTTTCCGAGCAGATTTGTTCCAAGGTATCCTTTTTCATATGCGTCAATAATCATCTGGTATATTTCTGTCTGTTCTTCTCCGTCATAGGAAACTTCACGGCTGCCGAGCTTTTCCGCCATATCACAGCCAAAGGTCTTATAATTTAATGCTGAATGCAGGTGTCCAAAACGATAGTCATCTTTTTCACCCATTTCGAAAGGCTGCACACCGTTTGCTTTCAGTTTCTCACATGCTGCCATAAGGTCGTCCCAGCTCACGATTGATGCAGGGTCAATCCCGTTTTGGCTTAATATATCTTCGTTGTAGAAAAGCATAACCTGATATGCTGTAAATGGCACACCATAAGTCCCTTCCGCCCCGTAGCTTGAATAGTCTGTGAGGCTGTCGCCCATAGAGTTAAAGCTTTCTTTCCATTCCGGATACTGCTCATAATACGGGTCCATGTTAACGATAAGGTTTGAATTTACATACTCTGCAGTCCGGGAGCCGCCATACTCAACAATAATATTGGGCATAGAATCTTTATCGGACATAAGCACTGATTCTGAATTAAGCCATTCAGACTCCGTTGGAATATTGATTTGTTCCACCTTGATTCCCGGATATTTTTCCATAAAGCCTTCTACAATATTCTGATAAAGAGGACCGGATACATCTCCGGTGTCCCATCTGGTATGAATTGTTATCTTAACATCTTTGTATTCTCTGTTTTCAACATCATAATCAGTTTCAGCCTGTGCATCCTTGGAGCCAGAATCTTTTTTTGCGGGGTCAGAAGAAGAATTACCGCAACCCGCCAATGTTGTTACAACCATAGCTGCTGATAAAAGAACTGCTGCTATTCTCTTTTTCATAACACATACCTCCTCTTTTTTACCTGGTTATTTTAATAACCGGTGTATCGTGACTGTTTTTTCACCTCTGCAGAAGTAAATCGTTTCATCTTTATAATATTCTCATGGTTTTGAAATGTCAACTTATTTGTTTATTTTAAGCATATTATCCATATTTTATCTTCCTTTTTTATATATAATTACCAGTTTTATGTTTTATTTAGACTTAATCGTTTTGTTTTTAATGTTATATTCAGACTCAAAATCCAGACATATACAGTAAAACATCTAACCTGTTTCCATTCAAAGTCAAATACCACGCGGGAATAAAAATGGGGATCCCCCTTCTAAGAGAACCCCCGGTTTTTATACAAATATTCATATTTAAATAATAATTATTCTTTTCCTAAAAACTCTAATATATTCTGATGGATAATGCCATCCCTTGAAAAATCCATTTTATCCATAGACAGCACATATTTCGGGTAATTGTCTGCCACCTGCCGATAAACACCGAATTCACGGTCAATCACCCTTTGATCTGCCAGATAATAAGCAACCTGATAATACTCCTTATCCGTTCCGTTTACCGCCACAAAGTCGATTTCTCCATTTCTCGTCTTCCCGACATAAACCTCGTAACCACGCACCAGTAATTCATTATATACTACATTTTCCAGAAGGGCGCCCATCTCCAGTTTAAAGCCGCTATTTCGGATACGCCCCAGTCCCATATCTGTCAAATAATACTTATCTAATTTTGTAAGAATCCGCTTGCCCCGTATGTCATATCTGGATGCTTTAGACATAATCAGTGAGGAGGTAATATGTTCCAGATAATTATAAATGGTCTCTCTGGAGACTTTCCAGTTAATGCTTAGAAAATAATCTGATATTGCCGTGGCAGAGAATGTCTGGGATGGATTGCATACAAGGTACTCTATAATTCTGTTGAATAACTCGATATCCTTAATTCCTGCACGCTGCACAATATCTTTCAGTACAATCGCATCATAAACATCTCTTAAAAAAGTTTTGGTCTGTTCTTCCCCTTCCATCTGAAACCTCTGAGGAAGGCCGCCCCAGGTTATATAGTCATAGAATAATTCATCTGTCACATCGCCCGGTTTTATCTGCTTCAATTCACACATTTCACGGAAAGTAAATGGCATGATCCGAAAACTTACATATCGCCCTGTAAGAAATGTTGCAAGCTCTCCTGACAAGAGCTTACCATTAGATCCTGTAATAAATATACTTGTATTATACTTTACTTTCAGCGAATTAATGACACGTTCAAAATCGGGGACTGTCTGGATTTCATCAAAAAACAGATAATATTTCTTGTCTGTTGTGATCTGACTTTTTACATAATCATGCAAATCCATTCCTGTCCGGATAAAAGAATAATCATAGTCTTCAAAATTGATATAGAGAATCTGATCCTTTCCGATTCCCCGTGTTTTAAGTTCATCCATGATCTGCATTAACAGGACTGATTTTCCGCAGCGCCTTATACCTGTAATCACTTTTATTAAATCTTTATCATAAAATCCCCGTATTCTTTTTAAATAGGTTTCACGTTTTATCATCCTCACGTCCCCCTTTTATGTATATTATCGAACTTAAATGAAAATTTGTCAAGTAAGTTCGATGTACCGTACTTACTTGACAAATTTGTAATTTAATCCATTTGAATTTGTACTTGCTATGATTCCATGAAATCTAAAGGATTGACTGGTTCTCCGTCTTTGAGTATTTCAAAATAGAGATTGGTTCCTTCTACGCTGTAGTATTTTGTTGGTTCGCTGAGATACCCTACTGTCTCACCGGCTGCTACATAGTCGCCGATCTGCAGAGGTACTTCTTTGAGCTGCCCGTATACCGCTGTATATCCGTTCCCCATATCAAGGGTAACAGTTGTCCCTGTCTGGGCGGACTGCTCCACGTTTGTTACGATACCGGCTGCGGATGCTGCAATTGTTTCTCCTACTTCTCCGCCGATTACCAGTGCCGGGTTATACTTATACTGCTCCAGTGTTGAAAAATAAACTGTCTTGTCCATGCTGTAGTTGATCAGGATTGCTCCGCTTGCAGGCCATTCGAGGACACTTTCCTCGCTGAACCATACGTCGGAAGCCCCTGATGCTGTTGCAGAGTTATCTGCCGTGCTTTCCGGTGTAGTGCTTTCATTGTCTTCTGTTTCATTTTCTGTTGATGTATTACCTTCTGCTTCCGGCAGTACAATGTCATTTGCCGTAGTTGCTTCACTCTTCTCTTTTGCTAACTGTTCTGTTTGTTCTTCGGCTTTTGCTAACTGCTCATCTAATTTTTTCTGATAATTGTTAAATGTAAATGCTCCTACCATTACAATTACAGCTACAAAGCAGATTACGATACCGACTGCTGCGCCTTTCCCTTTTAAAGAAAACGGCTTTTCATTCTTATTCATATTCATCACCTCTGGCTATATTTTTGCCAGAAAAATGACGCCTTATTCGATTTTTGAAAATATTTCTCCGCCATCTGTCATTTTTGTTCCTTCAAAAAAATTTTGAAGGATTTCTTCACAGCTTTTCCCCTCTTTTGCCATCTCATTCGCGGTCCACTGGCTCATTCCCAAACCATGCCCCCTGCCAGAGGTTGTGATACGCAGCTTCCCGTCCGCATCCTGTAGTGAAAATGCGCTGGAAGCCAGTGTCAATGCATCCCGGAACTGATCTCCTGTGCAGACTGTATCGCCTATTCTGAGTTTTGAAACATAACCGGCAGAATCATACTCCTGTATCTCAAAATCTGCAAAGCTGTATGTTTTTTCTGCATTTTCTTTGTCCACGGCAACCAGAAATGCCTGGCACTTTGTCTGTATCTCCTTGTAATCCATGGTATAGACGTGCATCTCATCGTCTGCTTCCTTGTCGAGCGGGCATTCCTTTACCACTAAATACGGATAGTCCCCGCTTCCGAGGACTTCCTGTCCGCTCCTTGTTTTTCCGTTGCTGGACTGGTGGAACGGAACCATAGCATATGTATCATTATAGTATAATACCTGATTCGCCGTCTCATCCACTGCCGCCTTCAGTTTCTTATAATTTGCGTCATAGTCTGCCGCGTCCCACTTTTTTTCCAGATCTTTTTCACACAGGTAGCTCTCCGTCAGAACTTTATCCCCATCACCATCAAGAGTTTTATACAGATTTGTGCGGATAACTACTGCCTGTGCCTTCAGGGCCTCTTTTTCATAAGTCTCCGGCATTTCCCTTGCCAGTACTCCTATAAAATATTCTTCCCACGGTACTTCCAGCACCTGCTTTGTACCGTCCTCTGCTGTCTTTTTTACCTGCACATAGGCACCGCCGTTCTTGCCGATCACTTCCATATCCGCACCGTTTACAAATACAGCCACTATATAGGGAAGTAAAATCAAAATAATAAGGAATGAACCGATTGTTTTTGCTTTCTGACGCATGTAACGTTGTCCCATAAAAAAGCCCTCCATATAATTATATATATGAAGGGCGTTAAGGGGGCAGACCCCTTTTCTTAAAAATTTATAACGGTGTTCTGTCCTGACTGTCTGTCAGAGGTTCTGAAGGAGCATTCTCTGTATTTTCCGCAGATGTTCCCAGATGAATCACATCCTGTGCAGGCGGCTCAACAGGCGCATGAACTTCATGCTCTGCCGGACGTTCCCCTTCAGTGGGGGCCTGCACCGGCGGTACAGGTGTTTCCGCCTGTACTGGCATCCCGGGCTCAGCCGGAGGTACCGGCACTTCCGGTCCCATGTGAGGTCCCGGTACAGGTCCCCCCTGCGGCGGCATTACCGGAGGAGGTGACTGCATAAACGGCCGTCCAAGATCCGGTTCCATTCCCGGATTATAGTCCTTATTCCTCATAACAAAGAGGCAGATTGACTCATAAAGCGGAATCAATGTGCTCAGTACCGCATGGGCAACGGACATATTTTTTGTTGTAAACTTCTCCAGTATCTGGTGATTCACAAGAACCCCCAGCACTTTGTAAACTGCGCCATAGAGTACCGCAGTAATCATCCAGATGGCGAAGAGTATAATCAGGCCCATGATCAGTCCGGTGCTGACATGGGGATCACCGTATCCGTACTGATATCCATACATGGCACCTGTAAAGGTATCTGCAAATGCACCGATTCCGACTGCCCATAATATCATATAGAATACGAAGTTCACCGCACCAAATATAAAGGGCATGACAAGAAGCCAGATTCCCGGGTTCTTAATCCCTTTGTTCTTCAGGCTGATCCGCCCAGCCAGTTCTCCGTGGAGATATGTCCTGGCAAAAGGGATAAATGCAAGCCACGGATAATCCATTCCCTGGCGCTTTGCAATGGTATACATGCCGATACCCTTGAAAACATAACTAATTACATAAAACAGGAAAAAGACAAGCAGCACGATAACATAGATTGCAAGTATACCCGCAAGTATCCTGTCCGCCGCTGATGTTGTATAATTATAAGTGTCGTAATAATTCATAAACGCCTCCTATTCCGGCTGTCCTGATGGTACATACACCTTTTCCAGTTTCCAGATGTCCTGCACGTACTCCTCGATTGTTCTGTCTGATGTAAACTTGCCGCTGCACGCGGTATTAAGCATTGCCATTCTGGACCATCTCTGCTCATCACGGTATGCTGCCTCCACCCTCTTCTGGGCCTCCGCATAAGAACGGAAATCCTTCAGGATGAAATACATATCAGCCTTGTTTGTGCTCTGTGTATTCAGAAGTGAGTTGTACAGGTTCTTGTACATCTCATGGTTGCCGTTAGCATAAGTACCGTCCATCAGCTGGTCAACAACACGCTTTAATTCCCAGTCATTGAAGTAAATGTCGATCGGATTGTAGCCGCCGTTGTTCTCATAATTAATAACTTCTTCTGAACTCAGGCCGAAGATAAATGCATTCTCTTCCCCTACTTCTTCCACGATCTCAACATTCGCACCATCCATAGTTCCCAGAGTCGGCGCACCGTTTAACATAAACTTCATGTTACCTGTACCAGATGCCTCTTTTGATGCAGTGGATATCTGTTCGCTGACATCAGCGGCTGCAAATAACAGCTCTGCATTGGATACACGGTAGTCTTCGATAAATACGACCTTGATCTTTCCATTGATGCTTCTGTCGTTGTTCACAACGTCTGCCACGGAGTTGATCAGCTTGATCGTCTCTTTCGCTCTTAAATACCCTGCCGCAGCCTTTGCACCAAAGATAAATGTTCTCGGATAGAAGGACATCTCCGGATGCTCCTTGATCTGGTTATACAGATACATGATATGGAGGATATTCAAAAGCTGGCGTTTGTACTCGTGGAGGCGTTTAACCTGCACATCGAAAATTGACCTCGGATCTACGTCAATGCCGTTGTGCTCCTTGATATACTTTGCCAGACGTTCCTTATTCTTGTACTTGATCTGCATAAATTCTTTTCTGAATCTCTCATCGTTTACATACGGCTTCAGGTTGGAGATCTTGGAGAGGTCTGTGATCCATCCGTCCCCGATCAGCCCTGTGATCCAGTCTGCAAGCAGCGGATTGCCGTGGAGGAGGAAACGTCTTTGCGTAATACCGTTTGTCTTATTATTAAACTTCTCCGGCATCATCTCATAGAAATCCTTCAGCTCCTGATGCTTCAGAATCTCCGTATGGAGCTGTGCAACACCATTTACAGAAAAGCCTGCAATGATAGCCATATGTGCCATACGCACCTGATTATCTCTTAAGATTGCCATCTTTCTGACTTTTTCTTCATTGCCCGGATACTGTCTGCGGACCTGCTCGATAAAACGGCGGTCGATTTCCTGTACGATCTGGTAAATACGAGGGAGAAGCTTAGAGAACAGGTCGATCGGCCATTTCTCCAGTGCCTCTGACATGATCGTATGGTTCGTATATGCACAAGTCTTTGTTGTTACATCCCATGCCTCTTCCCAGTCCAGTCCTTCCACGTCGATCAAAAGGCGCATCAGCTCAGGAACTGCAACAGTCGGGTGGGTATCATTCATCTGGATTTTTACTTTTTCATACAGCTTCTTAATATCATCATGATCCTTTTTATACTTCTCGATCATTGCCTGAAGGCTGGCTGAAATGAAGAAATACTGCTGTTTCAGCCGCAGTTCTTTTCCTGCATAATGATTATCGTTTGGATAGAGTACGTCAACAATCATCTTCGCCAGGTTCTCCTGTTCCACGGCCTTGTGGTAATCCCCTCTGTCAAAGGATTCCAGAGAGAAGTTCGTAATCGCCTGTGCATCCCAGATACGCAGTGTGTTTACAACATGGTTGCCATATCCGACGATCGGCATATCATAAGGGATCGCCATAACAGATTCATAATTTTCCTGAATGAACTTATCCTTTCCGGTTACCGGGTCTTTCTCAAAACGAATCGTACCGCCGAAACGGATTTCCTTTGCATACTCTTCCCTGCGCAGTTCAAACGGATTTCCTTCCATTAACCAGTCATCCGGAGTCTCGACCTGATATCCGTTCTCGATCTTCTGCTTGAACATTCCGTAACGGTAGCGGATCCCGCATCCGTAAGCCGGATAGTTCAGCGTCGCCAGAGAATCCAGGAAACATGCAGCCAGACGTCCCAGACCGCCGTTTCCAAGAGCCGCATCCGGCTCCTGGTCCTCAATCGCGTTCAGGTCAATGTTCATCTCTTCCAACGCTTCTTTTACTTCCTTGTAGGCGGTCATATTAATCAGGTTGTTGCCAAGAGCACGGCCCATCAGGAACTCCATTGACATATAATATACCGTCTTGGCATCCTGCTTCCTGTACTCTGCCTGAGTCGCCAGCCAGTCATCAATAATGATGTCCTTAACCGCATAGGATACAGCCTGGAAAATCTGCTGGGGAGTCGCCTCCTCAATCTTCTTGCGGTATAATGTCTTCACATTATCTTTTACAGTTTCCTTAAACGTTTCTTTTGCAAATCTTTTACTATACATAAAATTTACATCCCTTCTTTCTCAACACCCATTGTAACAGCCTCGCCGTTAATCTTCCATTCTTTCACATATCCTGACGGCTGCGCTTTTACAACTTCATTTGCCAGAACCTCACTACCAATCTCCCTGCCATATTTGGCAAAAACATTCTCCGCTTTTTCACTTCCTTCATAGGTAACCTTAATCTTATCCATTACCTCGAAATCTGCTTCTTTTCTCATCGTCTGGACCTTGCTGATGATTTCTCTTACAAAGCCTTCTTCAAGCAATTCATCTGTCAGGTTCGTATCAAGTACAACCGTGATTCCATTATCATTTTCAGAAACATATCCCTCGATCTGCGCGGTATCGATCAGCAGATCTTCTTTGAACAGCGTGATCTCCTGTCCGTTCACGTCCAGTTTCAAAGCACCTGTCTCATTGATCTCATCCATGGCTGCATTACCATCCAGATTGTCCAGGGCATTTTTGATTCCACCTAACATCTTACCATATTTTGGCCCAACTGTCTTTAACTGTGGTTTAAAACTATATGAAGTAAAGTCTCTTACATCTTCTGTAAACTTCACACTCTTCACATTCAGCTCATCTGCAACGATCTCCTGATAGAACTCAGGCAGCACATATCCTGCTTTCACGAACATCTGCCCGATCGGCTGACGGTTCTTGATATTGGCAGTATTACGGCAGGCACGGCCCATAACCACAAGCTTCAGTACGTTTGCCATATTTGCCTCGAGTTCAGTATCGATCCACTCTTCACTTACAGCAGGGAAGTCACACAGGTGAATACTCTCCGGTGCCCCGCTGTCAATGCTGCGGACAAGATTCTGGTAAATTTCCTCTGTCATAAACGGAATCATCGGCGCAGCCACTTTGCAAACTGTCACCAATGCAGTATATAAAGTCATATAGGCATTGATCTTATCCTGCTCCATTCCCTTTGCCCAGAAACGTTCACGGCTTCTTCTGACATACCAGTTGCTCATGTCATCCACAAAATCCTGAAGTGCCCTTGCGCTCTCCGGAATCCTGTAATTTGCAAGATTATCATCAACCGTCTTAATCAGTGTATTCAGTTTGGACAGCAGCCATTTATCCATTACAGAAAGTTTCTCGTAATCCAGGCTGTATTTTGTCGCATCGAACTCATCAATGTTCGCATACAGAACAAAGAACGCATAGGTGTTCCACAGGGTACCCATGAACTTCCTCTGTCCTTCTGTTACTGCCTTGCCGTGGAAACGGTTCGGAAGCCACGGAGCACTGTTTACATAGAAATACCAGCGGATTGCGTCTGCTCCGAACTGATTCAGAGCATCAAACGGGTCGACTGCATTTCCTTTTGATTTGCTCATCTTCTGCCCGTTCTCATCCTGAACATGGCCGAGAACGATAACATTTTTATAAGGTGCCTTGTTAAACAGCAGGGTCGAAATGGCCAGAAGGGAATAGAACCATCCTCTTGTCTGGTCCACAGCCTCTGAAATAAAATCTGCCGGGAACTGCTGTTCAAAAAGTTCTTTATTTTCAAATGGATAGTGATGCTGTGCAAACGGCATGGACCCACTGTCAAACCAGCAATCAATAACTTCTGGCACACGGTGCATCTCTTTTCCGCAGACCGGGCACTTTACAGTTACATCGTCGATATACGGGCGGTGCAGCTCGATATCATCCGGGCAGTTGTCTGACATGGACTTCAGTTCCTCAATGCTTCCGATTGAATGCTGGTGTCCACACTCACACTCCCAGATATTCAGCGGCGTTCCCCAGTAACGGTTACGGCTGATTCCCCAGTCCTGGACATTTTCCAGCCAGTCGCCGAAACGTCCCTTCCCGATGCTCTCAGGAATCCAGTTGATTGTATTGTTATTCGCAATCAAGTCCTCTTTTACATCTGTCATCTTGATAAACCAGGATTCTCTCGCATAATAAATCAGCGGAGTATCGCATCTCCAGCAGTGAGGATAACTGTGTTCGAATTTTGGCGCATCAAACAGAAGGTTTCTCTCCTCGAGGTTTTTGAGTACCAAAGGATCTGCCTTTTTCACAAACACGCCGGCAAACGGTGTGGTTTCAGCCATGTTGCCCTTCTCATCAACGAGCTGTACAAAAGGCAGCCCATATTTTCTTCCTACATTGGCATCGTCTTCACCAAATGCAGGGGCGATGTGTACGACTCCCGTACCGTCTGTCAGTGTAACGTAGGTATCACATGTTACATAAAATGCTTTCTTATTCTGCTTTGCCGCGCTGTCGGCCGCACACTGGAACAACGGCTCATATTCCTTGTATTCCAGATCGGTTCCCTTGTATCTCTCAAGAATCTCATAAGCCGGCTCATCCTCTGATGCAAGCTTTCCGAGCACCTTGTCCAGAAGCGCCTCAGCCATATAATAAACAAAACCGTCGCGCGCCTTTACTTTCACATAATCCTCAACCGGGTTCACACAGAGTGCCAGATTGGAAGGCAGTGTCCACGGTGTTGTGGTCCATGCAAGGATATAGGCATCTTCGTCTTTTACCTTAAATCTTGCGATGGCAGAGCGTTCCTTTACATCCTTGTACCCCTGCGCCACTTCCTGTGCAGAAAGCGGGGTTCCGCATCGCGGGCAGTAAGGCACAATCTTAAAGCCTTTGTAGAGCAGCCCTTTGTCCCAGATCTGCTTCAAAGCCCACCACTCAGACTCGATAAAGTTATTGTCATAAGTGACATACGGGTGTTCCATATCGGCCCAGAATCCAACTGTGCCGGAGAAATCCTCCCACATCCCTTTGTATTTCCATACACTTTCCTTACATTTATCAATGAATGGCTCCAGACCGTATTCTTCGATCTGGTCCTTTCCGTCCAGCCCGAGCAGCTTCTCAACTTCAAGCTCAACCGGAAGTCCGTGTGTGTCCCAACCGGCCTTGCGGGGTACCATATATCCCTTCATTGTACGGTATCTCGGAATCATATCCTTGATGACACGTGTCAGGACATGCCCGATATGCGGCTTTCCGTTTGCTGTCGGAGGACCGTCATAGAAGGTATATTTCGGAGCTCCCTCCCTCTCATCCATACTCTTTTGAAAAATATCATTTTCTTCCCAGAACTTTTCAACTTCTTTTTCACGCTCCACAAAGTTCATGTCCGTGGTAACTTTCTTGTACATAACTCTTCTTCCTTTCTAATTGTGTTTTTTTGGTAAAAGAAAAGCTTCCGCCCTGTAATAGGACGGAAGCTGAAGCTTACGTTAACCACCTGTTACAACATACTCAGATCTAAAAGCCATAGTAGGCTTCTTTAAATCCTGCATATGCGTTCCAATAACGGAGGAACACCGTCAGCCCCTACTTCTCAGCGTTTCAAGGTCTGCAACTCGGAAGTGATGTTCAGAAATATCTTACAGGTACCGGACTCCCACCATCTCCGGCTCGCTGGGACTTTCGGATATGACCTACTGTCTTCGTCATCGTTTTTTCCATTTAAGTCTGCACAGAATTTATTATAAAAAGAAACTCTTAAATAGTCAAGGGATTCACCGGAATTTAAAAATTTCGGCAAAATTCCATTCTTTGGTATATTGGTGGAATCTATTTGTAGAAAGTTTGCACTATAAGTGATATAATAATTATTAAATCCTACTATAACAATGTTATAAATTCGAAAAAAACAAGGAGAATAGACAAATGAGACGAAAACCAGACCTTCATATCCACTTTTTTAATGAGTTTTCTATTTCCAGTCCGTTTTATGAATATGCGCCAAGTGAGCACAACAGTACCCAGCTTACTCTTCTGATCTCTTATCTGGTTGCCAATCAGGATACAAAAGTGCCAAAGGATGTTTTGATGTCAATGCTATGGCCTGATGTCAAAGACAAGATCCCTGTAGGTGCTCTCCGCAACCTTGTATACAGGGCGAGGAAAGAACTCGAGAGGCTTTATCCGGAACAGGATATCGACTATATCAAGTTTACCCAGGATGCCTATTACTGGAACCCGGACCTGTACTGCAAGATTGATATTACCGATTTTGAAAATTATTATAACCTGGCCCGGCAGGAACCGGACTCCGAAAGGCAGTACCGGTATTATTACCGTATGCAGCGCCTGTATACCGGAGATTTTCTGTCTAACCATGCCTCTGTTGAATGGGTCCAGTACCGTGCAACATATTATCGCAACATGTATGTTAACTGTACCCTGAATATGTGTGAATATCTGTACGCCAAGTCCAGATATGACGAACTGATTTCACTATGCGACCAGTCCATCATCCTCTATCCGGAAGAAGAGCGTTTCTACCGCTATAAGCTGCTTGCATATATGGGAATGAATACAGTTAAGACTGCGCTGGAATATTACCAGTCCACAGTGGATTTCTTCTCCTCAAAATATGGCCTCGATATCAGCACTTCGCTGCGTGATATCTATCAGGACATCCTGCTCCGCATGCCAAATATAGAGCTGAAGATGGATGAACTGGAGACCACGCTCGGTGTGGAGAAGGATACGGACAAGACCTTCTACTGTAACTTTGACATTTTTAAGAATATTTACCAGCTCAATCTGAGATCTGTGAGACGTTCACAGGGAAAATATTATCTGCTCTTGTTTTCTCTGCTTCCCAAGAACGATACACTGCCGGATTCAGTTAAGATGAAGAGGATTATGAATCTGCTTTACGATCTGCTTGCCAACGGACTGAGAAAGAATGATGTCTTTACTCGTGCATCACTGAACCAGTATTCCGTGCTGCTCAATGTCTCTGAGGATATCAATATCAACACCGTAACAGACCGGATTATTAAAGCATTCGAGGAAATCAATCCTGATCCTGACATTTATCTAAATATCGAGGAAAAACCAATTGAATAAATGTGGTTATTAAAAAACGAAAGCCCTTCCCCTGTATCCGAATAACTTAGATACAGGGGGAGGGCCGTCTCTCATTTTATGGTCTTTTATTTTTTCCTGCGTTTTCTTTTCCGCTTTGCTTCCAGTATCGCGATGATAATGATGACAACGAAAACAACTGCGGCTGAAACAGCGATGACAAGCTTCAGATTCCGGCTGTCCTTTTCCGCATTCTCCTGTTCCTTTGCCTTGTCCCTGTCTGCCTGCGCCGACTGGTCCGGCGTACTGCCTTCATTCTCAATCTTCTTGCTGTCGCTCTGGGCAGCACTTCCTCCTGAGAGCTTCTGGTACCCTTCTTCTGTAAGGGTCACGGCGGCGCTGCCTACGTTATCACCTTTATACGTGTATATGATTTTTCCAGAACGGATTCCCTGCTTTGTAAGGACGATTTCTTTATCCAGATCTGTGTACGCAACATCTTCAGGCAGAACCACGTATGCATCCTTATCATCAAAAGAGGATATCTCTTCCGCATCTTCGGCCCCGGCTACAGGAACCTTGTGGAAATTCTGGAAAACATAGTCGAACATTGCCCTTGTGTCTGTATAGGCATCCACTCCGTAGTCATAGAGAACAACTGCAGCCAGACGCATATCTCCGTTGTCAGCCATGGTGACCAGCGTCGTTTTAGCCTGATCCGTATATCCTGTTTTACCACCCTTACAGTACTCATAGTAATAATAGTTTTCCGGCCAGAGCATTTTGTGGTTCTGTTGGAATACCCTCTCTTCCTTCGTCAGGTTTGTGGCGCCTATTTTATACTCCAGCGTTCCCATAATTTTCTTAAACTCATCCTGCTGATACACGGCAGATGCGATCAGGGCCATATCATGGGCCGATGTATAATGGTTATCATCATGAAGCCCGTTTGGATTCACCCAGTGTGAATTTGTGCATCCCAGTTCTTCTGCCCTCGTATTCATCTTCTGGATAAAAGTCTCATAATCGCCGCCCAGCCGGTCGGCTCCCACACTCTCCGCGACTGCGTGGGAAACCTCGTTTGCAGAGGCCAGCAGGACGCCATGAAGTGCATCTTCCAGACTGATTTCTTCGCCCGCCTTCATCCCGATCTGTGCATCATCCCACTGCAGAAAGGAAATGCTGTCCTCTGTAAATCTTACCTTATCCGTCAGTTCCGCATTCTCCAAAGCAACAAGCGTTGTCATCAGCTTGGTAATACTGGCGGGATAATGCTGTTTATCGGCCTGCTTTGCATACAGGACAGCACCGCTTTCCATGTCCATGACAACCGCTGAATCCGCATAAACCTGCGGACCGGACGGCCAGTTCTCCAATGCATTCGTATCGATCTCCCTGGCATAGGAATCCGTCTTCTCTTTTTCTTCTGCCGCGGCAAGTTCTTCTTCTGTCTTTTCCTGATTATCCGCATCCTCAGCCCATACCTGAACCGGCGCTGATGCCAGCAGGACAGACACCATAAGACTAAATAAAATACATTTTAACTTCATTGTTACCTCCCGCCATCTGTCAGATATCCTCTAACCGGCATTCTTACCGGCAGAGGATACCTATTCAAATCTTTTTATTACAAATATAGCTTAAGCTCATCTAACATAACCTGAATATCCAGCGGTTTTGCCAGATATCCATTCACGCCTGCCTCATATGCCATCCTCTTATCTTCCTCAAATGCATTTGCAGTCATCGCAAGAATCGGGATTGTTTTGGCATCCTCCCTTGGTTCCTTTCGTATCTGCCTCGTCGCCTCTAAGCCATCCATGACAGGCATACGGATATCCATGAGTACGGCAAAATAGAATCCTTTCCCGGACTCTCTGAACCGCTCTACCGCCTCAGCGCCATTTTCTGCCGTGTCCACCTCGATATGGTTAATTTCCAGCAGAGATTTTGCAATCTCCCGGTTCAGTATATTATCTTCAACAAGAAGTACCCTCTGTCCGGAAAAACAATCTGGTTTTATGGAATCCAGAGCCTTGATTTTTTCATGATTTTTATCAATCTCTGCCAGTGCCCTTTCGATATTGGACTTAAACAGCGGTTTCGAAATAAAATAATCTGCACCGGCAGCCACTGCCTCTTCTTCTATTGTACTCCAGTCATACGCAGATATGATGATTATCGTTGTATCTCTGCCAACGATCTGCCGTATTCTCCTGGTTGTCTCAATCCCGTTCATATCCGGCATCTTCCAGTCGATCATGGCAATCTCAAACGGTTTTCCTGCATCAGCAGACTCCTGTACATATGACACAGCTTCCATTCCTGATGCAGCCCAGACCGGATCTCCGCCGATCTCTGACAGAATAAGTACTGCCTGCTCACCTACAATCTGGTCATCATCTACAATCAGGACCCTTGTTCCCTGCATCAGGTCACTGCTGTCTGCATCAAAATCTTCCTCCTGCAGTTCCTTTGCAATGCCCAGAGGAATCGTGACAGTAAATTCCGTTCCCTTGTTCTTTTCACTTTTGACTTCAATATGGCCATTCATCAGTTGTACCATGTTGTAAACAATAGAGAGTCCCAGACCGCTTCCCACATTATTCCTCGCCGCCTCCTTGGACTCCTGCTCAAACGGCTCGTAGATGCGCTTCATGAATTCTTCTGACATCCCCACTCCGGTATCACGAACCACAAAACACATATATGCGGATTCCCGTGTTCTCTTCTTTTCATATACTTCCAGCTGGATTGTTCCGCCGCATCCGGTAAACTTCAATGCATTAGACAATAAATTCATAAGAATCTGCTTAATTCTAAGAGCGTCACCTAAATAATATTTCAAGATTGGCTCCTTATGATACATCTCAAACGTAATTCCTTTATCTACCGCCTGAGGATAAATTATGGAAATTAAATTTTCAAAAAATCCGGCAAACTCAAACTTCTCTTTTACGATTTCTATCTTCCCATTTTCTATCTTTGACATATCCAGAATATCATTGATCAGAGAGAGCAGGTATCTGGATGAGTCGTCAATCTTCTTAAAACAATCCATGACACGGACCGGATCATTGATCTTCAGCTGACCAATCGTACACATTCCGATGATTGCATTCATTGGCGTCCTGATGTCATGGCTCATTCTGGAAAGGAAATCCGACTTTGCATGATTGGCGGCCATGGCTGAAGACAGCGCATCACGCAGCAGCTGCTCCTGTCTAAGCTTTTCCGAACGCTGGTCATCAAGCACTTTCACGAGCTGGATTGCCAGTATATCCGTGCTGAACGGGTTGACAACAAAGATAACATGAAGGGACAGCCAGTGCTCCTTCCCATCATATCCCATCATCTGAAGTTCTATGTAATTCTCCTTTTTTCCTTCCGCATATCTCCTGAGCAGGTTTTCCCTGGAAAATTCATGTCTGTATTCATCTCTGAATGCCGGATTCACCAATTCAACCGAGTGAACCATTAATTCATCATAATTACCGCTGTTGTCATCAATGACTCCTTTCTGTTCCTCGATAAAACAGTTAAATTTACCCTGTGTCAGGTTCAGGCTCATAATCAGCGGGTAGGCAGTACAAGTTGCCGCCCTCAGAAAATGATTCTCAATCATCCTCTCTCTTTCCTGTGCCATCACCAGCGTAGTCATTTCTGTAATATCCGTAAATATGGCCTGTATAACCTCAATTCCGTCTACATTGACAATACGGTGCATAATCACGCTGATCCAGACACTGGTCCCGTCTGTTTTCCGGCTCTGGCGCGTATAGTTGACAGCTGGTCCGCCGGTCTTGAGACCTTCAATCATACTAATGATATTATCCTTATCATTTTTCAGGACAAGCTGGACAGGAGACTGTATCTTTGATCTGTAATCCTCTTCCGACTCAAACCCATAAAATTCCCACACCATTCTGTTCAGACTCAGGATCTCGTACGGCTGTTCCGTCGTAAACTGCAGAATCCCACAGGGAACAGTATCATAAAGCTGTTGGAGGAATCTCGCCTGCCTGTCAGCTTCCGCCTCCTTTAGCACGAGCATATCCTGAAGTTTCTCATAGCTCTCTTTTGCCGACTCGATCGGAAACAGTTCGTCATCCTGTATTGCAGAGAAGTCTATTGAGTTATGAATATGTACAGACTCAAAACTATCTCCCTTTCTCCTGAATATGAAGGTTACACGCTGGTGGACATTCATAACCATTTTCGTTTCCGGTTTTGCCTCGATCCAGCTGTCTCCCTCACAGAGGTACAGGCCTTCTCCCAGCTCCAAGGTGACATACCTCTCCTCACTCATATTACACGGGATAAGGTCTTCCTTTTCTCTTCTGAATGCAGACGCAACGGCTTCTCTCCCTTCGGCTCTCTGCTTTTCCCCGCCGCCCATCCATACAATCTCCGGTGCAAAAGTAGAAATCAGGAAATCTACCTCTGAATCGCAAAAATAACTTCTCAATATCTTACTGGCAAATTCCTCTACCTCGCTTTTTAACACTGCATCCATTATTACAAATTCTCCTTACTTACAATAGTTCCAACCTGTTACTTCTCCGGTCACTACAAATTAAGTCTATTTTTTATTATACTATTATTTGGAAAAAAAGACACTACAAATCTTTTTTGCAGTGTCCTTCTCAAAATATATCTTTGTTTTACGGTTTCAGCATACTAAAAAACGCTTCTCTCACCTTGTCTTATGTTGACTGCAATTTTATACTACTCATATAAAACATATACATGGAGGAAAACCATCATGACCGATTTATTATCATCTATCCTGTCTGTTGTCCGCTCGGCCGGGGAGCTTATCAGGGATATTGAGCCTGTTACAGAGCTAACGCATAAGGAGGGACCCGCTAATTTCGTTACAAAGTATGATTCTATGGTTCAGTCTTACTTAATCCAAAATCTGTCCTTACTCCTTCCAGATGCATCATTTCTGGGTGAAGAAGACGGACTTTCTGAAGAGAAGGTAGGTGATGGCTATACCTTTATTCTGGACCCCATTGATGGCACTACTAATTTTATCTGCAGCTTTATGTTAAGCGGGATCTCAGTCGGACTTACTTATAAGCATGAAATGCTAATAGGTGTCGTTTTTAACCCCTTTCGTAATGAAATGTTCTATTCTCAGAAAAATATGGGCAGCTATCTAAACGGCCGCAGGCTTATGATGAAGGAAGGACTGTTAAATACGGGTGTCGTAAACTTTGGTACAGCGCCTTATAACCCGGAGCTCCGTGATTTTGCCTTTGATGCTGCTAAAATAATTTCCTATCACACAATGGACTTAAGAGAAATCGGCAGTGCTGCCTTAGGGCTCTGTTACACTGCCTGCGGACGCTGTGCTGCCTATGCCTCTCCCCGTTTATGTGTGTGGGATTATGCTGCCGCATCTCTGATCATTCAAGAAGCTAACGGAATACTGACAAGCTTTGACGGAACTGCCCTGTCATACCGCTCCGGCATTTCTGTGATTGCCTCCAATCCTCAGGGGCACGCTGAATTCCTTAATTTAATTGAACCCCTCTTATAATAACCGACCTTCTCATAGGTGCAGATTATATTGGGACCTTTGGCTTTAGGATATGAAGTATGTTATCTTCTGATAATTGATACCCGTTTCTATACTCTGTAGGCTTTACCCCGACAATCTTCTGGAATACTTTACTGAAATATTTTGCATCGGTATAACCTATCGTATAAGCAATTTCGTACACTTTCAGTTCTGTTTCCTCCAGAAGGCTGATCGCTGCCCTCACCCTGTATAATGTAAGAAAATCCAAAAAAGTATAGGACGTCTTATTCTTGAACAGCTTTCCCAGATAACTTTCACTGATACACAATTCATCGGCAACTATTCTTAGTGTCAGTTCCTCCATATACTTTTCTTTCATAATCTCCATTGCTTTTTCCAGATATTTATCACACAGAGCATTCTTAACTGCTTCATTTTTCTGCACACTGCCCGCTGTTAATTTATGTGAAACGCGGGTTCGTTCTGTGATACGAAGTAACATTTCCTCCAGTTCCCTGTCATCAATCGGCTTCAGCAGGTAACCGCTTGCCCCGTAACGTATAGCCTGTTTTGCATAGACAAAATCATCGTATCCGGATAATATAATAAATTGGCATTCTACCTGTTCCTGTAATTCTGCCATCATTTCCAGACCACTCTTTTTGGGCATGCGTATATCCGTAATTACAATATCCGGTTTTTTGTCCAGAATCAGGCGGATGCCGGCCTCACCGTCCGCAGCCGTCCCTACCAATTTGCAGCCATACTGTTCCCACTTTACCGTGCGTTTCAACCCTTCACGGGTGAGTTTTTCATCTTCCACAATTACTACTGTCGCCAACACATTCTCCCCCTTTTTCCTCATCTCATTTTTTTACATCCTCAGTTTGTTTACAAAGAACAAGAATTACTTTCGTTCCCACTCCTTTTTCACTCTCCACACTAATTCCGCATCCTTCATTTCCATATAGCTTGGCCCTCCTGTCTACATTGTTAAGCCCGATGTGATGTGTATTATCCTGCTTAAAACAGAGTATGTCGCACAGCTTACCCTGTTCGATACCCGTTCCGTTGTCTTCTACTGTGAAAACAATATAATTCTCTTTTTCCTTCCCTGAAATCTTAATTATACAATCTTCACTTTTCTGCCCAAATCCATGCACAATCGCATTTTCCACGATTGGCTGTAAGATAAGCTTTGGAATTGTCTGTTCCATAATATCCTCTTCTATGTTTACATATAACTGAAGTTCATCACCATAATGCTTTTTCTGTATTTCAATAAAGGATGAAACGATCCCCAGTTCATAAGAAACTTTTACAAAATCATCCTTTGTATTCATTATGCGCCGCAGCAGCCTTCCAAGGTTCACTACAATATTTGATATTTCCTCCATCCGCCCCAATTTGGCATTCCACTTAATCAAATCCAGTGTGTTATATAAAAAATGTGGATTCATCTGTAGATTCAGGGACCTTGTCTCTGCAATCCATAAACTATGCTTTTCTTCATCAATATTTACCATGAGTTCTTCGATTTTATCCGTCATAAGATTAAAGGCTTCCCCTAATTGACCAATTTCATCAGTACGGGTTACTTCAACCCTTGCAGACAGATCCCCCGACTCAACCTTAGACATCGAATGTTTTAATTCCTGAATTGGATGGGCGATTGATTTTGCTACTGCTGTAGAAACAAGAAGGCCCAGAAAAATGATAATACAAATAGCAGGGAAAAGTGTCTTCAAAAGCGCGTTGCTGATCATCTGCATTGCACTTGAGGGGATTTCCGCCAGAACATATAACTCTGATTTTTTATGGTAGGAATAGGAATATGACTCCCATACCTTGGTTTTATCCTGGTTTTCATCCAGTTCAGCCCGGCTGCCATAGTCCTGAATTTTTCCCAACCCTTCAAATCCAGCTCCTTTGGTATGGTAAATAATAGAACCACTCTTATTTACAATCATGACATTTGTATTATACAGGCTTGTATACTCGGCTATTACAGACTGTAAAGCACTTCTTGATATCTCTACGAGAATGTAACCACCTATTGTGTCTTTCCTGCTGTGGAATGCCTTGGCAAGGAAGATCCTGTCCGCCTCATGCAGAACTGCATCTTTGGCAACTGCATACATTGCAATCTGGTCCGTGGTATTTGCCTTTCGAAATACACCCCAGTTCTGATGCCGGGATATTTTTTTATTCACATTTTCTGCCCGCGTAGAAATACAGCGGTCATTTTCCATATCTATAATACTTATTTCCGCCTTCACAGGGTAACTGTTCTTGACAAAATACAGTTCTTTAATCAACTGTTTCTCACTGTCACTATTACTCATTCCGCTCATAAAATCACATACATCCTGATCTGTTTCCAATTGGTTTATTACCCTGCTGTAATCTTCTTTGAGTGATTCTATTGCACGCTGGATATTTTCAACCGCCTGCTGTCCCTGATCTTCTATATTGCTGCTGTAAATCTCATAAAAAGTAATGCTTATGATTCCTCCGATAATGATAACTAATGTCAGGCTGACAACAAAAAATGTCAGAAATATTCTCCTGAAGTAACTTGTCCTAATACTCAGCACAGTCCTCTCCCCTCACTTTTTTACCATTCTACCATATAAACAAAACAAAACGAAAGTAATATAAAGAATGAAGCAGCTTTTCCATAAAAAGCCACTTCATTTTAATTACTGCCGCCAGCTGTTTATACCACACTTTTCCCACCGGATATTTTATTAAAGGCCAGCAGGCATAAAATGGTCGTCAATGTTAATATGGTAGACAACGCCGCAGCCTGTCCATATGCATCATTATTTACGCAATTGAAAATGGCCACAGATATTGTAATTGTCCTGCCCGTATATAAGATCAGCGTTGCGCTCAATGTATTGATAACACTGACAAGGCTCAGTACCGCTCCTGAGATCAAGCCGGGCATCATGAGATGTACCGTAGTCTTAAAGAACGTTTTCATGGGGGGTACACCAAGGCTGATGGATGCCTCTTCCACGGAATTATCAATCTGGTACAGAATCCCTACACTTGAACGCATCGTATAGGGCAGTTTTCTAATGACAAATGAAATGATAATAATCCACATCGTTCCTGTCAGCATCATTGGTTTCTGGTTGAATGCCACTGTCAGACAGATGCCGAGGACTGCCCCGGGAATGACATACGGAAACATTAAAAGCATATCGATTAGATTCGAACCGAAACTTTTTCTGCGTACGATCAGGTATGCACCGACCAGGCTCAATAATACAATAATTATCAGTGCGATGAATGCCATAATAAACGTATTTGTGATAGCACCTCCCAGTTTATTTGCCACTGCCCGGTAACTGTCCTGACTAAGGCCTTTTACAAACATAGGGCCCTTTGTCTTCAGGAAAGACTGCAGCATGACCGTAATTTGAGGCAGAACGGACAGAAAGGAGACGGTAAAAACCAGAATTGTCGCCGCCAGTTTTTTCCCTCTGGTCAATTCCACCTTTGCCGGAGGACGCAGGCTGGTCATATTATAACTGCGCTTATCTACTACTTGTTTCTGAATAAATAATACGGCCAAGGCGATCAGGACAATTACCACACTCAGGGCACTGGCAAATCCCGTATCCGTTCCCACCTCATTCAAAAATTCCTTGTAAATGATAACGGGGAGTGTCGTATAGCCTTCCCCTATGAGCCTCGGCGTACCAAAGTCTGCCAGTGCCGTCATAAATACCATCAATGCAGAAGAAAGGATCGTCGGCATAATCACAGGGAATGTTACCTTCATCACCCGCTGGATACCGGAGATTCCAAGACTTTCACTTGCTTCTTCCAGAGAGGAATCAATACTGCTTAAAGCTCCCGAGACATAAAGATATACCATGGGGTATAACTTTAAGGTAAATACCAGAACAATCCCTTTAAAACCGTAGATTTCCCCCAGCTGTATCCCTAATCCCGCTAAAATTTTGGTTACAAAGCCGGCACGCCCCAGCAGGGTAATCCAGGCATATGCGCCAATAAACGGAGGGGAAAGCATGGACAATACAATCATGACATAAATTACTTTTTTCAGATGCAGATTGAATCTGGTGCCGATGTAAGCCAGTGGCACACCTAATGCTGTTGCGAGCAGGGTTACAACACTGCTTATGAGGAGGCTGTGCCCAAGTGCCGTCTGATAATACTTCTTTTGAAAGAATTTAATATAGTTAGAAAATGTGAAAACATTTGTATCAGGGTCCTGAAAACTTTGTACAATTAATTTAAAAAATGGATAGACAATGAATATCAGGCATAAAATAATAATCAGCAGCCCCATAATCACCCAGAAATCAATCTTGTCCATATGTAATTTTTCATATATTTTTTTCTTCTTAGCCTGTACTCTCATTCTTATTTCCTTTCAGCCATAGAATTTTAATATTTCATTATGGACTTCTCTGTTGCTGCATCGAACACATTCAGTCTGCTTTCAAGTAACCCCAGACTTATTTTATCTCCCGTCTGCCGGATATTGTTCAGCCTGTCCGTGTATTCATTGATTTCTATAAAAGTACCGTCCTGAAGCTCAATTTCATAACTCATATAATCACCCAGAAATGTAGCTAAAGTTATCGTACCCGTTAGTTCGCCGGCTTTTTCATCCTCTAAAGCAGCGTATTCTGGCCTTACTGCAACCTTTACCTTCCCCTGAAAGTCCGGATCGATGTTTAACTTTATTCGTTTGCATCCGAGGATTTCCACTTCTCCCTTTTCCGCTTCTCCATCCAGAAAACAGGATGTTCCTATAAAATTAGCGACAAACATATTCACAGGTTTTGTGTAGATTTCTTTTGGCTTTCCAAGCTGCTCGACCTTACCGTCATGGATGACTGCTATCCTGTCAGAGATTGATAAAGCCTCTTCCTGATCATGTGTTACATAAATCGTAGTAATATTCAGCTGTCTTTGAATCTTCTTAATTCCTGTGCGCATGGTAACACGAAGTTTTGCATCCAGATTACATAAGGGTTCATCCATTAATAGTACATCTGGGTGAATGACAATTGCCCGGGCCAGAGCCACCCTTTGCTGCTGGCCTCCTGAGAGCTGGCTTGGCATACGGTCCTTCAGATTGTCAATCTGCATCATTTTCATAGCTTCCATCGCTCTGTTTGTCAGTTCTTCCCCTTTTACTTTTCTCGCTTTCAGGCCATATGCCACATTCTCCATAACTGTCATATGCGGGAAAATCGCATAATTCTGGAATACCATCCCTATATTTCTCTTATCCGCGGGTATGTGGTTGATTTCCTTTTCACTGAAATAAATATGGCCTTCATCTATTTTGTTAAATCCCGCAATCATGCGGAGAAGAGTCGTTTTTCCACAGCCTGACGGACCAAGCAGCGTGAAAAATTCTCCCTCTTTAATGTCCAGGCTGATATGGTCACAAGCCTTAAAATCTCCATAAATCTTTGTCGCATCTATTATTTTTACGCTCTGACTTGCCATGTATTTACCCTTTCCTGCCGTTATTATTCAGAAAGCGCCATAAGGCGCTTTCTAATCACATCTGCTACTTTTTTCTCTACTCAGTTACAAAATCAGTCCATTTCTCATTGAACTCATCCACATGCGAAGATGTCCAGTCTAAATCCATATCCACGAACTTAATCTCATCCCATGCCTTCATCGTATCCGGATCTGACACATCCGTCCTGACAGAGCGGCGGTTCAAATCTCCAAGCTGTGCCTGAACCTCTTTGCTAGAGAGATAGTCTATAAACTTCTGGGCATTGACCTGATTCTGGCAGTCTTTCACAACAGCGCAGCCGGATGGGCTTGAAGAGGTTCCTTCTTCGGGATACACAATCCCTATTGTTGCCCCTGACTCTATATAGCGCAGTGCTGCCTCCTCATAAGTCAGTCCTACCATATATTCCCCGTCAGCTACACCCTTGTACACCCCTGAAGAAGAATCAATCACTTTGCCATCCAGATTCTTTACCAGTTTTTCAATAAAGTCATATCCTTTACCATCCTCTGTCCCATATGCAAGCATAATAGCCATGGCGCATGCAAATGAAGAAGATGACGATGTGGGATCTGCACAGGCAATCTGCCCTTTGTATTTTTCTTCCAGTAAGTCGGACCATTTTGTAGGTGCGTCCGCTTCATCCACCAACTCTGTGTTATAAACCATTACCATAGGTCCCATATCAAAGCCTGTATAGTACCCATTCGGGTCAAGAGCCTCTTCCTTAAGGTCTGCCTCCGTAGATGGCGTATACTTCTGCAGCAAATCCTGATTTGCCCTATAAGTATCAATTACGCCTCCCCAGACAACATCAGCCTGTGGATTACCTGCTTCCGCCTTGATTCGTGCAAATAATGAAGATGTCCCGTCCTGTACAAGATTTACTGTAATCCCTGTCTGGTCTTCAAACTCCTGAATGATTGGATCTGCCCAGTCTGTAGAGTTGGAGTAATATAGTGTTAACTCCCCGGTTTCTTTTGCAGTGTCTGTGCTCTTGTCCGTTTCAGCCTTGCTTTCTGCCCCGTTTTTTTTATCCGCTCCGCTGCAGCCCGCTAATGTAGACACTGCCATAGTTCCTGCTAAAAATAATGCTACAAGTCTTTTTTTCATAACCTTCCCTCTCACTTTCATAATTTTGCTTCCAACGAGCAACTCACATATACAGGCAGTATTTTATTAAAATTTACCGGATCCGACTTCTTCCTGTTTGTGATTTTGTTTGTTTTCTGTCTTTATTTTATGTTTTTTTTGTGCACATTTCAATGTGATGAACACGTAAAAAGGGTGTACAATAACGTACACCCTCGGGGGATTTCTTTTTTTATTCTCTCCTGTTAACTGATAATTTATCTGCTCCTATTATGACATTTAACCGTACTATAAGACAGGAAAAATATACCAATTAATAGAATGACGCCATCTACCCTGACAATCCAGTCCGCCAGAGGCGCAAGGAATATATTTACCACCATAATGACTAACGCAATAATTAATACGATAATACTCACTAACTGCACTTTTTTCATAGCTTAACGCCTCCCTTTAATTCCATTTCATTATTTATTCTTACAAAACCATATTTTTCATACAATGATCTTCCCATATCCGTTGCTTCCAGAGAAATGGCAGTAATCCCTTTATTTTTAGCGTCTCTGACAAGCATATCCAGTGTTCTGTACGCAATTCCCTTTCTCCTGTACTCGGGTTTCGTGTACATGTTCATTATGTAAGCTTTGTTTCCACTTGGATTATGGTAAGTCGGCATTACCTGAAAATAACTGATACCACCAGCACCTGCAAAGTTGCCTTCATCAAAAATCAAATATGCTGTATGTGTTCCATCAGAAAGTGCTTTTTTATAATAATTATAGGACTGCTTTTCCACTTCACTCATATCAGTATCATCAGACAGTTTATTCGCTGCCCTTAATACTTCTGTTCTTGTTTTTGTTAAGATATCTATATCCTTAATTGATGCTCTTTTATATGTTAAATTCATTATTACTCTCCGGCAAATTTTCAGTACATTCCCCTCAGTATCAGCTGTTTTCAAGACTGTGAAATGCATGTACCCTATGAAAAGAATCCTTCATCCATACATATCACTACCTATGCTACAGGTACAAAATATCTCCTCTACTTCTCTCCTTTTTCTACAATCGGAACATATAAATCTTCAATCGAAATCCCCTTCTCCATCATCCACCCCGGAGAAACTATGTGAAACATCGGATATCTTTCCTCCCTGCCCTCTCCATTAACATATAAATCAAACTTATCACTTTTCTGAACCCAGTTGTTTATTTCCTGCCTTGTACTAAGCCAGTCTTCTGCACCATCCAGATCAGCATTCAGGCATGAGGCAGCCGCATAAAGGCCGGATGGCAGATCAACAATTTCATAATCAGTTATTTGCTGTAAATCTGCATTTGGAGGTAACGCATAAAACCATTCCCTCACATTCATTCTTTCGTTGTACCACATAAAATCTCTTGGGAACAATTCCCCTTTCAGGGATGCATGATATTCACTGAACCATTTGATAAACTTCTCGAATTTTTCTTTTGAAGAAAGCGGCCCGGAAAAAACCGCCTTGATTTTCGGTATCTCAATAATTCTAACAGACTGCATACTATAAACCTCACTTTCAATTTTTATTTTTTATTAATAATATATCCTCAGGAAACGGGGTCACCCTCTTCTTCTAAACCGACCGGTGATTTCACATCTACGCTGTTATTGATCAATGTTTTTCTAAATTCACTGGGGGAAATTCCCTTTATCTTTTTAAAGGCACGGTTAAATGAAGAAATACTTGAAAATCCCGAGTCGTAAGCAATATCAATCATGTGTGCTTTTGGATTCGAAATCAATGATTCCGCCATTTTGATACGCTCAGTCGTAAGAAAATCTATAAATGTCATATTCGTATATGTTTTGAACAGGTGCGAAAAATGGTATTTGCTAAACCCGATGTAACGGGAAATATCATCCAGAGTAAGGGATTTCGTACAGTTCTGTGATATATAAAGGCAGGCTTCCGCCATGAGTTTGAGAGACTTGTATTCCTCGTTAGTATCACTGGCAAACTCTTCTTTCTTATCATTAATACAGTATTGTCCAAACTTTACAAAAAACTCCAGCAGAAGTGAGTATATCCGGACTTCATTAAACAGAGCGTCGGAATAATATAGTTCGGGCAGTTCTTTTATTAAAAAAATCATTCTGTCAACATCGATATTCGAAGGGTCATATTTTATGCAATGATATTGGGAAAATACAGAAAAATTACTGTTAAATTCGCTCATAATCATCAGTAAATCGAGTGGAAACTGCACAAGAATAAATGCCTTCTCATCCACATGAATCAAAGAATGAAGGTCGCCCGGGTAGATGATAACCAGGTCATTAATCTTAAGCGTGTACTTGGTAAAATTAATTGTTACTTCATTATTATCATAGCAGCTTACAAGTATTTCGACAAAAGGATGCCAATGCATTGTATCAGAAAAAGTTGTATCGATTTTCTTTGATACAATAATTTTCTTCTTCTCTTCAAAATTCAACTCCTCAAAATAACTATTTGTCTGCATAATCGAACCATCCTTTACTGGTTATATAGATGAGTCTAGGTATATGGTTAGTTTATCATTTAGGATTGCAAATAGCAATATTTGATAAGTTTTAAAGAACAATATGCATACAAAATTAACAAAAATACGTAAAAACACATGATTTTTATGGACACAATATCAAGTCTGCTATAGGAACATAACAAAATATGCACATATGGTACACAAGTTTTTAAAAGAAATTTGTGAAAAAGTTAGATACTATATAAATAGAAAAACACATTGCAAAATGGTTTGTAGAAAATTCAGCAGAAAAGGAGAATGACTTTGAGAATATTTAAAATAGGCATCCTTGGTTCCGGAGTGATTAGCAGAACATACCTTGCCGATATAAAAGCATTTTATAAAAAGCTGGATGTCATTGCCTGTGCAGATATTAATATAGAACTTGCGCAGAAACTGGCATCGGAGTTTGATATAAAAAAGGCATACACCCCGGAAGAATTGTTAAACGATGATGAGGTTGAGATTATCATAAATCTAACGCCGCCGCAGTTCCACGTTGAACTGGGCAGACAGATCATAATGGCCGGAAAGCACCTTTTCAGTGAAAAACCATTTGCCCCCAGTCTGAAGGAAGCAAAGGAAGTTCTGGATCTGGCAAAGGCAAAGGGTGTCAAGGTCGGATGCGCACCGGATACTTTTCTTTCATCCGGGCTTCAGAGTCTGAGATATTACCTGGATGCGGGCCTGATCGGAAAGCCATTCTTTTTAACGGCAAACATGACAACCTTCGGTGTGGAAACATGGCATCCGAACCCAGTACCTTTTTATAAAAAGAACAGCGGCCCCCTGTTTGATATGGCGCCGTATTATCTCTCTGCAATCGTCTCACTGCTCGGTCCTATAGAAAGCATTGCCGCTTTTGATGCGAAAGCCGGCAGGACAAGGCACATCTATGTTGGGCCGCATGCGGGAACAGAGATCGAGACAGAGGTTCCAACCCATTATTCTTCTATATTAAGATTAAAGAGCGGCGTCGTTGTGAACCTCAACGTAAGCTTTGATATTTACGGTTCAAACCTTCCCATGTTTGAAATTTACGGAGACGGCGGCACACTCACCTATCCGGACCCGAACTACGGCAGCGGCACTCCAAGAGTATACCGGAAGGAACAGTATACGGATACGGTTTACCAAAAAACCGGGGAAGCTCTCACCAGAAAAGAAAAGTTCTATGAGCTTCCAGAGTTATATCCCAGAGTAAAAGATTATTCCAGGGGCATAGGGGTGCTCGACCTTGCTGATGCGATAGAGACAAACTCAGAAAACAGGGCAAATGGAATCTTAATTATGCATATTACCGAAGCAATAGAGGGAATAATGATTTCTTCTGAAATGGGTGAGTTTTACAAAATGAAAACTACCTGTGAAAGGCCAGAGCCTTTAAAACCAGGTGGATTTATAGATGAAATTTAATATTTAATTGGGTAAAACCCAGGAAGGAGACAGAACATGTCAGGAGTAATAGGAACAAAATTAGTAGCACAGGTAGGATTCATTGTAAAGGATGTCGAGGAGACAAAGAAGAAGTGGGCCGAATTTTTAGGTGTGAATGTCCCGGAGACACAGCCAATCGGAGATTATGAAGTTACAGGAACACAGTTTCAGGGTGAGCCTGCACCGAATGCCTATTGCTGGATGGCCTTCTTTGATGTTGGACCGGGACTGCAGCTTGAATTAATCCAGCCGAACGAGGAGCCTTCCACATGGAGAAACTACCTCGATGAAAAGGGTGAAGGAATCCACCACGTTGCATTTCAGGTAGAGGATTCAAAAACTGCCGTCGTTAATATGGAAGCAGCCGGCATGACACTGGTTCAAAGAGGTGTTTATGGTGATGGCAGCGGAGAATATAATTATTTCGATGCTCCGGACCTGAAATGTATAGTTGAACTTCTCGAAAGTTATAATAAGTAATAACAGATACACGAACCGGAATAGAAAGGCGTGATATAAAACATGAGACTTGGGACATCTTCACCATTAGAGCACAGCAGCCCGAAGGACTGGGCTGTGAAGCATAAAACATTAGGTCTTGGATCTGTCAACTTTCCACTCTCTTACAAAGACGACGATGCACTTATCGATGCATATGTGAAAGAATCAGAAAAAAATGATCTTATGATAGCAGAAGTTGGAGTCTGGCGCAATACACTGGATTTAGATAAAGACGCACGCAAAGAGGCTATAGAGTATACAATTGGCCAGTTGGAACTTGCGGACAGGATCGGCGCCCGCTGCTGTGTGAATATTATAGGGGCAAGAGGCCCCCGCTGGGATGGCGCCTATAAAGAGAATTTTTCGAAAGAAACATGGAAACTCGGCGTAAAGACAATTCAGGAGATTATAGATGCAGTTAATCCCACCAATACATATTTTACCATTGAGTCAATGCCATGGATGTTCCCAACCGGACCCGATGAATATATACAGCTGCTTGAATCTGTAGACAGAGACCGGTTTGCCGTTCACATGGATATTTTTAACTGGATCACGACACCGAGAAGATATTTTCTGAATGAAGAATTCATAAACGAGTGCTTTGAAAAGCTGGGCGAACATATCCGAAGCTGCCACCTGAAAGATGTCAGGATGGAGGAAAACTATACCCTGTTTTTCAGAGAAACGAATGTCGGTAACGGGGGGATAAACATCAGATACTTAATTGAAAAAGCATTATCCTTTGATGATAACATGCCGTTTATCATTGAGCATCTTAATACAGATGAAGAATATTTAAACAGTGTTTTGAAAGTAAAGACTCTAATGGCGCTTTGAGCGTTTATGGTATAGAGTAGGTATTAAACAAGTAAAAGGAGGAAAAGAAATGAAAAAAAGAAGAATTGCAGCAGCAGGCTTAGCAGCCTTAATGGTGATGACGTCAACTGTGCTCGCCGGGTGCGGCGGCAGCAAACCGAAAGAAGATACATCAACGGAAACATCAGGCGAAGTTGTCTGGTGGGGATGGACTCCGGGGTCACCGGCTAATGAAGAATATATTGCCGAGTTTAACAAAGAATATCCGGACATCAAGGTAACATGGAAACAGACTACAATCGATGATTATGATGCAGCTATCAAACCTGCTTTAGCTAATGGTGAGGGTGTTGATGCTTTTCAGGTTTCAGCAGGATCAGCAAACGGCGGAATTCAGGTATTTGGCGGACAGGCTATTGATTTAACTGATGCTGTTAAGGAAGCCTTAGGCGATGATTATGAGGATAAACTCAATGAGGCATCTATTACAACCATGACGGTCGACGGACAGCTGAAAGGACTGGGTGTCGGCAGTGTATATGCAGGAAATCTCTGGATCAATCAGGACCTTTTCGATAAATATAATGTAAAAATCCCTACTAACTATGACGAGTGGAAAGAAGCATGCCAGACCTTTAGAGATAATGGTATTGAAGGTTTCGTTCAAGGTGCAGGGCAGGGTGCATTTAACATGGATACCTTCCATGCAATCGCTGACAATGTAGAACCGGGGCTTTTTACCAAAGCAGCAAGGGGCGAAGCAGAGTGGACAGATGAATCCATCGTAAAAGCTCTGGAGTTGTGGAAAGGCTTATTCGACGACGGAATTATGCAAAAAGGTGCTCTTGGTATCCAGCAGTACCCAGAGGCAAACAATCTGTTTATGTCCCAGAAAGCAGCCATGGTTATGATGGGCTCCTGGTATACATCCAATACGCTGCCTGAAACGATGAAGGTTGCAATCGAGTCCGCAGCATCATCAGAAGAACCATTTACGATGATACCGATCGAATTCCCTGATATCGCAGGAACAGGAAATACAGGCTCCATGTTCGGCGATTTGGACTACTCAACAGCGGTATCTGCGACATCAGAAAACATCAAGGCAGCAACTACATTTGCCGTTTGGCTCGGAACTTCTGAAAGCGGACAGCAGATGATTGCTGACACACTGAACGTTGTTCCTTCACTGAAATCTATCACTCCAGATTGGGATAATGTAAAACTGGTAAATCCTGAGAAGCAGAATAACGAAATTAAAGACTATATTGAAAATGCTATGAACAGCGGAGATAACCCGCGCTTTGGAGCAATCAATGCAGATATGAATCAGGCAATGATGGATGTTCTGGCCGGCGTGGCAGGTGGGACAATGACTCCGGAAGACGGGGCTGCCCAGCTTGCAGCAACTCAGGCTGACAGTGAATAAGGGACCATATTTTGACAAAGGGGGCCGTTTTCTGGCCCCCTGCCAGTTAGAACTGAGGAGATTTAAATATGAAAAAGAATAAAGCAAAAAAATCCAGTAAGATGAATGGACTCCCGTGGATTCTTCCGGCATTTATTTTTGTTGTAGGTATTATATATTATTCCATATTTTATACATTTGACCTGTCTACATTAAATTGGAATGGCCTTGACCCGATTCAGACAAAAGTAGGGATAAGCAATTATACGAAGGTGTTTTCTGACTGGGTTTTCTGGAAAGCTATTACAAACACAATTGTTTATTTCATCGTTACATTTTTAGTCCAGAATTTTTTAGGCTTTATATTTGCCGCAATTCTGCATACAAAAGTAAAGCTCGCCACACTGCATAAGTGTTTGATTTTTATACCGACAATTCTGGCTCCTGCAACAATGGCACCGGTATTCAGACTTCTGTTTTCACCACAGGGGCTTCTGCAGGATATATTTAACGTGTTCCATCTCGGTATCACTGTTGACTGGCTGTCGAAATCAAATTCAGCGCTGATTATCCTTATGATGATTGCTGTATGGCAGTTCACAGGAATGAGCTTCATTTTATATTATGCGGCAATGAGCCAGATTGATAAAGAAATGCTTGAGGCATCGCATCTGGACGGGGCAGGAAATATCAGAACGCTATTCAGTATGGTACTTCCGAACTGCAAAGGCACTATCATTTCTTTAGCAATGCTTGGAATCATCGGAGCTTTAAAGACATTTGACATACCGTATCTGGTTACAACCGGCGGGCCGAATCATGCAACAGAATTTCTGGGTACCTATATTTACAGACAGGGGATCAGGCAGTCTCATCTTGGCTATGCAGCAGCAATATCAGTAGTGCTCCTTGTACTGGCAATCTGTGGCGCGCTGCTTATCAATAGGATGAATAAAGGGGAGGAGTCGTAAAATGTTTGAAGTTAGAAGTTTAAAAAACAAAGTTATTCTACAGATTGTTCTGCTGCTGATGACAATACCTTATGCGATTCCACTCGTACAGATGTTTCTTGGTTCTCTTGGTGGAACAGGTTTTTCAAATTATAAGGCAGTATGGGACACAGGTGTAGTTCCGACCTATTTTAGAAATTCACTCATCATCACAGCAGGTGTCATTATACTGGTGTATATCTTCAGTATGACAGCCGGTTTTGGATTTGCAAAACTACATATATTTGGAAAAGAAGTATTTTTCTGGATGATTCTGATTGCGTTAACTTTACCGGAAGTCATTATGTTATCACCTTTATTTGTAACATTTCAGAAGATGCACATGTTTAATACCTTCTGGGCAGTCATTTTGCCAAGTGCTGCACTGCAGCTGCCGTTCTCAATTCTGCTTGCACGAAATTTTGCCACCGGAATTCCGGATGAATTGATGGAGGCAGCAAGAATTGACGGTGCGAATGTCCGTTCTATGTTTTGGTATATTATCCTCCCGCTTACCAAACCAATTGCATCTTCTATTATTGTTTTGACATTCATCAACGCATGGAATTCTTATCTCCTGCCGCTTCTGTTCCTGCAAAGCCCGAGCATGCAGACAGTAACACTGCTCCCACAGTATTTCCAGGGTGAGTTTACAAATGACCAGACTAAAATACTTGCGGCAGCCGTAATCACTGCAATCCCGGAGATTATTGTTTACCTGTCCATGCAGAAGAATTTTGAAAAGGGTATGAGTGCCGGAGCGTTGAAATAGTTAGGAAACAAAAGGCATTCTATTTAAAATATAAAGGAGAATAAAGATGAAAATAATGAATCCGGTTCTTACAGGTTTTCACGGGGATCCGTCTATGATCAGAGTGGATGATACTTATTATATTGCGTCTTCCACATTCGAGTGGTTTCCCGGTGTCAGAGTTCATGAATCGAAAGATCTTGTACATTGGAATTTGACCACATCTATTCTGGACAGTGTAGAACTTCTTGACATGGAAGGCAATCCATGCTCCGGCGGTATCTGGGCGCCTGACCTGTCCTATGCTGACGGAAAGTTCTGGCTCGTCTACACAGATGTAAAAGTGGTAGAAGGTGCGTTTAAGGATATGTATAACTACCTTGTAACCGCAGAGGATATAAAAGGTCCCTGGAGCAGTCCCATTAAGCTGAACGGTGTTGGTTTTGACGCATCTCTTTTCCATGATGATGACGGGAAAAAATATCTTATCCAGCAGACATGGGATCACCGTGAATATAACAATCCCTTTAATGGACTGACCCTTACAGAATATGACGTGGTCAGCCAAAGGCTGAAACCAGAGACCGCAAAGACCGTATATGAAGGTACGAATGTAAAAACAGTTGAAGGACCGCATATCTATAAAATTAATGGATACTATTACATATTTGCAGCACAGGGTGGAACAATCTGGACACATCAGGAAGTTGTTGCCCGCTCAAAAAATCTGACCGGACCTTATGAAACAGAGCCGGACGGCCCATTCATAACCAACTTCGACACGCCCGACCATTATCTCCAGAAGCAGGGACATGGCTCCCTTGTTGAGACCCCTTCCGGAGAATGGTATTATGCTTCTCTTTGTGCAAGACCGCTCCACCATGCGACAGAAAATATTTATGATCCGAGAGGCTGGTGTCCGCTTGGCCGTGAAACAAGCATCCAGAAGGTCTATTGGGATGACCAGCATTGGCCGAGGATCGAAGGCGGGCACGGCGGCCTGAAGGAAGTGGATGCCCCGAAGGATGCCATATATACGGAGGCACCTGAAACCAATGCCGTTTATGATGATTTTTCATCGGATAAGCTGAATGGTGAGTGGAATACACTGCGGGTACCTTTTTCTGGGAAAATGGGAAAGACTGGAGGCGGAAAACTTGAATTAATAGGCCGTGGCTCTCTTTCAAATAAATTCGACCCATCCTTTATTGCAAGAAGATGGAAAGATTTTGAGTTTGAGGCTGTGACAAAGGTAAAATTCAACCCCTGCGGCTATCAGGCAATGGCAGGTCTTGCAAATTATTACAATAGTGAGCACTGGTCCTGGATCTTCATTACAAAAGACGATGAAGGCAATAATGTAATTGAAGCTGCCGAGTGCGACAATGGCAGATACACTTCTGCCCTGAAAGACAACGCTGTGAAAATTCCAGAAAATGCCGAATGGATATGGTTCAAGACAGTTGTCGATCATCTGGACTATTTTTATGAATATTCCTTCAACGGGAAAGATTGGAACAGAATACCTGTGAAATATGATGCCATGATTTTGTCTGATGATTATGTGAATTCCCATTACGGCGGCTTTTTTACAGGAGCATTCGTAGGTCTGGCCGCGGTTGATTATTCCGGCTATGAATCCAAAGCAGAATTTGAATTCTTTGAGTATATCGTTTAGACACAGAAAGGTTCGGTAGAAATTTATGAATAAATTATTGGATAAAGAATTGTGTGTTGTTACAGGTGCTGCAAACGGGATCGGCAGGGCTATCGCAGAACGTTTTATGAGTGAAGGCGCCGATTTGATTGTAGCTGATTATGATCTGGAAACCGCTAAAAAAGTATATGAGGGAAACAGTCAGGTTATCGATATTCTGAAGGTTGACGCAACCAAGGTAGAGGATCTGGAGAAAATAGCCGAGTCCGTAAAAAAAACAGGGCGTAAAGTCAAGGCAGTACTTCCGATTGTCGGAAACGGACCTCAAAACCCGATCCCGGAAATCACTCCGGAAGAGTTCCATCTGATTATGGATTTGAATGTTTTTTCTGCCTTTTTCACAGTACAGAAGCTTATTCCGTTTATGTCTGATAAATCCGCAATCGTTCTCATCTCATCCATTGCAGGTTTTCAGGGCGGGAAAAACGCCATCGTTTATAATGCGGCAAAAGCGGCGGTCAGGTCTATGGCCCGTTCTTTCACAGGCGAGCTTGCCGAAAAGGGGATCCGGGCAAATGCCATAAGCCCCGGACCGACAGAGACACAAGGGTTCACGGACTTTGTACATGACAATGACGAGATACGGAACAATATCATTTCACAGCTCCCCATCGGTCATATCGGAAAACCCAGCGAAATCGCGGCAGTTGCATTATTTCTGGCATCCGATGAATCGTCTTATGTGACAGGTGCTGAAATTATAACGGACGGCGGTTTTACGAATAAATAGATCAGGTAAGCAAAGAAACAAGTAAATAATAACATATAACATGAGGGAGACAACAATGGCATTATCATCAACGAATATCGTTAAAGTAATTGTAGTGACAGACGATTTGGAAAAAACTGTTTCAGCATATAAAACACTGCTGGGAACCGGGAAAGGGCCGGAAGCGCAGGATGGAGAACACAAAGAGGTAAGAACACCTTTTACGAAGTATAAAGGTGCTGATATTACAGATACACCTATGAAAGTGGAGAGTGTTTTCAGTGATAATTTCTGGTTCGAAATTATCCAGCCTCTCGGAAACAATGATCCCTGGGCAGACTGGTTAAAAGAACACGGCACGTCAATCTGCTCCATCTGCCTGTTATCAGACGGACCTCTGGAAAATGATGAAGAGATTGTAAAAAATGCAGGCTTCGAATCCATTTTTAAACAGGAAAAGGGGTATGAGGCTTACGAATATTTCGATACATCGGATGCACTTGGCGTATTAGTCGAGGTGAAAGAACAGTATATATAGATTTAACAATCCGCAGCCTATTTGTTAGAATGAGATTAGAAAAGGTACTACCGATAGACGGTTAGGTAGTACCTTATTATTTTACTTAATAGAACTGTAATTCTCCCGTTTTTCTATTGTGCTTTTCAACTTTACGTATTAAAAAAAATGTTATCATAAACATTACTATTAAACAAATTATTAATTCTATTAAATCAATACGCCAATTTTGCTCTCCAACTTTTATCTTTAGCACAAACCGAATAATATTAATACAATAGGTCAACGGGAAAAATAAAGAGAGAATGTGTGCCCATTTCGGAAAACACTCTCTTGGTATTCTCGTTCCTGAAAACAATACCATTGGAGTATCAAACACATTCATAATAATTGATGCGTCTCTGGAAAACATAAAAATAGCATTCAACATTCCACCCCAGATTGTTGACGATATCATCAATAACACAAAAACTAATGGCAGTAAAAAGATGTTATATATTTGAATTGTATTAGTATAAAACAAAATAAAAATGCAAAAACAAGAAAACATCCATGTCTCCTGCATCAGCGCACCGAGTGCTTTTCCATAAAGCATTGCCATTCTATTCGCAGGTGAAAGAAACGTTATTTCCAATGTACCTCCTGTGCGTTCCTGATGTGCCATTGACCATGCATTCTGCACCATTGACCAAAAACACGTATATGCCATAAAACCTGTCCCCAGAAAAGCTAACAGTTCCCTATGGCCTGATATCCCCATATACCCTGAAAATTCAAACGGTTTATATGTATAGTACACCTCAAAGAATCCTAAAACAGGCCAAATTAGCAGTGATAAATATACATATGCAGAGTGGTAATCATGCCTCTGTTGTTTCACAATCTCTGCTTTAATTACCAATACAATCTTTTTCATTCTTCACCTCCCGCGAATCCTGAATTATTTTCATAAGTATTTCTTCTAATCCCGGCTCTTGAAGAACTAATTTGGGTTTACAGTCAAATAACGCTTTCAGTTCTCCCTTCGTACCCCGTGCAATAATTTCCCCTTTATCTAACACATAAATATAATCGCATAATTCTTCGGCCTCACTAATATAGTGCGTTGTTAATAATATTCCTTTATTCTTTTTCTTTGCTAACCCTGCTATGACATTCCGAATTTCCTTTGCAATAACAATATCTAATCCAAGTGTTGGTTCATCTAAAAAAATGTATTCCGGATCATTTATCAGCCCTCTTGCAATTTGCAAACGCTGTTTCATTCCTTTCGAATATCTCTCAACAGGAGTATCTGCCGCCGCTTCCAATCCTACTACCTTTAGTAATTGTTCGATTTTATCATTTAATTCCTTACCACTTAATCCATATAAATTCCCAAAAAATTTCAAATTTTCTTTTGCAGTCAATCTCCAATATAAATTTCTTTCTCCGCCAGAAATAACATTAATCTTCTCTTTTACCCACAAATGCTCTTTTACCGCATCAACTCCATTCATTGTAATACTTCCAGATGTTGGCTCAATAATAGATGCCAGCATACGAATTGTCGTCGTCTTCCCTGCTCCGTTTATTCCTAAAACGCCAATAATTTTTCCCTGCGGAATTTCTAGTGAAATATCCTTAACTGCCCGTACAATTTTTTTACTTTTTGCCTGAAACATTCCCCTTTTTTCTTTAACTACATATTCCTTAGTCAAATTTCTCGCCACTATTTTCTCACTATCCATTTTTGCTCCTAACCTGTAATTTATCCAAATATATTTTCCACTAACTTCCGTTCCATCGTTTTATACCATACGATTCCAATTATCAGATATACAAACGATAAAATAATAATTTGTGATACCAATACATGATTTTCCATCAGATTTTGATTACCTATTACTACGTTTCGGAATAAAGTCACTGCAGGTGTTAATGGAAAAATCTGTGCTAGGTTCTGTATATAAAGTGGTAAATATTGAATGGGGTAAACTATACCACATACTAAACTCATTGTGACAAACAACGTGTTTTGTGTTAAATATGTATCTCTTGTATATAACATTACCGATGATAACGTTATTCCCATGCAAAAAAAACTTAATATTGCTAAAATAATGACTATAAATACTTTCAATGAAAAAAAATATTTCAAATTTGCACCCAACAGAATGCCTATTATTAACACTGTTCCAAATTCTAATAATGCCCGTGTTGTTTGTTCTAATAAACAGCCGAGAAAATAATACTTTCTCGGGGCCGGAGACAATAATAAAACTTCTAAAGTTCCCTCTCTTAATTCAGTTATAAGAGCCCGGCCTATATTCATCAATGTAGAAACAGCTAAAACATTTAGCGCAGAACCTAATACAATATAAGTCATATAGTCAGCCCCTTCTGTATATTTGCTGAAGTCTGCATTTATATTTCCATACATAAGGTAATAATATATAAAATATGGAAAAACAATCTGTGTAACACCAGTTAGTATTCTCGAAACCATAAATGACCACGGTACCGCTCTTATAATTCCTGTCCGGATTTTTTTATACGTCGAAAAAATTACCCGCCACATCTTCTCCACACCTCCTGATATTCTAAATTAACATTGTTTCATAAAATTTATATGGAATAAAATCAATTACTTCCATTCTAAATTCATATTCTATATAAACTCCTTTTCTTATCTTTCGCACCAGACCAGCCTCCAACATAATCTTTAAATGTTTCGATATTGCCGCCTCACTTAACTGCATTTTTTTGGCTAACGCTTGTGTCGTACATATTCCTTGTAATAATAGTTGAATTATTTTCAGTCTTGTTTTATCTCCTAACGCTTTGAACACATTCGAAAATTCTTCCGGAATATCAGCTTTTATATTCTCAACCATTACACTCTTAACCATTTCTAACCGATATTTATTATTGCTCATCCACAAATGAGGATATACAAATGTGCTAGCCGTAATAGTCACACTATCTATTTCCTGTTTCCCATATTTATATTCTTGATCTTTTTTATACACAATTTCATTTTGTGTTATTTTTAACCTTGAATGAATTCTTTCGCACCAACTCCATACCCCTTCTTTTTTACATTTGTCCCTTTCTCTTTGTAAAATTTGTAAAATATATTGCCGCAAAATCGTTTCTTCCATTTTAAAAGAATATGTATAATACCTTTCTATCACATCTAATATTTTATTTCTTTCTTTGATACACATTTCTTTTCCTGTTTCAGAACATTTAACCCATGCATTCCATTGATAAATATTCTTTTTACGAAAAAAGGTAAGCATATCCGGTATTTCTAACTGAGATATCTCTTCCCATTTTTCCGAATCAATGACTAACAGCCATGAATCCGTTAAACAGCTCAATTCTCTTATTTCTTTTACCAAATCCGGATATTCTTCCTCTTTCAATTTTGCCCATTTCTTTCGGGATATATGATGCTCTGGATTAGCCAATACATGCATTGAAAAAAACAGTTCCCATACCGCCGAATAAGAAATTATAAATTTAGTCCCCTCATAAAAGAACGTATCCAGTATCATAATACATTTCCTCCAATTAACTAACCGGTTAATTAGTACATTTTTCTCTTAATGTACGTGTATTATATTGATGATGTTTATCTTTGTCAATATTTATTTTCTCCTTCTGGTAATTTCAAAATGAAGTGATGCTAAAAAAGAAAAAGTGCCGGAAACATTAAATTTCCAGCACTTTGCACGCTAATTTTTTCTCCACCATCAGTCACTCCGGATTAAGAAGTACATCCTGGACTGCTTTTAGACATCCACTTCCCCCGCCAGAATTTTCTTATAATCCTCATAATTCTTTTTCAACAGCTCCGGCGTATTGAGCTCATAAGGACACCTCTTCTTACACTCGCCACAATTCAGACAATTCTCTATCTTCTTCATATTATCCTGCCACTGGGGACTTAACCAGTCAGCAGATGGCGCCCTTCGGATCATCTGTGACATCCTTGCGCAGTTATTGATTGGAATCTCAGCCGGACACGGCAGACAGTATCCACATCCACGACAGAAATCCCCTGTCAGCTCCAGTTTTTCCTTTTCAATAAATGCAGTTATCTCCTCATCCAGAACCGGAGGATGCTCCATATATCCAAGCCACTCCTCCAACTCTTCCAGCTTCTGAATCCCCCATATCGGCAGTACATGGTCGAACTGGGACATAAACGCAAAAGCCGCGCGGGAGTTGTTAATCAGCCCTCCTGCCAGACCCTTCATGGCAATAAATCCCATTTTCTGTTCTTTACACATATCAACCAACTCCAGCTCCTTGTCAATAGAAAGATAGCTGAGCGGATACTGCATTGTCTCATAGAGTCCCGACTTTACACACTCCCTTGCCACTTCAAGCTTATGGGAAGTTACGCCAATATGGAGTATTTTACCCTGCTCCTTCGCCTTCTGCATACATTCATACATGCCAGTCCCGTCCCCTGGCCGGTAACAAGTATCCACACAATGAAACTGGTAGATATCTATGTAGTCTGTCTGAAGCATCCGGAGAGATTCCTCAAGATCACACCAAAACGCCTCCGGCGTCCTCGCCATTGTCTTACTGGCAAGAAAAATCTTATCTCTTACCTCTCCCAGCGCCTTACCAATCTTCTGCTCACTATCACTATAGGCCCTTGCGGTATCAAAAAAAGTCATACCACCCTCATAAGCCCTCCTCAAAATCAAAGACGCCATCTCCATATCCACCCTCTGAACAGGCAAGGCGCCAAAAGCATTCTGTGGCACAGTAATGCCTGTTGTACCTAACGTAACCCGCTTCACAAATATACCTCCTTACAATCTAATCTATATTAATATTAATTATACATGGTTTTCAAATGATTACAATTGCTTTAGTTTTACATGACTGATATACTTTCAGACTATTTTGTAGTGACACATATAGATGAAGAACGGAATGTTGTCTTTGTTGCTTTTGAAATTTATCAGGCTAACCTCATATATAAAAGTGGATATGGATTACCTTGTTCATCACATTCTGTTCTTTTATAAACTTCAAATCCCATGTATTCATAGAAACCTTTAGCAAGAGGATTTTGTTCATTAACGGCTAAATCATTAACTGAATATTTATCTATTCCATATTTAAGCAGTTCTTTACCAATTCCTTTCCCTCTTTCCTCATGAGAAATAAAAAGCATTTCAAGGTGTTGTTCTACAATACCCATAAAACCAACTGGAACTTGATTTTCGTTTTCAACAATAATTAATTTGGGGATCTCATTGAGTGCTTGTGGTACATACTTCTTAATGTCTTCTATTTCACTAACCGATAGAAAGAGATGTGTTGCCTTTACAGAACTTTCCCACACTTTTAATAACTGCTCTATCAGCGAATTTCTGTCTGTTACTTCAATAATTTTCATTTTATATACCTCATCAAATTGAAAGTCGTTTTTTTAATTATATCACACATCCACACTTTTTTTCTTTAGGGGTTGCCCCCTATTATTCCCAAACAAAAAAGCCGAAGCCCTTTGTTTTCCAAGGTATCTCCGACTTTTTCCATTAGCGTTCCTGAGCGGATTCGAACCGCTGGCCTTCCGCTTAGGAGGCGGACGCTCTATCCTGCTGAGCTACAGAAACTTATAAAACTTTATTTACTTATTTCCTGAACACAACTATTAATATAACATGAAACTCAAATTTTCTCAACTTTTTTCGGGAAGAATTTTAGAAGAATTTTAAATTTTATAGTTATGAAACTTTATATATTTCCTATACTTCTTTCATTCTTCCCGTTTTATTTAAAAATTAATATATCCCTGCAGCCATATAGTACCTTTAAAACGTCTGCCGATCTCTGGTTCCCCCATTACCTCGTTTGCAGGAACGCAGATATCAAACTGCAGCTCATTCACATCGAGTTTCATCTGATATAAAGGTTCTTTTGTCAGGATATTCTCCCGCTTTCTTACGGCCAGTATCTCGCCCATGATTGAGTACAGGTCACATTCCACACCATAAGGCATAAAATATGTATCAACGATGGTGAAGATATCCTCTTTCATAAGACGTCTCGATACCTTTGAGTATGTATCGATATCATCAAGCGTCAGTGTCTCGATTGCAGTCGGGTCACCGCTTCTTGCTGCATCAAGCAGCAGTTTTCTGTTATCGGATGCCTCCCTCTCCGTCTTAACCTGTTCCTCACTCTTTCTCACAGGAAAAAGTATCTTTCCTGACAATGCGAGCCCTGAAAACGTAACTGAGGTCGCCATGCCGTTCACGAGTCCCAGCTGGCGCTCCCTCATATACTCAATTCCATTCTGGAGATGGAAGATCAGGCTGATGCCGACTTTCGGGTCTTCACAGATACCTACATACTGTTCCTTTTCAATTCTTTTGTCTACGGCTACATCTGCATAAGTAGTGATTCCGCTTCCTTCAAAATATGGAAAGTAATAATCTGCATCAAAATTCTCTTCTTCATCTAGTTCCCCGCAGATTGTAATACCTACATTCTGCCCGTATTCCTTCTGGAACTCACAGTAATCTGCCCAATCCTTATATGACACAATTGTCTGATGCGTAAAATTAGTTTCTACCTGTTTCAGAAGTTCTTTTAAATCATTCTTTGTCTTCAAGTTATTGAAACCAATTGCTTTTAGGTATTGATGCATAATGTTCTCCAAATCTATTTCTTTTTTACAGCAATTTCAGTATTTCCGCCCATATATGGCTGAAGTGCTTCCGGTATCTTTACAGAACCATCTGCCTGGAGATTATTTTCAAGAAAAGCAATCAACATTCTCGGCGGCGCCACTACTGTATTATTTAGTGTATGCGCAAAATATTTGCCATCTGCACCTTTTACTCTGATTCCCAGTCTTCTTGCCTGAGCATCCCCGAGGTTAGAGCAGCTTCCTACTTCAAAATATTTTTTCTGTCTCGGTGACCATGCTTCAACATCTACTGATTTCACTTTCAGGTCTGCCAGATCTCCTGAGCAGCACTCTAACGTACGGACAGGGATATCCAGTGAACGGAACAGATCTACCGTGTTCTGCCACAACTTATCATACCACTGCATACTCTCTTCCGGTTTGCAGACAACGATCATTTCCTGCTTTTCAAATTGATGGATGCGGTATACACCTCTCTCTTCTATTCCGTGTGCACCTTTTTCTTTTCTAAAACATGGCGAATAGCTTGTCAGTGTCTGGGGAAGTTCCTCTTCAGTCAGCTGTGTATCAATAAATTTACCGATCATGGAATGTTCACTTGTACCGATCAGATACAGGTCTTCACCCTCGATCTTATACATCATGGCATCCATTTCTGCAAAACTCATAACGCCTGTTACGACATTGCTTCTGATCATGAAAGGTGGTACACAATATGTGAATCCTCTATTAATCATGAAGTCTCTTGCATATGAGATTACAGCGGAATGAAGGCGCGCTATATCCCCCATCAGATAGTAGAATCCATTTCCGGCAACTCTTCTCGCGCTGTCCAGATCAATTCCGTTAAACTTCTCCATGATCTCAGTATGATATGGAATCTCAAAGTCCGGTACTACAGGCTCGCCGTACCTTTCTATTTCTACATTTTCACTGTCGTCTTTTCCTATTGGAACAGATGGATCAATGATATTAGGTATAATCATCATCTTCTGTTTGATGTTTTCTTCTACTTCTTTTTCCTCTGCAGAAAGTGTTTCTATTCTGTCAGCATTTTCAGCAATCTGCTTTTTAACAGCTTCTGCCTCTTCCTTTTTTCCCTGACCCATGAGGGCGCCAATCTGTTTGGAAATCTTATTCTTCTCTGCACGCAGTGCTTCTACTTCCTGTTTAATCTCCCGGTTTCTCTTATCCAGCTCGAGTACTTCATCAACTAATGGGAGCTTTGAATCCTGAAACTTATTTCTGATGTTCTGCTTTACCTCTTCTGGATTGTTTCTTACAAATTTAATGTCTAACATAGTATCCTCCTCAATTTTATATATCCTTTATACTGATCTTTTATGAATAACTATACATGAAAAACTGTTTGTAAACAACTTTTTTACAGACCACGCTCCAGATCTGTTTTCAAGCCATAGGCATCCTGATAGATTGCTCTTTCCAAAGATTCTACTTCTTCTTCCGCAAGCTCTATATAACTCTGCCCTTTTACAATTTCTTTAATATAGGTATAACAGCCTTCTCTGCTGTGCATTGCATTCAAAATCCACCCGTTATCTTCCTCATCCAGCATTGTCAGGGCAAAACTCAAATTTCCTCCCATTTCATGAAATGCATCGTATTTTACAATACCAATCTTTTGGTAATGAGATTTCATTTTCTTATAAATATCACTAATATTCTGCTCGTTTTTCTTGGCCAGTTCAGTAACCTCGTCGAGTTCGGCAAACCTTGCCAGTATGCTTTCCTCTAAATTCTTCCCATCTTTCCCTTTCATAAACGAATTATAGCTTACTTTCAGGCGGTTATATTTCATATTTACACTGATAAGCAGTATAAACAGCAGAACCTGAATCAAAAATAGTAATATTATAAAATATGCCGGATCTATTCCAAGGCTGGTTAATAAACTATTTTCCATTATTATATCTCCTTCTTAATTATTCACGCTGACTCTCCTCTACTCATATTCTCCCCATTTTGCAGTGCCTTATTTTGATCCGATTTGAATTTACTAATTATCTTTGATAGACATAATCAGATCGAATATACGTTCGAGTTCATCTTCTGAGTAATATTCAATCTCTATTTTCCCTTTTCCGTTCGTCTTCGGACTGACATTTACCTTTGTACCGATTATGCTTTTCATTTTCTCTTCCAGATTATCATAGATAAATGTATGCTCTGGTTTTTCCGGCTTTTGTACCTTTTTAGGATTTTTCAATGCCTTTACAAGCTTTTCAGTCTCTCTTACGCTAAGCTTTTCATCAAATATTTTATTTGCTATTGCATACTGCTGTTCTTCCTCATCAATTGCAAGGAGTGCACGGGCATGTCCGGTTGTAATCATGTCATCTACGATCATCTGCTGTACTCTTGCACTAAGTTTTAAAAGTCGCATAGAGTTTGTAACTGCAGTTCTGCTTTTAGATACTCTTTCTGCAACTTCATCCTGCTTTAGGCTGAATTCTTCCAGCAGCCGCTTATATGCCATGGCTTCTTCTATCGGGTTAAGGTTTTCTCTCTGTATGTTTTCAATCAGGGATATCTCTACGATTTCCTGATCTGTATATGTTTTAATCACTACAGGCACTTCTTTTATTCCAGCCAGCTTTGCCGCTCTCCACCGTCTCTCACCGGCGATAATTTCATAATAATCCTTTTTTTTCTGGACTAAAAGCGGCTGAAGTATGCCAAATTGCTTGATAGAATCAGCCAGTTCAAGCAATGCATCTTCATCAAATTCTTTACGCGGCTGGTCCCTGTTTGGCTCAACCTGATTAATCTTCACCAGTATTTCACCGGATTCACTTACTTTTTCATTGCTATTTTTCTCTGCATCCGCCTTGTTTAAAGTATTACCCGGCTTCTTAGCCGCTTTATCACTTCTATCAGGAATCAGACTATCCAGACCTTTTCCGAGACCATTTCTTTTTACTGCCATATTATTCTTCTCCTTTATGTATTACTTCGTCTGCTAACAACATATAACTCTCTGCCCCTGCAGATTTAGGATCATATAAATTAATAGGCATACCATAACTTGGAGCCTCTGCTAAACGAATATTTCTCGGTATAATTGTCTTATATATATTCTGTTCCAGGTTGTCCTTAACATTTTCTACAACTTGCAGTGATAAATTTGTCCTGGCATCATACATTGTAAAGACAACACCCTCTATCTCTAGTGTGGGATTCAGTCTTTCCTGAACCAGTTCAATCGTATGGATGAGCTGACTCAAACCTTCCAATGCGTAATATTCACATTGAATCGGAACAAGAACCGAATCAGCTGTTGTCATCGCATTTATAGTAAGCATGCTCAATGCAGGAGGACAATCAATAATAACAAAATCATAGTTGTCCTTTACCTTATTTATCTCATTTTTTATGATGTATTCTTTATTATCAACGCCGATCAATTCGATCTCTGCTGCTGATAAATCAATATTAGATGGGAGAACGTCCAAATTTTCAAAAACGTCTTTGCAAATGCATTCTTCAATGCCGGCATTTCCTATAATCAGGTCATATACACTATTTTCAACCTCATTTTTATTCACACTAAGTCCACTGGTCATATTTCCCTGAGGATCCATGTCCAGAGCCAGAACCTTCTTACCGCAGCTGGCCAGTGAGGCTGATAAATTAATAGCTGTAGTAGTCTTCCCTACACCGCCCTTTTGGTTTGCTATTGCTATAATTCTTCCCATTTTAATACTCCTTTCATTGAACACCTCATTATTATATCACCTTTTAAAGCGTATATCTACCTAATGTTTCACGTGAAACATAGAATTTTATATAAACATTTGTAAATTTATTAGGAAGTTTTACACTGAAAGGGAACGGTCAAAAAAACAGATTCAGCTTTGACTTTTTGGTTATGTAAATAAATGTTTCACGTGAAACATTTAGACTTTATTTTAGTGAAACTACTGTATTTAAATTTTGCATATGGTTTATTATTAAATCGTGTTATATAATTTATAGCAAGGGACACTAAAAGTAATTGATACTCTCCTGCTACCATTATCTATACTAAGCATACTTTATTTATAATCACTTATTTTTTAATGTTTCACGTGAAACATTTAGATTTTTTTACTGTCTTAATTTTTTTATTTTTCTAAATTCTTAATTCTTTCTCTCCACTTAAAGTTTTTCTTTATTTGGAGCCGCCGTTGTAGTATAATAATAAATATATCTTGTTAAGCCCATTCGTTTAATAAATATAAATTTTGAAAGAGGTGATTCTTTGACTTGGAAAAAGAAACTCACAACATGTACTGTTTTAGCAGGTACCACCGTAGGTATTATGCATGTTGTTAATAGATTGGTTTACTACATTTCTACGATAGATAATCTATTATATAATAAAGATGAAAAGTACTATGACTGGAGATTCGGCAGTATATATTATACTAAGCAGGGGAAAGGTTCTCCAATCTTACTGATACATGATTTAGATGTCAGCAGTTCAGCATATGAATGGAATAAGATTGTTGCCGGACTTTCCAGAACAAATACAGTCTATACCATAGATCTGCTGGGATGCGGACGTTCACAGAAGCCTAATCTTACTTATACTAATTACTTGTATGTTCAGATGATCACCGATTTTATTCACCATGTAATTGGAGAAAAGACAGATGTCATAGCCACCGGAGAATCCGGTACCTTTGTATTAATGGCATGTGCAAATGACAATACAGTTATCAATAAGATTATGCTTGTAAATCCCGGAGATCTTGTGTCCCTTGCAAAGATACCGACTAAGCGTACCAAACTGATACAACATATTATTAATACCCCTGTATTAGGTACCTTTATCTATAATATGCGTATTAACAAACGTACAATTGAAGAGGATTTCAGAAGCCAGTATTTATACGATCAGAATAAGCTGGAAGAAAGAACAATTATGACATATTTTGAAGCTTCACATAAATGCAGCACACATTCAAAATATCTCTATGCAAGTATTAAATCAAGATTTACAAATGCAAATGTCATCCACTGTCTCAAAGATATTAATAACAGTATCTTTATTATAGTAGGAAATGCTAATCCGGAGAATGCTCTGATAGCAAACCAGTACCAGAATCATCTCCCATCTATAGAAGTCATTGGAATTGATAAGACAAAGCACCTTCCGCAGCTGGAATCACCAGATGAATTTATCGATCAGGTTAAAGTACTTTTTGATATTGATGGTGCCGACGAATAATACCAACACCTCAAATGAGATAGTCCCTCATAAATGTACAATAATGAAAGCGACGGTATGGCTGATACCGTCGCTTTCATTATACTATCGGTTCCTTTCCGGGCAGTCCTGCCTTTCTCGGATACTTTTTAGCTGTATTCTTATTCTTTTTTACTTTCACAAATGATCTGCCTATTTCTGTTCCCGGAAGCTGAAATTTAACTGTATCTTCTAAACTGCCTCCTAACACATTTACTGCTTTTTTTGAAGCATTTAATTCATCCTCAATATTTCCAGATTTATATGAAATAAATATACCCCCTACCCGTATATATGGTATGCAGTACTCACTGAGTGTTGCGAGATTTGCAACTGCCCTGGATACACACAAATCAAATTTTTCCCTATATTCCTCTTTTCGGGCATAGTCTTCTGCCCTTCCGTGCAGTGTTATAATATCCTCTAGCCCCAATTCTTCTATTACTGCATCCAAAAACTTGATCCTTTTATTTAAGGAATCCAAAAGCACCACATGGAGCTGGGGAAATGCAATTTTCAGTGGGATCCCGGGAAACCCTGCTCCTGTCCCTATATCAATCACCGAGCTTACTCCATTCATATCAACAGCTTTTACAATTGCAAGGCTGTCAACAAAATGTTTCTCATTAACCTCATCATACTCAGTAATTCCTGTCAGGTTCATGACTTTATTCCACTCTGTCAGTAATTCATAGTACTTATTAAACTGCTGTTTCTGTGTTTCCGTTAATTCTATATCCAGCTCTTTTAACTGGTTTTCAAACTTATTTGACATATATGCCCCCATTTCAAATTTTATTGCCAGTAAACCAAAGTCCTACCTGCTTTCCAAATAAACGAGAAGTACGGATATATCGGCCGGTGAGACTCCTGATATTCTGGAAGCCTGTCCGATGGATGCTGGACGGATTTCCGTAAGTTTTTGTTTTGCCTCAATACGCAGACTCTGGATACTGTTGTAATCTATATCTTCCGGAATCATCTTTTTCTCTAATTTTTTAAATTGTTCTACCTGACGCTGCTGTCTTTTTATATAACCTTCGTACTTGATATTGATATTGACCTGCTCAATCACATCGTCCGGCAGTTGTTTCCGCTGTCTGTCAATTGGAGCCAATGCTTCATAAGATAGCTCTGGCCGTCTGATCAGTTCCCCGAGTGTAGTCCCTGATGTAAGCGGTGTACTGCCATGGGACGCAAGAAGTTCCTGCACCTCAGCAGACGTGCCTATATTGGTGTGCTCCGCCCGTTTAATCTCATCATTGATCAATTTTTCCTTTTCCAGAAGTTTCTGGTATCTCTCCCCGCTGATGAGTCCCACTTCATATCCAAGCTTTGTCAGCCTCATATCTGCATTGTCCTGACGGAGGAGAAGGCGGTATTCTGCCCGGGAAGTCATCATACGATACGGTTCATGGCTCTCTTTTGTCACCAGATCATCAATCAAAACGCCGATATATCCTTCTGAACGGTCAATTATAATTCCTTCTTTTCCCTGAAGCTTTCTTGCCGCGTTAATTCCGGCTACAAGTCCCTGGGCGGCCGCTTCTTCGTAACCTGAACTTCCGTTGAACTGCCCGCCGCTGAATAATCCTTCCACATTTTTAAACTCAAGCGTACTTTTCAGCTGCCTTGCATCGATACAGTCATATTCAATTGCATATGCATTTCTGACAATTTTAGCATTTTCCAGACCCGGAACAGTCCTGTACATCGAAAACTGCACGTCCTCAGGTAATGAACTTGACATTCCGCCCACATACATTTCCGTTGTATCAAGACCTTCGGGCTCGATAAATACCTGATGACGGTTCTTATCTGCAAATTTTACTACCTTATCTTCGATAGACGGACAGTATCGCGGCCCCGTGCCTTCAATCATCCCCGAAAACAGTGGTGAACGGTCCAGATTTTTTCTTATAATATCATGTGTATTCTCATTCGTATATGTCAGCCAGCAGGAAGCCTGATCGATCTGTACATCCTCCGGGTCAGTCGTAAAGGAGAACGGCACGATCCTGTCATCTCCCTTCTGCTCTTCCATCTTGCTGAAATCAATAGAATTTCTATCGATTCTTGCCGGAGTACCGGTTTTGAAGCGGTACATCTGTATTCCCAGAGATTTTAGGCTTTCTGTCAGGTAATTTGCCGCCTGAAGCCCGTTAGGGCCTGTCTGAGTGCTCACATCACCGTAAATACACCTTGCCTTCAAATAAGTCCCTGTACACAGAATTACCGCCCTGCATGGATATATAGCCCCTGAATACGTCTGTACCCCTGTAACCTTATGATTGTCCGCAAGGATATCTGTTACTTCCATCTGACGGATATCCAGATTTTCCTGATCCTGAAGAACCTGACGCATCGTGCGGCTGTAGCTGGCTTTGTCGGCCTGTGCACGCAGTGAATGTACAGCTGGCCCCTTGGACTTATTCAGCATCTTTGACTGTATAAACGTCTTATCAATAACTTTTCCCATCTCCCCGCCAAGTGCGTCCAGTTCCCTGACCAGATGTCCTTTCGAACTGCCTCCAATATTCGGATTACACGGCATCAGCGCGATACTGTCGACACTAACCGTAAATATAACCGTACGAAACCCAAGCCTTGCCGCCGCAAGCGCCGCCTCACAGCCTGCGTGTCCTGCGCCTACAACTGCGATATCATAACCGTCTTTATTTTCCCATACAGAATTTGCTGAATATTTCATTGACTAAATCTTCTCCTATCGTTTCTCCTGTTATACTTCCGAGTGACTCATATGCATCTATCAGATCAATCGAAAAAAAGTCTTCCGGCATCTGATTGTCGATACTTTCTATAACCTTTTCCAGGCTCCCGCATGCATCCATTAGCGCGGCTTTCTGCCTGATATTCGTAATATATACTTCATCATTAAATGAAACCTCTCCATGTAAAAACATCTCCTTTAAGGTTTCTTCCAACTCATTCAATCCCTGTTCTTCCTTCGCTGAAATGTCAATCATCGGAATTATTCCAGCTTCTGTATTGCCTCTGCTGTTTAAAACTGTCTGATTAATCTCTTCCTGCATTTTTTCTTTCGTTATTACGGTAGTTAAATCTGATTTATTCAACAAAATAATAACCTTCCGGCCGTCCAAAAGCTCCATAATATCTCTGTCATTACTATCCAGCGGTCTGGATGCATCTACAACATAAATGATCAGATCGGATTTTTTTACATACTCTTTTGCTTTATCAACACCTATTTTTTCAATAATATCATCCGTTTTTCTGATACCCGCTGTGTCGATCATGTTCAGTGTAAGTCCTTTCAGCTGAATCTGTTCCTCCAGAGCATCGCGTGTCGTCCCCTCTATATCCGTTACGATCGCTCTCTCCTTTCCCGCCAGCACATTCAAAAGGGACGATTTTCCTGCATTTGGTTTTCCCACGATAACTGTCTGGATTCCTTCTTTCATAATTCTCCCACTGTCAGATGAATCGATCAGCTTCTTTATTTCAACTAACAGTTCTTCTGTAACCTTCTTCAAAGTCTCACCATAACCGTCTATATCAATATGTTCCGGATCGTCCAGCGCAGTCTCAATAAATGCAGTATGATAAATAATCTGTTTTCTGATATCCTCTATCTTCTTCCTGACACTGCCTTTCAGCTGGCTGATTGAACTCTGAAGCGCATACTCACTTTGGGATGTGATCACATCTATCACGGCCTCCGCCTGTGACAAATCTAACTTCCCATTTAAAAACGCACGCTTTGTAAATTCCCCCGGCTCTGCGGGTCTTGCACCATTTTTGATGACCGTCTCCAGCACTCTTTTTACTACATAGTTTCCCCCGTGGCAGTTAATTTCCACGGTATCTTCACCTGTAAACGTTCTGGGTGAGCGCATCAGCATAACCAGTACTTCATCAATTGTCTCGTCTTTATCTTTGATGTATCCATAATGGATCGTATGACTTTCAGCCTCAGAAAGCCTTTCTTTCCCATGGTAAATCCTATCTATCACATGAAATGCCTCATCCCCGCTGATACGCACGATTCCAATTCCTGAATTCGTCATACCTGTGGAAATTGCGGCAATTGTATCCTTCTTCATACCTGCCTCCTGCCAATTATCAAACACACTCCAGGCTGCCAAGATCAGGCAGCTTTGAATTGTTGTTTAGGATAATAAAATAGAGTTTCGCTTGCGAAACTCGCGCCTGCGGCGATCGCATCGCGACATCTACCTTATACGCCGCAGTGCGCATCCCCCGGAGGGCTTTTTATTTCATAGGAGTACTTTCCTATGAAATAAAAAGACGTTTCGGCTTCACGAAAGCATCCGTGAAGCGGAAACGTCCTCTTTCGCTTCGATTCTATTACTACTTTTTGTTACTTCTTCAATGTAACAACTACTTTTCTGTAAGGCTCATCTCCCTCACTATGGGTCGTTACGTATGGATCAGACTGAAGTGCTGCGTGGATAATTCTTCTTTCATAAGGATTCATCGGCTCTAAAGATACTGATCTTCTTGAACGTTTTACCTTATATGCAATATTCTTTGCAAGATTCTTAAGTGTCTCTTCTCTTCTTGCACGGTAATTCTCTGTATCCAGCTTCACACGTACATATCCGTCCTGATGCTTGTTGGCAACCCTGTTAGCAAGGTACTGGAGAGAATCCAGTGTCTGTCCGCGCTTTCCGATAAGGATTCCCATATTGTCACCCTTCATCTCAATACTTAAGGCTCCGTCAGCATCAATTTCTGAAACCAGTTCCACGGTCATTCCCATGGCCTTCAGTGTATCACATAAAAAGGATTCAACGGCTTTTTTCGTCTCATCTTTTACTTCTGCAAGTTCAGATTCGCGTTTCACAGCCGGCTTTACTTCTTCGCGGTGCGTCTCTTCCCTGAATTCTTTTCTGGAACGCTCTTCTTTTTTTGCGTAATCTTTCTTCTTAGCTTCCTTTACCGGAGCTTTTTTAACTTCAGGTTTTGCTTCCGGCTTCATTTCTGATTTTACTTCTGTCTTAACTTCAGCTTTTACTTCTTGCTTAATCTCAGGCTCTTCTATGACAGGTTCAGGTTTTCTTCTTGCTTCAATAACTGCCTGTTTTACACCTATTCCAAGGAATCCGGCACTTCCCTTTTCAATGACTTCATAATCTAACCGGTCACTGGTCACACCTAACTGAATCAACGCTTCTGTAATTGCATCATCCACTGTTTTTGCAGATACTCTGATACTACCGTTCATCCTGAATCCTTCCTTTCTGTGATTCTAACTATTTATCATCTTCCGTTTTGTCCGATGTACTCTGTCCGCTGTTAAATCTGCTGACAAGGTTTGCCTTAGATGCAAGGCTTCCTGACTTCGCATTCTTCGTATATTGTGCAGCTTTCTGAAGACGCTCTTCTCTTTCCTTATCAGATATATTTGTCTTTTTCTTTTCTTCAACGTTTCTGGTACTTGTAGTTGCCATTCTGTTAATAGACTGTGCAGACGTACCCTTTTTCTCACGTTTCTTTGCAGCTTTTTTCTGATTCTCCTGAATCATCTCGTCTGTTGACTTTTTGCTGAGGTATTTATTAATTGCAAGCTGCTGCACACATCTTACTACCGCACTGATTGCCCAGTACAGACCAAGACCTGCCGGGAGCGTAAATCCCATAAATACTGAAAACAGAGGCATGGTGTATGTCATTGTCTTCATTGAGTTTGCCATCTGGTTGCTCGGGTCAACTTCTGGCTGCGGCTGTAGCTTTACACTGATAAACTGTGTCAGACCTGCCATTACAGGAATGATAGCCGCCATGATAATTCCTAAAATTGAAAAATCTTTAATTGCAGCTGTCAGCATTGTAAATGGTGCTTCACCAATATTAATTCCAAGGAAACTGTTTAAGTGTCCAACAGCCTGTGTTGTTGTTTCTACAATATCATTCAGGGACGGAATCTTGTCCACCAGTGTATTCCATGTGGAATCCTGAAATTTATACAGTGCATTCACAAGTGTATCTGCCTGTGAATAGTCATAAGCCTTTGGGCTCATAAGTACAGGTTTGGCTTCTCCGATCTTCTCCATAATCTTCTGGAAACCATCTGCAGCCATGATCTGATTTACAACCGGCATATAGACATCTTTTACACCCTGTACATAATTCGGAATATTCTGAATTACCGGATACAGCGCAAAAAGTACGGGCATCTGGATCAGCATTGGCAGACATCCACCTGTTGGCGACGTACCATATTTTTCATATACGGTCTGCATCTCTTCTTGTTGCTTTAACATGGACGCCTGGTCTTTTTTACCTGCATACTTTTTCTGAATCTTCTGAATCTCAGGATTCATAACAGAAGACATCTTAGACCATTTCTGTTGTTTAATTGTCAATGGAATCATTAATGTATATACGATGATTGTAAAGATGATGATACAAACACCAATGTTCTGTATCCCGAACAAACCATCCATCACATTATAAATTCCGTTCATCACTTTTCCAAGCAGCCAGGAAATCTGATGAATAACCGGCCAGTCTGCATATCCTGCAGCTAAAATTCCATACATCTCTTATCCTCCTTAAGGTACCGGATCATATCCGCCTTTTGCAAATGGATTGCACCGCAGAATTCTCCAGATTGTTAAGGCACCGCCTTTGATCGCACCATACTTCTGAATCGCTTCAATACCGTACTGTGAACAGGTCGGTGTATAGATGCAGTGATACCTTGTCTTTAATCCGGACAGATATTTTTGATAGAACCGGATAAGTCCTATTAAAACACGCTTCATCTGCGTCGCTCCCTTTCTTTAGCGCCTGCCATGCTGCTCATGGGCTTTTAAGTACATCTCAGCGCTTCTACTGATTATTTTACTGATTATATATTTCATGAAGCCTTCCCAAGTGGATGAGTGCACTCTCAATGTCATGATAACCCTTATCTTTTGCACTCACTCTCGCAATCACAATTATATCTAATCCACCTTTGAAATGTGCCTCTTGAAGTCGATAACTTTCTCTGATTAAACGTGTAAGATGATGTCTTACAACACTATTTCCAACTTTCTTGCTCACGGAAATCCCAAGTCTGTTCTTTTCCGTACCATTCTCCCTCACATACATAACAAGATACTTGTTTGCATACGATTTACTGTTTTTATAAACGATCTGAAAATCTTTATTCTTCTTCAAAGATTCCGAAAACTTCATTCTTTATACCGCGCTTTTCCTTTTATAAATAGAAGAAAAGGCCACATAGATGCGGCCTAAGCTGATAACTGTTTTCTTCCTTTTGCTCTTCTGGCAGCTAAAACTTTTCTTCCGCCCGGAGTACTCATTCTTGCTCTAAAGCCATGAACTTTTGATCTCTGTCTGTTTTTAGGCTGAAATGTCATTTTCATTACCAATACACCTCCTTTAGTTGAGATACTTATTATAAAGTATTTACAATGATTCTCAAATTTTATTTCTTTCTACTATTATAATAGGCAGAAAGACACTGCTCTTAATTATATTCAAAAAATGCCGGTAAGTCAAGCCATTCCCTGCATTTTTCTTAAATTGTGGCAACATCTTTCTGTGTATCAAGTTCTATCTTAATTACTAGGTATCATATCAGCTCTGGTATGCTTTCTTTGATTAAAGAAAAAATCCTTACAAAACTGCAAACCCGCTTTTCCCTTATCAGAGAACAATCAGAAGAATATTTTTCACGCTTTTAATGTGTAAAAGGCCCTGCGGTGGGCATATCCCTTCATTTTCCACACTTTATCAACTACATATTCTTAGCAAACGGCCCGGGTGGAAAACAGGTATATGCTCCCACTACAGGGCCTTTTCGCATCTTTCCATTAGCACCCCCGTTCTCGGAAATCAACATATCCACTTCCCTAATCTGACACTTTTCCACAATTTGCTTCTTTGGTGTGAATTTCTGTGGATAAAATGTGGATAACTACTTTATAACTACTGTATAATGTGTAGATTAAATTTTTTTTCCTATTACGGCCCCATATTTTATCTGCGTTAATTTTGTTCATAAAGTTATACACAGCATTTCTCATTGCTTCTAATACCGTTTTGATGTAAAATGTAATAGAGAGATTTTGCCTAGATATCTCTCTATTATATTGATTAGGAGTACTTATCGATGAACATTGTAGAAGAAAATTGGGAGCAGATCCTAAATAAAATGAAGTTAGAATATTGCTCATCAAATATTTCATACAATACGTGGATTGCACCACTTACCGTATATGAAGTGACCGATGACACTGTTTATATTCTTGTGAGGTTGAAAGCAAGTCTGGAGCATATAGAAGAAAAATATATGCTTCCTTTTAAAGTGTGCATTGCTGAAGTAACAGGAAAGGAATATGATATATCCTTTGTTACAGAAGATAATGTAACTATCCAGGAGAAAAAGGAGAATGTAGTTAAGAAGCAGAAGTCAAATGCGATCTTTGAGAATGCAAATCTCAATGGAAAGTATACATTTGATACTTTTGTCGTGGGCAGCAATAACAATTTCGCCCATGCCGCATCCCTTGCAGTTGCGGAATCTCCGGGTGAGATTTATAACCCGCTGTTTATATACGGAGGTGTAGGACTCGGTAAGACTCACCTTATGCATTCCATCGCACACTTCATATTAGAGAATGATCCTGAAAAAAAAGTTCTTTATGTCACAAGCGAGACGTTCACGAATGAACTGATCGATGCTTTGAAGATTGGTAAGAACGGGAATGAACTGGCCATGACCACATTCCGTGAAAAGTACAGGAATAACGATGTTCTCCTGATTGATGATATTCAGTTTATTATAGGCAAGGAAAGTACGCAGGAAGAATTCTTCCATACGTTCAACCACCTGCATGTTTCAGGAAAGCAGATTATCATATCCAGTGATAAGCCGCCGAAAGATATCGAGACACTTGAGGCAAGGCTTCGTACACGTTTTGAATGGGGGCTGATTGCAGACATTTCTTCCCCCGATTATGAGACAAGGATGGCAATCCTTCGTAAGAAAGAAGAATTGGACGGGCTTGAACGCTACCATATACCGGACGAAGTCCTTCAATATATAGCGAATAATATCAAGTCCAACATCAGAGAACTCGAAGGCTCTCTTAATAAATTGATAGCACTGTCAAATCTGGAGAAAAAGCCGATTGATATTCCGCTCGCAGCGGAGGCCTTAAAGGATATGATTTCTCCAGATAAGAACCGGGTCGTTACCCCGGAATTAATTATTGATGTTGTTTCTGAACATTTTAATGTACCCGTAGCTGAGCTGAAAGGCAAGAAAAGGAATGCAGAGATTGTACTTCCCCGCCAGATTGTCATGTATTTATGCCGTGCCATGACCGATACCCCTCTGAAGTCAGTCGGTATCATCTTAGGCGGCAAGGATCATGCCTCTGTCAGCCATGGTGTCAAGAAGATTGAACATGAGATTACCGTAGATGAAGCTCTTAACAATACGGTTAATATTATAAAGAAGAAGATAAATCCGGTCTGATGATAAAAGTAACATAGGCTGTTTATCCACATTTGCCTGAAATAAGGCTCCCTTAACAGCAGGCTCAACTTTAAGGGAAGCCCATGGTTTCAAGGCTTTATGAAGCTTACATTACTTTGCAGGGCTAATGTGGATAAGCTTGGGATAACCCTGTTCAAACCATGTGGATTAAGAGGTTGATAACGGATTAAGGACTTTTTGAGGTTCAGATTATCCCCACATTATCCCGAGGTCATACAGTGGATGTCTACAGAGTTTTCAGTATGGACAAACCCTTTAAAATCAAGGCCTGGAACCACTTATTAACTTATCCACAGCCCCTAAGGCTAAGAAGGCGGAGCTGATTTATATAAATATTTTTAAAAATGCGCGGTCGAAAAGATATTCACCACACCCATCGAAAGGAGTTACTGACATATGAAAATCATTTGTTCAAAATCAAATCTCGTAAAAGGAGTCAGCATTGTATCAAAAGCTGTACCTTCAAAAACAACTATGCCTATTCTGGAATGTATTCTGGTTGACGCATCCATGGATGTTATAAAGCTTACAGCGAATGACATGGAACTTGGAATCGAAACAAGGATTGACGGAGACATTGTTGAGAGAGGTATCATTGCATTAAACGCAAAGATCTTTTCTGAGATCGTCCGGAAGCTTCCGGACAGTGAAGTAACGATAGAGACAACGGCAGACAATCAGACATTGATTACCTGTGAAAAGGCAAAGTTCAATATTGCAGCACAGTCAGGGGAGGATTTCTCTTATCTCCCGATTATCGAGAAGGATGATTATATTACCGTTTCTGAGTTCACGCTCAAAGAAGTGATCCGTCAGACCATCTTCTCGATTGCCGACAATGATACAAACAAGATGATGACAGGAGAACTGTTTGAGATCGAAGATAACGTCCTGAAAGTAGTCTCTCTGGACGGACACAGAATCTCTATCCGTAAGATCGAATTAAAAGAATCCTATGCCCCGAAAAAGGTAATCGTACCTGGAAAGACCCTGCAGGAGATCAGTAAGATCATCGGCGGAGAGGCAGAGGCGGACGTTGATATATCATTTACCAAGAATCATATTGTGTTTGAGTTTGACAGGACAGTCGTTGTATCACGTCTGATCGAAGGCGAGTACTTCAAGATTGACCAGATGCTTTCCAGCGATTATGAGACAAAAGTCAGAATCAATAAAAGAGAACTCCTGAACTGTATCGACAGAGCGACACTCCTGATCAAAGAGGGAGACAAGAAGCCGATCATCATTGATATCCGTGAGGGATCCATGGAGCTGAAGATCAAATCCCAGATCGGATCCATGGATGAGGAGATTTTTATCGTGAAAGAAGGAAAAGATTTATTGATCGGATTTAATCCGAAGTTCCTGATCGATGCCCTCAGAGTCATTGATGACGAGGAAGTGGACCTGTATTTCATGAATGCAAAGGCCCCATGTTTTATCAAGGACGAAAATCAGAGCTATATTTACCTGATTCTTCCGGTAAACTTTAATGCAGTTGCATAGTACAGATAAATAGTCAGAAAAGAGGAGCAGTATGGAAATCATTAAGTTGCGTGACGGAGATGAATTTATTAAGCTGGGACAGGCACTGAAAGCAGCAGGACTGGTCGAGTCAGGGGTCGAAGCAAAAGAGGTAATACAGGACGGCGAAGCAAAAGTAAACGGCGAGACTGACACTAGAAGAGGACGTAAATTATATGACGGAGATGTCGTTCAATTTGACGGACAGGAAATAAAAATTGAAAAATAGTCTGAAAAAGTGTAGAATAGTGACATACTTGAGGAAACATCAATGGTAATCAAATCTCTAAAGCTAAAGAATTACAGGAATTACGAATTGTTAGATTTGAAATTTGACCCCAAGACTAACATTTTGTACGGTGATAATGCTCAGGGAAAGACGAATATTCTGGAGGCATTGTATTTGTCAGGAACGACCAAATCTCACAGAGGCACGAAAGACAGGGATTTGATACAGTTTGGGAGTGACGAGGCGCATCTGGAAACGGTGATCGAGAAAAGGGGCACCGAATTCCAGATCGACATGCATCTGAAGAAAAACAGTCCGAAAGGAATCGCAATCAATAAGATTCCGATACGAAGAGCAAGCGAATTATTTGGGATTATCCATTTTGTATTTTTTTCGCCGGAGGATTTGAATATTATCAAAGAGGGACCGTCCGGCAGAAGAAGATTTATTGATCTGGAATTATCTCAGCTGGATAAAGTATATCTCAGCAATCTTTCTAACTATAATCGAATTATTAATCAAAGGAATTCCTTACTCAAAGATATATACAGGCAGGAGAATCTTGTAGAGACATTGGATATCTGGGATATGCAATTAGTTGAGTACGGGACAAAAGTGACTGAGAGAAGAGAACAGTTCGTGAAAGATGTAAATAAAATCATTTCGAAAATCCATGATAAGCTGACAGGCGGTAAGGAGAAGATTACGATTACCTATGAGTCAAGTACCGGCAGTATGGGGCTTGAACAGGCTCTGAGGAAAAACAGAGAGCGTGATATCAGGATGAAGAGTACTTCCGTTGGGCCGCACAGGGATGATCTGTGCTTTACGGCAGGCTCCCTTGATATCAGGAAATTTGGTTCCCAGGGACAGCAGCGCACGGCGGCTCTTTCGCTGAAACTTTCAGAGATTGAGCTGGTGAGGTCAATGATTAATGACACACCGGTATTATTATTGGACGATGTTTTGTCTGAACTGGACAAACACAGGCAAAACTACTTACTGGACAGTATTCATGATATACAGACAGTAATCACATGTACTGGATTAGATGAGTTTGTAAATCATCGGTTTTCTATTAATAAAATTTTCCATGTAAAAAATGGGCAGGTAGCAAAAGAAAATTAGGAGGTTTTTAAATGGGTGCAACAGGTACAGAATTTGACGCCGAGTATGGAGCAGATCAAATCCAAATATTAGAAGGACTGGAAGCGGTCAGGAAACGGCCGGGAATGTACATCGGCAGCACTTCTTCAAGAGGACTCCACCATCTGGTATATGAGATTGTGGACAATGCTGTAGATGAGGCATTGGCCGGTTATTGTGATACAATCTCAGTTAGTATAAATCCTGATAATTCAGTAACAGTCATTGATAACGGACGTGGTATCCCGGTAGGGCTGAACCACAAAGCCGGGCTTCCGGCGGTTGAAGTCGTATTTACGATTCTGCATGCGGGCGGCAAGTTCGGCGGCGGGGGATACAAGGTTTCAGGAGGCTTACATGGTGTAGGTGCTTCTGTTGTTAATGCGCTTTCCCAGTGGCTGGAAGTTGAGATTTACAACGAGGGAAAAATCTATATGCAGCGCTACGAGCGTGGCAAGGTTGTTTTGAAATTAAACGTGATCGGAGAATGTGAGCCTGACAAAACTGGGACAAAAGTCACATTCCTGCCAGATGATGAAATATTTGAAGAAACAATTTTTGATTATGATGTTCTGAAACAGCGCTTTCGTGAGATGGCATTCCTGACAAGGGGCCTTAAGATCATGATCCGGGACGAACGCGAGGAGGAGCCAAGGGAAAGGACCTTCCACTACGAGGGCGGAATCAAGGAATTTGTTGCCTATCTGAACAAGAGCAAGACGCCGCTCTATGAGCAGATTATTTACTGTGAAGGCATGAAAGACGGCGTGGCTGTCGAGGTTGCCATGCAGCACAATGATTCCTACAGCGATAATACTTATGGATTTGTAAATAATATTACGACTCCTGAAGGCGGAACACATATAGTCGGTTTCAGAAACGCCCTGACAAAGACGTTTAATGACTATGCAAGAAAAAATAAACTGCTCAAGGACAGTGAGCCAAACCTTTCCGGTGAAGATATCAGGGAGGGGCTGACTGCGATCATCAGTGTGAAGATCGAGGACCCACAGTTCGAGGGACAGACAAAGCAGAAACTTGGAAACAGCGAAGCAAGAGGGGCAGTAGACAGTATCGTCAGCAGCCAGCTTGAGATTTTTCTGGAGCAGAACCCGAACGTTGCAAAGATGACGGTAGAGAAGTCTGTCATGGCGCAGCGTGCAAGAGAAGCGGCAAGAAAAGCAAGGGACCTGACAAGAAGAAAGTCTGCACTGGAAGGAATGTCACTTCCGGGCAAGCTCGCAGACTGTTCTGACAAGGACCCGAAAAACTGTGAAATCTATATCGTTGAGGGAGATTCCGCCGGCGGTTCAGCTAAGACAGCCAGAGACCGTGCGACACAGGCAATCCTTCCTCTTCGTGGTAAGATTCTGAATGTCGAGAAGGCAAGACTGGACAGAATCTATGGGAATGCAGAGATAAAAGCTATGATCACTGCATTCGGAACAGGGATTCATGATGATTTCGATATCTCCAAACTGAGATACCATAAGATTATCATCATGACTGATGCCGACGTTGACGGGGCTCATATCAGTACACTATTATTAACATTTTTATACCGGTTTATGCCTGACCTGATCAAAGACGGCTATGTTTATCTGGCACAGCCGCCGCTGTACAAACTGGAGAAGAACAAGAAGGCATGGTATGCATACAGTGATGAAGAACTGGCCCAGATCCTGACAGAAGTCGGAAGAGACGGGAATAACAAGATCCAGCGTTATAAAGGTCTTGGAGAGATGGATGCGGAACAGCTGTGGGATACCACCATGGATCCGGAGCACCGGGTTCTCCTGCGGGTTGTCATGGATGAAGAGACATCTTCTGAGCTGGATCTGACCTTTACAACCCTGATGGGAGACAAGGTAGAGCCGAGACGTGAATTCATCGAAGAGAATGCAAAATATGTGAAAAACCTTGATATATAATAATTTCGTGGTTTTTGAACAGTTACACAATTTCACGAAACAGGAAAGGATATAAAAATGGAAGATAATATTTTTGATAAAGTCCATGAAGTAGACCTGAAAAAGACCATGGAAACTTCCTACATTGATTACGCCATGAGCGTTATTGCATCCAGAGCGCTTCCGGATGTCAGGGACGGTTTAAAGCCGGTGCAGAGAAGAATCCTCTACTCTATGATCGAACTGAACAACGGACCCGATAAGCCACACCGTAAGTGTGCCCGTATCGTCGGTGATACAATGGGTAAATACCACCCTCACGGAGACAGTTCTATCTACGGGGCACTCGTTAATCTGGCACAGGAATGGTCCACCAGATACCCTCTGGTAGACGGTCATGGAAACTTCGGTTCCGTCGATGGGGACGGTGCGGCAGCCATGCGATATACAGAGGCGCGTTTAAGCAAGATATCCATGGAGATGACGGCAGACATCAACAAGGATACCGTTGATTTTGCGCCCAACTTTGATGAGACAGAGAAAGAACCGGTGGTACTCCCATCCAGATTCCCGAATCTGCTTGTAAACGGGACGTCCGGTATTGCCGTAGGTATGGCTACAAATATTCCGCCGCACAATCTGCGGGAAGTCATCAACGCAGTCGTGAAGATCATTGATGACCAGATCGAAGAGAACGGGGAGACAACAATTGAGGAAATATTAAAGGTAGTCAAAGGACCCGATTTCCCAACAGGCGCGGAGATACTCGGAACAAGAGGGATTGAAGAAGCATACCGCACAGGACGGGGCAAGATCAGAGTCCGTGCAATCACTAATATAGAACCCATGGCTAACGGTAAGAACCGTATCATTGTAACGGAACTTCCATACATGGTAAATAAAGCAAGGCTGATCGAGAAGATCGCAGAGCTTGTAAGAGACAAGAAAATCGACGGTATTACGGACCTCGCAGACCAGTCCAGCCGTGAAGGCATGAGGATTTGTATTGAGCTGCGCCGTGACGTGAATCCGAATGTCATCTTAAACCAGCTGTATAAACACACACAGCTTCAGGATACATTTGGCGTTATCATGCTTGCACTCGTGAATAACGAGCCGAGAGTCATGAACATTCTGGATATGCTGACATACTACCTGAAGCATCAGGAAGAGGTCGTAACCAGAAGGACAAAGTATGAGCTGAATAAGGCAGAGGAACGCGCCCATATCTTACAGGGATTACTGATTGCCCTTGATAATATCGATGAGGTTATTAAGATTATCCGCGGTTCCAAGAATGTACAGGTTGCCAAAGAAGAATTGATGGCAAGGTTCGATCTGTCAGAGGTTCAGTCCCAGGCGATCGTGGACATGCGTCTGCGTGCACTGACAGGTCTGGAGAGAGAGAAGCTGGAGAGCGAATACGCAGAACTGATGAAAAGGATCGAAGAATTAAAGGCGATCCTCGCAGACAGGAAGATTCTCCTCGGCGTCATCAGGGAAGAAATCCTGATAATCTCTGATAAGTACGGTGACGACAGAAGAACCTCTATTGGATTCGATGAGTTTGATATTTCCATGGAAGACTTAATACCTCGGGAAAATGTCGTGGTAACGAAGACAAAGCTCGGATATATCAAACGTATGACGGTAGATACATTCAAGAGCCAGAACAGGGGCGGTAAGGGAATCAAGGGTATGCAGACTCTGGATGACGATTACATCGAGGAGCTGTTTATTACATCGACCCACCACTATATTATGTTCTTTACAAATACAGGCCGGGTATACCGTCTGAAAGCATATGAGATTCCTGAGGCAAGCAGAACGGCCAGAGGAACAGCCATTATCAATCTGCTCCAGCTGATGCCGGATGAAAAGATTACGGCAATGATTCCGATACAGGAATATGAGGACGGCAAATATCTGTTCATGGCAACGGAAAAGGGTCTTGTTAAGAAGACTCCGATCAAGGACTATGCTAACGTCAGAAAGACAGGACTTGCAGCGATTACGCTGCGTGAAGACGATAAACTGATTGAAGTAAAGATTACCGATAATCAGGAAGATGTAATTCTTGTCACAAAGTATGGACAGTGCATCCGGTTCAACGAACAGGACGTAAGGGCGACGGGAAGAACATCCATGGGTGTGCGCGGAATGAATTTAAGCGACCGTGATGAAGTGATTGCAATGCAGATCAGTATTCAGGGCAGCGATCTTCTGATCGTATCTGAAAAAGGTATGGGTAAACGTACCAATATGGATGAGTTTACTGTACAGAACAGAGGCGGTAAGGGTGTGAAATGCTATAAGATCACCGAAAAGACCGGCAATGTAGTTGGAATGAAGGCTGTAGATGAAGATAATGAAATTATGATTATCAATACAGAAGGTATCATTATAAGAATGAAGTGTTCTGATATCTCAGTGCTTGGACGTGTAACCTCCGGTGTGAAACTGATCAACCTGCCGGATAACGAAAAAGTTGCAAGTGTTGCGAAGGTTAGGAAGGCTTCAGCGGAAATCGATGGAGAAGAAGTTGAAATATCAGAGGATGAAGAAGAGTGATGAGTCATCTGAAGACTAAAGTTACAGAGCACAGTCTATAAAATCCAGTAATGAAAAAAAGACGTTTTAGATATGGAACTGCATTAAATCAGCAGTAAAAACATATCTAAAGCGTCTTTTTTATTTCATTAATATTCATTATATGATCTGAATATCAGAAACTTAAGGAGTCAGGCTGACAGTCAGCGTATTTCCTGCGTTATCCGGAATCGTTACGGTAACTTCTGCATCTGGTACAGGAAAGACAAGCAGTCCGCTTTGTGGGTCATAAGATTCAGGAGTTAACCCAGTGATTCCTTCATAATCTATCCCGGAATAGGTCTCCCGGACTGTCAGGTAAAACTTCCCGCTTCGCCTGTCAGAAGCAATCAGTACAGGAGGTTCGGTATCAAATGGGGTCAGGTCATAGCTTCTTGTATATGTCTGTCCATTCACACTCCTCACGGTAATATCCAGCGTACCATTCTCACCAGCCACTGCCCTGTATTCTCTGTACCCTGCCTTTTCAAGGTCTGCAGGAGACCCGTTCAGCTCGGCACTGACGCTGCTCACAGGAAGAAGTGAATGAATCAATAGTGAATACTCTGCGCCCCCGTCTCCCGAACCTGTCCACTCTGCTTTGACAGAAGGTTTTACAAATAAAAGGGGCAGAAGAACGAGTATTGCCAGCATAGAATAAATAAGGTATCTGACCCTGTATATTCCCGGCTTCGTGTAATTCATCCACGTTTCCAATACATCTACCGGAACATCACTAGGTGCAATGCCGCATACTGCAAGTGCATTGGTAAGAATCCGGTTGGCCGTAAACGCATCCAGGGCAGCCTCTTTGTGTGAAATCGGGATGTTCCTTGATGAAGTTTTCTGTACAGTTTTGCAGAATTCGGCACAGATATTACACCGGATCTGATCCAGCCATGATAAGAGATACTTCGGTGAGCTTAAGGAATGAATATCCATAAAAGCGGAAGTATACAGCCGAAGCAGGAGATCCAGAGCCAGATCTTTATCCTGCGTATCCTGGCAGATCACCTGATACTGCGTATAATAAGTTGCTGTGTAAATCTCGGCAAAAGCATTGCCGTCCCCTGCCCGGGCCTTTTCAAGGATCCCGGCAAGGTATTCATAATCCAGTTTTGCCATAATAAAAGATTACCTCCCGGTCTCTGAGGTTTCATAAATCCGTTTGTTAGCAAGCGCAATCAATTCTGTAATATTTGTGAGGTGCTCCTGACTGTTCAGTGCACAGCCTGCCCTGTATTCAATCGGGATCGCATCGGCACGTTTGTTACGGAATGCCACGCGGTCCTTTACTTTCTTAAGAAATGAATTCAGTTTATCCTGCGTACAGTCTTCAAAAATAGCGAGGAACTTATTGCCCCCGTTTCTTCCTACAAAACAAAGTGACAGGGAGCATGAAAAAAGAATGTCTGAAAACTCCTTGATCGTCCTGTTGCCGATTGCGTGGCTGTAAGAATTATTAATATCAGGAAGATTTGTAATATCAATCATAATACAGCCGATATCGGACGGCAGCTTTGAATCTACATACTTTTCAATCAGAATGTCACAGCTGAAGCGGTTCGGAATACCGGAAAGAGGGTCTGAATAGGCCACACCGTACAGACTGTGGTAGTTTGATTTCATTGAGGAAATCAGCCTTAAGTCTACCAGAATAAAGATGAAGCTGATAATCAGGACCAGCCAGATCATGATAAACAAGGTAGTTGCCTCAACGGATGAAAACACATATTGCTTGACACCGGGTTTTAACAGCAGAAATATACTGATAAGACTCATGATGACCAAGACAGATAGCTGTATGACTTTAAAAATACTGAACCGTTTCATACAAATGCTCCTTATCTGAAATTATTATATAGGGCTAACAGTTATATGCTGTTCCTATAAATAGTAATATTATAACATATAAATCCCTATATTTGTCAGCTTGTATTCATTTTATAAATAAACTATAATAAAAGAAATGTTACCGTTTACACACAGGACAGGAGATGGTGTCATGGAGATAGATGCAATCAAGAAAAAGGTTCTGGAGGATGTAGATCCCAGAATAAAAGAGATAAAGAGAAAAGAAGAACGCAAGACAAGACTGGTTACGACAGTGCAGTTTCTGGCGCTGATTATTATCATGCTTGTTGTCTTTTATATATTAATGGGAATCTCAACAGTTGACGGAGATTCGATGTACCCGACACTGCATGATCAGGATAAAGTCGTATATATGCGCAGTGTGCCGGAGTACAAGGTTGGAGATATCGTGGTTGTGAACCGCCCGGGCGGAGAAGAATATGTGAAGAGGATTGTTGCAGTTGCCGGGGATACCGTGAATATACAGGCAGGAAAACTATATGTGAACGGGAAAGAAGCAGAGTTCGAGGAAGCTTTAGGTGAAACTGACTGGATGTCGGCAGATATACAGTTCCCGGTACAGGTTGGGGCTTCTGAAGTATTTGTAGTGGGAGATAACCGGGAGATATCAGAAGATTCCAGAAGTTTCGGGCCTGTCAGTATGAATGATATCGCAGGAAGAATTCTATATTATATTGGAAAAATATAAAACAAATTTAAATACAAAATGTGTTTTGATTGCGCTCATATTTTTGCATTTACGTAAAGTGCAGATTTGTTATTGACTCACCAAAGAGTAAAAGATATAATGTATAAAACTGGTAATATAATATAAACCGGTAACAATCATCGAGAAGGGCGGCATAAAAGTTCAGGCAAAATTCCTGCAGGACGGCCGTACCGCTGGAAATAGCGTAGTTTATTTCTGGATAGGACTTCTTAGTATTTTTAAGGGAGAAAGGCATATGACTAAGATGGCAAAAGATCTGGAAGACAACGCATTACATGTAAAGATGTTCGGTAATTTTTCGATTACGTACAAAGGAAATTCTCTGCTCGGCAAGAAAGTAAGTGAGACACAATTTGCATACCTTATGCAGATTCTTCTGCATAACCGCAAGGAAGGTGTGCCGAGGGAACAGCTGGAGGAGATGCTTTTTGGGGACAGGGACATCAAGAATATTCACCACACAATGCAGAGTGTAATTTATAATGCTAAGAATAAGTTAAAAAACGCAGGTCTTCCCGAGGTAAATTATATTTATCTTGAAAAAGGGACATTCTACTGGACAAAAGAAATTCCTGTGATAGAAGATGCGTCAGAGTTTGACCGTTTATATCAGGAGGCCTTGAATGAGGAGGATATTGACTGCAGGCTTCAGCTTTTACTTGATGCATGCCACTGTTACACGGGTGAATTTCTGATCATGTATGCGGGGGTACTCTGGGCTGCATCCGAGGCCAGAAGATACCGTGCCCAGTTCTGTACCTGCGTAGAGGAGGCTGCCGGGATACTGAAGGAAAAGGAAGATTACCTTCAGCTCCAGGAACTGGGAGTCTATGCGACAGCGATTTCACCATTCTCAGACTGGGAAAGTATTACGATGGATGCCCTGATCAGTATGGGATGTTATGAAGAAGCAAGTGACCTGTATGCAGAGACGGTAGAGAGATATTTCAAGGAGCGGGGAATCCGCCCTTCACAGAAGCTTATGAGTTCTCTCGACAGGCTGGGGGACCAGATGCTGCACCCGTATGATCTGCTGGATAATATCCAGAAAGAACTGATCGAAGACAAGGATGAAATCCGGGGAGGATATATGTGTTCTTATCCGGTATTTCAGGGAATCTACCGGATGGTGAACCGCATGGCAGAGAGAAGCGGACAGTCGATTTATCTGATGCTTTGTACGATCGTGGACAGCAAGGGTAACCGGATGAAGAGTGGAGAGCAGTTAGAACAGCTGGCGGGCAGACTGGGAGACGCTATCTGCAAGTCCATACGCAGGGGCGATGCTGTGAACCGCTACGGGAGAGGGCAATATCTGGTACTTCTCGTAAATACAACTCTCGAGAGCTGCGCAATCGTCCAGAAACGTATTAACTACAATTTCCTCGTAGGCAGGCAGAGAACTGGCGTGCAGTACTATGTTAACAGCGTTGTCTTTGAGAAGGAAGCAGACGTAAAGTAAATATATGAATACAAATTTCCACTTCTGTTTAAATACAGTTGTGGAAATTTTTTTAATAATACAGTCAATAAATAAACCTAATAATACCGCTTAAACAACATTTTTTTGATTGCTCCTTTGACTATGAGTCTGTTAAGATGTTATTATATTGAGGATACGTATATATTTGGGTGAAATGTTAATTTCAAATTCAGATTGTAGTTGCAGTGTAACAGACAATTAAGGAGAGGATGTATCTTATGAAGTTAAAAAAAGTAGTACTTATATTAGGAATTAGTATCTGCATCGTAGCAGGCCAGATACAGACGACTTTCGGTTTAGAGCAGGATAATGCAGTTGAACAGCACGGGGCGGAACATACTGACGGGCAGTCAGATGAGGAAAAAGATAAAGACAAGGATAAAGATAAGAAAGACGAAAATCAGGAGACTGAAACAGAGAATACTGACCAGACAAATCCAGAAGATGAAAGTATGGGAGAAAAGCCTGGCGACGGAAAGCCTGATGGAGAGCAGGGCGGAACAGAAAAGCCCGATGATGGCAAGACAGACGAAGAACAGGGCGGAACGGAAAAACCTGATGATGGTAAGACAGACGAAGAACAGGGCGGAACGGAAAAACCTGATGATGGTAAGCCTGATGGAGAGCAGGGCGGAACAGAAAAGCCTGACGATGGTAAGACGGACGAAGACAAGGGAGAATCTGAAAAGCCTGATGACGGAAAGCCTGACGGAGAGCAGGATGGAACGGAAAAGCCTGATGACGGAAATACAGATGGAAGTCAGGATGAAGTTGAGAAGCCTGATGATGGAAATACGGACGGTGACCAGAACGAAACTGAGAAACCGGATGATGGGAATACTGATAATGGTGTAACAGACGACGTACAGCCTGATGACGGCGGTTCAAACGAACCGGTCCAGACACCCCCTTCAGATAACGGCGGGGCTTCTGATGATTCCTATTATGAAACAGCAGGCGGCGGTACATATGAAGAGAGTACGGTAAACAGCTATTCAGCTTCTATCCGCTTCTTAGATGACAGCGAGAAGATTAAGTATAACGTATCAGTTCCAATCGAAGGACTCCCGTCCTTTATTACACAGGAAATGATCGTAGCAGCATTGAAGTGTCAGGATGAAACAGGGTATCCGGCATCTGTAACAATTGCACAGATCATCCAGGAGTCAGGTTTCGGACAGTACGGACCGGGCGGAGAAGACGGAAAAGGGTTATCTTATCTGGCATACCAGTACAACAACCTTTTCGGAATCAAAGGAACAGGACCGGCAGGAAGTGTCGATATGATCACAGGGGAACAGTCAAAGGACGGATCCCTCTACACGATCGTATCCGGTTTCCGGGTATATGATACTTACACGGAATGTATTGAGGACCGCACCGATCTTTTGAAGGAAGTCTATTTGGACCTTACCTTAGGTGTGACTGATGCAAACACATTTGCAATGAAGATAGGAAGCCGCTGGGCAACCAGCCTGACATACGGACAGTCACTGATCAGACAGATGGAGCAGTATGACTTGTACAGACTTGATAACATGACACTGGGCGAGTTCAGCAATATGCTCGGAACATTTGTAAACCCGTGTCCGGGAGCACTCTTATCAAGTGACTTCGGTTCAAGAGAGGAACCTATTGCAGGAGCAGGAACCTATCATAAAGGCATTGATCTTGGAACAGGAACGTATAACATACCGACTTACGCAGCAGCATCCGGAACCGTCACATTTGCCGGAGAAGCAGGAACGGCCGGCAACATGGTTATCATTGACCACGGAAACGGACTCGTAACTAAATACATGCATCATGAAAAAGTATTCGTAGAAGAAGGACAGAAAGTAGAGAAGGGACAGCAGATCGGATTATCCGGTACAACGGGACAGTCCACAGGCAACCACCTTCACTTCCAGGTGGAAGAGCACGGAACCGCAGTTGACCCGCTTCAGTATTTCACGGAGAAACAGCAGGACAGCTTCTTTAAATAACAGGGTTAAGAATGGCATATAGGGGGAACAGTTCTGTAAGGATGAATAGCCATCACCATACAAGCTGTTCCTTTAAAAACCACCTGTCCATTCTGAAATTAATAAAAAACAATAAAAAACTTGTAAAAAACCCCTTTTTGTAAATTCTTTTGATTGTTTCTTTGTTTCTGAAAATGTTAAAGTGTGTTTATGATATAGATAGTATAGAAACTAAAGGCATGAAAAGGAGCATGATATACATTGAAGAAGAGTCAAAGTTATATAGGGGCCCGCAACGGAATTGTATTTTGTGTGGATGATTATAAAGAAGGTAAAACATCGGGACGTTTGTATCATGCATACAAGAGAGATGCGGAAGTCTTAAATAGTCTGGAAGAAATGATATTTTATATGGAAGACTTCTTTAATAGTATCAGCTTCCCTTTTCCGGGGACAGAAGACAGAACATTTCGTGCAGTTAAAAAGAATGAAAATAAGAAGGAGAGGATGATAAAAGTTATGAAAGATGAAGAACTATTGGAACAGCACGGCGATAAAGGAACTTTTATTATCCGGGTGCAGCAGCGTCAGCACAGCAGCTGGCAGGGACTGGTAACATGGGTGGACGAAGATAAGACAGTTCCCTTCAGATCAGCGTTAGAGCTGATCAAGCTGATAGACGGAGCGTTAGGTGAATAGGTTAAATTTGTAACCCCTAAATAGAATGAGAAAAACGTGTATTTGAGAAGTGGAGGAGTATACATTATGAAATTATTGAAAAGATGGCTCGCGTTTTTCGTGGTAGTGGTACTGGTTATCAGTGTAGCATTCAACAGCCGCGGCCCGCTTAGAGCTAGTCATATAGGAGAAGAAAATACAACAACGAACAATACCGGGGAACTGGACGGCCAGACAGCAGAAGATACCCAGCAGGCCGAAGGTGATACCGGAGAGAATACAGAACAAGGTGAACCTGCACCGGATGCATCCACCGCAGAACAGCCAGAGGTTCAGGAAGAGACACCGGCAGAACAGCCGGCAGAACCGGAAGCCCCTCATCAGGATGAGATGGAATTAAGCCAGGTAATGACAGGTGAGAATGGTGAAACAGTCTGTAAAGTAACAGCTAATATTCAAGAAGGAACATTTGAAGCCAACACAGCTGACGTAACGATGGAAGTCACTTACGCGGCAGCCGACACAACAGAGCAGATCAAAGCGCTCATGAGCAAAGCAGTAGCAGAAGGAAACGTTCTTGGAAATTACTTCTTATATAATGTAATCTTTAAAGTAAACGGCGAACAGGTTGAACCGGGAAAAGAAATCAAGATCACATTTGAACAGAACAACTTCCAGATCAAAGATACAAAGAAAGCAACAACCTTCTATTACAATGAAGCAAACTCAGTTGCAGGAAATGCAGAAGCAGAGATCGTAAAGATTACTCAGAAGTCAGATAAGATCGAAGAGTTACAGAACGCTGGAGAAAGCATAGACAACATCGATGATTATGATCTTTCAGAAATCAGTTTAAAAGAAGATAATCTGGCAGACAAGATCATGATGGAAGGCAGACGCTCTACAATCTACGGATGTTATGTAGAAGATCAGAAACCTCAGGAAGAAGCAGCAGATCAGAATCAGGAAAATAAAGAAGAAGAGAAAACTAATAAACCTGAGTCACTTAAATATGAAGATGACGAAGTAGCAATTACAGTAACAGCAGAAAAAGAAGGAATCATTCCTGCAGGTTCAACACTTCAGGTTGTACCGATCAAGAAAGACGAGAAAGACACAAAAGATCAGTATAAAGAAGTAGAAGAAAAACTTCAGGAAAAAGCAGAAAAAGAAGAATACGATATCGCCGGATTCCTTGCTTATGACATCAGCTTTGTAGATGCGGACGGCAACAAGGTAGAACCAAATGGTGAAGTCAAAGTTGTCATGGATTACAAAGAAGCAGTCCTGCCGGAAGAGGTAGACGAAGAGAAAGCTAAGGACGCAGACGTAACAGTACTTCATTTGGAAGAAGATAAAAAGGGTGAAGTCAAAGATGTTGTTGACATGGTGGCTGATAGTAAGACAGAGGCAGCCGTCGAAACTACAGATTCAGCAGAAGTAAAAAAAGCCGAGTTTGTTACAGATAGTTTTTCAGTGTATACCATTACATGGACCGGAAGTTCTTCTGCAAAGAAAATGACACTATATTATATTGATACAGATGGTAATGAAATATCAGATGATAAGACAACGAATCCATCTAAAACTCAAATAAGTAGTGCAACTCAGTTAAAAACTTATAAGCAGGATATTGAAGGATATACTTTTTTAAAGACAAGGCTGGGAAATAGTCAGGGTAAGGATGGTGATAGCGACATTGACTATACCAACTATTATATAAGGTATAGAAGTGGCTGGCAATATAGTGAAAATGCAAATTTTAATAAATATGATGATTTTAGCAGTAATAATATATATATGATCTACTACAAAAGTAGTAATGATGGCAGTTCAGGCGGAGGTGGTTCAACAAGTACTTTAGATGCACCTGATCATAGTAAGTACATCAAATATAATGAAAAAGATGAAGATTATACTTTAACACTTGATGTTACAGGAGGATTAGGAAAAACAACACCGATAGATATTTTATTGATTGTAGATAGATCTGGAAGTATGGCTGATGAGGTGTCATCTAGTTATGGCAGGACTATATATAGATATAATTATGTAAATGATGCAATTAGTGAACTGAAAAGTGCACTAGGAAATGCAGATGCGGATATTAATCTTGCAGCAGTTACATTCGGTAAGAATAGCAGTGTATGGAACAATGGAAAATGGCAGTCGGTTAAAAACTTTAATTTTCAACTGAGTTATAATGATTGTGATGGCGGAACGAACTGGCAGGCAGGAATTCAAGAAGGTGCTGATCTTCTGAAATCGCGACAGAATAGTAATCCCGGAAATAAGAGTTATGTGATCTTTTTAACGGATGGTTCTCCAACATATCGATATAAAACAGGCACAACAACAGTAGAGGGAACAGGATCATCAGACAAACAAGGATATAATTATAAATACGCATTAAATGCATGGAATTCTTCTCCAGTTTTAACATCGACAAATGGAGCATATGTCGTTAATGCAAGCGGTTCAACTACTAACGATAGTGCAAAGAATTGTGTTAATTTTTCAACTGCCATTAATGGAAAAGTTCTTCATGGAACAAATGCCGATACAATGAAAGCAGAATTCAAAAAGATTGCTGACGAAATTACAAAAGCTGTTTATACGAATGTTGTTATTACTGATAAGTTAAGTCAATGGGTAGACTTTGCTGATGAACCTAATGTCAAAGTACAAAAGACAGATAAAAATGGAAATACTAGTAATCTTCCAACAAGCAGCTACACATATACGTTGGATAAAAATAAAAAAACAGTTACATTAAATGTACTTAAAAATGCCGAGTTAGCAGATGGTGTGACTTACAGTATCAGTTTTGATGTTGTTCCAAGTGAAGCGGCAAAAGACGATTATTTTGCAAATGGAAAATATCCAGACCGAGGAGATTTAAACACAGATGCAGTAGGAAATGCAACCAGTTCTGAAAAACCAGGTTTCTATTCAAATGATAGTGCATCAGTATCTTACAAAGTAAGTACAGAGGATCAGGTAAAAAATGCTGAGTACAAAAAACCAGTAGTACAGGTAAGTAGTCTTAAATGTGACTTTATTTTCAAGAAAGTTAATACATCAGGTGAGCCACTTGGTGGTGCAAAATTCTTACTTGTAAGTGATAAGGATTCTTCAAAAAAATATGAAGCAACCTCTGATTTAAGCGGAACAGTTACGTTTAAGAATTTAACAGAAGGCACATATACATTAACAGAGACAGAACCTGCTAGCGGTTATGCTAAAGAAAATGCTGAATGGAAAGTAAAGGTTGAAAAATCAGGAAAAGACAAGGTAGTAGCAAAGCTATATACATCAGGAGGAGAATTAGTAGAAGATAGTAAAATAGTCAATTACACAGTACATGAAGAAGCAGTAAAACACTTGACAAATGATAAAACTGTAAAAGTAGTTGATGAAAATAATAGAATTTTCCAGATTGATTTAACGGCATCTACCAGTGGAAGAGAAGAAGGAACAGCAGCGCAAGGGGCTAGTATCGTACTTGTATTGGATGCAAGTAGTTCAATGGGAAGTAGTGGTATGACAAAGCTTAAGTCTGCTGCAACAAGTTTCATTCAATCAGCAAAAGATGCCTCCTCAATAAGTGAAATAGCTGTTGTATGGTATCAGGGAGATGAAGGAGACTATGGAACAACTAGCCAAAGTGATTTTTATCAATTAAATAGTAATGATAATATCTCCAAGCTAACTGGATTTATTAACAATAAGAGTCATTATGGCGGTACTCCAATGGGGGATGCTTTAGAAGTTACTAATAGTATTCTGACTACTCAGGCTAAGTATGATAACAAATATGTACTATTCTTTACAGATGGAATGCCAGGATACAGCTCCTCTAGTAGTAGTTTCAATTGTATGGTAGCTAATCATGCAGTGAATGAAGCTAAAAATGTCAAAGAAATAGCTACATTATATACGGTTGGTTATAATTTAGGAAACTCCTATTTTAACTGGAACGAAGGAGACCCGTCAGATTTCCAATATGGTCATAAAGACCATAGTTGGAATGGGACGTATGCAAAGAATTTCTTAAGTGATTATATTGCAACTCCACCAAAAGATGGTAGGATATATTCCTATACTACTGATAATACAGATGGTCTAAATGATATTTTTAATGATATTGCAGGAAATATTGGAGAGTTGTTCAAAGTTAATGCTGAAAAAATTGTTGATGTAATCGATGCTAGATTTAAACTTACTGATGAATCAAAGGAGGCTCTTAGCAAAAACAAAGATGTAACAATTAAGGAAAATGAGGATGGTACTACAACAATAACGTGGACTGGTGATTCTGCAATTATTGGAAACAAAGATTCAGAAGACCCTACATCAAATGGTTGGTCAGCAAGCTTTAAAATTCAGGCAAAGGATGACTTTATCGGCGGTAACATGGTTCCGACAAATGGGGCTTCATCAGGAATATATGTTGATGAAACTACAACAAAGACGTTTCCGCAGCCATCGGTTAATGTAAAACTTCTTAAGTTGGATATGGATAATAAAGAAACCACTATATATAAGGGCGATATAATCAATCCGGCAGCTTTTGCAAAAGAATTGGCCGATACATTAAGTATTGTAGAACTTGACAATAGAACAACTACAAATACAGGCAAACCATCATTTCCAGAGTTAACTGAAAGCCAAAAGAAGGAATTACAAGAGAAGCAAACAATCACCTTAGGAGTGGATAAATCTATAGAATATATTTATCCGAATACAGAAGATGCAGTTGGATATTTCGTATATACCTACAAGTTATCTGACAATCCGGGTGGTAACATGAATGAACACGCGGTTGATAAAGATGGTAAGCGGGTTGAGGCATACGAATTAGAAGTTCAGTTTATCCCGTACACAACAGCTGAACGAAAGGTGATGAGTGAGCTTAACGGAGTCAATCCTCCAGCAGCAAACGGTGGTACAGAACTGAATCCAAAAACTAACAAACTGGTTACAGACGGTGAATATGTTGTAAATGTAATCGCTGGTGAGATCAGGATAACAAAAATATTAGATAAGTTATCTAATAAAGATCAGAGCTTTGTATTTAAAATAAATAAAGATGGTTCTGATTATAAAACTGTTACAATAACTATTCCAGCTGGTAAAACAAGTGCATCTTATAAAGGTGAAGAACTGAAGAAACTTCCACGTGGTGAATATGAAGTTATAGAGTCTGTATCTAATGGCTATTCAGTTAAAGCATTTGTAATAGATGATATAACAAATTGCGAAAGCAGCACAAACTCTGAATCTGAATCAGTTGCATTTAAACTTGGAAACAACAAAGACGGTGAAGATGTTATTGCTCAGAAAGATTACGAAAATGGAGTTCTCGGCCAGGTTACTTATACAAATGAAGAAGTGTATAATAACTGGGATATTCAGAAAGTAAGTGCAAGCGACAATAATTTAGTACTTCCAGATGCAGAGTTTGAGTTAGCATCTGATGCCAAAACCTATTATGGAAAATCTGATAGTAATGGAGTTATTAAGTGGTATACAGATGAGAATTATACTACAGCATTAGAAGGAAAAATGGCCGCAGGTATCTATACACTTACTGAAACAAAAGCTCCGGTCGGTTATGCAGTAAGTACAGAAAAATGGACACTTGAAATAACAAAGAATGGTGATTTAAAATCAATTAAATCCGGCGATAAAGTGATAGAAGGTAATATGGTACAGGATGATACAACAGTATATTTCAAATTTGAAAATACTCCTGTATATGATCTTCCATCAGCCGGAGGCGCAGGAATCTTCTGGTATACCGTTGGTGGAACGCTGCTAATGTGCTTAGCAGGACTACTGACCCTATATAAAAACAAACGCAAGAGGGGGGTTGGATTATCGAAATAATTCATAATTTAACAAGAACTCTTGTCTCGTCTGGCAGCACGTAAAAGCGCTGCCAGCACAGAAAAGAAAGTAACTCAACAAAATAAAAAGAAAAAGGAGAAAAAAAGTATGAGTAAAATTAAGAAAGTCCTAGCAGTGTTTTTGACATTGGCTATGGTATTGGGAATGGGTGTAACGACATTCGCAGCAGAAGGTAATGATGGTGTTGTTGGAACATCTGATGACACAGGAATTATTACTGTAAAAGGAATTGATGAAAAGGCTGTATCAGTAACAGCGTATCCAATTGTAAAAGCACAATATGATACTAATGAAAATTTCTCTGGTTACAGTAACCCTTATAATTTAGGAGATATTGCTAATCCAACACAAAGTGAATTAGCAGCTATTGCAGCAGGTACATTACCAACTGATTCTTATCAGTTGAAACTTTCAGGAGATGATTATACTGCTGAAGTTCCGGTAGGTATGTATCTTATTATTGTCAAGGGATCAACAGCAACAGTCTATAATGAAGTAGTTGCGTCTGTATACTATGCAAATGAGAATGGTAATGTTATTAAAGACGGAAAAGTAGAAGTAACTGATACAATTACCGAAGGAAATGCATGGGTTAAGAAAACTGATGAACCTACAATTGAGAAGACAATAGCTGATGACGAGAATGGAAAAGGAAATAGTGCTAACATAGGTGATACTATTAATTATAATGTATCAATTTCCCCAGTTCCAAACTATGGTGGATTATATCCTAGATTAAATGTAGTTGATACATTATCCGCTGGACTGACTTATGCTGGTAATTTAAAGGTTGATGTTGTAGAAAATAATAAAGTAATTAAAACATTAGAAGATACAAAAGATTATTCATTCTTCTTAAAAGGGCAGGAAATTACAGTTGACTTTGTTGTAAACGGTGGTTACACACTGAATGATTATGTAGGTAAAGAAATTGTTATTTCTTATAGTGCAATATTGAATGAAAATGCAGCACTTAATGAAAAAGATAATAATAACAATGTAGTACTTGACTTTACAAGAGATTCTAACACAGATGGAAATACTGGTAAAAAAGAAGACAAAACATATACTTACACATTTGATATTGATGGTTCAGCAACAGGAACAGATAAGATTCTTACTAAAATTGGAGAGGATACTGATTCAAAAGCTTTAGAGGGTGCAGAATTTACACTTTATAAAGATGCAGAGTGCGAAAATGTATATCAAAATTTTGATAAAGACGGAAATGTTCTTTTTGACGGTGTAGCATTATCAGATAAAGCTGGCCAGATTTACATGAAAGGCTTAGCAGCAGGAACTTATTACTTAAAAGAGACTAATGCACCAGATGGATATTCAATTAATACACATGTATTTGTAGTTAAAATAGCAGCTACATTTGATACTATTTCTGGTAAATTAGCATCTTGGACAATTACAATTGATGGTAAAGTTACATCTACATTCAATGTAGCAAATGATGGAACGGTTACGATTGATAAAAACGAGACTACTATTAAGAATACTAAACTTTCCTCCCTTCCATCAACAGGTGGTATCGGTACAACTATCTTCACAATTGGCGGCTGCCTGATCATGATAATTGCAGCAGCACTGTTTTTTGCATCACGCCGCAAAAATAACAAATAATTAATTTTGTTGCAGGGCGGGGGAGTCGCCCGCCCTGCATTTTATATACAGCATTAAGGAGAGCTCATATGAAGAAAAAGTATCATAACATTATAATAGTAGCCATCTTTGTCATAGGGTTGTCCTTGCTGCTGTATCCGACTATAGCGAATCAATGGAATTCATACAGACAGTCAAAATTAATCAGCAGCTATGATGAAAAGGTTTCTAAAATGGAGGCGGCCGGACAGATTGATTATGAGAAGGAGTGGAAAAAGGCAGATGCTTACAATAAAGCGCTTGTTCCGATGATACTTCCGGACTCTTTTGCAATAGCAGATGCCCAGTCCGAAGAGGATGCCGCTTATGAGGCTTGTCTGAATATTACGGATGATGGTATAATGGGACTGGTAGAAATACCGAAAATTGATGTAAAACTTCCAATATACCATACCACATCAGAAGAGGTCCTGAGAAATGCAGCAGGACATTTGGAGGGAAGTTCCCTTCCGATAGGCGGAGAGAATACACATAGTGTTATATCAGCCCACAGAGGACTGCCGAGTGCGACATTGTTTACAGACCTAGATAAATTGAAAAAGGGCGATCATTTTATGGTTCATGTACTGGATGATACTCTTTGCTATGAGATTGATAAGATCAGTGTTGTGAAGCCGGAAGATACTTCCGATTTGAACGTCGAAGACGGGGAAGACCTGATGACTCTTCTCACATGCACCCCATACGGTGTAAACACAGAAAGACTGTTAGTCCGTGGACACAGGGTTCCATATGAAGAGAAATATACAGACGAGACCCAGTCATCCATCAGTCTTGAGACAAATTATATTCTGTGGGTAATTGTAGGGCTTCTGATTACAGGGGTATTGATTGGAGTAATGTATGTAAGAGAGCGCAGGAAAAAAGATGAAACGTAAGATAACGACATTTTTATTTGGATTGCTGTTTCTGATTGGATTTGGAGTTCTTGTATATCCCACAATATCTAATCAATGGAATACTTACAGGCAGCAAAAGTTGATTTCGACCTATGACAAAGCGATCAGCCAGATGAAACCGGAGGATTTTGACGCGGCATGGGAAGCAGCCAGAAGTTTCAACAGCACATTTGACAGTAACAATATTTATGGTGATATATTTAATACAGATGCAAAACTCACTGATATTAAAGATACGGAATACTGGAAAGTCCTGAACGTGGAAGGGAACGGGATTATGGGATATCTCTCCATCCCGAAGATTAACATAAAGCTTTCCATCTACCACGGGACGTCAGACGAGGTTTTACAGACCGGGGTCGGACACATGAACGGGACGAAGCTCCCGATTGGCGGGGAGAGCACACACAGTGTTTTGTCGGCACACAGGGGACTTCCGGCAGCTAAGTTGTTTACCGATATCGACCAGATGAAAAAGGGAGACAGATTTTATCTCCACATACTGGATGAAGACCTGGCATATGAAGTAGACCAGATACTTCCGATGGTTGATAAAGATGACCATGAAACACTCGATAAGGCACTGCAGATCGAGGATGGTCAGGATTACGTCACATTATTTACTTGTACACCTTATGGGGTGAATACGCACCGCCTTCTGGTGCGGGGACACCGGGTACCTTATGAGGGAGAGCTGGTGAGCACCCCGGTAGACACCATGGTGCAGGCAATCCAGAATTATTATATGCTGTTCTTATTACTTGGTCTGGCAGTCACTGCATTAATAATAGTTCTTATGAAACATTTATTCAGGCCGCGCAGGAAGCTGGCCGAAGAAGACTTGGAGGAGGGTAAGAAGTGAAGATAAGAGAATTTATGAAAAAGAGTAAGGTATTCGTTCTCATTTGCGCTTTAGTTGTACCGATATTGTCACTGACAGATATCAATGCGGCAGATGCGATCGACATCACAAAGCAGTGTTCTTTGACACTGACAGTACCGTCGGATAGTGTATACCGGACAGATTCCAATGCACCGGATATTACGGCTAAGCTTTACCGAATCGCATCTGTATCGGAGTCAAGACATTTTACAATGCTTGACAACAGCTATGGAGTAGACATAGAGGCGCTTTCACAGGATGATAATGCAGACTGGGAAGCAGCGGCTGCCACAGCAGCATCGAATACAGATGGAAAGATTCCGGCAAAGGAGGCCGTAATTGACCGGACTACTGGAGAAGGAGTTGCTTCAGGACTTGAAACAGGAATGTATCTGGTTATGATGGATACCGTATCAAGTACCCAGTATGAATACAGTTTTACCCCGTATTTAATTTCTCTTCCGAATAACCTCTACTATTCATCACAGAGGCCGGAAGATGACGAGTGGTTATATGATGCAGAGAGTCTTGTCAAGATAGGTGCAGAACCAAGGCTGGGAAATCTGGAGATTATAAAGGACCTTACGGAATACAACAGTTCACTCGGACCTGCAACCTTCGTATTTACGATTGAAGGGGAAAAAGGTACAGACACATACAGCAATGTAGTATCCATGACTTTTACAGAGGCAGGCCGGCAGTCATTAATAGTCGAGAATATTCCGGCAGGCATGACAGTTACAGTTACAGAAGTGTATCCAGGCTCAAGCTATGAATTAACAACAGCACAGAGCCAGACAGCTACAATCGTAGCAAATGGAGTAGATGTTACAATTGCCAGCGTAGCATTTGCAAATACTTATAATGATGGCAACAACGGCGGCTATGGAGTAGAGAACCAGTTCACATATGAAGACGGTGAATGGCAGTGGAACCAGAAGCCGGTCGAATAGACGGCGCAGTAAAGGAGGCTGGAAGCTATGAAAACAATGATGAAGAACAAAACAGTCTGGCTGACAGCAGTAGCTGTGATTTTGGCGGGGAGTATGACAATACACGGGGCCATGGCATATTTTACAGCGAATGCGTCGGCATCCGGCGGTCATGATATTTCTCTCGGGGAACAGACAGAGATAACAGAAGATTTTTCTGACTGGACGAAGCATATTGTGATTGGAAATACCGGAACAAATGATTGCTATGTACGTGTGAAGGCGTATTGTGGAAGTCAGTTTACTATTGACTATTCCCAGCCGGATGGCACTGCATGGAGCCAGGGCGAAGGCGAGTACTGGTATTACAGTGATATCGTACCGGCAGGAGGCCAGACTTCCGTACTTGATGCAAAGATTACAGTACCGGAAGAGTTTAAGGATAATTTTAATGTAGTAGTTATTCAGGAGTGTGCAGCTGTTCTGTACGATGCAGACGGCAATCCTTACGCAGACTGGTCACAGAAGATCGACCAAGGGTCAGGATCTGGCGGAGAGGAGGCTGGTAAATAATGAAAAGCAGAAAGAAAACAACGAATGGACAGAAATCAATTATTATTTTACTGGCGCTTGCAGTCATTTTGTTAGTCGGCAGTGCACTGGGAAGCACCAGCGCGGCACTTTCTTATTACAGTGATAACTATACGGCGAATCTGGCAGTTTCAGAGATTGGCGTAGCACTTGTTGAAAATGGTAATGAGACTTCAGAAAAGCTCCTTGCCAATATGGTTGGAGAGAACGAAAAGATTCAGCTCGGAAAGAAATATCCGGAAGAGCTGACGGTAAGAAATACGGGTGAGATTGACCAGTATGTCCGTGTCAGCATCGTAAAGAGCTGGATGAAAGACGGAAAGAAAGTTACTTCTCTTTCACCGGACCTGATTGATTTAAATCTTACAGGCAACGGCTGGATCGAAGATAAGAATGCTTCAACTGAGGAGCGTACCGTATTATACTATTCAGGGATTCTTGCAGGCGGGGCAGAGGCGCCGATCTTTGCAGATACCATCCGCATCGACGGATCAGTGGCAACGCAGGCAACGAAAGAGACTGTGAAGTCTGAGAATGGATACACAACAATTACAACAACGTATAAATATGACGGGGTAACATTTAATCTTGAGGCACAGGTAGACGCAGTTCAGACGCATAACGCGCAGGATGCGATTAAGAGTGCCTGGGGAGTCGATGTTAAGGTATCTCCGGATGGAACTTTGAGTCTGTAATAGGGAGGAGAGAGACATGAGAAAAAGAATATTAGGTTTTATTCTGGCTATGGTCATGATCGCTGCCATCCCGATAGAAGCAGCCGCGGAGGTAATTCCGGGAAGTTCAGACTGGCAGGTCAGTTTTGACGGTAACAAGTTGAGCAGTAATTTTAAGAGTTCTGATCTGGATGCCAGTGTTTACCAGATTTTGCCGGGAGATACAGCATTGATTCAGCTTTCACTGGTCAATAAGGCAAATAAAGATACAAACTGGTATATGTCCAACGAAATCATTAAGAGTTTGGAAGATGGCAGTCCGGCAAACGGCGGAGCCTACACTTACATTTTAAACTATAATCATCCGGACGGAAAGACGACGACAGAGATCTATAACAGTGATACTGTCGGTGGAGATGATGCAGATGGTCTTCATAGCGCAACGGATTCACTGGATGAGTACTTCTATCTGGACCGTCTGTCACCGGGAGAAACAGGAAGCATCGAACTTCGGGTCACACTGGATGGCGAGACGCAGGGAAATGATTACCAGAATACACTGGCTCAGCTCCGGATGACGTTCGCAGCAGAGGTTGTGGCTGGTGATACAACAGTAACAAAACCGGGAACGAACAGCACAATTATTAAAACTGGTGACAGTTCCAACATGATCCTTTATCTGTCAATAGCGGCATTTGCAGCAGGACTGATCATTCTGATCATTGTATTACTGAAGATTAAGAACAGAGATAAGGAAAGAGCTGAATATAAGAAAAGGAGGTCCAGATAAGTATGAAATCGGGAAAGAAAATACGTAAAGGCCTTCTTGGACTCGCAATATTATTTGCAGTGACCCTCCAGATAATGTTTGGTTCAGAGGTAAAAGCAGCAGAAGATTATACTTATACCATTACATTGTATGCAGGTAACCACGGGGTATTCAGTAACGGGCAGGATAAACTGGTTATATCGGACCTTAGTTATGGGGATCAGGTAAATCTTGATCTTAATCTTGCTGACATGAAGCCCCAGATTTTAGATGATAAATATTATGCAAAAGGAATCAGGCAGAGCGGTACAGATGGCGGCGGTTCTGAACAATCATTATGGGTAGATGTTACAGGTGATGCAGATTATGTTATTGCATATGGTATCAAAGGGAATCAGGTAGCCTATACTGTAAATTATCAGGATGAAAATGGAAATGAACTTTTGCCAAGCCGTACTTTTTATGGTAATATAGGAGATAAGCCGGTAGTTGCTTATCAGTTTATTGACGGATACCAGCCACAGGCTTATAATCTTACTAAGACACTAAGCAGTAATGAAGCCGAGAATGTATTTCCATTTATCTATGTTCCGGCAGATACAGGAACAGTAACGACAATTACGCAGGCAGGAACAGTTACAGTGATACCAGCTACACCGGCAGCCGGAACAGCAGCCGCAGGAGCAGGAGCTGCAGCGGGTGGCACGGCAGGAGCCGCTGGCGGTACAACAGGTGGAACTGCTGAGACAACACCACCGGCTGATGAAACTGTAGAAGTACCGGATGAAGAGACACCGCAGGCATTACAGGATCTGGACGATGAGGAAGTTCCAAAAGCCAACATCGACGCAGAGAGAAAAACAAGCCGTGCACCGATTGTCGTAGGTATTGTAGTAGGAGTACTGGCCCTGGCTGCAATCGCATCAACAATTATTTATTTAAAAAAGCGCGGAAAGACAGACCTTAAATAATGAGTAGAAAAAAACGCCATAGACAAAGTAAAAATCATAAAGGCACCTTTGCCACTGTATTAAGCGTAACGGGAACCATTTTACTGATCATCGTGATCGTACTTTGTGTGCCACTTACGGTACCGAGGCTGTTCGGTTACGAGGTATATACAGTTATCAGCGGAAGTATGGAACCGGCGATACCTACGGGAAGCCTTGTATATACGAAGAGTATTGCACCGGAGGACGTGAAGAAAGACGACGTCATCGCGTTTTATAGTTCCACGGACAACGGAGCGATTATTACCCATCGTGTAGTGAAGAACCAGGTTGTAGAAGGTAAGTTCGTAACGAAGGGTGACGCGAATGCGAAGGAAGATGCCATGCCGACCGAGTATAGTAACCTTTTGGGAAAGGTAGAACTGTCCGTACCATTTATGGGGCAGATTCTGGCAGCGGTTGCATCTGCACCGGGAAAGATTGCGGCGGTATCATTGATTATATTGTCAGTACTATTACATGGCGTGGCCGGATTTTTAAGACGGAATCAGGAAGAATATGAATAAAGTGAAAGGGAGCAGACGGATGATGTCTGTTCCCTTTTTTGTATTTTTCGATTTCGGGGATATTTGCAATTGAAATAGTACAGGCTACTCTAATATTTGCCTGACTTTTTCTATACTGATATCACAGAGGTCCGCAATTTCTTCTGGTGATTTACCCTGCATGAATAGTTTGAAGACCTGACGGGTGCGGTGTTCAGCTTCCTGCTCTCCTAATTTTTTCCCGATTTCTACACCAGCTTTACGGCCAATTTCTTCCCCAGCCTTACGGCCAACTTCTTCTCCGGCCTTAAGTCCTCTCTTTTCAGCACTGCTGATCTGGGTATTATAATCTTTTAATGCCTTTTCCCGGGCTTCATATTCCAACCGCTTCTTCTCATCAGCGCTCAGATTGAGCAGTGTATTGTATGCTTCATCGAGATATTCGTTTGTCTTAGCCATATTCTGAAACTCCTTTCTGCTTTTTCCACTGAAGAACTTCATCCATGTAAGCACATCCTGACTGGTCTTAACTTCATGAGGCAGTTTTTTTAACTCCAGTATCTGAAGCTCCATTTTATCGGAATATAGATCATAGCTGCTGTCATCCCGGAAATGAATCCTGCGGTAACATTCTTTGTCATTCGGAAAATGGATGAAGTCTAAAATACTTACATGAATACACTTTTGCAGGCTTTCATAAGACTCGCCTTTACGGATCTGGCTGTCAAACATCTTACTGAGATAGAACATGGCGCGTTCATCCCAGTATTCAAAGTATTTGACCTGCATTTCCATATTCATCTGCGTCCCGTCTTTTAGCAGTACTCGTACATCCATAATTCCCAGTTTGTCATCGGCTGAGTCCCTCGGAAGCAGCGTGGGCAGAAGAACTGTGTCTTCCACTTCGTCCGGAGACAGGTTCAATAATGCTGAAATAAAGCCCTTCCTGACTTTGGGGTTCTGCATCAGTTCCTTGAAACAAAAGTCTACAG